>NZ_CP044222.1:688205-1376410 GCF_008727795.1 Nitrincola iocasae | reverse complement strand
GGTTCGAACCCCTGTTACCGCCGTGAAAGGGCGATGTCCTAGGCCACTAGACGAATGGGACGTTGTACATTTTCAAACACTAACTTGGAGCGGGAAACGAGACTCGAACTCGCGACCCCAACCTTGGCAAGGTTGTGCTCTACCAACTGAGCTATTCCCGCTTTATTTCTGCTCAGGCCTACTGAGTAGAAATGGCGTCCCATAGGGGGTTCGAACCCCTGTTACCGCCGTGAAAGGGCGATGTCCTAGGCCACTAGACGAATGGGACGTAATACGCATTTGCATGCACTCTTCCAAACAAGTGATGCTCTGGAAGAGGCGCAAATAATACGTAGACAGATAATGCTCGTCAACACCTGACATTAAAAAAATTCAAAATCCATGCAATCTTTTGCTTTCCAGCTCATTGGTTGAGCCAATTCAATGCGGGAAGCGTCAGACTAGGTTAGTATTGATGTGTCTACCTCGAGTAACCGATATACATTATGACGCCAACAGAAACTGCTGCAATTATCCTGACTGGAGTCTTCTTCATGGCCATGGTGGCTATTGCTATTCAAACAGCCGAAAACCAACGCCGTGAAAGACAGATGCAGTTGCTTGCTGTACGCAACCAGATTCGGGGTACAGAGCACCTGCTCGATAGTTTGCCAGCTGAATTCCAGACAGTGGAACTGAAAAGATTACTAATCAGCTATCTGCGCAGTCTCTGGCACAGTGCCAGCAAACTGGATCGTTCTACCGGACACCAGCAAGCACTGCAAAAGCTGGACGAGCGAGATAAAGAGCCTTTCAGCCCACCGGCGTTTCCAAAAGACCAAATCACACTGTTTCATGACCGTAACACAGCACAACGCAACCGTGCCCTTATACGTGAAACAGCTCAACTGATTAATAGTCTGAAACAGCAGAGCGCCATTAACACCCAAACTTGCCAAGTGCAGTTGCAGCAGCTGAAAAATGCCTATGTGCGCTGCAACTGCGATTTACTACTACAAGATGCCCAACAGGCGTTGAGTGATCGGGGGGCTCAAGTGGCTGTGCATAAGTTCCGCAGTGCACAGAAGCAACTGCAGCGACTGAACACCAAGCATGAATTAGATACGCAGGTGTTCAATCTGAATCAACTGTTAGAACAACTCAATGAGCAAGTCAATCAACAACGCAACGAAAAGTCGCTTCACGAAAAACCTGAAGCGACTTCTTGGTAAAGCGTAATCATCAACCCGTGAATACGCCATCACGATAGTCATTCAATGCCTGCTCTATCTGCTCCATGCTATTCATCACAAAGGGTCCGTACTGCACAACAGGTTCATTCAGCGACTTGGCAGCGATCAACAACAACCTGGCTGGCTGGTCCTTGCTACTCAGACTAAGCTCATCGCCATCACCCAGCTCTATGGCCGCTTCCGGTAATAGCGCCTCATCGTTCAACTCCGCTTCACCTTCAAACAGATAGACAAAACCACTGAGCATGGATGCCAAAGGCAGCGTTAAACGGCTATGGGGCTCCAGACTGATGTCGATAAACACCGGCTGGGTAACTATGCCTTGCACCGGACCTTTGTACCCCTGCCCATCTATCTCTAACTCACCCGCTACCAGGCGTATTGTTGCCCGATCAGCCTGAATAACCGGGACCTGCTCAGGCTCAATATTTTGATAGGCGGGCGGCTTCATTTTTTCAGCGGCGGGCAGATTTATCCAAAGCTGAAACCCTCGCATCAGCCCTGACTCCTGTTGCGGGCGCTCCTCATGGATAACGCCCCGCCCTGCCGTCATCCACTGCACTCCCCCCGTACCCAGCAAACCTTCATTACCCATGTGATCACGGTGCAACATACTCCCGTTCAACATGTAGGTGACAGTTTCAAAGCCACGGTGCGGATGGGGTGGAAATCCGGCAATATAGTCATCAGGATTATCCGATGAGAACATATCCAGCATCAAAAATGGATCTATGCGCAGATTCTGCCGATTCCCGATACTGCGCTTAAGCTTAACGCCCGCGCCATCCTGACTATCAACGGCTTTAATAATACGTTTAACTTTTCGAGCTTGCATAGCTCACCTCCCGCTTTAACTTAGTGTTAAAGCATCCAGTTCGACGCGTGCCTGCTCAATAGCAACATCGGCACCCGCCATATTCAGACCTTCAGCATACACCACCTCGACCTGCTTCAATCCGACAAAGCCGAGAATCAGCTTTATCCAGGGTACCTGAAAATCCAGGCCCGCTTCACGGTACTGACCACCACGTGTTGCCAATACATATACCGGGCGATCCTGCAGCAAGCCTACGGGTCCCTGCTCTGTATAACGGAAGGTCACCCCATTTTTGGCAATCTGGTCAAACCAGGCTTTCAATTGTGAAGGGACAGCGAAGTTGTACATAGGCGCTGCCAGCACCAGCACATCAGCTTCCTGGAGTTCAGTAATTAGCTGGTCTGACAGTGCAACTATAGCCTGCTGCTCCGGACTACGCTGCTCCGCTTCAGCAGACAGGGCTGCAATCGTCTGCATATCAAAATGGGCGATGGGCTCAGCAGCCAGGTCACGCACCACCACCTGCCCTTCCGGGTTTTGCTGCAGCCAACGCTTGATCAGGCGATCAGCCAACTGCACTGACTGGCCGTCATCACCAAATATACTGCTTTTAACATGAAGTAAGGTTTTCATTACATCGCTCCTGTGATTCGATTTGATGAGGATATTATGAGGTTTGATTTATAGATAATAAACAGCAATAATTAGCTTAATTTAATCCAAAATTTAGATGTATTATTTATGCAAGTAACGCTTGAACAATGGCAGACCTTTATCACCGTAGTTGATTCACAAGGCTACGCTCAGGCAGCCGAAACACTGCGTAAAAGCCAGTCTTCAGTCAGCTATGCCATCAACCGGCTGGAACAAAGCCTGGGTGTTGCTGTTTTCCGTATTGAGGGGCGACGCGCTCAGTTGACTGAAGCAGGAGAAGCCTTGCTGCGACACGCGCGGGATCTTACCGAACATGCTCACAGAGTGGAGACCCTGGCCAAACACTTTGCCCAGGGCTGGGAGGCAGAAATCCACCTGACCATCGATACCATCTTTCCTGAAGATCTTATTCTGCAAGCACTGAACCGTTTTGCTGATGAACAACCCCAGACACGCATTCTGCTGGCCGAAAGTACCCTGAGTGGCACAGATGAAGCGCTGTTACGCCGGGAGGCTGACCTGGTTATTGGTGGCCGGGTACCCCCTGGTTTTATCGGGCAGGCATTGATGAATATTGAATTTATTGCCGTTGCACACCCACAACACCCACTGCACCAGCTTCCCACACCACTGACGCTAGAGAATCTTCGCCACCACAGACAACTGGTGGTACGGGACTCAGGCAGTCGAAAACTGGATGCCGGCTGGTTAGGTGCCGAACAGCGATGGACCTTCAGCAACGGCAGCACCTCAATCAAAAGCGTCTGTGCCGGCATGGGGTTTGCGTGGTATCCACGGGTAAAAATTCAACAATATTTGGACAAGGGGGAATTAAAACCTCTACCTCTGCAAACGGGTGCCAGCCGCTTCGTTCCCCTCTACCTGGTGATGAGTGAAGGCGAATTTGCCGGACCTGGAACGCGCCGTCTGGCTGAGTTAATACAAGAGCTAGTCAACAAGCAGTCCGGATTTAAAGCGGATTGAGCAGGCTATAAAAGCCCTGCTCAATATTAAGCGGCAGGTATAAAACGCCTGATTAGCGTCATTGACAAATCAATGTTTGTTTAAACGCCCCAGCAGGCTGTCCAGCAGACTTTTCATTTTGTCACAAGCACCCGCTAACGCTTTATGGGTCGTATCAGCATGCTCGGTCACCGCCTGAGGCTGCAAACCAGCCAAACGAACTTCCAACACACAACGCTTGTCATGGTCGCCGGGCTTGTGAGCGTTTTCATCATGCAGATGCACTTCAACACGGGTAATTTTTTCACCGAAACGGCCCAACGCCTTTTCAACAACTGATTCAACATGCGTGATCAACGCATCATCATTTTCAATGCTGCTGTCAGTATTAACCTGAATAATCATTCAATTCTCCATCGGATACGGGTAATGGCCGCTGATTTCACGATTCACAAAGATATGCAGCATCTGGAACCACCACAGAAGATCAGCGTCGGGCAGAATTTTAACCTTTAGCTCGCTTCAGCGCCATAAACCCGTAATGTCCTTAGCGAATCAATTTTATCCCGACTCAAAATCGCGTAATATTAGCGCCTTTCCAGAGAACCTTATGTCAATCGGAGCTTTATATGTTTAGATGGTCAATCGCGCTTATCGGCTCTGCCCTGCTACTGGGTGGCTGCGCTCCCGGTCACCTGTATATCGAGGAAGGTGTTGTCGAGTCCATCGACCAGCGACTGGAAGCACAGGATGACCAGATTAACCGGTTGAACGGCACGCAGATGCAAGTCATTGAACAGCTGACAGTGGCTCAGGAAGCAGTGATCAGTCGGTTACAGACAACGATTGCTGAACAGGTTAAACCACCCGAATGTAAACCGGCACCCCGGTTAGTCTGCCCTCAAGCAGAGAATAACGGCAGTCTGATGCTGGGTGGAATGGAAAAGCAACTGGTGGGTGAAGCTGAAAGAGTACATATATCCCCTCTGGATCTGGTTTTCAATGCCCGAATCGATACCGGAGCGACTACCTCGTCACTGGATGCTCGCAATATTCAGCATTTCGAACGTGACGGTCGTCGCTGGGTCCGTTTTGATACACGGCACCCTGAAACCGGAGAAGAGGTCTCTTATGAACGTCCCGTTGTCAGGCGTGTCAGAATCAGCCAGTCTATCAGTGATGAATTTGAACGCCGCCCTGTTGTCGAACTGCACTTTACCCTGGGCAGCATCAGTCATACGGCAGAATTTACCCTGAGTGACCGCAGTCATCTGGATTTTCCGCTGCTGATTGGCCGCAATATTTTGCGTGACCAGATGGTGGTTGATGTCAGCAGGCAGTATATTGCACCTATCGATTTTCTGTTTCAGCCGGATTAACCGACTGAAACTCTGTTTGAGGACGCATCTGAATGGTATCCAGAGTACCGTTTTACACGACTATAGCCATCCTGATACTGGCCGGACTCAGTATAGCCGTTATGCGGCATATACAGCTGGGCATTCCCTTTTGGCCTGGCGAACAGAAACAGGCCTGGCTGATTGAAGCCCGTATTGACTTTCAAAGCTACAATGAGCCAGTACTTGCCAGCATGATGCTACCGGACAACCCTCCAGGCTTTACCTTGATCAATGAAGTGGCCGCCTCGTCGGGTTATGGCTTTGCGATTATAGAACATGATGGTCTACGTCGGGGAGAATGGTCCAAAAGCAACGCTAGTGGGCTGCAAACGCTTTATTACAAGGCGCAGCTGATTCCCGATCCCGACAAGGTTGATACAGCCGAGCTACCCCGGCCATTGGCAAGACAGGTACTCTGGAGCGAGTCTGAAGCGACGGCGGCCAGCGACATTATCGACCAGGCACGCAGCAAGTCGAGTACAGCCGAAAGCCTGACACGTGAATTGTTACGTCTGCTACGCAATCCTGAACCCGGACAGAATACCGCGCTCTTACTGACTAACCACTCAACAGCCGAAGCGCTGGACAAACTGTTGAATCAGGCGGGTGTGCCAACGCGTCTTTCCGTGGGCTTGTATCTTGAAGATGCACGTCGTCATCAAGGTTTGACGCCAATGATTGAGATTTTTACCGACGGACGCTGGTTGGTGTTTGATCCACAAACCGGATATCAGGGGCTGCCGGAAAACCTGCTGCTGTGGCAGCGAGGTGGAGCATCCCTGCTGGACGTCGTCGGTGGGCAAGGCTCACGAGTCAGTTTCTCAATGATAGAGCAGACCCTGCCGTCACTGAAATTGGCCAAATCGCAGTTTGCCGGTCAAGGACTGGCCTGGTTAGGCGTACACAGCTTGCCGATTGAAGAACAAAGCATGTTCAAGCTACTGTTTTTATTGCCATTAGGTGCTATGGTTGTGGTATTCATGCGCATTATTATCGGCTTGAAAACCTCCGGCACCTTTATGCCGATTCTGATCGCCCTGGCGTTTTTGCAAACCTCACTGGTCCTTGGTTTGATCAGCTTTATCAGTATTGTCGCCATGGGGCTCGTCATCCGTACCTGGTTGTCTCGTCTGAACCTGCTGCTGGTCTCACGTATCGCTACCCTGGTCGTACTGGTGGTGTTTTTGGTTTCCCTGCTGAGTCTGGTGGGCTATCAACTCGGCTTCAGCACGGGCATGACTATTACCTTCTTCCCAATGATCATCATCGCCTGGACGATTGAACGTATGTCCATTCTGTGGGAAGAGGAAGGTCCGAAACAGGTTATCGTTCAGGGGGGTGGCAGCCTTCTGGTCGCCGTGTTTGCCTACCTGGTGATGCAGCTGCCTTTATTCGGCCACCTGACGTTCAATTTTCCAGAACTGAACCTGATCATACTGGCCGTCATCATGCTGATGGGACAATACACAGGGTATAAACTGTCTGAGCTACGCCGTTTTCGCGCCATGCTGGAGCAATCATAATGCGCTGGGCCAGTCCTTTTCGTCTGCAAAAAGCTGGCATTCTGGGGATGAACTGCCGCAATGTCGACTTTATCGGGCGTTATAACCTGCGGCGTTTTTATCCACTGGTCGATGATAAGCTCAAAACCAAACTCTTAGCTGAAGAGTATGGTGTGGCAACACCGGCACTGATATCAGTTGTCAGAACCCAGCATGAGATCAGTCATGTTGAGGAGCGGCTGATGCAGCTACAAAGTTTTGCCATCAAACCCTCCAGGGGTTCCGGCGGTAAAGGAATACTGGTTATAACCGGGCGACACGGGGATCTGTTCGTTAAATCATCCGGTGCCGAGATCACGCTGGAAGCGATCAAACGCCATTTGACCAACACCCTGGCGGGCCTCTACTCATTGCGGGGTAATCCAGATGTTGCCATTATTGAAGACCTGATTGAGTTCGATGATACCTTTGAAGGCTACTCTTATGAAGGTGTGCCGGATATCCGCATTATTGTATTTCGTGGCTATCCGGTCATGGCGATGTTGCGTCTGGCAACTCACGCATCAGATGGCAAAGCCAACCTGCATCAGGGCGCCGTTGGCGTAGGCTTGGATATCGCGACCGGACGAAGCCTGAAGGCGGTGCAATTTACGATTCCAATTGAACGCCACCCAGATACCGGCAAGCACTTAATCAACATGATCATCCCTGACTGGGAAGCCATGCTGCTGCTGGCATCACGCTGTTATGAAATGAGCAATCTTGGCTATATCGGTACAGATATTGTTCTGGATAAATCGCGTGGAGCGCAATTACTGGAACTGAATGCCCGGCCAGGGCTGTCCATTCAGGTTGCCAATGGGCGGGGATTACTCCCCCGATTACGGCATATTGAGAAAATCCGCAAGCCCCATAAAACCGCTGAAGGGCGAGTGAGCTATGTGATGGAAACCTTTTCAGCCCAAGGGCTCTGATGGCTTACCTTGTTGATAGGACACACCGGAATTGACCAAAAAGCGCCCTTTCATGGCTTCTCGCCCCAATAGCATACGAAACAACATATTGTCCCGATTGGTTAATGAAAGGGTGATGGGAAAACGCTGGCCACCTAGCTGGATTTCCGTGGTAATGAAATAACGCTCAGTGGTGTGACCACCTGAATCAGTCACACGGCGTACATCAGCGACCGGTGCTTCGCACCAGACTTCTGTAACCTCATTATGCTGCAAGGGGTGTAAGCCAAACTTCACCCAGCGCTGATTTTCCTTGTAAAACTCTTCGACAGCAAACGCATGCAATGCTGAACTCCTGGCCCCGGTATCAACTTTGCACTTGAGTTCTGAAATACCCAATTGTGGTAAAGCGACCCACTCTCGCCAGCCAAGCACTGTCATATCAGTTGTGGTTGTCCTAGTCATGTTATTCAGTTCTCTGACTGTAGTTTAAAAAAATTAAAAAAGATCGACTTCGCCTGTCATAGGCTGTGTTTCAATTTCATGCATATAGGCTTTCTCACGATCGATAATCGTACTGTTATGCAGAGAATGAATTTTCTTCAGCATGACTTTGCCGGTTTGCGGAAAGAAATACACTTTTCGGGGATAAATATCCAGCACATCCTTACCTAGCACAGGGATCGACTCGTTACGCAGATGCTTCATCACAAATTTAACATTACGCTGGCCAACATTCATAAAGCTCATGTTTTTGAGTACCTGACCTCCACCAAACACTTTGGCTTCGAGTCGACTGCGACTGGCTCCCAGCTTAAGCAGATGATTCACCAACAGTTCCATGGCATAGACGCCATAACGTCCGGACGCAGCAATCAGACTATCAGAATCAGCACCTGAATCATGTGGCAGCATAAAATGGTTCATCCCACCGATGCCACTCAGACGATCACGCAAACACACAGATACACAAGAGCCCAGCACGGTTACAATCATGGTGTCGTCATGCGTGGCAAAATACTGACCAGGCAGAACTTTGACAGCTTGGGTATCAAAATAGCGATCGTAATAGCAGTTTGTAGCTAGATGTTCGTCACTGATCATGGCGCTTTATCCTGTATTACTAACGCAATTCAGCGCGCACGAAGGTACCACGCTCACGTATTTCTACGGCAGTGGCAAGCTGCTTGATCAAGGTAATGCCGCGCCCAAAGGTGTACTCCATAGCGTCATTAACAGCCATATTGTCCGGAAGATAGCCCTTACCACTGTCTTTTACATCAATATGCAGATAAGGGCCTAGCGCATCGCTTCCCCATGTCAGAACCAACCGCAGTACATCTTGCTGCGTGAGGCTGGCGATGCGTTTTTCACGTTCCAGATAATAGGCCATAAACCCCTCAGGTCCGAGTTTCAATAAAGAGGTCAACTCCAGCAAACCATGGTCTATGGCGTTATTTACCAGCTCGCTGATGATCGTAAAGCTACGCTGACAAACAGACTGAGCAAAGCCCATAGTGGATAGGAACTGATTACACATGGAAGGAAGCTCCTGCTTGGCAATCTGCGTACCAACCAACTCCAGAGACCACTCAAAAGGCGACAAGTCGTTCATATCCTGAGCAAGGGCCTGTGACCCGCGTGTCATAGTACCGGGATCATCACGTAACTGGTCAAAGTGTAGTTCATACATGGACGCATCATCATCAAGACTGCTTGAGCCCACATGCCTGTCCATCGTGCTGGCAATAGTGTTTAGCATATCAGCTGGTTTACGTTTAACGATCTGCAACACACCTTCAATGCCAAAAGCACGCCCGAAAGAATCCTCTTGCTCGACGACTCCATCACTGAAACCAAACAGCAGCCCTTTTTCCGGCAGCTTCCAATGTATGGCACGCACTTCAAACTGTGCATCCTCCAATATTCCCAGGGCCATATGCGAGGAGTGAAAACGGTGCGTAACCTGATGAGTATCATCCAGTAATAGTATCTCCGGCATTCCCCCATTCCAGACTTTCAGGTCACCATGATTGATATCGATTTCAATCAGCGAAGCCGCCACAAAACGATCCGCCGGGAGCTGTTCAATCAAACGGGAATTCATTTCCCGAACAATCGGCTCCAACCGATACCCTTTATGCACCATGGTTTTAAAGATGGAAACCATTGGCATCAGTGTAATCGTAGAGGATAAACCATGCCCGGTTGCATCGGCATGCAGGATAAAAATGCTACCGCAAGGTGCATAGCGAGCCAGGATAATATCCCCACTGAATCCGCTGGTGGATTGCAGAAAGTGGGTAAAACCCGCAACCGTTTGGGTCTTTTGACTCAGCAGATTATTGTAGAAAATATGCGATGCCAACTGCTCTTCTATCTCGGCATTATTAATTAGCCGTTGTAGCTTTTCGTTTTGCTCGGCGATGATATTGGTTAACCGCATATTATAGACTAACGAGTCGATCTTCAGGCTCAACAGCGTTGGATTGACTGGTTTAAGCAGATAGTCATCCACGCCCAATTTAAAACAGGCCTGAAGCACTGCCTGATCTTGACTGGTGCCGAGCATAATAACGGGTATGTTTTTTTTGCTCTCGTTTTTGGGGAAGTAGCTGATCAGCTCTATACCCTTGTAGTCACCTAAGTCATAATTTATCAGTGCAATATCGATCGTTGTTTCAGAGGCCAGAATCAACCGAGCCGCATCAAAGCTCAACGCGCTGACAACATGGAACTTTTGTCGACTTAAATACGATTGAAATAACGAATTCAGGGCTGAGTTATCTTCAACAACCAGTATGGTAATACCTGAACGATCATCATCTACGCCCAACTGTCTCATCGAATCTCAACAATTTTTTCCATATTGGCTATTTTCAGAATATCGGCTGCAAGTCCTGATGCGTTGACGACCACGACTTGTTTACCCACTTCAGCACATTTTTTCTGTAACATCACCAACATCCCCAATGCCGAACTGTCCAGATACTCAACTCGACTAAAATCCATTTCGACTTCTCGATGTTTATGATCAGCCAGCACCTCTGCCGTTTTATTGTAAAACTCCTTGTGGTAACTGAAGTCAAATCGTTCCGGTAATTTAATGGTAATAACGGCTTCACTCACTGATAAAACTCCTCAAAAAAGGTCTATATCGCCACTGCTCATGGAGCTCGCTGATACAGGATTGGACTTACGTGATTGTCTATCTTCACGAAACTGTTTGATACTGTCCCGTAATGACTGTTCATCCAGATTTTTAACTTCGTTTTTCAATACACTTGCCAATACCAACAGATGGCGCTGTTCATCGGTAGTATGCTGGATCGTCTGACTGCTCATATCCTGGAACTGCATGGCACGCATCGCGTCAAATAAGGCGGTCATTAATTCCTGAGAAATGGACTCCATACCCTGAGTAATCTGCTGATCTTTTTCGGTTTTTGACATTAAATGCTCAATCGCTCTTTGCACCTCTTTTTTAGCCTCCAGAATGAATGACATATCCTGAGAAGCAATGCGACTAACATCATCCACCAGCGTGGCAATCTGAGCATTCATCTCATTCAGGTTATTCTGAATCGTTTTACTGAAACTGGCTGAACGACTGGAAAGTGCTCTGACCTCATCCGCGACCACAGAAAAGCCACGACCACTATCACCCGCTCGCGCAGCCTCAATCGCGGCATTCAACGCCAGCAAGTTGGTCTGTTTGGAAATATTGTCAATATCATCCAGGGTTTTCATCAAGGTCGGCATCTGGTCAGAAAGATGTGATACCCGCTCAAGCATTTCCATTGAGTCTGCACTCATTCTGACAGTAGTTTCGACAAAGTGGTTCATCGTTTCCAATGTATCATGCGCAAAACCTCCGAGATGACCGGACACAGACTTGCCATGATCTTCTCCAGAATCACCATATAACAACACGGCCACATCAGCCTGTTGCCGCTCTATCTGCTCTTTAAGTTGCGAAAATGACAAGGATAAAGTGTTCATGGCGTCAGTCTGCATACTTTGCAGTGCATCCATATCACTCACAATTTCAGAAACAACCTGCTCAATGCAAATGCCGATCTCCTGCATCTCATCAACAACATCATTGCGGTTGACTGGCACTAACTGATTTGCCGAGTTCAGTTTGCTATGCATCTCTTTCAGGGAAACGCTCAAACCTATGCCCAGTGCCACAACCACACCCAGAGTCGGATAGACCCAATGCGCTAACAGACTACCCACGGCCAGTGCTACTAACCAAATAAATATGTTGAACTTCGTCATAATGCTTTTCCTTAAACTCGGTTAATTCGCTGGCCTACTACCTCTATCACACGACCAGGCAGTGCTGTAACAGGCAAAATCTCATCTACCCCCCCCAGAGCAATAGCTTCTTTCGGCATCCCAAACACGATGCAACTTTGCTCATCCTGCGCCAGGGTTGCAGCTCCAGCCTCTTTCATTGCTCTTAACCCTATTGCACCATCCTTACCCATACCGGTCAGTATCACCCCGATAGCATTCGCACCCGCTACGCGCGCGGCCGACAAAAATAACACATCCACCGACGGGCGGTGACGGTTAACTGGTGCAGCGTCGCTCAGTGATGTCATGTAATTAGCGCCGCTGCGAAGGATCTCAAGGTGAGCATTGCCCGGTGCAATGTACACATGTCCGGGTAATAAGCGTTGATTATGGGCCGCTTCCTGCACATGCAGAGTACAAAGCTTGTCGAGCCGTTCGGCAAAAGTTTTAGTAAAATGTTCCGGCATGTGCTGAGTAATCATGATGGCGGGCATATCAGCAGGCAGTGGCTCAAGAAACTGACGTATCGCTTCTGTACCACCCGTTGAAGCACCGACAAAAATAACTTTTTCGGTTGAGGAGTAGCCGCGGCGTATGGGTGTGACTCGACCCGGCTTTACGGGCAAGGCTGATTTCACATTAGCCGAAGCACAGATACGCAGTTTTTCTGCAATCAACTCAGCATAACGCTGTAAACCACTGGCGATATCCACTTTGGGCTTGGCAATATAATCGATTGCGCCCAACTCCAGAGCTCTCAGCGTCACATCTGAACCGGTTTCTGTCAACGACGAAACCATCAACACCGGCATGGGCCGCAAACGCATCAGACGTTCAAGGAACTCCAGACCATCCATACGCGGCATCTCAACATCGAGTGTCAGTACATCGGGATTGTGCAATTTGATTAACTCACGCGCGACAATCGGATCTGGGGCACAGGCAACCACTACCAAATCGGCATGACCATTGATGATTTCGGTGAGTAACTGGCGGATAAGTGCGGAATCATCTATCACCAGGACTTTAATTTTTTCTTTTTGTATCAACGAAATAACTCCACATCACCGGACATATCAGCATCCGTCAGACGGCTATAATAATCTGCTTCCCGATCCATAATGGTTGTGTTGTTCAGCTTTTTCAGCTTTTTTACTCTAACCAGCCCCGTGCGGGTAAAGAAGTATACTTTGCGCGGATAAACATCCAGCAGGTCACGAGCCAGTACCGGTATGCTCTCTTTTTCAAGATAAGCCACTACAAACCGACTATTGTGCTCGCCCATTTTATGCCCGCCGGGTGACGCTAAGGCATTGCAAGCACCAAATACTTTGGCTTGTAAATGCTCACGCTGAGCACCATTTTTAATCAACTGATTGATCAGGGTTTCCATCGCATGACTACCATAGCGCATAGAGCTGGCGATTAGCGAATCATCCAGGTACTGCTCAGGCAGCATAAAATGACACATTCCACCGATACCTGTTTGTGGATCCCGAATACAGGCACAGACACAGCTTCCCAGCACCGTGACCAGGATCATGTCGCGTGCCGTCACATAGTATTCACCGGGAAGAATTTTGACTGCATCCTGTTCAAAGTAAGGATCAAAATAAATATCCGGTACCAACGTATGATAATTGTCAGTTGAACCTTTCATGCGTTAGACCTCTGTAAATGAGCAGAACGCACCGGATAAAAAATAGTCTGTCCCTGCGAACGAAATAGATCAGCAGCATGCTGAAAACTTTCTGAGTGGCCCGCGTAAAGTAACCCCTGCTCAGACAAGAGCGGATGAAAGCGGGACAAAATACTGTACTGTGTCGGTTTATCAAAATAAATCATCACATTACGGCAAAAAATTGCATCAAACCGGCCTTTAAGTGGCCATTTCGGCATCAACAAATTAAAGGGGCGAAAGCGGATAAGTTGCTGCACCTCCGGGCGGATACGCGCACTTCCGCTCCGAGCCCCACGCCCCTTGTAAAAAAACTGGCGAATACGCCTATCGGATAGCTTTGCCAGTCGTTCCATACCATAGATACCGGCCTGAGCCTGCTCCAATACATGGGTGTCCACATCGGTCGCCAGGATCCTGACCGGAGGAGTCCAACTTTCAAACGTTTCAATCGCTGTCATCGCCAGGGAATAGGCCTCCTCTCCGGTTGAGCAGGCGCTCGACCAAATAGTAAAGGGGCGCTTAGTTCCTGCCTGTCCGGCCAACATCACTTGCGAGAGATAATCAAAATGATGCGATTCCCGAAAAAAAGCGGTCAGATTGGTGGTGAGTGCATTAATGAAATCTTGCGTTTCATCTTCATGCTGTTCCAAAAAATCCAGATAGTCTGAAAATTCAGTCAATTGCAAAACCCGCAAACGACGAGCAATGCGACTGTAAACCAAATCACGTTTTTTTTCCGTGAGCGATATTCCTGCGCGCTCACGGATCAACTTACGGATGCGTTCAAAGTCCTCATTCCTGAATACAAATTCGCGCTCCACAGGCCACCTGTTCCCTAAATAAGTTGATTCTGACTCATAAGCCTCTTTCAGGTTTAGAACTCCTCCCACTCATCTTCTGACGTTCCAGCATGTGGCAGGTGTTTAATGGTAGCCGGTCGTTTGTTTACAGGATTTGCCTGCAGTTTGGGTGGCCGCACGGCTTGCCTGTCAGACAGATTCATCTTGAATACGGAAACCGCCTGCGATAAGGAAGCGGCTTGATCCTCCAGAGACTCAGCAGCGGCAGCAGCCTCTTCTACCAGCGCCGCATTTTGCTGGGTAACATCGTCCATCTGTGTAATAGCCTGATTGATCTGTTCAATACCCTGGCTTTGCTCTTCAGATGCTGCCGATATTTCAGCCATGATGTCGGTTACACGCTTCACTGATTGCACAATTTCATCCATTGATACGCCAGCTTCGCGGACCAAGCGACTGCCATTTTCTACAATTCCGGCGTCTTCTTTAATCAGCGACTGAATTTCTTTAGCAGCGGCAGCTGAACGCTGAGCCAGAGTTCTGACTTCTCCGGCAACTACAGCAAAACCACGCCCTTGCTCACCCGCCCGGGCCGCTTCAACAGCCGCATTCAAGGCGAGTATGTTGGTTTGGAAAGCAATCCCGTCAATCACGCTGATGATATTGGTGATTTTTTCAGAACTGGCTGTCAGCTCATGCATGGTCGCCACAGCCTCCTGAACCTTGCTTCCACCCGCTTCGGCAACTCGGTTAGCTTGTCCTGCCAACTGATTAGCCTGACGGGCATTATCGGCATTTTGTTTTACCGTACTCGTCAGCTCTTCCATACTGGAAGCCGTTTCCTCAAGGCTGGATGCCTGTTCTTCGGTACGCTGAGATAAATCGGTATTGCCCGCTGAAATTTCGGTAGCTGCCGTATTCACATTTCCTACAGACTGGTGAATTTGTTGGATGACATCCGACAACTGTACCACCGTGGTATTGGCCGCATCGGCCAGTGTCCCCAAGTCTCCTGGATATTGACCTTGAACCTGCTCAGTCAAATCCCCTTTAGCCAACGCCTGCATTACCCGTTGAATTTCCATGAATGCTGTTTCCAGCGCAGACACTGACTGATTAATCATATTTTTCAATTTCAGCATTTCACCGGAAGCATCCGCATCAACACGAGCTCCAAACTGTCCCTCAGCTACCTGAGTCATAACCTGCACGACAGAATCGACACTGCGTTTAAGCGACTGCATGCCATGAGCGGCATTTTCGAGCATGAGTCGATAGTCACCGCGAACCAGTGCCGGATTAATCGACACACCAAACTCGCCCTGACGGATAGCCTGCATCACCTTGGATAATTCATCCATAGTCAGACGAATCGTCTCTGCACTACTGTTGATACCGGTCTTCAACGCATCAAGATCGCCGGCATACTCCCCCTGAATGCGGGCGTTAAAATCACCTGAAGCCAGGGCTTCGATGGTAGTGTTAGCCTCTTCAAGGGCATGCTTTTGCGAACTCAGCAAGGTGTTGAATGCACGAATAACCTGACCAATCTCATCCTTCTGGGTATAGTTGACTTGCTCATTGAAATTGCCACTATCGCGAACACGCTCAACTGCATTGACCATAAGAGTCAAAGGACGTGTAATACCACGCGTGATGATAAAGCCCAGTCCGGCAGACAGAATAACCCCTATCAACATTGCCAGCAGGCTGATGGTTTTTAATAATGCCGCCTGATTGATACCGAATTCAACCTGGCTAGCGGCTGCATTCATGTTCAACCGCACCACCTGATCCAATGCAGTAAATGCTGCTTCCTGGTAGCGCAGGGTCTCACCCATGGTTGCTTCGGCAATGCGGTCTTGAAGATCACCGACAAAGGCCTGAGGGTTAGCAATACGCAGTTCATCCAGCTCCTGATGTAACACGGCTATCTCGTTATTTGCTGCCAGCCAGTCTGGCAGGGTAGTTTGAAATACCTGCCAGGCGCGCTCCTCTTCGGCAGACTTTGGCAAAGCATCGTAACGATTTACCAGGGCCCGATAGACTTCACGACTATCCGCAATGACCTGATACTGGCGATTACGTGCCGCCGTATCAGCACTTTGATCCATTAGCGTTCTGAAACCAGTCACTACATTGTTCAGAGCCACCTGCATTTCCAACACAGTCTGCACTGCTGGCAGGCGTCGTTCACCCAGTTCGGCAATGCTCGCTTCACTGCGAACAGCCCCCCAGTAGCCCAGACTGCCAAGCAGCAGAGAGATCAGTGCTACTGCAGCAAAACCTGCGGATATTTTAGCTTTAATTGTCATTGCCGATCCCCTTGTTTGTAACTCGTATACTTAGAACTCTTCCCACTCATCCCCATTGGGTCTGTTGGGAGGAGACGCTAAGCGTTTGGCTGGTTTAGCTAGACCAGGTTTTACTCTTGCTGTTTTTGCCGGTGCACGAGCAGCTTGTAACCTTGGAGTCTGGCGCATCAATACAGGCTGCTCATCCAGTTTAAACACGGCCACTGAGGTCGCCAAAGAGCCAGCTTGCTCTTCCAGAGACTCCGCAGCCGCAGCCGCCTCTTCTACCAATGCAGCATTCTGCTGAGTGACATCATCCATTTGGGTAACCGCCTGATTCACCTGTTCAATTCCTTGACTCTGCTCTTCCGAAGCCGCTGAAATCTCACCCATCAAATCTGTTACTCGTTTAACCGAAATAACAATCTCTTCGATGGTTTTGCCGGTTTCAGTCACCAGGTCGCTGCCCTCATGAACTATATCCACTGAACGACTAATCAACTCTTTGATTTCTTTAGCTGCAGCCGCTGATCGCTGTGCCAGTGACCGTACTTCGCCGGCAACCACAGCGAAACCACGCCCCTGCTCTCCGGCGCGAGCTGCTTCAACAGCTGCATTCAATGCCAAAATATTGGTCTGGAAAGCGATGCCATCGATCAGCGTGGTGATATCAGCAATTTTGCTCGAGCTTTCACTGATTGCATCCATGGTTTTAACCACTCGACGGGCTTTTTCACCACCACTTTCAGCTACCCGGGCAGCGCTTTGAACCAGCTGATTCGCCTGACGTGCGTTATCCGCATTTTGCCGAACAGTCGAGGTTAATTCTTCCAGACTGGATGCAGTTTCCTCCAGACTGGAAGCCTGTTCTTCGGTACGCTGTGACAAATCGGTGTTTCCGGCGGCTATTTCCTGTGCAGCGGTGTTAATTGCATCCACGGACTGTTTGATCTCGCTCACCAATGATTTCAGATGTTCAACTGTCGAATTGGTACTCGCTTGCAGTTCGCCAAAGGCACCGCGATAATCACCGGTGACCTGCTCAGTCAACTCACCTTTTGAGAGGTGATTCATGACGCGCATCACTTCCCGCAAACCCGTGTCAGTCACTGTCATCAACCTGTTGACGCCTTCACCCAGACGCTTAAAAAATCCCTGTAGGCCTTCTGACTCAATACGCGCGCTAAAATCACCCTGTGTTGCCTTTTCAACCAGATCGGTCACACTTCTTTCGACAACAACCTCCTCGGTACGATCTTTCCATTCTACAACGGATCCCAAGCGGTCTCCTTCGTCATTAAAGATCGGATTGGCTACCAGGTCGAAAGTACGGCCGCCAAGATGCACGGTTGTTTCATGCTTATCCTGCAAGACTGACAACATCTGACGCTGGTGGGCAGGATTTTTGTGGAAGAGATCGATACTGTTACCGACCAGATTTTCTACATCAAAACGTGGTAAATCCTGACGGATATCATCTGCCGCCGTACGGAACATATCCAGCACCGCCGGGTTCATATAGATGATTTCAAAACCGGCATCTGCAACCATCACATTGGCAGATACGCTGTCGAGTGCATTTTTAATCCGCAAATTAATATCAGCTACACGCCTGGCTTCAGTAATATCTATGTTTAGCTTGGCTTGCATGCTGTCTAATGACAGCAGCACTTTCCCTATCTCGTCATGGTTATCCACTCTAATAACATTATCCAGCTTACCTTCGGCGATATGTCCAAAATAGCCAACAGTGCGATTAAGTGGATTAACAATCGCACGAATCAGTAACCAACCGATGAGCGCGGACAACAACACACCCACCACAATCATCGCTATGATGGTATTCCGAGTACGGTCATACTCAGACAATGCGGTATGATACTCCTGTTCGGCAACTATCGCCTGCAGGTCCAGCAACGCTGTTGCCAGATCATAAGCCTTATTGAATGCAGGGTTAACGACACGGATCATATGCATATTACCCTGACGAAAGCGGCTGTCTTCAAATAGATCTACGGCCACCAACAGACCGTTTTGTACAAAATCACGTCGGGCTTCGGCAAACCCCTCAGCCAGAGTGCGCTCCTCGGGTGTCAGGTAAGTCTGCATGTAGGCGTCCCAGGTTTGGGTAATCGCCTCAATATTCTCGCGTACCCGGTCAGTATGCTGCTGGATTTCATGATTATGCAGGGTATGTTCTTCGAGACGCGGATCATGCATTCCCGCCAGTTGCAACTCGATGATATTGCGTTGCATCATGTATTCGATATCAGCCAGTTGGTGTGAAGGAATCAGACGATCGTCAAATACTGTTTCCAAGCGCAACGCAGCGCTTTGCATGCCATTGAGCCCCATGGCACCGATTGTAATCAGCAAGACTGACAATAGACCGATGACAAAAATCAACCGGGCTTTGACACTGATATTTCTCATTCTTTTCTCCTGAAATCTACACGCCGGCTAGCTGATCGATCAAACCCATTTCCTGGCTGGTCATCAGTTTCTCTATATCCACGACTATAGCCATGCGCTCACCCACGGTGGCTAGACCTAATAGATACTGGGTGTCAAAACTGGCACCGAAATCGGGAGCGGGACGTATTTCATCCAGCTTCAATGCCACCACGTCAGATACTGAGTCGACCACCATACCGACAATTCGCTGGCCCAGGTTGAGAATAATCATCACAGTGAATTGATCATAAGTAGCATTACCCAAATGAAACTTCAGGCGCATATCGACAACCGGCACGATGACCCCGCGCATGTTGATCACACCTTTTATGTAGTCTGGTGTGTTGGCAATACGGGTGACAGCATCATAGCCGCGAATTTCCTGTACTTTGAGGATATCGATAGCATACTCTTCGTCGCCCAGAGTAAATGTCAGGTACTCCCCGGCTTGATTTAGTAATGGGTTATCCTGTGTTTCTTCTGTCATAATTTCACCTCAACCCTTCTGCAACTGGTTATCTGTGCTGTGCATACGCGCCAGTTTGTCGATATCAAGAATAAGTGCCACACGCCCGTCACCCATGATGGTTGCACCGGAGATTCCATCCACCTTGCGATAGTGTGTTTCCAGACTTTTAATCACCACTTGCTGCTGTGCTATCAACTCATCTACAAATAGCGCCACCTTGTCGCTGTTGGTCTCGACCACCACCAGAATACCTTTTTCAGGTTCAGTGACCTCGGGTTCCAGATTCAACGTTTTATATAGCTCCAGTAACGGCAGGTACTCACCGCGCATCTGCACAACCCGGCCTTTACCTGAAACCGTTTTCAACTGCTCTGGTTCAGGCTGAAAGGATTCAAGAATACGCGTCAGTGGCAAGATGAAAATTTCCTTACCAACCCGTAGCGTCATACCGTCCAGAATGGCCAGAGTTAAAGGCAGGCGCAAACCAATAGTCGTGCCGACACCAGGTATAGATTCAATCTCAACCTGCCCTTTCATCTCTGCAATATTACGCTGCACTACATCCATCCCCACACCCCGCCCAGAGACATCGGTCACCTCTTTGGCGGTTGAAAACCCGGGTGCAAAAATTAACTGCCAGACTTCTTTATCTGTAGGATTTTCCGATATGGCTAGATTTTTCTCGCGGGCCTTTTCCAGCAGTTTTTCGCGGTTCAACCCAGCCCCATCATCCACAATTTCTACCAGAATACTGCCACCCTGATGGCTGGCACTGAGTGTAATCGTCCCCTCTTCAGGCTTCCCAGCAGCTCGCCGTATTTCTGGCGTTTCAATACCATGATCAATACTGTTGCGCAGTAGATGGGTCAGTGGATCAGCAAGTTTTTCAATCAGCCCCTTATCCAGTTCAGTTTCCTCACCTACCAACTTTAAGCGCACTTTTTTATGCATTTTCTGAGTTAAATCACGCACAACACGTGGAAAGCGCCCAAACACAAAGTTAATCGGTAACATGCGAATAGACATCACCGCTTCCTGCAAATCGCGGGAGTTACGCTCTAAATTAACCAGACCGTTATGTATCGATTCATACTCCACCGAATCCAACTGTGACGCTGACTGAGCCAACATTGAGCGTGTTATCACCAGTTCGCCGACCAGATTAATCAACTGATCAACTTTTTCAACGCCGACTCTGATCGATGTTTCAGCTTGATGTTTGGGAGTCTCTGAACGGTTTTTTTGAGCCAGGGAGACCTGGGACTTCTGCATCGGCTGATTTGAGATGGCATCCGCTGACGAAGAGGCTACCGGCAAACTGGCCTCATCCACAAAAAAACCATAACCTTGCTGTTGCTCCTGAGCTGCAGCCTGGTTGGCGGGCAATTCATCTAGCTCTACAAAAAAACCAAAACCCTGCTCAGCCTCATTCTGAGCCTGTTGCGCTGGTAGCTCGGCCTCATCAACAAAAAAGCCAAAACCCTCATCTTCTTCAACGGCATCGTCCCTGAGCTCGGGCTGAATAGTGACCTCTGATGGCTGGCATATAAAAGCGAAAATTTCACTGATAACATCAGGATCTTCCGGGCCCTGCAGCCGCCAGGATATGTGACTATTGGGTTGTTGATTGATGACACTAAGCTGACCCAGCGCTGCCAGGTCTTCACTGACTGCATCAATGGAAGCAGCTCCGGAAAAGATATCACTTTGAGGATGCAAATCTATCAGCCAGATCGGCGCAGTCACTGATTCAATTTCTGCATAGGTTGTTTCTGAAGCAGCAGGTGGCTCAGCGAGGACGACACTTTCATCACCCAGCCTGAGTAGTTCGGCCCGAACCACTTCAATCTGTGCCTCATCGACCGGCGAGCCATCCTGATGCGCTTCCAGCATGGCACTGAGCAGATCACAGCAGCTCAGGAAGGCGGAGATCATCTCATCAGTGACCGCCAAAGTTTGCTTACGCAGCTTATCTAGCAGAGTTTCCAGGGCATGGGTCAGAGAGGCAATATCACTAAAGCCAAAAGTACCACTGCCACCTTTGATTGAATGGGCCGCCCGAAAAATAGCATTAAGATCTTCCAGGCTGGGGTCTTCAACATCAAGTGCCAGCAGCAGTTGCTCCATGGTGCCAAGATGTTCGTAGGCCTCATCAATAAATACCTGATGAAACTGACTTAGATCTATATTCATGCTGCCACTTCCTATCGCAGATTCAACCGATCACCTTGCGTACAACCTCGATCAGTTTCTGAGGATCAAAGGGCTTAACCAGCCAACCGGTCGCACCGGCAGCTCGACCCTGTGACTTCATGGTATCGCCTGCTTCAGTCGTTAGTACCAGAATGGGAACAGAACGATAAGCTGGCAACGCTCGTAGGCTTTTAATCAGAGTCAGCCCATCCATATTAGGCATGTTCTGATCGGTCAGAATCAGATCAAAGCGTCCTGCCTGAGCTTTTTCCAGCCCCTGCTTGCCATCTACCGCTTCTGTGATGGTGTAGCCGGCACCTTTAAGTGTAAAGCTGACCATCTGTCGAATAGATGCCGAATCATCAACAGTCAGTATGGATTTCCCCATGGAATGCTCCAGGATTAGTTCTAAATTAAACGCACTATAACCTTAAATGCTATATGGTTTCACTAGATACTGCATATTTTCATACGCGAATAATCAAAAATTCTAGAGACAGCAAACCCAGGGTTCAAATCAATGATGATGTCCGTCCGGACCGTGTGCGTGCCCATGAGCAAGCTCATCAGCTTCCGCCTGACGCAAGGAGTCAATCCGTATAGCATAGCTAAGAGTCTGACCCGCAAGCGGATGATTGGTATCCACCTGAACCATAAAGCGTCCAGGTTTCAATATGGTGACATGCCGTGGTCCCTGATCAGTCTCTACCAGCGCTACCATACCGGCTTTCCAGCTTCGCACTCCCTTAGGCAAACCCTGTAAATGTTTAACCGGCACTTTGATCTGCTGGTCATCTTGCCGTTCACCATAAGCTTCTTCAGGTCGCAGCGTCACATCGAAACTATCGCCAGCCTGTTTACCCAACATAGCCGCTTCAAGCCCCGGAATCATATTATTGTGCCCGTGCAGATAGACCATAGGCCGATCAATTTCATTTGTCTCAAGCACTTCACCTTCAGCATTACGTAGCGTGTAAAAAAAACTGACGACTGTGTCATCTTGTATCTGTGTCATTGCACCTTTCCTGTTATGTATATCAAAACAACTCGGCTTCATTATTTACAAAACTTCGTGCAGGTTGGATTTGTCCCTGCGCTAACAATTCATCATAGAAGCAAACACGGTTTTTACCATGATGTTTAGCAAAATAGAGTGCTTTATCCGCCCGATCCAGCAATGCATGTACTACATCGCCGGGATGTACTTCCACTGCCCCAAAACTCACAGTAACCCGCCCAACCTGCGGAAATTCAAAAGCGGCAACCGCTTGACGAAAACGCTCAAATGCTGTTCTGGCACCTTCCATATCAACATTTTCAGTAATGACGACAAATTCCTCTCCACCGAAACGAAACAGCAAGTCACTTTCACGAAAAATATCGCGCATGATCTGTGAGAGAAGCAACAACACCTCGTCCCCGTAGATATGCCCCAGGTTGTCATTAACCAGTTTAAAATTATCAATATCGATCAGACCTAACCAATAACTGATATCAGTATCGGCTTGCTGACGACGCTCATCATCCACAAACGGATACGCCGCTGTGGCTGACATGCCGATTACGCGCTGGATACTTTCATCAAAGGTTTTGCGGTTTAACAACCCGGTCAACTGATCACGCTGGGCATCTTCAATTAACTCACAGAAATTACGATAGATCTGCAAAAGCCCTTGAATTAAGCGAACATCATTAGGTGTCGCAGGACGCCGGGCCTCTATCACCAGACATACACTCAACACCTGAAAATCCAGGGCCGGGTAGGCTGACAAGCTATTGCCATTCACTAACCGGGAATGATACGGAGCACTGATACGACGTGCCATACGCAGTGCACTGAACACCTCGGGTTGCTCCGGTTCTTTACTACGGACTGTACGATTACTTTCATGGCAACCATCGTGTCCATATCGCATAGTGAAGCGGACATCTCCGTCTGAGTCATACTTGAGCATCATTACCTGCTCAGGTCGAAACAGTTCATAAACAGTTTTCAACAAACTGAATTCCAGCAGTTCCAGATCACGTATCGATGTCAGGGTAGCGAGGCGATCAAGCAGATGGGGGTTTGCGTTCACAACAAGCCTCTTCTTTGTCTGATTACATCAATTTTTCTAATTACGTCAATTCATTGTAATAATGGTATGCTTTGATTCTATCCCTAGCTGTCATCTCACACAATTTAAAACACAGGTACAGGTTACATTATTTTCATGCTGATAATTGATATAGAAGCTTCAGGTCTGGACCCTGACCACTCCTATCCTATTGAGGTTGGTGTATACAATACTGAAAAGCCAAGCAACTCCCTGAGCTTTCTGGTAAGACCTCATCCAGACTGGTCGCACTGGGATGACGTAGCTGAAGAGATTCATGGTATCGAACGTGCTGAGTTGTTCCGTGACGGCATTGCACCGGACATCGCGTGCGATCAACTCAATCATTACATCAGCCAGCATGCTGATTCATTTAACCGCGTCATCTCTGATGCACCTGACTTTGACTTTATGTGGCTACGCCGTTTATTCAGAACAGCTCAACGCCGTATGCAGTTCAAACTGGCCGGGATCGATGCCGTGCTACACCCCAGCCGTCAGGCCATGCTGTTTGCCGAACTGGAAAAACAGCAGATGCCGCACCGCGCTTTGGCCGATGCCAAAATCATTGGCGATATTCTAATGGGTCATTCCACACCCTCTCGCCACTAGACAAAGGTCCACCAAGTCTATACAATTTGCGCTTCTTTATGAGGCATTGCTGCTTAAATGTGTGCGGCCCGCCTCTTTGCTAACTGAGCGGCACGTTTCACAAAACACCTCTCTTCTATCAGGTATAAATCAC
This sequence comes from Nitrincola iocasae, assembly GCF_008727795.1. NCBI lineage: Bacteria > Pseudomonadati > Pseudomonadota > Gammaproteobacteria > Oceanospirillales > Oceanospirillaceae > Nitrincola > Nitrincola iocasae. The sequence goes on along the minus strand of NZ_CP044222.1, from coordinate 1,351,852 downwards.
AGCATGTCCAATACTGAAACTCTCCCCACCAATTTTGGTGACCTGGGTCTATCTGCACCTATTCTTGCAGCACTGAACGACGTAGGTTACGAAACACCCTCCCCAATTCAAGCTGGCACGATTCCTCCCTTACTGGAAGGACGTGACTTATTGGGTCAGGCACAAACAGGCACAGGGAAAACTGCTGCGTTTGCCTTACCCTTATTGCAGCGTCTTGATCCATCAAAAACGTTTCCACAGCTATTAATCCTGGCGCCAACTCGCGAGCTGGCACTCCAGGTAGCAACGGCTTGCGAGCGCTATTCCAAGCATCTGACCGGTATACGCACCCTGTCTATCTATGGTGGTCAGGGTTACGATGAGCAGCTGCGTGGTTTACGCCGCGGCGCGCATGTCGTCATCGGTACACCAGGTCGTGTAATGGATCATATTCGTCGCGGTACCCTGGCACTGGATCAACTTCAGACACTGGTACTGGACGAAGCTGACGAGATGCTGCGCATGGGCTTCATCGACGACGTCGAATGGATTCTGCAACACACCCCGGCTCAGCGTCAGATCGCACTGTTTTCCGCAACCATGCCGCCAGCTATCCGCCGCATCGCTGACAACTATCTGTCAGATCCGGCCATCGTGAAAATTGTTAACAAAACAGCCACGGCCAGCACCATTCGCCAGCGCGTCTGGACCGTACGTGGTATGACCAAAGCCATGGCGCTCACACGCCTGCTTGAACTGCGTGAACACGAAGGCGTTCTGGTATTCGTGCGCACCAAAAATGCGACTGAAGAAGTTGCTGAGCAACTTACCCGCGCAGGCTTCCCGGCCGCCGCACTGCATGGTGATATCGCCCAGAATCAACGTGAAAAAGTTGTCGATAAACTCAAAAGTGGCGCCCTGGATATAGTCGTCGCAACCGATGTTGTGGCTCGCGGCCTGGATGTTGAGCGCATTACCCATGTGGTCAACTTCGACATTCCTTACGATGCAGAATCGTACATCCACCGCATCGGACGTACTGGTCGTGCGGGTCGCTCAGGTGATGCCATCCTGTTTGTTGCACCTAGAGAACAGCGCTTGCTGCAGCAGATTGAACGCACCACTCGCTCTCCGATCGAAACATTGGAATTACCAACCGCTAAAGATATCAATGCACTGCGCATCACTCGCCTGCAGATTGAGCTGGAAGCTGCAGCATCTGACTGTGATCTATACCTACCATTGATCAAGCAGTTTGCGGAAAGCACCGATCTAACCCCAGAGCAAATGGCGGCGGCAGCACTGAAGCTGCTGTACAAAAAGACCCCGCTATTTATGGATGAACGCGAACCTGCACCTGTGCGTGAAAAACGCACTCGTGACGCCCGTGACGAGCGCGGTGGTGACCGTAAGCCAGCGGCCCGTCGAGCCCGTGGTAATGATGCCATCTCTGAAGGCATGCAGCGTTACTGGATAGGCGTGGGTTATCAGCATGGTGTGAAGCCAGGCAATATTGTTGGTGCTATTGCCAATGAAGCCGGTGTCGAAAGCCAGTATATCGGTCGCATAGATATCAGCGAGAACTTCAGCACTGTCGATCTGCCTAACAGCATACCGGCACCGATGCTACAAATCCTGAAACGCGCACGCATCTGTGGCCAGCCACTGAATATCCGTCCCTGGTCAGACGACCTGCCTTCGGACCGCGATAGCCAGCCAGCCAAGCCCAAACGCAAAGCTGCACCGCGCAAAAGCAACGGCAGCAATAGTCGTGAGCGCTCACGCGCTTAAATTGATGAGTGGGCAGCTAAGCCAAGCCTAGCTGCCCACTCGACACCAGCCAACTGCTAACGTTATATTACAACGATTTTGCAGACTGGACTCTCATTTGCGACAGAAACTGATCATCACCCTGACCACCGTTCGCGGTTCTCGTCAATACACGCTCAGTCAGCTTGCTGGCTACCTGGTAGGCTTGTTTCTACTGCTTTCTGCTCTAAGTTTTTTTATATCCAACCTGCTTCTGGTTAAAACCCGGGATGATCTACAGGGATTGGAACAAGAAAAAATCACTCTTGAAGAACAATTCACCGAAGCCCTGGGTACGCAACAACTGTATCTGGAAAATTTGGCTGAGTTAGGTTCTCGCTACTCTGAGGTTTTCTACCAACGCGCCCAACTGGAAGAAGAAAAAATACGTCTGGATGCTGACCTGACAGAGATCGAATCCATACTGGGTGTACTGACGGATATTCCGGAGGATACTACTCAGGTTGATCGTTCTGCTCTTTTGCAAGCGGCTACCGTACAACGTCTGTTTTTGCTGTACAGCATCCCCAACGGTCTTCCAATCAAAGGCACACGTATAGGTTCCGGCTTCGGCACCCGGGTACACCCGATTACCGGACGACGGACCCCTCATAACGGCCTGGACTTTCCATCTGCCAGAGGTACTCCCGTATATGCTACAGCCGATGGCATCGTGGAAAAATCCGGTTATGATCAAGGGTCTGGTTTTGGTAATCTGATTGTACTACAACATAATTTGGGTTTTAAAACCTACTATGCACACCTGCAAAAGACTGAAGTAGAATCATCGCAATATGTGCATAAAGGTCAACTGATCGGCTATAGTGGTAACACCGGGCGCTCGACAGGACCGCACTTGCATTACGAAGTCCGGCATTTATACACACCGCTTGACCCTAAACATTTTGTCGATTGGGGCTTGGACAATTTCGAATCACTTTTCAGTAATATAGAGGTTGTAGCGTGGGAATCCTTAAACGCCATGTACCCCCTAAACCAGGGCGGGCCACAGTAAGCATAATTGCTCGCGGTAACCGCTTTTCCGGTGACACTCGCATCAGTGGTAAAATGCATGTAGATGGTACCTTTGAAGGGCATATCGTCGCCGAAGATGACGTTTCGATTGGTATCTATGGTCTGATAACCGGTAGAGTCCGTGGCACTAAAATTTTTGTCAGCGGTAAACTGGAAGGGGATGTTATCTGCGACCACCTGTTTATTGAATCAGGCGGTCAGGTTAATGCCAGAGTCTGTTGTGCCGATATGAAAGTTGATCAAGGCGGGGTTTTTGTCGGGGAGCGCAGCCTTCCTGAACCGACACTCGGCATCCATTCCATTGACATATCTGAAGCCGAACAATACGCCGAACATAACGATATTTTTGCGTCATTGCCGGAACGTATTACACTCAGTAAAAAGGTTAAATAATGTGTGAACTGCTTGGCATGAGTGCCAATGTACCCACAGACATCTGCTTCAGTTTTACCGGTTTGATGCAACGTGGTGGCGGCACGGGCCCACATAAAGACGGCTGGGGGATAGCCTTTTATGAAGGCTGCGGTCTGCGTATTTTCCACGACCCTGCACCAAGCGCGCAATCACGTATTGCCCAACTGATTGCTGAATACCCGATTAAAAGCCGCATAGTCATCAGCCATATACGCCAAGCCAATGTCGGCAAAGTCTGCCTGGAAAACACCCACCCATTTGATCGTGAACTTTGGGGACGCAAATGGTGTTATGCACATAATGGCCAACTGGATCCTGAAATCTTTAACTGGCCATTACAGCACTACTTCCCAGTGGGCTCCACAGACAGTGAATATGCGTTTTGCTGGTTACTGGATCAGATACGTAACACCTTTCCAACACCCCCACAGGACTATGCGACTTTGACAGGTTTTATTCACCGGTGTTGTGAAACTTTACGATCATTGGGTGTTTTTAACCTGCTATTGAGTGAGTCTACACATCTGTTCACCTACTGCACCACCAGGCTTTGCTGGATCACCCGGCAATCGCCCTTTGGAGAAGCACAGCTAAGTGACTGTGATGTCGCGGTTAACTTTGAAGCCGTCACCACTCCCAATGATATTGTCACGGTTATTGCCACCGACCCACTGACCAACAATGAAACCTGGTCAAAACTGGAAACAGGAGAAATGGTGGTTTTTGTTGACGGAAAAGTCGCAAGACGTTTGCATACTACGCCCTGACATACGACAATAGTCGTATAACGAGGGAATGAAATGACAAAAACCTCTGTACCTCTCTACCACAATGCCCTATGCCTGAACGAATTGTTCGACTCTGTATTCAGGCAATTTGGTGACAGCACCGCCTTTTCACATTCAGGTGGCAGCATCTCTTTTGCTGAGCTTGATCAGAAAAGCCGCATCCTGGCTGGCTGGTTTCAACAACAACTTGAACTGAAGCCAGGTGATCGTGTCGCGGTTCAATTACCCAATATAATGCAATACCCACTGGTGATGGTTGCCATCCAACGCGCCGGACTGGTCTTAGTTAACAGCAATCCACTGTACACACCCGCAGAACTACATTTTCAGCTCAAGGACAGTGGCGCTCGTGCGCTCATTACCTTTGCCCCTCTGGCTCGCCGTGCGGCTATAGCGCTGGAGGATACTGCAGTTACCAGTATCCTGATAACCGAGCTGGGGGACCTTCACCCACCCATGAAGGGTTGGCTGTTAAATCAATACGTTCGTCATATAGCCATGCCTTTTTCCGACAGCAGCCTCCCACAAGTAACCTGGCTGCAGGATGTACTGAGCCAACACTCGACGGAAGCCTGGCAGCCGGTTAAACAAACATCGAATGATCTGGCACTGCTGCAATATACCGGTGGTACAACCGGTATTCCTAAAGGAGCCATGCTTACACAAGGCAATTTGATGGCCAATCTTAAACAGCTTAAGGACCTGCTGGAAAGATACACCCACACTGGACAGGAGCGCCTGCTACAACCCTTACCGCTTTATCATATCTATGCCTTCATGCTGAATCTTGCTTTTTTCAGTCAGGGCGCCAATACGGAGCTGGTACCCAACCCCAAAAACATCAAGTCGTTAATCCGTTGCTTTCAGACACATAAACCCACTGTCTTCGCTGGAATAAATCCGCTATTTAATACGCTGTTAAACCACAAACACTTCAAACGCCTTAGCTTTAAACACCTGGGACTAACCATTTCTGGCGGCATGGCATTATCACCCCTGCTGGGAACTGCCTGGTCTGAAGTGACCGGATCAGCCATCGCTGAAGGTTATGGTTTAACTGAGTGTTCGCCGGTTGTCAGTGTCAACCGCCCAGATCACATCATTATAGGCAGTGTTGGACCCGCACTTAGCAATACCCAGGTACGTATTATCGATGAGCAAGGTAATCTTCTGCCAATAGGTGAAACCGGCGAGATACAAGTCAAAGGGCCACAAGTCATGGCAGGCTACTGGAATCAACCTGAAGAAACCCAACAGGCGCTCTCCAGAGACGGCTGGCTGAATACCGGTGACATAGGTCTGCTGACGCAGGAAGGTGCACTTAAAATCATTGACCGAAAAAAAGAACTGATTTGTGTCTCTGGCTTTAAAGTATTTCCCAGCGAACTGGAAACCCTGGTATGCAGTATGCCTGAGGTAGAAGACTGCGCAGCGATCGGCATACCGGATGAAGCAACCGGAGAGAAGATCAAACTCTATGTCATGACCCGAAGCACCAACCTTACCCCCCAAACCGTACGTACTTACTGCAAGGAACGGCTGACGGCCTATAAAGTGCCAAAATGTGTGGAGTTCTGCAGCACACTACCTCGCACACCTGTTGGCAAAGTACTCAGACGCAAATTGAAAGAGCAGGCGTTGCGTCAGTTGGAAAACAACTCACGCAACTCCAATCAGGCTCGATGAGCCAAGCGAAAGCAAGGCACATAGTCCTCATGATTGATTTTCATGCGCCGCTGTTGCACAAAGCTCTCCAGCAGCTCTGCCAGCGCATCGATTACCTGCGGATCACCCGTTAGCTGAAATGGTCCACGCTCTTCAATTGCTCGAATCCCTGGCTCCTTGACATTGCCGGCAACGATGCCAGACAGCGCACAGCGTAATTGAGCCGCCAATGCATAGTCTGGCTGTTGTAAAGACAAATTCAGCCCCTCCATCAACTCATGTGTTGGCTCAAAGGGTTGCTGTAACGCCAACGGAATCATCAGGTCCCAGTTAAAGTGGTAAGACTCACCGTTGGATTTACGATAGCGGGTCACTTCATCCAGGCGTTCTTTCATCCGCTGTGCGACAGCATGCGCATCCCCGGTAATAATCTCATAAAAACGTCTTGCTGGCTCACCCAGTGTTGCGGCGATAAACTTGTCCAACGTTTCAAAATAGGTTTTACTCTCTTCTGGCCCGGTAAAAATTAACGGGAAAGGCATGTGAGCATTCTCTTCGCGCAGCAGGATGCCCAAAATATAAAGTATCTCTTCTGCTGTTCCAGCACCACCAGGGAACACAATAATGCCATGGCCTAAGCGGACAAAGGCTTCCAGACGTTTTTCAATATCCGGCAGGATCAGCAGTTCGTTCACTATCGGGTTGGGTGATTCAGCGGCAATAATTCCAGGCTCGGTAATACCGAGATAACGTCCCTGGGTAATGCGCTGTTTAGAATGCGCAATAGTCGCACCTTTCATCGGACCTTTCATCGCACCGGGTCCACAGCCAGTACAGATATTCATCTTACGCAGGCCCAATTCATAACCGACTTTTTTGGTATAGTCATACTCAATACGGTTAATCGAATGACCACCCCAGCAAACCACCGTATCAGGTTTAACATGGGGACGCATCGCACCAGCATGACGCAAAATATGAAATACCAGATTGGTGATCCGCTCAGATTCAGTTAACTCATCATCACCACTATCCAGCTCATCCTGAACATACAGCAGATCACGCAATACCGAAAACAGATGTTCGCGTATCCCTTGAATCATTTCACCATCAACAAAAGCCGAGGCGGGTGCATTGATCAGATCCAGTTGGACATCACGAAACTTTTGACTGATCTGAACATCGAAACGACGAAAGCGGTGTAGCACCTTACGCGTGCTATCCATTTCACTGCCAGTATTAAGCACAGCCAATGCACACTGACGAAACAGGGTGTGCAAACCACTGTTACTTCTGTCCTGTAATCTTGCTACCTCATGGGGCGACAGGGTGTCAAGATTACCTAAAGGGGTGATGCTGGCATCGACAAACTGCTCGGTGATCATACGGCTCTCCTGCTAATCAACTATCCAATTTTGTGTTTATATTACTATGGTTTTATATCAAAACTGTGTTTCTTGCCAAAACGCTGGGTAAAACGGGCAACAAAGATGCACTCTGCTGCGCTGAAGGGTAAAATCAGCGCTCTTTTGCGAATCAACACAGACAGCGACTTCTATGACAACTTCAGTAATCAGCTCTGATCAAACCGGCGGCCCACGTGAAGAGCTGCACAAACATGACACACACTACACACTACTGGGCACAGCGCATGTTTCCAAGGCCAGTGCCAGCGAAGTGAGTGAACTGATTCGTTCAGGAGAGTTTGATGCTGTCGCGATAGAGCTTTGTCCCGGACGTCTGCGGTCTATGCAAGATCCTGAAGCGCTGGCAAAAATGGATCTGTTCCAGGTTATCCGTGAAGGCAAAGCAGGGATGGTTGCCGCCAGCCTGGCACTGGGAGCCTTTCAGCAACGCGTTGCCGAAGAAAGTGGCATAGCGCCAGGCGCTGAAATGAAAGCCGCACTAGATGAAGCAGAAGCCGCTGGACTGCCGGTAATGGTCATCGACCGGGATATCGGCATTACTCTGAAACGGGTCTACCGGAGTGTACCCTGGTGGCAACGAATGAATTTGATCAGTGGTTTAATGGCCAGCCTGGTATCTAAAGAGAAAGTATCGGCTGAAGATATAGAAAAGCTCAAACAGGGCGATGTTCTGGAATCCACCTTCACCGAGTTTGCCGAAGAGTCTGAGCACCTCTACCAGGCGCTGATCACCGAGCGCGATCATTATATGGCTCTGCGCCTGGCACAGGAGAATGGTGACAGTCGCTATAAACGTGTACTGGTGATTATCGGTGCGGGTCACCTCAAAGGCATGTCGGACAATCTGCGCGGGCACTTGCCGGAAGATCCCGCAGAACAACTCAGTTTGCTGGAGCAAATACCTAAGGGTAGCCGCTGGCCTAAGCTGATTCCCTGGGTCATCATGCTGCTGGTTTTAACCGGTTTCGCCATAGGCTTCAGCCGCAACACCGATCTGGGATTACAACTGATTATTGAGTGGGTCATGATCAATGGCACTTTAGCCGCGTTGGGAGCGCTGATTGCCAAAGCGCATCCCTTAACGATCATCGGTACATTTTTTGCCGCACCGTTTACCTCACTGAACCCCACTATAGGGGCAGGCATGGTCGCTGCAGCCATCGAAATAGCCATGCGCAAACCAACCGTAGGAGATTTTTCCCGACTCCGTCAGGATGTCACCCGACTGAGGGGGTGGTGGCGTAACCGGGTATCCCGAACACTACTCGTGTTCATACTCGCCACATTTGGCTCAGCACTGGGTACCTACCTTGGCGGCTTCAGAATATTTGGCCAACTTGCGGCAGCCGGCTAACCCTGAAACTGTATGATTTTATTTATCGGTATCAGCGACTTCAATGAGCAGATTATTAGCCCAACTCACACTGTTCATATAACAGCGGTTAAGTCGCTGAACCACCACTTGTGATGCTGATCCCAGGCGTGCATCTTCATAGGCAATAGTCAGGCGTAGAATTTCACCCAAACGCCCCTGTTGTTTCAGCAATGCCTCACGCACAGCCTCACTCAGCGGCAGTTGCAGGCAGAGCTTATCCAGTGGCTCATCCAGCAGGGTATCCATCATTGACAAGATACCCACAAGAAAGGCACTGTCTGGATGATCGTGTTGTGATTCTTCAGCAAGACGCTCACACATAGCGGCACGAGTGAGCGCCTTGGGTAGCAACAATAAATTACAGGGATTGTTGTCCGCCAGCAAAATCACAATAATCAACTTGCGCAAACCACTAAAGCCAACCAGAATCATTGCCTGACGTAAACTGCTGATTTCACATTGGCGTCGGTATAGGGGTGAGTTACACAGCCGCAACAGGCGTATACAAAGCGGTGAATCCTGCGCCATCAACGATTCCAGCTTGTCATACTCCGGCTCCCGCTCATTCAAAACAGCCAGCAGACGCAACTGGGCAGCCTTATTACTGCTACGCTTAATAAACTGGCTTTGCCTGACTTCCGGGCGGGCATAAAAATAGCCCTGAAACAGAGTAAAGCCCAAGTCACGACAACGCTTAAAGGTGTCGAAATCTTCTACTTTTTCAGCCAGGAGTTGAATGCCGTATGATTTATACAGCTCAAGTTCCTGCTCATTAATACCGTTATTAAGTAGATCTATCTTAACAATATCGGCTAACGCCAATAACGGGGAAGTGGCTTTATTGAGGACAAAATCATCCAGTGCGATGCGATAACCCAGGGCTTTGATATTGCGAAGGGCGGCCATGACTTCAGCATCACCTTCAACACTTTCAAGCACTTCCAATACGATACGATCAGCAACCGGTGGTAAAAGATCCGGGTTTACCAACCACTCACGGGGGGTGTTAAAAAACAGCTCACGGGGACCACTAAGCGCTTCCCGTCCCATTTCGTAAAAAGCAATATTACAGACACGTGCGGTAGCCACCAGAGGGTTATCAATCACAGCTGCTCTGGCATTCACACTGGCACGATAAAGCAACTCGTCACCCACATGCCGTAAATGCTGATCACATATAGGTTGTAGTGCAAGACAATAATCAGTTACTTTTTTCTGTTCCTGTTCCGGCATCAAAGGCTCCCTGCAGCAAGTCCGGAATGCATAAGCACTCCATCACCAAGCATGATTTTAAGCCATTCAGCCGCAAAACCCTATACCCTACTGTCAGAATCAGTTAACCACCGGTCATATTCATAAAGCGCACCACCTGAACTTCACCATCCGTAGTGAAGTGATGGGATTCAGGTTTCAGCTCCATGGCAGCAATAATGGCCTGGCGTAACGGGCCGCTGTCAAAGCAGTGATCAATTAACTATCCACAAATCATTCACTGGAACATAGCCTTTTATATCGGGATCAGAATACAGGCGGACTAAAAACCAGTCAGTGCTGTAAGTAGAAATTTTTTCCACCGTGGGCCCTGAATCAGAAACCTGAATATTGGGTGGTAAAACCACCTTCGATTCTTTATCAGGCTGTGTATACACTGAAGCCGATGAGTCAAGCCGAAAGAATTGCTGCCAAGGTAGCGATAAAAAATTATGGCGTTGAAGATCATAAATATCAGAGTCGAAAGCCGCTCCTTCAGGCCAAGACTGAACATCGGTAAGCTTTCCGTTGAGAAACGTAGAGTTCAATTCATGATAGGTCAACACTTCAGTCAAGGTAACCTTGGCAGGCATGGCTATATAGCCTTCCTGGTCCCTCTTAAAGGAATCGGCCAGCGCTCCAAAAGGCTCAAGCACGGCTTCAATTTCATCCTGATCCCAAGCTTCAACTCCACTATGAACACGCAAAGGACCTTGCTCATTAAAGCTATCATAAATAAAAAACCGAACAGCTCGACGACTGTCTTCCGCCAACAGGATTAAGTCTTCAAGCATCGCTTCGGTTTGAGGATCTTGCGGTCCTTGAGGATAAAAACGTACAAGCAAGGTCTTTGCAGGCTGAGCATCAATCAATTTAGTCTCCCAAGAGAGATCAGAGTAATCAATATCCCAGTAAGCCAATAAATGACCTTTAATTACAAAAGGTTGTTCAACTATATTGACTGGAGTATGAATTAAGTCATCCACCCAGGTTCGATAACTTAATTGTCCCAAAACTCTTGGCGCATTCCACCCCACATGCATATTCAATACACTGGCTGTCGCCCAATCATCAAATGAGCGCAGGTCACGTTCATCATCGATTTTGTGTACAGTCTCGTCAGAGAACTTATCTGTACAGCCAGCCACCAGTATTAATAAAAGCCCAAGCAAGACAAGACGAGGGATAACAGAAACCACAGCTCTTCTTGCGTCTGTGTTCATACTGCTTGATACTCCGATTTAATAATCAGACGCACATTTTCAATTCCGACACGATTTAAATACTTTTTAAGTGCATTCAAGGTACTTCTACTATCACTAACTTCATCGACTTTTCGTGAACGTCCAATTAATAAGCAACCATCTGAATTAATTGGATAATTTCCAACATGTATATAAATACCCCGACTATCTGGAACATCTGAATTATATAGATGTGGTAAAGGCAGATCACGCCTAATATTGCGATTATTTGTTGAGATTGCCCATTTTAAATTAAAAATTCCTTCCACAATACGCTTTCGCTGACGTTGCTCTATCGTATCGGGACCTTCAAGTTCTAGAAAAAAACCATGATGAATCTCCCCATCATGAGGCAATGCATCAGATATAAAAAATTCGCTTATTGTTGAGTGTTCTGTTTCCCATTTGCGGGTAACCGATATGAGGTGAGTCCTTGGCATATCCTATCCTTATAGCCAATCCATATTTACAGTGCACAAACGCATCTGGCGTTCGCACTGCCGCATAATAACTCCTAATGCTAATACGATAGTATTTGACAGAATGTCAGATTACAACAACTTTATCAGCTAGGGTTATCCAATTATGCGAGTCCTTTAAGATTCATTCCTACTCAACCACCAGTCATATTCATAAAGCGCACCACCTGAACTTCACCATCTGTAGTGAAATGATGAGACTCAGGTTTCAGCTCCATGGCGTCAATAATCGCCTGGCGTAACGGGCCGTTATCCTGTGGGTGTGCACGCAATATAGGTTTCAGATCAACCGAGTGCTCATTGCCAAGACAGAGTAACAACTGCCCTTCTACCGTGACCCTGACACGGTTGCAATCACCACAGAAATTATGACTGTGAGGTGATATAAACCCTATGCGGCTGCGGCTATCAGGCATACTGAAATATTTTGAGGGTCCACCGGTGTTATGCGTCAGTGGTGTCAGCGGATAACGCTGTTCAATCATTGCTTTGACTTCATCGCTGGAGCAGAAAGTCTCATCACGTCCATGATCAGAAACATCCCCCAGCGGCATTTCTTCAATAAAGCTGATATCGATGCCACGTTGACGCACCATGTCGACCAGAGCTAGCACTTCGTCATCATTGCGTCCACGCATTACCACGGCATTGATCTTGATTGCACTGAAACCGGCGGCCTGCGCAGCGTCTATCCCGGCCAGAACCTTGTGCAACTCACCATTACGGGTAATCCGACGGAATTTCTCCGGGTTCAGCGAATCCAGACTAATATTCAGTCGATGCAAGCCTGCGGCTTTCAGATCAGCGGCAAAGCGCGGTAACTGACTGCCGTTGGTGGTCATGGTGAAATCTTTTAGCCCCAAGGTACCGATATAATCCACCAATTCCATCAGATCACGCCTGACCAATGGTTCACCACCAGTCAGACGGATTTTTTCAACCCCAAGGCTGGTAAAGACTGACGCAATCCGTCCGATCTCCTCCAATGTCAGTACCTGTTCTCTGGGCAAAAAGGTCATCTTTTCGCTCATACAATACACACAGCGAAAATCACAGCGATCGGTTACCGACAAGCGCACATAACGCACCCGTCGACCAAAACGATCCACCAATGCAGCCGTATTCAGGAGCTCAGTCATTATTATTATCCCAGCGTTGTGCCGCCTGGCTATCTGAAGGACGTGAACTGACCCAGTAGTCACCACTCAAGGTATGCTCTTTTTTCCAGAAAGGCGCCCGGGTTTTCAGATAGTCCATAATGAAGTTACAGGCATCAAATGCAGCCTGACGGTGCGCTGAGGCTACAGCCACCAGCACTATCGGATCACCCGGCTCCATCCGGCCAATCCGGTGAATAATCGTACCACCCAGCAGCGGCCAACGTTCAGCGGCTGTTTCAGTAATGGCTTGCAGTTGCTGCTCAGTCATGCCGGGATAATGTTCCAACGTCAGCGCTGTCACATCCGGACGCTCATTGAAATCTCGCACATAGCCGACAAAGCTGGCTAATGCACCAATATCTGTACGCTGCTGACTCAAAGCGTCCAGCTCTTTGCCGGTATCAAAACGTTCAGCACAGACCTGTATTTTGAACATATCAGCCCCCGGTTACCGGTGGGAAAAAGGCCACTTCATCACCGGCTTTAACCGCTACCTGGTTATCGGCCATTTTGTGATTTACCGCGACCATCAAGCCCGCTCTATCCAGCACGGCATCCAGTTCTGGCTGAGTTTGACGCAACCAGTCGGACAAACCACCCACTGTCACTGTAAAACCGGCCGCTTTAAGCTCAGCCGGGTCAACGGCCAATTCATCCTGCTTCAGTTGCTCCCGTAATTCAGCAAAAAAACGTACCTGAAGTCTTTCGTGGGGCCGCGTGCTGATCTGATCAACACTGGATTCTACGACCACTTGGGCAGATACAGCTTCAGCGGCATCAAACACCCAGTCACCCGACTTACCGCCCTGCTTGGTTAATACGCGGATATCACCAATCAGCATGGTTTTATCTACCGCTTTGCACATATCGTAAAGGGTCAAAGCCGCCACTGACGCCCCGGTCAACGCCTCCATTTCTACCCCGGTCTGGCCTGCCAACTTGCAGGTCACCAGAACGCGGATACCCGGTAAGGCAGTGTCCGGTTCAAATTCGACAGATACTTTGGATAACATCAGCGGATGGCATAAAGGAATCAGATCCGGCGTGCGTTTGGCGGCTTGAATACCTGCAATTCGTGCGGTAGCAAGCACATCTCCTTTAGCGTGACGGCCTTCAACTATCATTTTCAGCGTTGCCGCCTGCATGGTGATGCTGGCCGAAGCCGAAGCCGTTCTGGCTGTAACTGACTTGGCGGATACATCCACCATATGTGCCTGTCCTTTAGCATCCAGATGAGTTAATTCTGACATAATTGCGCTTTTCTCCGGTCGTTTGTTCACACCAGCGGATAGCCGGGTAACCAACGACTGAATGGATAAATTCTGACCCGGTCACCCGCTTCGATCCGGTCCCGGTCCTCTTCAATACGTATCAGGCAGTTGGCTTCATGCATGGAGGTCAGGATCCCTGACCCCTGGTGTCCGGTGGTACGCACTTCCAGTTCGCCACCTTCGGTGATAGTAAAAATCCCCCGGTGGAAATCACTGCGTCCGGTACGGCTTTTCATCGGTTCGGTGGCTCTCGCCTGCCATGTCAGCCCCACCCACTCAGTTTCCCCTTGGAGCTTACGGATCAACGGCTGCAGCAACAGGCAAAACGTCACCATCACGGCTACTGGGTTGCCTGGCAGACCAGCAAATAAGCATAGCTCGCCATCCTGGTTTAATCCCAGATCCCCAAACGCAATCGGGCGTCCCGGACGGATTGCCAGTTGCCAGAAGCTGGTATTGCCAAGACTGCTCAATGCTTGCTTAACAAAATCAGCTTCGCCAACAGATACTCCGCCACTGGTCAGTACCAGACGATTACGCTGGGCCGCCTGCTGTAGTGCCTGTTCAATACTGGCTTTATCATCCGGCAGAATACCCAGATCCTCCACCTCACACTCCAGCCCTTTCAGTACCGAGAACAGCGTATAACGATTGGTATCATAGATACCGCTGGGATGCAGTTCTTCACCGGGCGCACAGACTTCATCACCGGTTGAAAACACCGCTACCTTTAGTGGTTTATAAACACTTGCTTGGTGTAGCCCCAATGATGCGAGCATCCCTATCTCAATCGGACCCAAACGTTGCCCACGCTGCAACACCAGACTGTCAACGGCGATATCTTCACCAGCCTGGCGCACATTGCTGCCGGGCCTGACAGCCACAGAGTCAGCAATCACCACTCGTGTACCACGCAGTTCACACATCTCTTGCATCACCACCGTATCGGCACCCAATGGCATCGGCGCGCCTGTGGTGATCTTTACCGCACAACCTGGCTGCAATAGGCCATCAAATGCACGACCGGCCAGACTCTGGCCCTGCACGTCCCATTCGGACTGGGCACCTAATTCGTCACCCTTGAGCGCAAAACCATCCATGGCAGCATTAACATTCTGGGGAACGTTAAACGGTGCCGTTATATCCTTTGATAGCACTCGGCCCAGGGCTTCAGATAAAGGACAATCGCAAGATGGCAGATGGCCCAGCGCCATCGACATAATCAGACGTGCGCCCTCTTCCAGTTTTAAATGACGATTCCCCTGAGGGGTAACAGAATCAAAGCAAGAAATATCCTTGTTACTCATCCCTGACCTCCGCCAGTTAAACAAAATTGATACACGAAGGCGTCAATTTCATCAAGGTTGTTAATATCCAATAAGGGAAGTGTAAAGCCTTCAGGCAAAGCGGTCGGATCATCGGTTGCCACCGCAATAATGCTGTGGTCCTGCTCACAATGCAGCGACTTGCCCAACACTGGCCGGAAAAGTTCAATTTTAGGGTAGTTTTCAGCTTTAAAACCTTCCACCAGCACCATATCCAACTGATCGGTATCCAGCTTTGCTAGCAAATCTGCCAGCTTAGGGGCCTCATTCTGCAGATCTTCAGTCATCAAAGCCCAGCGCTTGGCCGACGCAATCAACATCTGACGGGCACCAGCATGGCGCAGTTCGTAACTATCTTTACCGGGCAGATCAACATCAAAGTCATGGTGTGCATGCTTGATACAACCAATACGCAGGCCGCGCAACTGCAGTCGCGGCAATAGTTGTTTCAACAGTGTTGTTTTCCCGGTGCCACTCCAGGCTGCAAAGCCAAGTACGGGAATATTGTAGGGTTTCATGCTGTCCGATAATCCTGTTGTTATTATCTGTTATCCAAGCAAGGTTTGTTCCTGTCTTAACAGGAACAAACTAACTAATAACGGAGAATTATCGTTAACTCTTTGGTGTTATTTGTTCGTGTGTATTGAAATTATACAAACTATCCGCCGTAAAACTGACTTGAGCCATACCCATCGCTGCATACCAGCGATCCGGTTTACGCTCACCGGCATGCAACGCCGACTGCAACTCTGGCAACAACTGCTTCTGAAGCATAACAACCATCGGCTGCAATCTTTCTCCGTCATCTGCCACAATAACAGGCTTTCCGGAATTAGAAAATTCTTCACTGAAGCGATTAACCAACTCACGACTTATAAACGGGCCATCACAGGGTACGAATACCACTTGGTCATGCGACGCATAAGTTAGACCAGTTGCTATCCCGACCAAGGGCCCCTGAAAGCCAGATATCAAATCCTCAACAACTCTGACACCCAGATCAGCATAGCGAGTCTGATTACGATTAGCCACGATAATGACTTCATCCACCTGGTCTGACAAACGCTCCAATATATGCTGAATCATCGGCCGACCCTGGAAATCAACCCAGCCTTTGTCTTCCCCACCCATACGACGCCCCTGTCCACCGGCCAGGATAACGCCTGTTACTGCTGTGTTTTGCATCATCCACCCTCAGTTGTTAACTTGCCCTGGTGTAACTGCCACTGACTGTCACAAAGTGCCGTCAAGGCACCCTGCTGGTGGCTGGTCATCAAAATAGCGGCACCACTTTGGCGCAGTTGTGAGACCAATTGCACGCAACGCTCAACCCCCTTTTCATCCAGGCTGGCAATGGGTTCATCCAATAGCCAGAACTGTGGCTGGCACAACCAGGCCCGGGCCATGGCTAATGCCTGGCGCTCACCACCCGACAGGGTTCGCGCCGCTTGACTGGCATGATGACTTAACCCCGACCAGTGTAACGCTTGCTCAACACGCTCACATTTTTCGTGTTTGGCTCCAGGCCGAGATGCCAACACCTGGGCCAGGTTAGCCCGTACTGTTTTGTCGAACATATAGGGTTGCTGATGCAGATAACAACAGCGCCCATCCCCAAGACGCACAGGTTGCTGGTTGATTAGCACCTGACCCGCACTCGGGCGCTGCAAACCTGCCAGCACTTTCAACAATGTGGTTTTACCACTGCCATTTTCACCCCGCAGGTGTACACACTCACCGGCCTGGAGTTGCAGGTAGTCTATTTGCCACAGCGTTTCACGCTTAAAGCCATGCTGCAACCCGATAGCCTTCAGCTCAGCGTACTTCATTGTGCAGCCCCCTGAACACTGCGCCCACGACTGATACCGACCAGCAGGTTTAACCCCAACGCCAGCAACAGTAATACGATGCCCAGGGCAATCCCCTGCACATACTCACCCTTAGTAGTTTCCAAAGCAATGGAAGTAGTGATGGTTCGGGTATACCCGGCTATATTGCCACCCACCATCATCGCACAACCTACCTCAGCAATAATTCGCCCAAACGCTGTCACAGCGGCAGCCAATACGGCAAAGCGCACTTCCAGGGTAATTAACCACAGGGTTTTTATCCGCGAACACCCAAGCGTACGCGCTGTTTCCCAGGCATGACGTGACACGCCCTGATAAGCCATATGCAGCATCGCCACCAACAGCGGAAAACAGATTAAGATCTGTCCGATAATCATTGCTGGCTGGGTGAACAATAAACGCAGATCACCAAGTGGACCACTGCGGGAAAACAGCAGCACCAGGGTCAAACCAATGACTACCGTAGGAACCGCTAGCAGGGTGTTGTTCAGGGTGACAATAAACCAGTGTCCCGGAAAACGCCAAAAGCTCAGCACGAAGCCAAGCATCATCGCAAAGGGAAAGGCAATCAATAAGGCGGATAGCGAAACTCTGAAGGACACCAGAATAATGCCCCAGAGTTCCGCATCACCAGAAATCAAAAGATACAATGCAGCCGTAGTGGCTTCGGAAATAGAATTCATTACTGCATTGTCTTTCGCATGAAATTATTGTTTGGCAGAGGCAAAAAACAACTGCTCTCCTTCAACCTGAAAACTATCAATCAAACGCTGTCCTTCTTCTGACACCAACCAATCTGCAAAGGTTCTGGCCAGATCAACCTCTACATGAGGGTGACGCTCCGGGTTCACCAGAATCACCTGATAGGGGTTAAACAGGCTGGCATCGCCCTCATAAGCCAACGCCAGGTCCAGGCGATTTTTCATCGCCAGCCAGGTACCGCGGTCTGTAAGAGCATAGCCTTCCATCTCATCCGCCAGGGACAACACCCGCCCCATACCCTGACCGACACTACGGTAACCGTCAAAGGACAACTCCTGTCCGGCACTTTCCCAGAAAGCTAACTCTTTCATGTGAGTTCCAGAATCATCGCCCCGCGACACAAACACCGATCCACTTTCCGCGATGCGCTTAAAGGCATCCAGTGCACTTTCAGCCGACTGCAGATCAGCCGGATCGGCAACCGGCCCTACTAAAACAAAGTCATTATACATCAACCCTCTGGGTTCTATACCATGACCGGCTTCAACAAATGTGGCTTCAGCCGCCGGAGCATGTGTCATCACCAGATCCACATCACCATCCTGCCCCAGACGTAAAGCCGCGCCGGTGCCTACTGAGATCACCTGAACACTGATATCGGTCTCTTCCTCAAAGTGCGGTAATAAAAAGTCCAGCAAGCCTGAGTTATAGGTACTGGTCGTTGTCGCTAATCTGAGCATTTTTTCAGCCAATGCTGACTGCATTGTCAGTAGCATCAAACATACTACTAGTAAAAATCGTTTCATAAAGCCCCGCTCCCATTGTGTTTATAGTTTCAATCAGTTGCAGAGCAAGCCACAGGCCAGGTTTGTTACTCACTTTATCCAAGCCCGCATAATATATGAAAATAAAACCACAGCTTCTGAGATTTTGACGAATTACATCCCGCAACATATCTGCTAATATGAGTCAAAATTACACAGGTCAGAGTACACATGGGACATTAGATCCCAATACTGACCGCTTTCGACCTGTCAATCGGATAAACCATGATAACAACAGACTCAGATCTTTGCCGCTCAGCCTCGGTATTGGTGGTAGATGATGAATCCGGCATGCGCAGCTTTCTGCATAAAGCCCTGCAGAAACATTTCGGACTAGTTGAAGTCGCTGGCAGCATCGAAATAGCCGAAGAGATACGTAAGCGTTGCCATTTTGATCTACTCATTGTTGATGTAAAACTCCCGGGGCGTTCGGGTATCGAGTGGCATGAAGCCTTACAGGACCCTAACCGCCACAGCGATGTAATCTTCATGACCGCCTATGCTGAGCTGGACACGGCTATCCAGGCACTGCGTGCCGGTGCCGCCGACTTTATTCTGAAGCCTTTCAGGCTGGAACAGATGATGAATGCAGTCAGGCGTGTACTGCAGCGGCGCTTGCTAGCCCGAGAAAATTTTTTGTTACGACGTGAAGTCACCCGACACATCGCCGCCGATACACCCATGTTGGGTGACAGCGCCGTTGTTAAACGCCTCGAAGCCGTAATCCAGCGCGTGGCACCCACACCTTCACCTGTTCTGATCGAGGGTGAGTCTGGTACCGGCAAAGAGTTGGTCGCGCGTGCACTACACCATCAATCGGGCCGAGAAGGCGCGTTTGTAGCAATTAACTGTGGTGCCATAGCCCCTGACTTGCTGGAAGCCGAGCTGTTTGGGCATACCAAAGGTGCTTTTACCGGTGCTGACCGTGCCCGCGAAGGGTTATTTACCTATGCGGCCGGTGGTACCCTGTTTCTGGATGAAATAGGTGAAATGCCGTTAGCCATGCAAGCCAAACTATTACGAGCACTGGAGCAAAAAAGCATTCGCCCGGTAGGCAGTGAACGCGAGGTCCCCACGCATGTACGTATTCTGGCCGCGACCAACCGCACGCTGAGTGATGAGGTCAAGCAACAGCAGTTTCGTGAAGATCTGTATTTCCGCCTCAATGTTCTGACCCTGACCCTGCCACCTCTGCGGGATCGCAGTGAAGATATTCCACAACTGGCACACTTCTTTTCCCGGCGTCTGTCAGATGACTTGGGGCTTCCCGCTGTACCCTTCAGTCATGAAGACCTGCGCGCTATGCAGGCACACCACTGGCCCGGCAACATTCGTGAGCTGAAAAACTTTATTGAGCGCTGTATTTTGCTTGGACACCTGCCACTGGAAGAACTCCAGCCTCGGGATAGCGCAGCCTTCAGCAGTTCAGGCTATCCCAGTTGCTGGCCGCTGGAAGAAGTCGAGAAGCGGCATATTTTACGGGTTCTGGAAGCCAGTGACGGCAACAAATCAGCTGCAGCACGCCAGTTGGGTATCGCCCGAAAAACACTTGATCGTAAGCTAAGTGGCTGGCTGCAGGACAATGACAGCCTGACAGGAACCGATTAATGCCTGGCCAGTGGAAGCACTCGGTACGCGGTAAGCTACTGGCGCTGATTCTACTGCCGATTCTGCTGACCTTTGCAGCACTGATCGGTTTAACCGCTTACTGGACCACCACCTATTCGGATCGCCAGCTCTACATGAAGGTGGCATCTGATTTAGCCGTAGCTCGCAGTACCCTGCAAATGATGCAGGATCGACAACTGGAGCGCCTGGAACAACTCAGCCATACCTTGCAGCTGCACCCCTACCTGATCAACAACGATCGCCTGGCACTTAACCAGATCATCGATGACCTGCGCCAGAAGCAGCAGTTTGATTTTTTACGCCTGCTGACTCCGGAGCAATTGCAGCAAGACCTGGACTCGCAACCCAGCATTGCGCAGTTGAAAGAGAAGATTCTGGCGGGTAACAGTCTCAAGGGCCTGTCGCTGATTGATGCAGATGAATTACTGACCTTGAGCCCGACGCTGGCTGAAAAGGTTAAAGTACCGGTGCTGGACACCCCCCACGCCAAGCCCTCTGATAAAACCCTGGAAACCCGCGGCATGTTTGTACGTACCCTACAGCCCATTTTTGATAACACGGGTCAGTTACGTTATGTTCTGGATGGCGGGGTGTTGTTGAATCACAACCTGCAGTTTGTCGATACTATCCGCGACCTGGTTTATGGTCAGGACGCACTACCAGAAGGCGGACTGGGAACAGTCACCCTGTTTCTGGATGATGTCAGAGTTACCACCAATGTCCCGGCGCAACATCAGCAGCAACCGGGCCAACAAGAATTCGACCGCGCCATCGGCACACGCATCTCGGCTGAAGTGTATAAGAGAGTTGTGGATGAAGAGCGGGTATGGCTCGATCGAGCTTTTGTGGTTAATGACTGGTTTATTAGTGCTTATGAACCTATTTATAGTTTGAATGATAATCTGATCGGAGTTCTGTACGCCGGTTTCTCGGAAAGCCCGTTCATTTATATGTATCGGCGTAATTTAGCCGAGCTAGGCATCACGCTGGGCCTGATTATGCTGTTGTCAGGCTATTTCGTCTGGCACAGTGCCTACCGGTTACTCAGCCCGATAAAACGGATTCACCGCTCGGTGATGGCGGTACGCCGTGGAAATACCCATGCGCGGATCGGTACGCTCAAGGCTGAGAATGAATTTGCTGATCTGGCCCAACAATTCGACAGTATGCTGGATGAACTGGATGCTCGCCAGGATACCATCCGTCAGTCAGCTGAACGCCTGGAACAGAAAGTAGAACAACGTACTCTCAGTCTGCAACAAAAAACCCAGGAACTGGAACAACACATAGAGCTGCTGAAGGCCACCCGTGCTGAGCTCTTTACCAAAGAGAAGCTGGCGGTACTGGGTGAATTAACCGCCGGAATTGCCCATGAAATCAACAATCCGGCGGCAGTCATTCTGGGACATATGGACCTGCTGCAAGCCGAACTGGGTGAAGGCTGTTTGGTACAAAGTGAAATTGATACCGTGATCGAGCAGGTCTACCGTATTCGTGCCATCATCAATAACCTGCTGCAATACAGCCGCCCCGGTCAAGTCATTGACCAGATGCAAACGCTTGATGTTAACGCGGTTGTACAGGATACCCTGGCACTGGTGCACTACGCGTTGAACAAGAAAGGCATTAGAGTACGCAAGGATTACACTAGTGTCTGCTCAGTGGAAGGTAATCGACAACAGGTACAGCAGGTCCTGGTAAATCTGTTATTGAATGCCGCCAATGCCATGCCCTGCCAAGGCAATATCTGGCTATCAACCCATCCCTGGCAAGCTGAAGATGGTGCCAGGGGCGTGGAGATCAGCGTGCGAGATGAAGGCAGCGGGATGACTGATGAGGTACAGGCTCGCATTTTCGAGCCTTTTTTCACCACCCGGGAGAATGGCAATGGGCTGGGCCTGTCCATCAGCCGTTCGCTGGCCCGGCGTTATGGCGGTGATATCCGCGTCAGTTCTGCGCCAGGTAAAGGCAGCCAGTTCAGTGTCTATCTGCGAGAGAAGGCCCAGTTGAATCAGGAAGATGAAGAGACTATGCGTCAGTTGCTATCCGGTTTTGGTGTGGCCTGATCAGCATAAAGAAAGAAACGCACCATATCGCCCGGAGCAACCTTACTTTCTGGGGGCAACACCGCCAGGGCATTAGCCCAGATCGCCGAGGTGAGTACGCCGGAGTTCTGATTCGGGTAAGCACTCAACTGCCATTGATCATCTTGCCAGATCGCCTGCACCCGCAGGTATTCCTGGCGGATTTTAGTTGCAGCAGAAAAACTGGCTAAACCTGTGAGCCAGGTGGGCTTACGCTCTGCTTCACCCGCCAGACGCGCCAGTACCGGTTTAACAAACACCTGCGCTCCCACAAAGGTTGACACAGGGTTGCCCGGCAGGCCGATAAAAACACTCTGACCTAACCGAGCAAACGCCACAGGCTTACCCGGTTTCATCGCCAGACGCCAGATAGCCAACTCACCCAAAGCCTCTACAGCTGGCTTGATATGATCCTCTTCACCTACGGATACACCACCGGTCGACAGCACCAGATCAGCCTGATCGGCAGCACGGCGCAGTGCTGACAGCGTTGCCGCAAAGGTATCTCCGACCTGCTCAAAACTAACCACCTCGGCGCCCTGCGATTCAAGAAAACCCTGCAGTAAAAAACGATTCGAGTTATAAATCTGGCCAGGCTGTAATGCCACACCCGGTTGCACCAGCTCATCACCGGTAGACAAAATCGCCACACGGACTTTTCGAAACACCGGTAACTCAGCAATCCCCACACTGGCAAGCAGACCTAAGTGGCGGTAATCCAGACGCATCCCGGCCCTAAGGATCGTCGCACCGCGGCAAATATCCTGGCCTGCCCGGCGGATATTTTCGCCAGGTTTCAAGTCCTCAGGCACCAACAGGTCATCAAATGCAGTAAAGCTGACCGCTTCCTGCATCACCACCACATCGGCACCCGGGGGGATTTCCGCACCGGTAAAAATGCGTGCACAGGTACCCTGAGTCAACAGGCCGGGGGCTTGTCCCGCCGCAACACGCTGACTGACAGGCAAAGGTGCTCCGGCATCAGCCAGGCGCAGCGCATAGCCATCCATCGAACTATTATCAGCCGGGGGAACATCACAGCTAGACTGTATATCCTCGGCTAACACACGCCCGGCCGCGTCGGATAAAGCCACAAGCTCAACCGCCTCTGCCAAAGGGGTTAATTGCAACATGGCACTCAGTGCCTGGTCTACGGGCATCAAATTATCGGTTGGTTTCAACGTCTATCCCTCAGTGCCAGACATTCAGCTATGTAGCTGCTTACCATTTAACAGAATACCGACAAAATTGCACGGACGGTGACGACTGTCTAATTGCTCCAACAAAATAGCATTCCAGGCGGTTTTGCACGCACCAGTGGAACCAGGTAAACAAAAAATAGCGGTTCGATTAGCCAGCCCAGCCAGACAGCGAGACTGCACGGTAGAGGAACCTATCTCTTGCCAGGATACTTGTCGAAACAGTTCACCAAAGCCTTCAATTTCAGTATCGAACAGTGGACGCAAGGCTTCAGGTGTGGAGTCCCGCCCTGAAAAACCGGTACCACCGGTGGTGAGAATAACCTGAATGCCCACATCAGCGATCCACTCACTGACCACAGCGCGCATCTTGTAAACATCATCAGGAATAAGCTCCCGACTAACCAGTTTATGCCCAGCGGCCTCCAACAGTGCTACCAGCGTATCACCAGAGCGGTCTTCCGCCAGAGTACGACTATCTGACAGAGTCAGCACCGCTATATTCAAAGATACCGCCTCAGTCATTATTGAGCTCCCTGTTTTGCTGCTTCACGGGCAGCAAAGGCGGCCAACTGTTCGGGCGTGGCTGGCTGCTGATACAGATCTTTCCACTGCTCGTAAGGCATGCCATAAACATGCTCACGGGCGTCATCATAACTCAGGGTTTCACCACGTGTTTCAGCAGCGGCCATCAACCATTTTGCCAGACAGTTGCGGCAAAAATCGGCAAGAATCATCAGCTCAATATTTTGTACGTCTTTGTTGTCATCCAGGTGTTTGAGCAACTGCCGAAAAGCAGCGGCTTCGATTTCAGTTGTTGTCTGGGTGTCAAGGTGTTTCATGGCTCACACTCCCTTAGGCAGAGTAGTTTTTAACCCGATTATATAGATAGCGACAGGACTGTACATAAGAAACAGCCATGTCGGGTGAGGAACATGGCTGTTGAGGATTACCGCTAACCTGTGGTGCAGATCAGTTCCCGGTTTTCTTTTTTACCGCGTCATACCAGAGATCATGATGTTGTTTTGCCCAGGATTCATCGACATAACCGGTCTTCATCCCTTCAAAGGCCCCTTCGGTTCCAAGGGTACCTATGTAGATATGTCCGAACGCTGCAGCCATAAATACCAGTGAGGCTACGGCATGGATAATCAGAAACAGTTGCATGGTCTCACGTGGCTGGCCAAAGTTAGGAAAATCCAGTACCAAACCAGAAACAACCACTGTCAAACCCACAAATACCACCAACCAGAACCATACTTTTTCACCACCGTTCAGGTAGCCCGCAGACGGGTGAGCTTTACCGACTAAACCACCGCCTTTAGCGAACCATTTCAGATCGGTCATATTGAAAAGGTTATGCTTCAGCCATTTCAGGATCATCGCCAACACACCTAGTGCAAACAAGGGCCCCAGATAGTTATGGATATTTTTAGCGGCAATCATCCAGCTTGCCCAGAGGCTAGTCGGTAGCACCGGCATCAAAAACCACTTGGCATACAGAATCGACAAACCGGTAAGCCCAAGAATAATGAATAACACAGCGACATACCAATGAATGGCCCTGTCCCAGCGCGACCAACGCTCAATAGTCTTGCCGGTACGTGGATTTTCCAGCTTCACCTGCCCTACCAGCAGGTAGAAAAAAGTGATCGCCAGCAGACTGCCTCCCAGTGCTATCGCGCCTCCTGGCGATACCCACTGATTGCGAATTTCGCGCCAGCCCTCACCCTCCACCATAATCAAGGTGTCTGCACCCGGACTGTTTGACTGCGTACGGCCACTGACACCTTCTTCAGCATCACGCCAGAAATCCGGGGTGGTCCCGGGCATCGACTGAAAGGCTTCACGGCGGGCATCCGCATTCTGTGCCAAAACTGTGGCTGGCAGTGCCATAAGCACTACCAGCAACAGAATCAGCCAGCCTCTAGCATCACGTACTGACCGGTATCTTTCCATAGTTATACACTCTGTGTTGCATCGTAGGCCAGCTCAGCAGCATTTTTAGCCAGTTGCTCAGCATCAGTCGCTTCATGCTCGACTGAACTCCAGGCACTGTTGCGATGGCCACGATACACCACACGCTCACGGAAGATATCCGCCACATCCTGTGCATCACCGGCCAGCAGTGCCTTGGTTGAGCACATTTCGGCACAGAGCGGCAACTTGCCTTCACGCAGGCGGTTGGCACCGTACTTCTGTTCTTCCAGCTGCGGATCCTCTTCTGGTCCACCGGCACAGAAAGTACACTTATCCATTTTGCCACGCGCACCAAAGGCGCCCTGCTGCGGGAACTGTGGTGCACCAAATGGACAGGCATACAAGCAGTAGCCACAACCGATACAGGCATCTTTATTATGCAGGATCAGACCATCTTCAGTCGGATAGAAACAATCGGTCGGACAGACTGCCATACAAGGCGCATCCGTACAGTGCATACAGGCCACCGAAATGGAGGTTTCCTTACCAACTTCGCCATCGTCCAGGGTGACCACACGACGACGCTGAATTCCCCATTCGGTTTCATTGGCATTTTTACAGGCCGTTACACAGCCGTTACACTCGATACAGCGCTCTGAGTCACATAAAAACTTCATACGAGCCATGGATTTTCTCCTCATAGGCCCTCCGCTCTCAGCAGGGGCCCAGCTTTATTTTTCTATGGGTTCAGGCCGCTTTCTCGATACGGCATACAGTACACTTGGTTTCCTGCATCAAGGTCACCGGATCATAGCCGTAGGTGGTCACTGTATTGACAGCCTCACCCAGTACGTAGGGATCACTGCCTTCCGGATACCGGCCACGCAGGTCTTCACCCTGGAACTCACCACCGAAGTGGAACGGCATAAAGGCAACATTACGGTCAACACGGTTAGTTACCAATGCTTTGACACGCACCTTGCCACCCTCTGGTCCATAAACCCAAACGGTATCACCATCAGCGATTCGCAGGGTGTTAGCGTTGAACGGATTGATCTCGACAAACATATCCTGCTGCAACTCGGCCAACCAGGGGTTGGAACGGGTTTCATCACCACCGCCTTCATACTCAACCAGACGACCCGAGGTCAGAATGATCGGGAACTCAGCCGAGGTGTCGCGATCCTGAATGGATTTATACAGCGTTGGCAAGCGGAACAGGTCATCAAAATCATCCCAGGTTGGGTATTTATCAACCAGGTCACGACGGGTCGTATAGAGTGGCTCACGGTGCTTGGGAATAGCATCCGGGAAGGTCCATACTACGGTACGGGCCTTACCGTTACCAAAGGGGGCACAACCATGCTGAATAGCAACGCGCTGGATACCACCCGACAAGTCAGTCTTCCAGTTTTTACCTTCAGCTTCGGCCTGCTCTTCAGCAGTAAGATCACCCCACCAGCCCAGTTGCTTGAGCATATCAGCGGTAAACTCCGGATGACCATCACCGATTTCATTGCCAACAGGTGCGGAGCCTTCAGCCAACAGTGTTTCGCCATTACGCTCGACCCCAAAGTTAGCCCGGAAGCCCAGTCCACCGTCTTTGACCGGCAAACTGGTGTTATACAGAATATGCGTGCCAGGGTGCTTCATTTCAGGTGTGCCCCAGCAAGGCCATGGCAATCCATAGAAGTCATTGTGTGCATCCGTTCCCACCGCACGCAGGCTGGTGAAATCAAACGCATGCCAGTTTTGCTGATGGTATTTCAGTCGCTCAGGACTTTGCCCTGTGTAACCGATGGTCCACATACCGCGGTTGTATTCACGCACGATATCTTCAATCAACGGCTCATCACCGTTAACCTGAATATTCTTAACCAACTCGTCAGCCAGGCCCAGTTTTTTCGCCAGCAGGTAGATAATTTCATGGTCTGACTTGGACTCGAAATGTGGCTCGATGACCTTATCACGCCACTGAATCGAACGGTTTGAAGCGGTAACTGAACCGTAGGTTTCGAACTGGGTACAGGCCGGCAGCAAATAGACACCATCGGTGCGATCGTTCATGACCGCGGCAACAGTTGGATAAGGGTCAACAATGACCATCATATCCAGTTGCTTCATGGCTTCGCGCATTTCCGGCCCACGGGTCTGGGAGTTAACCGCGTGGCCCCAGTAGAACATCGCACGAATGCGGTCTTTCTGCGACATGTTATCCGGATCTTCCAACACCCCATCCACCCAGCGGGAAACCGGGATACCGGTAGCATTCATCGGTACACTACCGCGGTGTTCATCCTGGTCAAAGCGTGCTTTCAACCAGTCAAAATCCACGTCCCATACACGCGCCCAGTGCTTCCACGAACCCTCGGCCAGTCCATAGTAGCCTGGCAAGGAATTGGATAGCACACCAAAGTCGGTCGCACCCTGCACGTTATCATGGCCACGGTAGATATTGGCACCGCCACCTTCTTTACCCACATTACCCAGCGCCAGCTCCAAAATGCAGTAAGCACGGGTGTTGTTGTTACCGGTGGTATGCTGCGTTCCGCCCATACACCAGACCACACAACCTGGACGATGGTCAGACAATAGCTTAGCGGTATCGTACATGGTTTGTTCGTCAACGCCGGTGATATCTTCAACCACTTCCGGCGGGAACTGCTTCACCTCTTCACGAATTTCATCCATGCCATAGACACGTTGTGCCAGATACTCGGTATCTTCCCAGCTATTGGCAAAGATATGCCACAACAATCCCCAGACATAGGCCACATCGGAGCCAGGACGAATACGGACATACTGGTGTGCGTGTGCAGCGGTGCGGGTAAAGCGGGGATCAGCCACCACGATCTTACAGTTGTTACGCTCTTTGGCGATCAACGTATGCTGCATGGATACCGGGTGCGCTTCAGCGGCGTTGGAACCGATAAACAGAATCGATTTACTGTTCTGCATATCGTTGTAGCTGTTGGTCATCGCACCATAGCCCCAGGTATTGGCTACGCCAGCTACCGTGGTGGAGTGACAGATACGCGCCTGGTGATCGACGTTATTAGTGCCCCAGAGGGATGCGAATTTACGGAACAGATAGGCCTGTTCATTATTAAACTTGGCAGAACCCAACCAGTAAACAGAGTCAGGACCGGATTCGGCACGAATAGACTCAACCTTGTCACCGATTTCATTGATGGCCTGTTCCCAGCTGAGGCGTTTCCACTGCCCGCCTTCAAGCTTCATCGGGTATTTTACCCGACGGCTGCTATGACCATGGTGCCGCAACGCCGCCCCTTTAGCACAGTGAGAACCCTTATTGATCGGATGATCAAACGCCGCTTCCTGGTAGGTCCAGACGCCGTTCTGGACATGCGCATACACACCGCAACCCACTGAACAGTGAGAACAGATGGTACGCTTGATCTCAACGGGTGCTGATGACCTGGGCGTTGCCGCTTCAGCCGGGCGAATCATACCCTTACCCAGCAGTCCGCTGGCAGCAATACCACCCGCGGCCAGCGTTGTTCCTTTCAGGAAACCACGACGACTGACACCTAAGCGATTATGTGGATTATCCAGTGACTGATCACTGATTTTTTTATTCAGACGCATCTTCATCCCCTCAATTATTCGAGTGTGTGACAGTCCGCATCAGCGACAACTGGCGTAATAAGAACGGATGTGATCCGTTTCATGGTAACCCTGCTGATTCGCGTCAGACGTCTGAATTTCAGGGGCTTCTGTATCCGCTATCGCACTGCCTGCTGAAGCGGCTATACCCGCAGCTGATGCAACAGCCACACCACGCAGGAACTGTCGGCGTCCATTACTGACTGGTTGATTAACAGGTTTATTGTTATGCATGTTTGCTCTCCTCATCCTCGCAGATGCACACTTTGAACGGCATCCGGAATTTTGTGTAAATGCACGCTTTCTGTTTTTATAAAGGCTTGCCCCAGCATCGCTACGGCATGATAAAACACGGCACTGGGTGCCTCGGCCATATCAGCAAACAACTGACCTGCCCAGGCATTCAAGTGGCGTTGAAAAAACACCGCCTGGCGCTCCTGGCTGTCGCCCTGTTGAATCAACAGGCTCATCATCTCCAGTTGCACCGCAATATGGTCTTCAGGTTCTTTTACATCCTCATCACGCTCATAACCGAGCAGTTGCAGGTCATTACGCAATTCGATCAAGGGCGCTTCCATCAAAGAACCGGTTAAATACCAGGATGCAAACGGCGTCAATTCGCCTTGTGAGATACCGATAAACAGGTTCAGGTACTCATCTTCCAGCGATTGATGCTTTGACCGGGCGGCAGCCATACGCAGAAACTCCCAAGCCTGCGACATGGAGTTGGCTGCGCTGCGATCCAGTTCCAGTGATGCCAGAAACTCCAACAACTCTTCAGAGGGATGACGGCGGCATAAAGAAGCCAACAAGGCATAAATATCAGCACGCAAGGCATCTTCTTCACTCAGCTGTTTTTGCAGCACGTCCTCCTGTGGATTGATCGTTTCCATCCTCACTCCTTACAGTCTCAGTTGCGCAGCAGGATCGGCGGCCAGCTCGCGGTAGCTGTCCCTGACACGACAGTCATCGCACATCTGCAGACGCTTGGCGGCTTCACCCTGAAAATAGGGATACGCTTCAAGCTTTTTAGTGATTTTTTCGATGGTACTTTTAGTCGCAAAAGGCTTGGCGCAGCGGATACAGTGAAAAGGTTCTTCCTGCTTGAGGGTACGCATTTCACCGCGGGTACCCGCCGCCGGTGCGAAGCGGGCTTCCAGACTGATCGCCCGCTCGGGACAACTGGCTTCACACAAACCACACTGCACACAATCACCTTCCAGAAACGCCAGCACCGGTGCTACGTCACTGGCACTTTTGAGTGCAGAGGTCGGGCATACCGACACACAGCTCATGCACAGGGTACAGGCTGAGTCGTCCACCAAGACCTGGCCATAAGGGCTGCCATTGGGTAGAGAGACTGGCGTCTCGTTTGTGTCGCCCTGCTCCATCAAACGATCTAGCGCGACATTAATCGTCTGACGCTTGCCCTCATAGGGAAACACCATTCCCTTGGGCAAGCCTTCCCAGGCTTGCAGACTTGTATTCAAGGTGCTGAGTGCATCCGGCATGGCATTCGCTGACACGATGGATATACGCGATTGTGGATGACCGATCGCCTGTAACAAATGACCGGTTAAGCTGATTTCATCCTGCAGTAGTTTTTTCAGTGTTGCCGGGGTTTCATCATCTACCAGAATAGCGTTATAGGTCACACCATAGGCCAGCAATGCCAGCCAGGTGTCAGCCCCCAATGCGCCCACCTCTTCCAATGCCACAGGAATAACCTGGGCTGGTAATTGATCCATGTCAGGACTGAAGTGCTCAGCATGGATCAACAAAGCCGGCCTTTCGCCACCGGCTTGAAAATAGCTGTCCAGACAGTTACGCAAACGATCCAGTTGCGTAGCGGGCTTAGGTGCAGCAAAACTCAAAGCACCAGTTGGACACACGGTAGTACAGCTGCCGGCACCGTGACATAAATAGGTATCGACACTGATTTGAAAGTCATGACTCAGGGTGTTGTTATGGCTGCTGATGGCATCAGCCGGACAGACATCCAGACAACGGGTGCAGCCCATATTGCCACGATCTGCATGGGCACAAATATCATGGTTCACCTGCACATACTGCGGCTTTTCAAACTCACCGACCATACCAGCAATTTCTTCTAATGCATCAGCCAGACGGCTCGCATCTGGCCCAATCGCAAAGTAGCCTGGTGGGGATAGTTCAGATGTGATCACTGGGTCAGCATTCAGATCCAGAACCAGATCATAATGGGGTTGACCAGCGGTGGCTTCTGCCGGGTTGATCTCCTGTCCATCCGGTGCGCCAAGACGCAGTTGAAAAGCCCCCAGCCAGCCATTCAGTGAAACAAAAGGCAAGTACAAGGGAGTCAGCTCAGGGACCGCCTGCATAGCCCGTTCCAGATGCGCATCATCCTGGTTTGAGACCTGCCCCATCGCCAGCAGGGTTTTGCTGCTGACACCCTGTACCTGAGCCGCCACAAGGCGAATCAGGTCTTCAGGACCCAGTATCAGCAAATGCCCTCGGCTGGTATAACTGATCACGCCATCCTGCATCGCCATCAGCGGAGGCATGGCATTCAGTGCCTGCTGTCGGGCACGCGCATTTAACTCAGGTGTGGCCGTAAAGGCCTGATGCGTAATTAAACTATTGGGTTTCATTGACTCTCTCTCAGGCTCACCTGCAAGTTTGCAATCATTCAGGTGGTCGAGTTTTAGTTATTTATAAGTTATTGCAATTTAGAAGCCAGTTTTATCAACCTGATTTACACAAATGAATCACCTATACACCAACAAAAAGGCACATATGGCAGGAAAGTGGGTCATTTTGTCTCTTCCTGGGTAGTTTTTTCGGGGCGATCTGCGCCAACCGCCTCAAGCAACTCATCTGTAGTTGATGCCTGTGTATCGGCATTCGCGTCCACCAGGCTATCACGTGCTTGCTGCATTGCATCTTCGAGTTGCTGCTCTGCCCAACCGCGTACCTTTTCACCGACGACAGCAACCAGTTTTTTCGGTTGAGAGTAATCCAGATTGTATTCATCCAAAGGATCTCGGAAGTTAAACTCAGGCTGGTGGAAGTACTTGCGCAACGCCTGACGTTTCAACTCAGTTGAGACACCTGTTGAGAAGAAAGCCGACATATCACTGCGGGAATCAATCGTGTCAATATCCGGCATATCCTCATCTGTGAGGGACTCGGTTTCAGCCACCGCTTGATCAGTAACATTTTCCTGCTCCGTCAGCTCAGTATTCTGAACAAGGCTGACGTCTGACTCAGCACTGTTCGCTTCACCAGCATGCGGCTCAACATCAGGCAAAGCCACCTCACCAGACTGTTTGATTCTCGACCAGCGATTAAAAAACCCTTCGCTCATGCCGTACCTCCACTCATCTCACCGGATGCCTGGGCACGCAAACGTCGCTTGCCCGCCTTGGGATCTTCCAGCTCACCGTGCTGTGCCATAAACTGCTCCAACCAGACATAAACAGGCTGCGGCATGGGAATGCTCAGCACCGGTTGCCCGGCATCCAGATGGTCCGCTGCCAGATCCTGTGCCACTGACAGCTTACGTGGTACCAGTTTACCCGCGTCCATCTCTTCGCAGATCACAAACAACGTGGGTGCCTGGGCACTCAAGTTAAAGCGATAGGCGATGCGTTCATCACGATGCAGCTGTAAGCACAAGGGCACGGCCTCAGGGTCTTCAGGTTTCACGGCACTGATCTGAGAAATTTTCCAGGATACCGATGGCCAGCCGCGCGACTGGGTTTCCTGTCGGTCGAGCAATACCCATAAGGGCCACTTATCTGATGTCGGACCATGATCAGGCTGCATTTCACCCATCTCCTGTTATGAATTTCTGTTAAACCTAAGTGTAGGCCAAAGGCAAGTAATGTGCCGTATTTGATAACGGCTTGTGTCGCCAGCCCTGCTATACTCTTCGCTGACATAGAGTAGGGTCAAATAATCACATACCCAGCCCCATACGGGACAAAATGACCCACCTGAAACCCTGCTGTTTAGGCAACACCACCCTGATACCGCCTATCCAGCGCACTCGAAAGACTGGTACAGATGTT
Organism: Nitrincola iocasae; assembly: GCF_008727795.1. Taxonomy (NCBI): domain Bacteria; kingdom Pseudomonadati; phylum Pseudomonadota; class Gammaproteobacteria; order Oceanospirillales; family Oceanospirillaceae; genus Nitrincola; species Nitrincola iocasae. The sequence continues at coordinate 1,318,743 of NZ_CP044222.1, read as the reverse complement.
GCTGAATACAATGGTGATTAACCGGCTAAGGATCGACTATGACTAACCATTCCGGTTTAGTAATGACACAGGCACGTGCCCCGCTGACGCGCCTCTCACAGGTCATGGATGAACAGGGTAACTGGCGGGAACAGGCGCTGGCCTGCGAAAGACCCCTCACGCTGTATCTGAACAAGCGTGAGATAGTCACGCTCATGACACTAGGCGAAGACCCTGAAGCCTTGGTGCTAGGCTATTTACGCAATCAGGGTCTGGTCGAACGACTTGATGATGTGCTTGCTGTTCAAGTGGACTGGGAGGTTGAAGCCGCCGCTGTCGTTACCTCCCATACCCCTGATGATATAGAAGCCACGTTAGCTAAACGAACCGTTACCACCGGCTGTGGACAGGGTACGGTGTTCGGCAACCAGATGGAGCGCTTAAAAGGCTTACAGTTGCGCCAATGGACACTGAAACAATCGCAGATTTACCACTTACTCGACAGTCTGAATCAACATAACGCTACCTACAAAAATGCCGGTGCAGTACATGGCTGCGCTATTTGCTCTGCAGAGGGCGAGGTACTGAGCTTCTGTGAAGACATAGGACGGCATAATGCGGTGGATACCCTGGCAGGTCGCCTGTGGCTGGAGGGTATTAATAGTGACGATAAAATTTTCTATACCACCGGTCGCCTGACCTCTGAAATGGTGATGAAAACCGCGCAAATGGGCATCAGTGCACTCTTATCTCGCTCGGGTGCCACCGAAATGGGACTGCAGATTGCCAATGAACTGGGCATACTTATGCTGGCTCGCGCCAAAGGCCGACACTTCCTGGTATTCAGCGGTCAGACACGCCTGGAACTGGATAATAAGCCTGCTCCCCTGGCTCGATCAAATAAACGGAGGTCTCAGGATGAGTGATCCATCTCCATCCCCCTATATGACTGTCAAGGATGCGGCTGCCTACCTGCACCTGAACGAAAAAAAAGTTTACCAACTCGCCAGTGATGGCCATCTGCCTGCCACCAAGGTCACCGGAAAATGGCTGTTTCCACGAAAGCTCATCGACCAATGGCTACTGGAATCCAGTCATCATGGCGTACTCAGTGACCGACTGCTGTTTGCCGGCAGTGATGATCCACTGCTGAAAGCCGCACTACTGAGAATCATGCAGCAACAACAGTATCAGGCACTCTACAGCTATATGCCCACTGGCACCCAGGCGGGCTTGTCATTATTGGCTCAAGGTTTAGTTGATTGCTGTGCCGTGCACTGGGGGCGGGCCGAAGAGAGCCAAATAAGACACCCGGCCTTGATTCGTCAGTATACTGGTTCCCGGCATTGGGTGTTGGTACATCTGTTCAAGCGTCGTCAGGGACTGATGCTGCGCAAGGATGATTCCGACACCCTACTCAGCGAGCCCACTGAAATGTTACGCAAGCGCTGGGTAATCCGCCAGGAAGGCGCCGGCTCCCAGCGCTTTCTGAAAGATTGGCTGCAACAGCAGAACCTGTCTTTTGAAAAAATACACGCCAGCATAAGAGCGCTCACCGAAACTGAAGTTGCCTCAGCGATTGCCCGGAATCTGGCGGATATAGGCCCTGGCACAGAAGCGGCCGCCATCGAATGCGGCCTGACCTTTGTGCCAGTGTATCAGGAAGCCTTTGAACTGGTCATACCCAGACAGGTGTTCTTCAGGACGTTATTACAGCAAGTGTTTGACTGGCTGCAAAGCCCTGAGGGTCGTCAGACTGCGACAAAGCTGGAAGGCTACGATCTTAGCCAATGCGGAAAACTAATTTGGAACGGTGAGGTCAGAGACTCGTAAAAACATTTGTGCAATGCACAAAAAAGTACTTGACACAGGCTCTCATACCCCTATAATCGGACGTATTGTGCAGTGCAACAAAAACACTGCATAGATCATTAAACATTAGGAGAGACTCTCATGACAAACACTGTTGATTTCCAGAAGCCTGTTGAAGCCGCTAAAAGCCTGATCGCCCTGCAGACTGAAACTCTCAGCAAAACTGTAGAGCTGCAGAAAAAATCTGGCGAAGAACTGGTTAACTTCTTCAAGTCTGAAGCTGAAAAAGCTAAAAGCCTGAAAACTCCTGAAGAAGTAATCAAGTTCAACACTGAAGCCAGCTCTTCACTGTACAACCTGCTCAAAGCACAGGGTGAAGCTTTCACCTCTTTGGCCACAGAATCCAGCAAAACTGTGATGGCTGAAATGCAGAGCTTCGGTAAGTAATCTTACCTGTACGCCGCTCCTGCGCATCCATGCGCCCGCGGCGTACCGTACATCCTGTACATAAAAACACCCCGCCAGTCGGGGTGTTTTCATTTATGGCAGAGTAAACGACTCTGTGTCATGCAACTCACCGCATTCATACAACCACTGCTGATACACATAACCAGCCAAAACCAGACGCGTCTCCTCCTCCATCTCATCAAATAACATGCCATGACGATAAACCTTGAGTGAACCGCTCTCCGTCTGCATAACACTTCGTACCCTGGCAGGTGCCAGAATCACATGATCTATACCCGCAACCGATACCCTCGCCGTCAGAAACACACTGTCACCGACTGCGGCCAACGCCATGGGAGATTCCACCGAGGCACCGGATAAACTGATATCAACGCACAGGGCGGTTTGAGCAGCATGTGGATCAGCATCCCCCTTGTCCAACAATAGATTTAAATGCACAGGTACGCGGGTATGCTGACGAAACGGCACGGTATCCAGTGCAGTCGGATAAGCCAGAATCCAGTGAGGGAAAGGTTCTGAACGCGCTTTGAGCAAACGCGTACTGAAACTGATTAGCGTATTGCCACACAGTAGTTTCACATTCAGAGAGACCCCTTCCGTCAGCAAAGGTTTACGGCTTTTCGGCGCGGTCACAATGACCGCACTCTGGTCGTGAATGCCCACTAAACGCACTGAATAGCGACCTTTGGGAAGACGTGTTTCAAGCCGCACCGGCTCCCCTGGACGTGGGCGCAACTGCGCCAATGAAACTACCGGCAACGCACGCCGAGTGGCTAACTCACCCGATTGAGATTTCAGACTGACTTGAGACATGAATTCACTTTTTAGCATCCGCGACCGGAAAGCCCAGCGCGTTGAAAATTGGCTGCTGATCAGTAGGTAATCGCAGGGTTAAGGCACTGAACTCTCGCCGGACCGGATACTGCTTGCGCAGCTGGTCAAAAGCAGCTTTTTGCTGTTGTTGGGGCGCCGCCAAACTGGCACGCAGTGCACGATCATCACGAAAAGGATCGTACAGCATTCGTACCGGTGACAATAGGCCTGCCTTTTCAGTCAGCTGCATTTCAGTCACCTCGGCAAGTGGTAGCAGTTGCGCAAAAGACTGTTGTACAGGAGTGCCACAAAATGCACACCAGGCTTGGTAGAGCATCCAGGTTCCGCGTAACTTACCTTCCAGCGAATAACCGGCAATATGTGGCGTAGCAATCCTGACGCGCGCCGCCAACGCCGGATCAACGGCGGGCTCATCTTCCCAGACATCCAGCACCAGCGTCAGATCATCGCGCTGCAGCGCCAGTTCAAGCAACGCCCGATTATCAATAACTGGGCCGCGTCCGGCATTGATCAGGATAGTGTCAGGCTGCAGCATTGCCAGCGTCTTACCCTGCAGCAGGTGCCAGGTGGCATCCTCACCCGAACGGGTCAAAGGCGTGTGCAAGCTGACGATATCCGCCTCATTCAACAACTGTTCCAGCGAACAAAAGTGTGCCGCTTGTGCGGCTGGCATGACGCGCTGCCGAGGTGGATCGCATAACAAGGTACGAATACCCAGCGCCTGAAGTCTGGCAGCCAGTCGTGAGCCGACATTACCGACACCCACTATACCAACCGATCGACCCCATAAATCAAAGGCCTGCTCCTCAGCCAGATGCAGCAGTACACTGAGCACATATTCCACAACCGCATCGGCATTACAGCCCGGCGCACTACTGAAGCCGATACCCAGCTCGGCCAGTGCCGTAAGATCGATATGATCAGTACCAATGGTTGCTGTCCCCACAAAACGCACCGAAGTGCCTTCCAACAGAGCCCGATTAACCGGCGTGATCGAACGAACCAGTAGAATATCGGCATCCAGCAGATCGTCACGGCAGATTGCCCGACCAGGGCGAGTATGCAGTTCGCCTAGAGGCGCGAACAGTGTTTCTAGTGCCGGAATGTTCTCATCCGCAACAATTTTTAACGGGGCTGGCTTCAACAGACCTCTCCAAGGTTTTACAACAAGTCTTTACAAAAAAGGCATTTTCAGGCTCAATTTCGCGCCATTATAAAACGTAACCCCGGTCTGGGTCATTGTTCCTTACCTATTCAGAAGAAAATCTGTGTTATTACGCTGGCAAAAACAGGCTGACTATTTTACTGTCAGCGTCTATCAGGATCTGGTTGGTGACTGGATTCTTACGCAAAGCTGGGGCAATAGCCTCAATGATGACAGCGAGTTCAGTCATACCGTACTGTCCTCACTGCATGAAGCAGAAAAATACGTAACCAAATTGCGCCTGAGCCTGATTAAAAGTGGCTTCAGCGAGCGCAGTGATAATGCCCCCCTTATGGAGTATCTATGAGCAAAATCGAATACGCAGCCATGCCTGATGCCGAGGGCTACTTTGGTGAATATGGTGGCCAGATCATCCCTCCTGAACTGCAGCGCGTAATGAACGACATTGACAAGGCGTATGAAGAGATTCGCCGGATGCCTGAGTTCCAAAACGAATTGAAAGTGCTGTTTGCCGACTATATTGGTCGCCCAAGCCCGGTATTTCATGCGCGCCGTTTGAGCGAAAAGCTGGGAGGTGCGCAAATCTTCCTGAAGCGCGAAGACCTGAACCATACCGGTGCCCACAAAATCAACCACTGCCTGGGAGAGGCCCTGCTGGCTAAATACATGGGCAAAACCAAGGTGATTGCTGAAACTGGCGCGGGCCAGCATGGCGTCGCACTGGCCACGGCCTGTGCCCTGGTAGGTATTCCCTGTGAAATTCACATGGGCCAGGTGGATATCGAAAAAGAACACCCCAATGTGGTCAAAATGAAAATTCTCGGCTGCACATTGATTCCGGTAACCCGCGGCACGGCAACCTTGAAAGATGCAGTCGACAGTGCATTTGAAGAATACCTGAAAGATCCAGATAACTTCATTTACGCCATCGGCTCTGTCGTCGGCCCGCACCCTTTTCCGAAAATGGTCCGGGATTTCCAGTCCATCATCGGTGAAGAAGCCCGCGAACAGTTTATGACCCGTTTTGGTAAATTACCTGACTATCTGACCGCTTGCGTCGGTGGTGGCTGTAATTCGATTGGCTTGTTTACCGCCTTCCTGGATGATGAGTCGGTAAAAATGGTTGGCGTTGAGCCAGCGGGGGAAGGTCTGGATACCGACAAACACTCAGCGACTCTCACCTTGGGTAAACCCGGACAGATTCATGGCATGAAATGCTATGTACTGGAAACTGAAGATGGCCAACCTATGCCGGTTCACTCCATTGCATCGGGTCTGGATTATCCCGGTGTTGGACCTCAGCACTCTTATCTGAAGGATCTGGGTCGGGTTCAGTATGAAACCGCAACTGATCAGGAATGCCTGGATGCGTTTCTGACACTGTCACGGGTCGAGGGCATCATCCCGGCGCTGGAAAGCTCTCATGCAGTCGCCTGGGCTATCCGCACAGCGCCGACACTCAAACCCGAACAAACGATCCTGGTAAACATTTCCGGTCGGGGTGATAAGGATGCTGACTACGTTGCCGACCTACTGGGTTTGTGACATCTGACTCGACTCTGCCTGCAAACGATGCGACATTATGTCGCATCGTTTTCTCTATCACCCTCCGATAAACTGGCTGGCAATATATGACCGACGATCCTACGCCCAAGAAAGGTACACCTAACCGGCAATGGACCCTGCTGGTATTAATCGCGCTGGTGCTACTGGCACTGCTAGTATTACCAAAGTGGGTAAATGAACAACAGACTGAAGACAGTGTCTTTATTCCCCCACTGCCCTGCAATTTGCATCAGGGTGTCTGTATTGCATCAAGCGGCAAACAGGTGTTGCAACTCAGCTTGTCGCCCGGACCACTGGCCTCAACGCAACCATTGAATATTGAAGTCAGGTTGCAGCACTTTGATGCCAGTCAGGTGATGCTGGATCTTCAGGGCGTAGAGATGTACATGGGGCTGAATCAGACACAATTACAGCAAGATCCAGAGCGTCCAGATGTCTGGCGTGGCACTACCGAGCTGGCTGTTTGTACTACGGGTGAAATGACATGGCGTGCCAGCGTCTATATAGATACGATAGACTCGCTCTACTCAACACACTTTGATTTTGACGCACGCTAGTTTAGGCAAGGAGACCTGATGAAAGCTATACGTTATCTGCTACTCCTCAGCATTGCACTGGTAGCAGCTGTGCTGTTTTACTTTCAGCAGCAACCTGATGCTCCACAGCAACGTATGCTCGGTGGCAATATTGGTGGTGACTTTACCCTGATGTCAGTAGACGGACCGGTTTCCCTGTCTGACTTTCGAGGTAAAGGTGTGGTGGTTTATTTTGGCTACACCTATTGCCCGGATGTCTGCCCCACGGCACTGGCCACGCTGGGACAAGCGCTGCGCAGCATGCCAGATGAACAAAGAGAGCAGATACAGGGCCTTTTCATCAGTGTCGACCCAGAACGCGACACGCTGGAGCACCTTGCCAACTATGCCAGCTTTTTCTCACCTCAGATTATTGGCCTGACCAGTGAAAAATCGGAAATAGATCAGGTCGTAAAGCAATATGGTGCCTTTTATCGCCGTGTCGAAATGAGTGACTCCGCTATGGAATATGCGGTGGACCACACCTCACGTCTGTATTTAGTCGATCCGGAAGGCAATTTGGCCGCATTGGTTTCCCATAATACCCCTCCCGATCAGTTGATGAGCAACCTCAAACAACTGATTGGGGAAAGCTAAAAACCCAGGAGTGTTGAACATGCGTAAACTTTGTCTTGCAAGTGCCCTGCTGTTTTCCTCTTTCAGCTTTGCGGCTGAAAGCGTCAATATTCACGACCCTTACGCCAGAGCGGTACCACCAGGGCAGCCCAACAGCGCCGCCTTTATGCAACTGGAAAATGCAACTCAAACGGATCTGGCTGTAATTACCGCCCAATCCAGCGCTTCTGAGGTGGCCGAACTACATACGCATACCAATGTAGATGGGGTGATGCAAATGCGTCAGGTAGACAGCATTGCACTGCCAGCCGGTGAAACCACTGAGCTCAAGCCAGGTGGATTGCATATTATGTTGATCGGCCTGAAACAGCCTCTGGCGGACGGTGATCAGATAGACCTGACGCTAACTTTTTCAGACGGATCGGCAACAGAAGTAACAGTGCCAGTCCGCCATATCATGCCAATGGCCAAGGCTCAATAAAGCATCAACTGAAGTTAGCACATCTTGCAGCCACGTCGATATGTGTCGAAGTGGCTGTATCGCATAACGTATCGAAAACCTTGGCCTTCAATTCACTAGTTTAACTAACCAACCATCACCCTAGACACTTATTCATGGGCAGAAATTCGGCTGCTGCTGTACCTGATTACGCCCCAGTCGTTTGGCACGATAGAGGGCTATATCGGCTTCACGCACCAGTATGTCTGAACTATCCAGTCTCCGAGGCACCCTGGTCGCCACGCCAGCACTGACAGTAACGACTGAGCCTGCGGAGGAATGTTCATGCACAATCGCCATCGCCTCCACGGCTCGCCTAACGGTTTCGCCCACAATGGCGGCGCCTTCATTATCTGTATCCGGCAGGATAAGCATAAACTCTTCACCGCCATAACGAACAACCAGGTCGGATGGCCTGAGCAGGTTTTCCCGTACCTTTTGCGCTACCGCAATCAGACAATCGTCACCCGCCTGATGCCCATAGTTGTCGTTGAACGCTTTAAAGTGATCAACATCAAGCATGATCACGGACAACGGCTTCTTCTCGCGTTGCAAACGTTTCCATACCTCACTCAGGTAGAGATCACCCTTGCGACGGTTAGCCACGCCGGTCAGACCATCACACTCAGCCAGTGCCTGCAGCTCCAGATTAAGTTGTTCCAGACTGGCTGTGCGTTCGACAACCTTATCTTCAAGCGTGCGGATGTAATACTGTACTTGCTCATAGAGACGTGCGTTTTCAATCGCAACCGATGCCTGCGCCGCGAGAAGACGAATAACCTGAACACGTTCTGAGGTGAAAACACCACTGGCATGGTTATTCTCAATATAGAGAACACCCACAAAACGTTCCCGAAGAATTGGTATACAGAGTACCGACACAGGCTGAACTTCAAGGACATAAGGATCCTTCGCAAAGGCACTGTCAGCAGACAGATCATGGAGTACTACAGCCTCACCACTGTGCAATACCTGACTAATCAGTGTTACCGGCAGGAAAACTGGTGTTCCTTGACTATCTGGCACCAGAGATCTAACCGGCCTGCTGGCTGTCGATGCTCCTCTTTCCGGGAGTGTGCTGACCTCTACGACTAACCCCTCATCACCTTTTACAATCAGACAACCCCACTGTCCACCGGCGTTTTCCAGTAAAATCGCCATGGTCTTTTTTAACAACAGGTCGAGGATCATCTCTCCAGAGATCTCCCGGGACGCTTTCATAACAGAAGCAAGATCCAGATCACCCACCTCACCTCTGATATAAGCCGTATTGGCTACAGGAGACAGCTCCCGTAACACTGGAAATTCCTGCTCCAGTAACTCAACTTTGCGATGAGCTCCCCATCGATCAAATATCCGGTGCGCCGCACGTATGTACCCCTCAGCAGAACGCCTGCGACCCGTCGATAAAAGATGACGCGCCGCACGCTCGCAAGCGACCGCCTCATCCCGCAGAAAGCCACTGTGTCGTGCCGCATCAATGGCTAGATCGTAACGCTCAAGCGCAACCTCATAATGGCCGTCAAGTCGTTCCAGTTCGGCTTCCATCAAATACTGAAGATGGCGGAAATTTATCTCGCAACTCTCAGCCCAGCGTTTCATTCGCGTATGATCACACACTAATCTGGCCCGGGTTTCCCCCTGTTGTTCTACCCCCATCTCGGAGAACAGGGTTGCCCGAGTGAGAAACGCAATAATATAGAAACGCACCAGTTGAGGCAGCGACATAACCGACTTTACCAGCCCATCCTGAGCCAGGACGTGTTCCAGCGCCCGCTCATATTGGCCGTAAAGGAAACAGATCTCCGCACTGTAAATGTGATAGTTAGCGATCCCGGTCATAAACTGGCGCTGACGCATACCCTCAAGGCAGGCCGTTTCGTCAAATTGATGATCGCTTAACGAACAAGGGGCATCCGTAAGACCCAACAAGTTACGCTGTAACTGCAGGAAAAGAGAGCCGGAATCCCAGGAGTCCTGGTAGGCACATTCGCCTACTATTTCCATATTATCTGCATGTAACCGGTGAGCAGTTTCCAGATCCATAGAGGGATCCCAAATCACACAATCCTGAGCACTGTAGGCAAGATAAAGAAGATCACCGGACTGATAGCCTGCTTCAATCCCTTTGCGAAACCAGGAGGTCAGGCTGGACCAGGAGCGGCTCCAGTGGTGTACAAACATCGCATACACATAGATTACCCGTGCCCGCAAACCAAGATCATCCAGCTTTTCGTTGATCGCTAATCCGGCACTGGCATACTGAAACCCCTCTTCAGGCTCATCGTACTCACCGCACAGCAACATCCCGTAGGCGGCGTAGGCAAATGCAGTTTCGGGGCAATTGCCATAACGCAAAGAGAGATTCACCGCTTTGGTTACGAGATAGGGAAACAGATTGCCACTGCCTGACAAGAAAGCAGCGGCAAAGATCTCCATCAGTAACCGCATCGCTATATGTGCTGCAGGATCATCAACCTGCTTATCATTTACCAGTTCAGCAATCATCCGACCGCCTAAGTTCTCAGCGACCTTGCGCCTTTCCTCGGTGATATCCTCTGCTGCAGGATTTTGCAAAAACTCCACACCCAGAATAATCAGTCCCTGAATCGCTGAGGCGATGGAATCCTCCATGCGACCCAGTGTTGCATACTGGCGGGTCCGGATAGCCAGGATATCCCCCCGTTCAAGATTAGACTGAGCATTACTCAGCATCACCTCAATCCATTCATCCGCCTCGTCTATCCGACCGGTCAGATAGGCACACTGCTGGGTTTCCTGCGCCAGGCTTCGCATCACCTCAGGCAAGGTTTGCCAGGGATCATCGGGTAGCAGCTCGGCACTAATCCTCAGATAGTTAAGCGCAGCCTCATAGGCTGAGGCGTATTTGGCCCGTATACCGGCACGCAGATTAAGCTGCGACAGAAACAGACGTTCATCCGGCGAGGTTATCAAGCCACGCCCTTCATTCAGGTGGCCCACAATATCAATCAGCCTCTCATCGGGTACCTGCTGACCAGCATGACGCAACATTAAGCACCCTACCGAAAGATGAACATCCGGCAACTGCGCCAGATCGATCAATGCGTAAGCAGCCTGCTGCACCCGGTCATGCTGAAATCGATAGACGGGATTAAACGCCAGGGTCTCTCCACAGCCCGCTGTCGGACTTTTCCCTACCAGCCGATAGTCACTGTTAAGAGGCTGTACGGTGTGCTGTTTGAGCGCTGGTAACAGTGCGGTGGCGGTTGCTTCGGGTGAGGATTCATAGATAGCGGAGAGCATATGCAGATCAAACGTGCCACCAATACAGGCTGCCAGCTGCAGTACTCGCTGAGTGTCAGGCGCAAATCGCTTTAGGTTATCCACCATAAACTCAACCACATCACCGCTGACTCCCGACCAACGGGCGGCATCTGAATCCCAGCGCCATTCGCCACTCACCGGGTCAGCATGGATTACACCCTCTTTATGAAGTTGACGCAGCAGCTCATTAGTAAAAAAAGGATTCCCCTGGGCCTTTTCATAGATCATGTCACTCAGAGGCTGGACCTGATCGATATCACGAGACAAGGTTTCAGACACCATGCACGCCACCGAGCCCCGATCCAGCAACCCGAGGGGAAGATGATGAATATTATCCCGATCAGACAGCTCATCCAGCAGTAAACGTACAGGATGACCCGCACCCACTTCATGATCACGATACGCCGCGATCAGCAGCAGGTGACTCATCTCCCTGGCTGTCACCAGGCGGCGTAAAAAATCGAGTGTAGGGACATCACTCCACTGCAGGTCATCAAGGAACAGCACCACCGGATGACCCTCACTGGCGAACACGCGAAGAAACGCAGCCAAAACCATCTGCAGCCGGTTTCTGGCCTCCGCAGGCGGCAGTGTGACCACAACAGGCTGCGGCCCGATAATCAGCTCCAGCTCAGGCACTAAATCAATAACCAGTCCGGCATTCGGCGATAATGCCTCCAGCAGGCGTTTGCGCCATTCCAGCAGCTGCTTCTCAGGTTCAGCGAGGATCTGTTGCACCAGTCCCCGGAAGCTGGCGGATAAAACGCGATAGGCATCGCTCTGTTGAAACTGCTCAAACTTACTTTGTACAAAGAAGCCCCGTTCTCTGACGATGGGCTGGTCAATCTCATTTACCAGTGATGATTTTCCAACCCCGGAGTAGCCATGAACCAGGCAGAAGATATTACTGCCCGCCGTCACGGCTTCAAACAGTTCAAACAGTTGCTCAATCTCCTGTTCGCGGCCATAGAGTTTTTGCGGAATCAGGAACGTCTGAACGCTATCTTTTTTGCCCAGCTCGAAGGGCTCGAGCCTGACCCCCGCCATCAGCCGGTCAGCACAATAGCTCAGATCGTGAATCAGCCCCCCGGCACTCTGATAACGAACCTCCGGGCTTTTTGATAACAGTTTCAGTATTATGGCGGATACAGCCTCAGGAATATCTGCATCAATCTCGTGGGGAGCCTTCGGGGCACGGCTTATATGGCTGTGCACCCATTCAAGCAGGTTATCAGCATAAAAGGGCCACTCTCCGGTGAGCAGTTCAAAAAGCAATACACCCAGTGAGTAATAATCGGAACGGTAATCCAGGTCACGATTAGTTCGCCCTGTCTGTTCCGGCGAGATATAGGGTAACGGACCCTCGACGTAACGGGAAATCTGCATAGCCTGCCGCTCCCGGTCCAGCTCAGAAGCGATAGTAAAGCCCGCCAATCCAATCGCACCATCTTTTGGATTAAACAGCACATTGGCGGAAGTCAGTGCTTTATGCACAATACCCTGACTATGAATCCCATCCAGTGTTTGCGTAAGACTCAGCGCAATATCGAAAAACTCAGCCAAAGACACGCCGCCTCCCCCATTGCGGGCAAGGCAGCTTTTCAGGGAGCTTTCAAACCGTTCACAAACCAGGGCCAGGTTGCCGCTACCATGGGCAATTACGGCATGCACCTTACGCACGCCGGCAATCTCCGTCAGTCGTTGCGCAATCTCACCTTCACGCCGAATTTCAGCCACTTGCTGACGATCCGGGAATTCGACATCAAGTGTTTCAACTGCTACTTCAGCCCCATCCTCAAGGCGGCGGGCACGATAAACCACCCGTCCAACGGAACGAGAGATGATCGATCCGGTTTCATAACCCGGAAGCTGTAGCGCAGGCTGATTCACGCAAAATCTCCCTGCGGCAGCTTATATAGCGAATATACGGCTGAATGTCGCGTGATAATCCTCATAAGCGGTATTCCGCAGAGGTTCCCCATGGCCGCACAGAGCATGCTTAAAAGACAGCTCCTTCAACCGCTCAAAGTCCTCTGCCGCTGGCGTCGCTGCCTGCAACCATACCGGGCCCAGATTTGCCGGCGTAAAGAACTGCATCTGCTGCATCAGCTCCCGGGAAGCATCTGAGAAGAACTCGTCGGGTGCCAGCCAGTTTTGTAATGCATCGCAGGCGATCAGAATACCTCCTGCACGGTCGATACGAAGAATAACTTCTGGCATCTGAGTGGTCTGGAAGCTAAACAGAGAGGCGTCGGAAATGGGTAATGGGCCATCTTCAGTCAGTAGTTTAACCTCTCTTGAGTCAGCGTCCGACTCAACCCCTGGTAACGTCCAGTAGGTCGCGTCATAGCGATCGACATAAAACATATCATCCCGCCCATGCAAACAGCCCAACCGGACCACATCGGTGACTTTTCCCAACTGATCCAGTGCAGCAAGCCCCTCATCGCTCAGGCGTACACTGTTAATAATCACCAGGCGATCACCCTCACGGACCACCGTCATATTGCGGCTGAACTGCCAATCCATCTGCTGCAGAACCGTTTCCATAGCGCCGCTGACAAAAAAAACATCAGGAAAAACTTCTTCGATGGAGCCGTGCGGTAGTGCTTCTGGAAACTGATCCATGACTTTATTCCTTACCCTGTGTTGGAGACAACGTTGTAATCGAAATGACCCACGTAACGATACTCTCTTGCATATTCATTCAGATAGCAATTAAGGTAGTACTGATGGGCTTCATTGAGGCGGCCATAACGAATATCCTCAATGGTTTCATTACCCTGGCTGCTATCAAGCCGTTTAAGGTGAAACAGGGTCATATCCCGGCCGCCAAAAAAAACTTTCAGATAAGCATGTAACGGCCGTGCTGCCGACATATCAAAAACAGCCCCATACAGGGCTGTATACAGCGGATAATGGCGCAACGAAACCTCATTAAAAACAGGGTAATCGCCAGCCGGAGGGGTAAACAGAGGATAAGTTTCCGGCTGATGAACAGGATGCGTACTGAGGTGAGCGATAAAATCTGACGCTAAACCCATCGATCTTGCCCCCTCGATCAGCAGATTGAGATAGCGCTGTGTAGGCAGGCAGTCGTTCTTGATAAATTCTGCCATCCCCACATAAGTATATGCACTCAGCTGTTCATCACCGATCTCTACATCCAGGGTAATACGATCATAACCATGGCCACAGGCCTCCATCGCATCCAGCGAGCCCAGTGACTCATCAGGACAGTAATGGAGAACCCCAAGCACTTTATCATCCGGGTTACCGGTAGGTTCTATATTGCCGACCCCACCCTCATGACGAAAGAAATGCTGCACATTAAAACGCAATCGCCAACCATGCAAAACCGCACGCCGGGAGGCCAAAGGTTCAACGCCTTTCGCCCGCAAGGAGGTCAGATTCATGTTTGATCCAAAACCAAAATAGCGAAACATCTCTAATACCATCCACTGTGCAACAGATCAGTCTGAGCCTAACACATCTTACAGCCACGCAGACGCGCGTCGAAGTGGCTGTAGATCATCAGACAGGCTTCTTTTTCGGCAGCTTCGCCCAGATATTCAGTATGGTAGCGATCAACATACGCAAGCGTAAACAAGCCAGACTCTTCATCTATCTGCACACGATAGGATTTAAGCCCCACCTTATAAACACCCTGATACCTGGCTCTGAGCAACTGCCCGTCAGCATTCAATTCAAGCAGTGGCCACTGCAGCTCGTCGGTAAGTAATGCGGGAACTTTGAGGGGATTTTCGCTATGCAGCGCCAGGAAAAATTCTGCCTGGTCACGGGTATCAAAGACACCCAGCACATAGGTTTTGCTTTGCGCCTGATCCAGCGCATACAGACACCAGGTGAATTCATTGGCTGATTCTGACAGCTGCACCAATCTATAGCGCCAGGCAGGTTCAGTGGACTCAACCAGGCTCTCACGGTGGTCACAGCGAAACCCTGTCAGCAATGCCGGGTGATCTAAGGGCATCCAGTCGTCCCAGGGTGTGGTGTTAGCCTGCAGGTTGCGCATGCCTACTCCGTGGTTTTAAGCGGTTTAAAGGGTTGTCAGGTCAAATCGACTGTAACACAGGTTGATGGGAGTCTTGTAAAAATGACATAGAGCGTCACGCAAGCATGCCGTGCGCTCAGGCAACCCTTGCTGGATATACGCACCCACTTGCTCATACACGGCCTGTTTAAAGGCACTGTTATCCGTGACTTCGCCATTAAGATTATCGCTACTGACACGAAAGCGGAAACCGGCTGCATCAGCCAGTATCCACTCGGTTGCCTGAGGTTTCACCTCCACCCGTTCAAATTCGGCTTGCTGGGCTGCACTACGACCATCCGGTTCATACCAATAGCCAAAGTCTTCTAAGAAGCGCCGCTGAGGACCGGCTATCAGCCAGTGGGCGATTTCGTGCAAGCCACTGCTATAAAAACCATGGGCAAAATAGATAGCATGGTAAGTTCGTTCAGCATCAGCCGGAAGGTAAATCGGCTCATCATCACCACGCACCAGGCGGGTGTTATAGTCGGCCTCAAAGCATTGATTAAAAATGCGGATCAAGTCCTGGTAGTCATGCTCTGACATCAATTCAACACCTGCCAGGTGTCATCATTAAGCCACCAGCTGCGTCCGTCTCGTTTATCAATACGCACAGCGACATAGCCCTTGGTATCTGTATCTGCCCGCTCAATCTGCACCTCATAACTTGATGGGTTCAGACTGGCTGTGTCACGTAACGCCTGCCAGTTATTGTTATCTGCCAGCCAGGTTTCACCTGTCTGGGCATGAAAACGTACCAATATCCAGCCATTTCGAGTGAAGGCCGTGGCAATCCGGTAGGGGCCCGATGCTTCCCCCATCTGAGGTGACTGCATACTCATGGCGGAGAGCAACTGAGCCACCGCCTGATCAATTTCATTCACAGTACTTTCCAGGTAGTCAGCGTCCGCTTCCTCCTGACCTGCTACCGAGGGTCCCTGCTGCAGCTGAGGATCAGTCAGGCTTTGCAAACGGGTCATGTTCATCTGGCTTTGTTCCAGAGTTTGCTGCGTCAGAGAGCGGATCTGTATTACTTGCTCTTGCAACAGGGTTAAGCGCCCGGTCAGTTGATCCAGCTGATTCTGTAAACTGCCGGACATATCGCCCTGAGTAACCTGAATCGGTTCAACGGACCCTCCCCCTAACTGGGCTGCCAGTTCAGCACGCCCTTCTGAGCTATGAGGATCAACTAACTCGGTATCAACCACCTCAGGATCACCAGCTGTCGGCTGTACATTGGCGGCATTACAGCCACTTAACAGCGTCAGCGCAATGCCTGTCGTTAGGATTTTTTTGAACATAATACCCTCTGAACCTCATCACTTATTATTCGCCAGTGTATTAGCCGCATCTATTAACAATACCCACAGAATTGTATGGTCACTGAATCACAACATTTTACTCTACAAACGCTAGCTAGATAAGTTGCTGCTACAACCTGTTTGCAGGAAGCTTTATTTATTTCAACCGACTTAACTTACGATACAATGTACGTTCACTCACTCCCAGACGCTCAGCCAATGAACGGTTATCGCCACTGAAGCGGGATGTGATGCGCTGCAGATAATAACGCTCGAGTTGATCGAGCGGAATGACCTCTTCATCCGGGAAACCGGAATAGGGTATCGCTTCACCCGCTTCTATCACTTGCAGACACTCAGGTGGCAGATGCTGCACGCCAATACGGCCGTCATCTGTCAGCAACATCCCCCGCTCTAAAATATTTCGCAGTTCGCGAATATTGCCAGGGAAACTGTACTGACGTAACAGCTTGACTGCCTGCTCTGTGACACTCACCTGCTCGGCACCGGGTATGCGCGCCAGCAGCGAGTTAATCAACAATCCAAGATCTTCAGGTCGATCCGACAACGCCGGTAGAATAACGGGAAAAGCTGAAATACGGTAATAAAGATCCTGACGGAAAAGCCCCTGGGCAACCAACTGCTTGAGATTACGGTGAGTAGCACATACCAGACGAAAATCGGCATGTAATGGCTCAATCCCCCCCACAGTACGGTAGGTACCTGTTTCAATCAAACGTAACAACTTAACCTGCTGTGGCAAGGGAATTTCACCAATTTCATCCAGAAACAGCGTCCCACCGCGAGCCGCTTCGATCAAGCCCTTCTTACGCCCGACCGCACCGGTAAACGCCCCCCGCTCATGACCAAACAATTCACTTTCGAACAACGACTCTGTCAGCCCGGAACATTCCACCGTGATAAAGGGTCCACGCGCACGGCGACTGCCATCATGTACGGCTCGGGCTGCCAACTCCTTACCCGTACCAGACTCCCCCAAGAGCAGCACAGCAATGTCTGAAGGCGCTGCTCGACGCAGCAGTTCCAGCATCCTGTTAAACGCCGGTGAGCGCCCCACCATACCATCACCTTCACCCGGCGTTGCCCTGGCTTCTTTGACCAGGTGCATAATCTCCAGATAGCAGACCAGTTCGCCCGTGGCATTGCGCACCGGGTTCATCTCCACATCCACATGCTCCTCACCATCCGGCGTGTTGTGAAGATGTAGCACCCGTTGCCGTTGTCCGGTCTCGTGACAACGCTTTAATGGACAGGATTCCCCCGCCTGATCACAGGGTACGCTATAGCCGTGGGATACTTCATAGCAGGTACGTTCCAGTACCTGCCCTCCCTCGGCATAGATTGCCTGATAAGCCTGATTGCAAGCCAGTATCCGATAATCCAGCGCAATAATTGCCGCGGGCTCGTCAATCACATCCAGTAATGAGCTCAACTCCACAATCGAAAGTCCGCTATCTGTTGCAATCATCTCTGCCATTTCAAACTGCCACCAATGTCATATTTGTCAGATCATTATCGACTTTATGTGACAATTTGTCACGTATTAACCCCACATATATTCAGGTATTCTTGCCTAAAGTGCCTAAAGTGGCATGTATTTCACAAAAGCATAATCTAATAACCTTAATATATCGAACTGGCACGCTTAATGCTGTATTTGTTTGATCTTATAAATTTCAGCCGTATCAGAGGAACTTCGTATGATTACTGAAGCGCTCGCAGATATTTCCCGCCTGCAATTCGCGCTCACCGCGATGTATCACTTTCTGTTTGTACCACTCACCATTGGCATGGCTTTTATGCTGGCTATTATGGAATCAGTCTATGTGATGACTGGCAAACAGGTCTACAAAGACATGACCAAATTCTGGGGCAAGCTCTTTGGTATCAACTTTGCTTTGGGCGTTACTACCGGACTGACAATGGAATTCCAGTTTGGTACTAACTGGTCTTACTATTCCCATTATGTCGGTGATGTTTTTGGTGCGCCACTGGCCATTGAAGGTCTCATGGCATTCTTTCTGGAATCCACCTTTGTCGGTTTATTTTTCTTCGGCTGGGACAGGCTCACTAAGGTCAAGCATTTAATGGTGACCTGGCTGGTAGCCATAGGATCAAATTTCTCTGCACTGTGGATTTTAGTCGCCAATGGCTGGATGCAACACCCGGTTGGTGCCGAATTCAACTATGAAACCATGCGCATGGAAATGACCAGTTTTTACGAGCTGGTCATGAGTCCGGTAGCCCAGGTCAAGTTTGTACACACCGTCTCAGCAGGCTATGTGACCGCATCAGTATTTGTACTAGCCATCAGCGCTTACTACCTGTTAAGGGGTCGCGACATAGCCTTTGCACGCCGTTCATTTGCTATCGCCAGCGCCTTTGGTTTGGCGGCATCCTTGTCGGTTATTTTGCTGGGTGACGAATCCGGTTATGAGCTGGGTGATGTGCAGAAAACCAAACTGGCGGCAATAGAAGCCGAGTGGGAAACCCACCCAGCACCAGCGGCGTTCACTCTCATCGGCATTCCCAACCATGAGGAAATGAACACTGATTATGCGGTAAAAATCCCCTACGCACTGGGTTTGATCGCAACCCGCTCCACCACCGAGGAGGTGAAAGGGATTAAGGATCTCATAGAAGAGCATGAAGTCCGTATTCGTAACGGTATGATTGCTTATGGTCTGCTGCAGCAATTACGCAATGGCGAGGCTACTGATGACGTCCGTGCGGCCTTTAACGAGACCAAAAAAGACTTGGGCTATGGTCTGTTGTTGCAGCGTTATACAGCCGAAATAGTTGATGCAACCGATGCACAGATCCGCATGGCTGCCGAAGATACCATTCCGGCCGTAGGTCCTATGTTCTGGGCGTTCCGCATCATGGTAGCCGCTGGCTTCTGGATGCTGTTAGTGTTTGCCTTAAGCTTTTATTACACTGCCCGGCGCACCGCATGGAAAAAAACCTGGTTGCTTAAAGCCGCTTTATTCACCCTTCCTATCCCCTGGATTGCCTCTGAATCCGGCTGGTTTGTTGCTGAGTTTGGCCGCCAACCCTGGGCCGTAGGTGAAATTCTACCGACCTTCAATGCAGTATCCATACTGACGGTGAATGAAATCATCCTGAGCCTGAGTCTGTTTATTCTCTTCTACACCATCCTGGCAACGATTGAGATTTTCCTGATGCAGCACTTTATCCGCAAAGGCCCAAGCAGTTTGAAGACCGGCAGATACCACTATGAGCAGCCTGAGCGCATCAATAACACCACTCAGACGGTTAAAGCCTGATTCGGGTAAGGAGATATTCTGATGATCTTTGATTATGAAACCTTAAAGCTGGCCTGGTGGATACTTATTGGTGTATTACTGATCGGCTTTGCCGTCACCGATGGCTTTGATATGGGCGGCTGTGCCATCCTGCCACTGGTCGCTAAAACTGATGAAGAGCGCCGCGTAGTCATTAACACCATGGCTCCCCATTGGGATGGCAATCAGGTCTGGTTTATCACCGCAGGGGGTGCACTCTTTGCCGCCTGGCCACTGGTCTATGCAGCTGCCTTCTCGGGGCTTTACTGGGCCATGCTACTGGTATTGTTTGCGCTGTTCCTGCGCCCGGTCGGTTTTGATTATCGCTCCAAAATGGAAGATCCGCGCTGGCGTAATGCCTGGGACTGGGCGCTGGTTGTAGGTGGAGCCGTACCGGCGTTGGTATTTGGTGTAGCCTTTGGCAACTTGCTTCAAGGCGTACCTTTTCAGTATGACGAACTGATTCGCCCTTCCTACCATGGCAGCTTCTTTGCCCTGCTCAACCCTTATGCCCTGCTCTGTGGTGTCGTCAGCTTATCGATGCTCAGTTTACATGGTGCTGTCTGGGTACAGATGCGCACCAAAGAACAGGTTGAACAGCGCGCAAGATTTTATGCCCGCATCTTCGCCCTTGTCTGTGCCGCCAGCTTTGCACTGGCTGGTCTCTGGCTCGCCATGGGGATTGAAGGCTATCAAATCCTGTCCATGCCAGCTAAAGATGCCGCATCTAATCCATTGCTTAAAGAGGTGATTAGAGTGGAAGGTGCCTGGTTGAGTAACTACGCTGACTACCCCCTCACCTTATTGGCACCCTTGCTGGGCTTTGCCGGTGTACTCGGCGCTTTCCTACTAACCTCTATACGTCTTCCCGCACTGGCTTTTGTCTGCAGTGCACTGGGCATTACCGGCATTATCCTGACAGCAGGGGTCTCCATGTTCCCGTTTGTCATGCCGTCAAGCCTGATGCCCTCTGCCAGCCTCACCCTCTGGGATGCCGCCTCTAGCGCAGGCACTCTGATGGTCATGACCTGGGCCGTGGTTATTTTTGTACCGATGATCTTAGCCTACACCTTCTGGTGCTACCGCGCCATGTGGCAGAAAATCGGTGTCAGCTTTATTAAAGACAACAGCCATTCACTCTACTGAGGAGACAGAATTATGTGGTACTTCGCCTGGATACTCGGTGTATTACTGGCCTGCGCTTTCGGCATCATCAACGTGATGTGGCTGGAAGCTGAAGAAGAGTTTGATCAGGAGTAATGCTCACTCCCTCAAAGGCACCGCAAGGTGCCTTTTTTTATATGGGCAGAAAACTGCTCCTGCGTTTTCTGCATAGGCGCCTTCCATGGCGCTATATGCCGCGGGCGCAAGGATGCGCAGGAGCGGCGCATGTACAGGACGTACGGGCAGAAAACCGCTCCTGCGTTTTCTGCATAGGCGCCGTCCGTGGCGCTATATGCCGCGGGCGCATGTACAGAATATCAGTAGAGTAGGATACTATGCTTGAATACTTGTAAGTCGTAACTATACATTTTTAATCCAGAGGGCTGGCAGATGGCAAAACAGGATGCAGATATCATTGTGCTAGGTGCAGGCGTCATTGGACTGAGTTGTGCTCTGGCGCTACAACGTGCCGGTCTTAAGGTACTGGTTCTTGACCGCAAAGGTGTTGCAGCGGAGGCCAGTCAGGGGAATGCGGGGGCATTTGCCTTTACCGAAGTGGAGCCCCTGGCTACCCCTGGTATTATGCGCAAAGCCCCTCGCTGGCTGCTCGACCCACTGGGGCCACTTTCCCTGCCTCTTGGCTATGCACTGACATTTGCGCCCTGGATGCTACGCTTCTGGCGTGCCAGCTGGCGTGATCGTTATGAACAATCGACTCGTGCACAAACGGCACTCATGCAACTGTCCAAGCAGTGTCTGGAAGAGCTTATCACGTCGATGCAGGCTGAAGAGATGATTCGACGCGAGGGGCAGCTGCAGCTATACGAGGGAGAAGCCGAGTTTAATGCCAGTCAGGAAAGCCTGAAACTAAAACAGGCACAGGGTATCGAGGTAGAAGTGCTTACCGGGCCAGCCGCTATTGCCGCTATTCAGCCCGGTCTATCTGAGCAATTCACCCATGCAGTCTACACACCGGCCTGGATGAATGTATGCAATCCTGCCACCTGGGTTGAGCGACTGTCCCAGCATTTCCACGAGGCGGGTGGCGAGATCGCCATTACTCATGTCAGTGCCATTCAACCTGATTCAGATAGCGTCACGCTGCTCACTGACCAAGGTAACAAAACAGCCGATAAAATCATTCTGGCCTGTGGTGCCTGGTCGAAATCACTGGCGCAGGGCATCGGTGATCGTTTACCACTGGATACAGAACGCGGTTACAACACCACACTTCCTGCTGGAGCCTTTGAGCTTAAAACCCACCTGACATTTCCCGCACACGGATTCGTGGTCTCACGTATTGACGAGGGTGTTCGTGTCGGCGGTGCGGTCGAATTTGGCGGTTTGCAACGACCACCGAATTATAAACGGTCACAAACACTGCTCAACAAAGCCAAGCACTTTTTGCCCGGATTAAACACAGCCGATGGTGTCCAGTGGATGGGTTTCAGACCATCCATGCCCGACAGCCTACCGGTCATCAGCCATGCTAGCCAGTCTGATCGGGTGATCTATTGCTTTGGCCATGGTCACCTGGGCCTGACCCAGTCGGCCGGATCAGCCCAACTGGTAAAGGATCTGGTGCTGGGTGAAGCTTCGTCGATTGACCGGACACCCTTTAGTGCGACGCGGTTTCACTAAAGGGTCCAGGCCGGTCGACTAATTTCAGTGTCTGAACGCCTGAATATGCAGCCGCCAGGTTTTCCAGAACTGCTCATAGGCTTCGTCACTAAGCTGGTTTTGTTGTTGCGACTGCTGTGAGGCATAGTTCATCAATACCATTTCCATAAAGGTACTGTAATCCAGCGCAATAGCACCTGTTTCACTGGTTTGGGTCTGGTCTCCCCAGCGATTTGTAAACCAGGCATTCCAGTCGTCTGAGCCTGGTGTGTACATATTCAGCGGCGTACTAATCGGCGGTTTGGCCGGATAAAAATAGGTCAGCATTTTATCGCTGTTGGGCAGATAGGCCACAGTGCCATGGCAGCTCATGCAAGACGAGCTTCGCAGCGATTTCACTAATTTGCCATCAACATACACATCATTTTTGACCGCGATATCAAACGGGCCCGATAACCGCCCACCATAACCAAGCGTTACAGTGGCATAAGCGGGGGCCTCTGGATTGACATAGGTTTGCTGTAACGGCTGCTCTGGATGCAAGGCTGAATTGACATCCGGGTCCAGCCCCCACATGGCACCCAAGGGCACCATCCGGTCCCAGGCATCATCACCCAAGGCATCCCGATCGTATACCAGTGTGGAGAAAACCCATCCGGTATCGGGTGCAGCCACACTGTCTTTGACAATAATATCGAAAATCGCCACACGCACATCGGTCACCACCGGTGGCTGATCATGAATGGTACCCTGCTGATTGAAGGGCCGCCGGTAGATCTGCCAGGCAGCTGCACCCTCCAATACCGGCCACTCTTCTGGTGTAGCCGTAGCCGCCGCCGCTTTGATAATCACTGAACCTTCCGGGAACTGCGCCTCACCAGCCAGCAGACTGGGCGAGCAACTGCCCGTCACCGCATCACAGTCTTGCCATACCTGTCCTAACGCATAAGCGGCCGTCTGGTTGTAATAGATGGCGGCATGGTTGCGCACGTCCACGGTCAAGCCAGAGTCGGCATAAACTGAGGCCGCCTGAATCTGGCCGGTATAGGTACCATAAATGGCATCTCGACCTTCCCAGCCAGTCACAGGAATGTCCTCACCAGCCCAGAGCATGCTGTACCAGCCTGTTTGCGGATGCTGATTCCACACCTCGGGTTGAGTCACAAAGATACGCATGGGGTCTTCGACAAACTGCTTCAATGCCAGCACATAGTCATGCGCCTTGGCTTTATTCAGCGGCATGCCATTTAACACCTCGCGCCAAGGCATCTCCAGGGGTTCCTGAATGTTGTCAGGATATTGGTAGTCAAACCGAAACAGTGGGCCATCATATTCCGAGGCATCAGGGATGTTGCCATCATTCACGGCAAAAGGGTTCACTTCAGCCGCCAACGGCAGACTTAGCGTAGCGATCAAAACAGCAGGAAGTATCTGTTTACGGCAGACTAGCGACATGGTTTATCTCCTAATACCTTGGCAAGCGTTTATATCCAAAAGGGACTCAGTCATCAGCAGTAAAAACACAGGTACGATTTTTACCTGCACTTTTAGCCCGATACAGGGCCTTGTCTGCCCGAAGAATCAACTGATCCGTATTCGCCTCCAGACCCACATTCAGTCCAATACTCATGGAGACCCGAGAGGCTACAGAAGATACCTCATGCACCAGATCACGTTGCTTAATGGCCTGGTGAATCTGTTCGGCGATGTGCAGAGCGCCTTCACGATCAGTGGCAGACAAAATCACTGCAAACTCTTCACCACCATAACGAGCGACCAGATCACCAGGCCGCTTGACCACTGAGGTGAAGCACTCAGCCACTGCAATCAAACATTCGTCTCCAGCCTGATGTCCATAATGGTCGTTGTAGGCTTTGAATTCATCCAGATCACAGATCAGCAATGCAAAAGGTAATTCATGCCGCTTGCAGTAGAGGTATTGCTGCTGCAGAACCTGGTTGAAATGACGACGGTTACTCACTCCGGTCAGCCCATCAGTGGTCGCCAGTATCTGCAGCTGTTGATTGGCGTTCTGCAGTTTTTGTTCAGCCAGTTTACGTTCATCATTTTCTTCGGTCAGTCGCTGGTTCAGGTGACGAATGGTATCGTACTGATGCTGCAACTCCTGCTTCTGACGTTCGATATCCTGGGTGCGCTCCCCCACCTTCTGCTCCAGCTTTTGGTAAACCAACGCGTTTTCAATCGAAATAGCAATTTGCCCGCCAAGGTAACGCAACAAGGCAAACCGGTCCTGGGTAAACACCCCTGCTGCCGTGTCATTTTCCAGGTAAACAATCCCTTTTACCTGCCCTTGAATCATCAAAGGCACACAAAGAACAGACAGCACCTGATAACGGGTAAAGTAGGGGTCATTAGCAAATACCGCGTAGTGGCAGGCATCATCTAATAAAATCGGTTCATGCGAAGCCATCACATAATTGATTACTCGCAGTGGCAAATCGGCTGTCTGATCATAGGCTTGATTCTGCATCACCTGGATTTCAGCACGTTCCACCGAGGATTCGGCCTGAATCAGATACTGCTGGTCCTCCTGCAGCATGAGCACACAACGCCGCGCCAAGGTGTTTTCTTGCAAAATAGTCATCAGGGTTTCCAGTAACCGAGGCAAGCGGCGTTCCTGACTAATCACTTCAACAGCCTGGGCGAGACTGTCTAGATCGAATTGACCGGCCTGCCTGACAGCACCGGGGCTTCTTGCCTGAAGGTATCGGCTCTCCACTCCCCATTTCTCAGCCAACTGCCGCTTTTCCAGTTGATGACACTGGGCGGCCAAGAGTTGAGCCTGACTGGTGTACAGCTGTTCAGTCAGCTGATGTCCAATCACTTGCAGGTTAAGATGGCCGTAAAATTCAGCTGTTTTACAGGCTTCCTGATAACATCCCAGCGCTTTGCCAAAACGCCCGGCGATGCGATACAGCTCACCCTGAAGCAATTGCGCTCTATCCAGAAAATTGTCTGGGCACTGCTTGGCCCAGCGCTGCAATTGCCGCGCATAACGTTTAATCCGAAAGTGATTCCGGTGCATTTTCAGCCCGTCATGGGATCGGAGCGTTTGTGCCAGAATCAACGCATGCACAAAACAATGCTCAGCCGCATGCAACATGCCCTGGCTGTCTTTCATGTACCCCTGACTGGTGACGGCAACTGCCGCGGCGTCATCATAATACCCATGAAAGTACAGCACCCACATTTTATTGATGTAGTACAGATGGGCAAAATGACGCGAACCAAACTGACTTAATGTATTCAGATAAGCGTTTTCATCAAAACCCTCATGGCTAAACACGGGCAAGGAGGGTGAAGGATAGCGCAGGTTGAGTAACACCTGGCGAATCCCCACCAACACTTGATCATGTTCAAGTGCGCCGATGCGCTGCAAGGTTGCTTGGAAATAATCACACTGTTGCAACACTTGCTCCAGCGGCTGCCCCCGCATCAACTGACTCTGCAAGGTTCCCGCCACCGCACAACCTGCATGAAACCAGTCCCCTACTTTAAGTCCTTGTTCAAAAGCACGCTGCCAGTAACGTTCAGTATCACTGGCCGGATGCAACCAGGAATGTGCAAAGTAACCATACACAAACGGCACTTCAGCACTCTGCATCTGGTTGTTGTAACGTTCCAGCATAGCCAGCGACAAACGACCATACTTACACCCCAACACAGCAAGACCACGGACGCCACCCAGAAAAATCACGCCGAACACCATATAGCCCACCACAGCTTCTCGGGTATTACCGTAGCGTAAACACAAACGCACTTGCTTGGCAGCCAGGGCCACACAGAGCTCAGGGCGTATCTGATAGGCGGCTTTTTGCATGGCCGACAACAACAAAATCTGATCACGAATACGCGCATCGCTGGCCTCAGGCAAGGCCAGTAATGTCTCTATCGTGGAGCCACGCAGTTTACGTTTCAGGTGCAGATAATCGGCTGCAAAATTCACTGGATTAAAGCCAGCTGGCACCATGAAATCGAGATAACACAGGGCTTTCCTGCCAGTCTCAAAGGCTTGCTGAAACTCCCCATAGTCGGTATGAAATTTAATCAGTAGCTCATAGATTCTGGTACGCTGTCGCTCATCTGTACTGGCTTGTAGCGCCTGCTGATAATAGCTTGATGCTGTCGACTGTTGACCACAAAGGTGCTCACATTCAGCGCGCTCTTTAAAGACTTCAGCACGGAGCTGTGGATCAGTTTGTTGCGGCAACAAGAGTTTCATCGCCAGAATGATGTACCCCAGAGCCAGATGAAAATCACCGTTGTTCTTGGCAACCCCGGTGGCAAGCAGATTCAGCCGGCCAATCTGGTCCAGCAGCTGGATATCGGTAATCTGCTCCAGAGCCACATTGAAGTGATACACACACTCCAACAACCGGGCTTCCACTGCATCGCTGTCTGCGAGACACTGAGCAATGGATAGATGCACCTGTTGAAGGGACGGCTTATCCATCAGGCCATAGGCGGCCTGTTGTATGCGATCATGAGGAAAAACATACTCTCCCTCGGGGGCCTGACGCATCAACCAGCCACCGGCTTGCGCATTGACCAGCGCCCGCTCGACGGCCAGATCAGGTAGCAATCGCTTCAATAGGTCGCTATCGAAGCGGTTACCGATACAGGCGGCTGTTTTCAACACCTGCTGCGTCTCATTGGGCAAAAATACCAGACGCTTTGCCAATAGCTGCACAACATTTTCACTAGCTGGTATATTAGCCTGCTGCTGCAAGTCCAGCTTCCAGATCAACGCTGTAGGATCGAACCAAAGCACCCGATGCAGTTGGCACTGACGCAGATACTCCGCCATATACAATGGATTGCCATGAGTTTTTTCAACGATGGCCATAGCCAGCGCCTCAGCAGCGTCGTTTGACAGCTTGAGGCGCTGCTGCAATAAATCACCAATCATCTGAGCACTGAGTGGCTCCAGGCTGATATCCTGTTGTAGCGTTTGTCGCCCTTGAAGACGCTCCAGAAAACCGCCTAGCAGAGTAGTCATATTATCAGCATCATCTCTGAATGCCATGATAACCACGACTGAAGGCTGCTCATGCTGGGTATTTTCCAGCCATTCCAATGTAGCCGTATCAGCCCACTGGCAATCATCCAGAAATATACATAAGGGGTGGTCAATACTTGCCAGGGTTTGCACAAAACGACTCAACAAACGATAAAGGCGAACTTTAGCATCAGCCGCAGGCAGCGCCACCACTTCCGGAGGCTGCCCAATGAATAAGGCCAATTCAGGCAGGGCTTCTACCAGAATGCCAGCATCTTGTTCCAGGGCCAGACGAAAAATATCACCCCAGCGTTGCACCTGCTCAGATGACTCGGACAGCAACTGACGTAACAGTTGCTGTAGCCCAGCAAACAACCCTTCAAACGGACTGTTGGAGGCGTACTGGTCATATTTAACCTGGACAAAATGGTATTGATCGGCGACAGATTGCTGTGCAGCATAAACCAGACTGGATTTACCAATACCCGATGCTCCCCGTACCAGAACTGTCGCCATAGGCTGGCCTACGGCTTGACGCAGCGTAGTGACTAATGACCCTAGTAGCGCTTCCCGACCGTATTGCTCCCCCTGACTGAACAGCCGACTGACATCGCTCAGATGATCGATTTCAAAATCCGTTAGCGGTGCTCCACGCTCCGACATTTCAACACAGATTCGCAAATCTACGGCTACGGCCTCCAGGGTCTGATAACGCTGACGCCGATCAGTCGCCAGCATTTTTTCCAGTATACGCACCAGAACCGGCGCAACCTCTGGACACTGCTTTTGCAGGCTGGTCTGTATCTGCTGCCCTGACGTTGACAACACCTCAGCTTGTCTATCGACAGGAGCTTGCCCGGTCAACATCAGATAGAACAAAGCACCTAAGGCGTATATATCACTGCGATCATCCACCAGAACACCTGAACGAGGATGCTGTTCTGGTGCCTGATAAGGGCTATTGAGCAAGGCCATATCACTCTGAAATTGCCCCTCTGATTCACGCCGCCAAACCTGCCCAAGCCCAAGAATCCGAAAATCCACCAAATCGTTACTCAGCAGAATATGTTCAGGAGATAATCGGGTATGTATAAATCCGGCATCATGAATAGACTGTACCGCCTCAACCAGCGCCACCGCCAAACGTATAAATTGATGTTCAGATAAAGAATTGTCTGCCAGAAGCAGATCCAGCGGCTGGCCTTCAAAATACTCCCGCAGCAGCACAGGGGTATCATTCCAGGTTGTTATCCCTTTTACAGCGATTAGCTTTTCATGCTGGAACTGCTGCAGCCGATCGCACTCATTGCGAAGCATATCAGCATGAGATACCCCCGGCACCATGAGTTTACTGCGTTTCATCACAACAGGTTCAGAGGATAGCATCGCTAACCAGAGCTCTGACCTGGGCGTTTCCTGCAGCAAGGTTATATCACTGAGATCATTCGCAGATAAGTACAGTTCCATTTACTCAATGCTTAAGGTAAGAGAATCAATTAGAGGCTCAACGGGATCAGGAAACCTCGCCACTTTGACTGATAATCATCGATGCGCCGTCTTGTGTCCAGTATTAAAGCCCTAGTACAAAGCGTAGCAGCATAAACGCCAGCATGCCTGCTACAATCGTAGTCATCAGATCCTTACGTATCAGTGCCACAATAAATGCAAACAGGGCAGCTAATAACCAAGGGTTCTGCCAACTCAACCAGATATCACCTTCAGGCATCAATACTGCCGGAACAATAATGGCGGTCAGCACCGCTGGCGGTACAAAACCCAGCGCTTGACTGAGCCACAAGGGGAAATGCACCCTGCCAGCGACGGCAAAAAGCAGGAAACGCACACTGAAAGTCACCAGGAACATACCCAGTATCAAATAGACTTCCTGCATTATTCAACCTCCTGTTGCTGAGTCTGCCGACGCTGCTGCAGCAGATGCAAGGACATACCGGTAGTAATGCCGCACACAGCCGCGACAATTAAACCGAGCTTGTGTGGCATAAAGGCCGTTGCCACAGCCATAGCGCCAGCCACTATCACAGCTCCCCACATAGGGCGGTTGGTCAGATACGGCACCACCATACCGATAAAGGTAACCGACATGGCAAAATCCAGCCCCCAGTCGGTCATATCCGGAAACATTTCACCCAGCACAATGCCGACGAAGGTACACAGAATCCAATTACCGTACATCGCCACAAACGAGCCCAGATAGAACCAATGTGCCGTCTCAATGGATGCCTGGCGCAAAAAACGGTTACTGACAGCGGCAAAGGTTTCATCGGTCAGGCCAAATGCCATCATCATGCGCCAGCGTAGCGGCAGGTGGCCCACTTTCGGCACAAGATTCGCGGCATACAATAAATGCCGTAGGTTAACCACAAAGGTGGTCAGTATAATGACCGGAATAGCTGCACCGGCAGCCAGTAATCCCAGCGCAATAAACTGGCTGGAACCGGCATAGACAATGACCGACATAGCCATAGCGCCCCAGGCGGACAAACCACTGGTTTCGGCCAGTGTGCCAAAAATAATACCAAAGGGTATGGCACCCACGATCAGCGGCAAGGTGGCCTTGACCCCTGCGGAGAACTCATCTGTTTTACTCACCGTCATTCACTCTCACACCTTTCATTCCATGACCCCAGAACAGGGATAGACAAAACATTAGCATTAACTTATATTAGATGTTACGCATACTATAAACCCTTTACCGAAGCCGCTTCGCACGGCCTCGCCCTGGAGATCGACATGACACTGGATCGCGCCGTTTTTGCCTTTGCTGGCAGCTTTATTCTGATCAGTCTGGCACTGGCTCATTGGGTCAATCCCTTGTGGCTGCTATTTACCGCCTTTGTCGGTGTAAATATGCTTCAAACCGCTTTTACCGGCTTCTGCCCGCTGGTTATTATATTGAAAAAACTGGGTGTAAAACCCGGTCAGGCCTTTGATTAAGGATTTAAATGGGATCTGATTTGTCATAAGGACACTTCAACCCCCTTTTTAACCCCAGCCCCTTTACACCCGCCACCGAGTCATGGATGATCAAATAATTACTGAATCAGATGATCGGGCGGGTGGTAAAGATGAGTAACCCCAAACACACGCTGTTCTGGATGACACTGTTTCTGGGTGTGGTCGGTGCAATCTGTGTCTTAATATATGTTCCACTGCAGACAGCCTTTATGGCTAACTGGGTGTTCAACGCACTGATATTTTGCGTACTGCTGATCGGGATAGGCATCACCTATCGGCAAGTGTTTGTGTTGTTCCCGGAAATTCGCTGGGTCGCCCAGTTCCGTACCGGACGTATGGGGTTATCAGTCACTCAGGAACCCCGCTTGCTCAAGCCTCTTGCCCGCCAACTGGGTGAAGACTACAAACGTGACAAATTCTCTCTGTCTGCATTATCTCTCAGAACCGTCTTGGATGGCATCCGCACTCGACTGGATGAACAACGCGAAATTACCCGCTACTTTATCAGCCTACTGATTTTCCTGGGGCTGCTAGGGACTTTCTGGGGGCTGTTAGGCACCATCAATGCCGTCGGCCAGGTGATTATTAACCTGGATATGGAACAAAGTAATTTCGCTGATGTTTTTTCCAGTTTGCAATCCGGCCTGCTGACGCCGCTGGAGGGCATGGGCACGGCATTCAGCTCGTCCCTGCTGGGACTGGGTGGATCACTGCTGCTCGGTTTCCTCGACATTCAGGCGGGCCACGCGCAAAACCGTTTCTATGATGGCCTTGAAGAATGGCTCACAGGTGTCACCCATCTGGTTGAGAAAGCCCATCAAACCGGGCAGGCCCCAACCGTACTGACGGATGACTGGGATTATGATATTTCCGGCATAGAGACACTCAGGGAAGTGGAACGCTTGCGTGAAGAAAATGCCGAACTGGCGGCCAAGCTGGCTGAACAGGACGATCGCTGATGCTGGGTTCCGGTCGTCGACAACGGAGTCAGATAAACGCCTGGCCGGGGTATGTAGATGCCCTCTCCGCCCTGCTGATGCTGGTTATTTTTATGCTGATGATCTACATGGTCAGCCAGCTTTACTTGTCGCAGGCCCTGTCTGATCGAGACTCCGAACTGGCCCAATTGAGCAACCGCCTGAACGAAATTTCCCGCCTGCTGATGCTGGAAGAAGAACGTACCGAACAGCTCACCGCCGAACTGACCAGTCTGCGCAGTTCATACCAACAAAGCCTGTCCCGCGAAGAAGCGATGCAACAGGCTCTCGATAGCTTGTTAGGTGATCTGAATGCTTCCGAACAGGCACAACAGCAAATTGCTACACGTGCCGCAGAACTGGAAACACAGCTGGAACAAGAGCGCACGGCATTTATGCAACTGCGCACCCTCGCCGATGAACAGGAAAGCCAGATTGCCGGGCTGTCCAGCAGTATAGAATCCACTGATACAGCCTTAAAAGAAGAGCAGGAGCTGACTGCATCTCAGCAGGACTTTATTCTTCAACTGACGCAACGAATTGATGCCCTTCAGGAGCAACTGAAACAGATCAGCGCTGCACTGCAACTCCAGGAAACCATCAGCGCTGAACGTGAGGCTGAGATTGCCGGTCTGGGACAACGTCTGAACCGCCTTCTGGCTGAACGTGTTAATCAACTGGAGCGTTATCAATCCGAATTTTTTGGTCGACTCAGAGATATTCTCGAAGATAATGAAAACATCCGCATAGTCGGTGATCGCTTCCTGCTGCCGTCTGAACTTTTCTTTGCCTCAGGCTCAGCCGAACTCGGCACGTCAGGGCGTTCTGAACTCAACAAGTTCGCCACACTCTTGCTGGAAATAGCCGATAAAATCCCCGATGACGTCGACTGGATACTCAGGGTCGATGGCCACACTGATCGCTTGCCTATCAACACCGAGACCTTCCCATCTAACTGGGAGTTATCCACTGCACGTGCAGTAGCCGTTGTGCGTTACCTCGCCTCACAGGGAGTACCACAAAAACACATGGCAGCAGCGGGCTTTGGTGAGTTTTATCCGGTCGATCCAGGCAACTCTACTGACGCCTTGCAGCGCAATCGCCGTATTGAGATCAAGCTCACGGATCGTTAAGGGCGAGAGGTGTATGTCATCCGGGGAGCCGACGGGGAGAAACACCTCAAACCGCGTTTTAAAAATAAGCAGTAAATCCTGTTTTTTAGCCACAAAGCAGTGTTTAATTCTGCAAAAATAGCACATAACAAAATATTATTTTTAAATATCAAACACATACAGGAAAATTAAAAACCTTCTGCTAGAATGAATTCTTAGTCATAAATTAACCTTCTTCAGCAGGAGAAAGTAATGTCTCGGGAAACCATCGTATTAGGTGCCGGTATAGTAGGCGTCAGCATTGCCTGGCATCTGGTGCAGCGAGGCCGCAAGGTGTTGCTGATTGACCGTCGTCCACCAGGACTGGAAACCTCTTTCGGCAATGCCGGTATTATTCAACGCGAGGCCGTCAGACCCTATGCGTTTCCTCATGACCTGAAAACCCTGTTGCGGGTACTGCCAAATCGCAGTATTGATATCCGCTATAAACCCAGCGGCATGTTTGCAGCGGCCAGCCCGTTGCTTAGCTACTACCTGAACTCTTTTCCAGGACGCTATAAAAAAATCATTCCTGAATATGCTTCAATTATCGCCCTGTCTACCCAGGAACATGACCCGATGATTAAAGCGTCCGGAGCCGACGCACTGATACAGAAAAAAGGCTGGCTGGAGCTCTACCGCACCGAAGCCGAGCTGGATGCCCGTCACCAGGAAGCCCAGGAAGCCGCCAAACAAGGCGTCGTTTCACGTCGCATTGACCGGGCGACGCTGGATGAAATGCAACCCGGCCTTTCAGCCGATATTTGTGGAGCAATCCACTGGCAGAACTCCTGGATGGTGGAATCACCTGGCGATTTAGTGCAAGCCTATGCCAAAGACTTTGAAGCCAAGGGTGGCGAGTTTCTTGAAGCCGAGCTGAACACCATCGTACAAAACTCAGCTAACAACTGGACAGTCACCACCTCCAAAGGCAGTCATGATGCTGCTGAGGTTGTGGTTGCCCTGGGCCCCTGGTCACAAGACTACCTGGCACCACTGAACTACAGTTTCCCGCTGTTTGTTAAACGTGGTTATCATATGCATTACCAACAGCCCAGCATAAAATCCACTCTGAATTACTGGCTGATGGATGCAGAAAAAGGCTATCTGCTTGAGCCGATGAAAGCGGGCATTCGTCTGACTACCGGTGCGGAACTGGCCAACCTGGATGCACCACCAGCTTATGGCCAATTGGAGGCCGCTGAAAAAGTCGCCCGCAAGCTCTTCCCGATAGGTGAGCGCGCCGACAAAGAACCCTGGAAAGGCGCTCGCCCCTGCTTGCCGGACATGAAACCAGTGATAGGCCCTGCGCCCAGACACCCCGGCCTGTGGTTAGCATTTGGCCACGGTCATCAGGGCTTTACCCTGGGTCCAGCCACGGGCCGACTACTGGGTGAAATGATGGATAACGAAAAAACTGCTATCGACATGCAGCCTTTCCGCGCCGACCGTTTCTAAGTCGTTAAAAAATTAAATGGCCCAATTTCACGTTTATGCGTAAAATTGGGCTAATTTTTTAACCCGATAGTAACCATACAGGACTCTCCGCATGGGTCGCGCTTATCAGAACCGCAAAGAATCCATGGCCAAAACGGCCGATCAAAAAACCAAGGTCTACAGTAAATACGCTCGTGAGATCTATGTCTGCGCCAAATCAGGCGGTACAGATCCCGCCGGTAACCTTGCCCTGCGTGGCATGATAGAACGTGCCAAAAAGGATCAGGTGCCCGCTCATGTTATCGATAAAGCACTCGACAAAGCTAAAGGTGCTGGCGGTGAAGATTTCTCAGTAGCCCGCTACGAAGGCTTTGGTCCAGGCAACTGCATGGTGATCGTAGAATGTCTGACCGACAACCCTAACCGCACCTTCGGTGATGTACGTCACTGTTTTACCAAGACCAAGTGTAAAATCGGTACACAAGGCAGCGTCAGCCACATGTTCGATCACTGTGCCATTCTGGCATTTAAAGGTGATGATGAAGAAGCTGTACTCGAAGCGCTAATGATGGCCGATGTCGATGTTACCGACATCGAGAATGAAGACGGCATGATCACCATCTTTGCACCGCACACCGAATACTCGAATGCCAAACAGGCACTCGCGGCCGCCTTCGGCGAAATCGATTACGAAGTGGATGCCATCCAGTTCCTGGCACAGACCACCACCGAGATCAGCGAAGAAGACCAGCCGATGTTCGAGCGCTTTATCGATCTACTGAATGACCTGGACGATGTGCAGAACATCTACCATAACGTCGACTAATCCATCATAAAGACAGAATATCGATCCGCTCCATCACCTGTACAGCCGCCTTCGGGTGGCTGGGCAGCTCTGATGAGTCCTCTGCGTCATCCATGATGCCGTGAGCATACCCCAATTGCAGATTTTTGAAATCAAAGAGCTCCGCATCGGCCAGGTGTGATGGCACCACGTTGCACAAAGAACGAAACATGGTTTCAATGCGACCAGGGTGGCTTTTATCCCAACCCTGCAACATCTCCTTGATCACCTGACGCTGCAGATTTTCCTGTGAGCCACACAGATTACACGGAATAATTGGAAAGCCACGCAGTTCGGCGTAGGCAGCAATATCTTTCTCACGCGCATAAGCCAGCGGACGAATGACCATATTTTTGCCATCATCGGATACCAGTTTAGGTGGCATGGACTTGAGTTTGCCGCCGTAAAACATATTCAGAAAGAAGGTTTCCAGAATATCATCGCGATGATGCCCCAAGGCAATCTTGTTAGCCCCGATCTGCTCAGCAAAACCGTACAAGGTGCCCCGACGCAAGCGGGAGCAAAGTGCACAGGTAGTTTTACCTTCCGGTACCACCGACTTCACCACCGAATAGGTATCGCGCTCGACAATATGGAAAGGCACACCCAACTCGGTCAGGTAATGTGGCAAGACATGTTCCGGAAAGCCCGGTTGTTTCTGGTCCAGGTTAACAGCCACCAGCTCAAAGGCAATCGGCGCACTCTTCTGCAGATTCATCAGGATATCGAGCATCACGAATGAATCCTTCCCGCCGGATAAACACACCATGACCTTGTCACCGTCTTCAATCATATTGAAGGCTTCAATGGCCTGTCCCATTTCCCGTCGCAAACGTTTTTGCAACTTGTTCTGACGGGTTTTGAGTTTTTTGTCCTGGGTTTCTGAGCAGCTGGTCATGGAGATTCCGCAAACGGGTTAATTCGACTTCGACAAAGGGGCAATAGTATAGCCTGCTGTCGAATTAACCGCATCTATTTACATAACCTCAACCATCAACACTTGAAGCGGCTCACCATCGTATTCAATTCTGAAGCGATATGATTCAACTCTTTGGCACTTTCTGCGGTAGAGTGCATGGCACCGCTGGTGATCTCCATCATCTGGGCAATCTGATCAACTTTTTCAGCAATACTGCTACTTGCAAGTGTCTGTTCCTGGGTCGAATTCGCCACACCCGTGACACTCACCAATGTCGATTCAGCACCCTGCCTGATCTGCGCTAATAGCGCCGTTGCAGACTCTGTCGCCACGACACCGGCCTCTACCTGGGGCAAAGCGGTCTCCATAGTTTCAACCACCTGTGCGGTACCCGTCAACACACCTTCAATCATTTTCTCAATATCGCTGGTTGCCGTAGCCGTACGTGCTGCCAGCGTTCTCACTTCATCAGCAACGACAGCAAAACCACGCCCCTGATCACCGGCACGCGCGGCCTCAATAGCCGCATTCAACGCCAACAGATTAGTTTGTTCGGCAATTTCGCGAATCACGCTGGCAATGGATGATATTTGGCTGGCATTGGCATTCAATTCTCCCACTTTGCTGGAAGCCACCTTGACCATGTCAGCAATTTTATTGATCTCATTGCTGGCCGAGCTAACCTGCGTCACCCCTTGCTGCGCCATTTTGGCAGCAAAACGTGAGTTCTCTTCAGTCTCTTTTGCGCTCTCAGAAATATGACTGATGCTCACCGTCATCTCTTCAATAGCCGCAGCCATGGAGGTGATCGCTTCCGACTCATCATTAGCCGCCTGTGCGACATCGGCTGAGGCCTGATTGATGGTATTGGCATTATTG
Organism: Nitrincola iocasae; assembly: GCF_008727795.1. Lineage (NCBI taxonomy): Bacteria > Pseudomonadati > Pseudomonadota > Gammaproteobacteria > Oceanospirillales > Oceanospirillaceae > Nitrincola > Nitrincola iocasae. The sequence goes on along the minus strand of NZ_CP044222.1, from coordinate 1,282,295 downwards.
TGAACATTTTTTGATTCATTACGAATTTCGATCACGGTGGCACGGATAGATGAAACCATCGATTCAAGCCCGGCCAGTAAACTACCCTGAGGCGCGTTATCTATATGTATAGTCAGATCACCCTTAGCCGCTCTGGACATCAGATCAATAGCCAGCGCAGGTTCACCACCCACTTGTCGCAAAATACTCAGGGCAATCAGGTAGCCGGAAACGCCAATGACCAGCAAAATAAACAGTGCTACCAAACCATCTTTAAGTAGTTGCTGTCGCAGGTCGGCGGCCAGATCATCCATATAAATGCCGGTGCCAATAAACCATCCCCAAGGCTGAAATGTTTTTGAATAAAGTAACTTATCCACCAGAACAGTACCACCGGGACGAACGAACCCAGAGTCCAAAAATGCCCCGGAAGGCTGCGTTCTCAGGCCAGCTACTATCTCTTTAAGGATATAACGGCCTTCTCCATCACGAATTTCATTGAGCATATTTTTGCCGATGAAAGCGGGATTAACATGCGCAACACCCACACCCTCTAGTGTCCAGGCATAGACATATTCAGCCTTACCATCCTCGCCGCCATAACGTCCAGCAACGAGCATTTCGCCAGCCGCATTCTGTGCTTCCTGGCGCGTCATCACGCCGTTTTTTTCAAGTGTATAATAGTGCTCCACAATACTATAAGCCGATTCCACAATCGACTCTATCACTTGTATACGGCCTTGAGTGAGATCACGTTTGGTGGAGAGTAATGAGGTCACCGTAAGTACGGCAATTCCAATGACTGCCAGCAGCACGATCAGGAAGATACGAGCGCGAAGAGATAACGATATATTCATAAGCTAACCTTGTATAAATTTCCTCCTGAATTCAACTATTAACTGCAACACCCGCTCATATTCTGTCGCAATTGCTCTTTAAAAATTACGTCTGGTTGAATGAATCCCAGTATTTTCCTGGGACGCAGATTTAGCCTTACTTGAACCTTTGCAATCAGGGCTTGGGTTACAGTCCGCAAATCCGTGCCCTTGGGTATGTATTGACGCAATAGTCCATTTGCATTTTCGTTTGCGCCACGCTGATAAGACGCATAGGGATCTGCAAAGTAAACATCAGTATCCAGTTCACGAGCAATGCGTTTATGATCAGCGAATTCTAAGCCGTTGTCGGCGGTAATGCTGTGAACCAAAGCTTTAAAAGGCTGTAGCATATCTATCGTTGCTGCAGCCACCGCATCAGCACGTTTACTAGTCACTTTCCTAACTAAATAAAAGCGGCTTTTTCGCTCTAAAATAGTCACGATAGCCCCCGTTCCTTGTTTGCCAATGACCGTGTCTATTTCCCAGTCACCATAGCGGCCTCGATCATCAATAATCCGAGGTCTATCGTGTATTGAGCGCCTACCCAGGATACGGCCCCGCTGCTTGTGAAGCCGCTTTTTATAACGTTTTAACCGATGTCTCAGATGGGTAAACAAAGCGCCACCCTCATTGAAATCAGCCAGTACATAGCTATAGATCCACTCGTGACTGACGGTGTAGCCAATCCTAATGCAAATAGCCGATATCTGTTCAGGACTCCAGTCAAGTTCGAGCATGAAATCAACGGCATTCTTTGTGTTCTCACATATTCGCTTAGCTTTTGGCTTTAAACGGCGAAATAATGAGTACTGTTGAGCTCTATCGGGGTCATATTGACCTGCTTCATCTCTGTTACGTCGCAACTCTCGATTAACGGTCGAAGGTGCAATGTTTAGTTTTCTTGCAATCTCTCGCTGTGAAAAATCTTGTGAGAGAAACGACGAAATCTGGTATCGTTGTCCCTCGGTCAGCTGCCGATAACTCATGTGTAGATCTCATTTTTTTTGGTCGAAAAATAAGGCTACCACATTTCGGTAGCTGGCCTCTCTCCGACCTGGCCCATTACATGAGTGTTGCGGTTATTATCTGAATTCAGGCCTTATAAAACCCTTAAGGCCTCCCTTAAATAGTAAACCTGAATTCAAAAAAACAATAGAAATATCTCCAAACAACGGTTCAAGGGGTCTTCAAGGGGTCGGTCTTCAAGGGGTCAGCCAACTTGATCTAAACCCTGTCTTCAAGGGGTCAGCCAACTTGATCTAAACCCTGGGTTAGCATTTGGCAAACTTCCCAAATCGCGTTATAGTTCGTTCGCAGTCATCAGGGAGTAGGCTGTCTCATGTAAATCATCAGCATGGGTGTCATTCAACAAGGAGTGTTTTATGGGCAAGCCCTCTGCACGTTTAGGCGACAACCACAGCTGTCCTGCCGTTACCGGTAAAACCCCGCATGTTGGCGGCCCCATTTCCAGTGGTTCTAGCGATGTTTTTATAGGCAATCAACCGGCTGGGCGTGTGGGTGATAGCCTGGTGTGCAATGGCCCTCCGGATACCCTTGTCAGTGGTTCTGCCACGGTGTTTATCAATGGCCGCCCTGCAGCACGTATGACCGATTCCACCGCCCATGGCGGGGTGATTATCGGTGGACTGGGGTCTGTGCTGATCGGTGATGGCGCAGCCGCTAGTTCAGGTGAAGGCGAAGCTGACCAAATTGCGCCCTGCTCCCCCAATTGTGGCAATCCGGTTAACCCGATTCTCGGCTCCAAGTTACTGCCCGCCACCACTGACTTTGCGTTGCCAGCACCGGCTCCGTTTGTTTTTAGCCGTGGTTATGTTTCCAGCAATGCCAACATCGGTATACTAGGGCAAGGCTGGTCAGTCACGGGCAACAACTTGCGTTTAACCCTCGAGCCTATAGAAACACCGGAGTCTAATGGAACAGACGCCACGGATGCGTTAGCCGAGTTTGACGACTTCGCATTAGAGCACAGCACCGAAGTCACGAATCAGCCAGTTAATCAATTGATCTTGCATGATGCCCATGGTCGGCGGATTCGCTTTTCAGAATTAGCCCCCGGTGCTGTGGTCTATTCAGATTCTGAACAATTTTGGTTGGCCCGTGGCGGTGTTCAAGACCTATCCGATCAACAACCCACACAGTCCACAAACCCACATCCAAGCCAGCACCCCGCGTTTAACGGTCTACCTGAATCTGAAACTCTTGATGAAAATCTCTACTTCGTATCCACCGGCCAGCGTGTCTATCTGCTTAAACCCTGTGCACTGGATTGGCAGCTAGCCGCTGAATATACCCAACAGGGTTACGGCACCACCTATGAACGTGATGCCGCCGGTCTGATTCAGCAGGTGATTGACAGTGCTGGCCGACGCTACCAGTTTCATTATCAAGTGGCTGCCAACCCCGAACCTGACGACCCCAAGGTGCGCTTAAATGCGGTCGATGTCGATGGCGAAGCTGCCTGCCAACTGGTTCAATTTGACTACAACGCCACGGGTGATTTAATCGCTGCCCGCGATCGTACCCATCGAATCGTAATTGAGTATCAATGGACTCAGCATATACTAACCGGTTACACCCAGCCGGGCCGTCGCACCATGCACTACGAATGGACCGAGCACACCCCGCAAGGCAAGGTACTCAAACAGATTGAAGAAGACGGCCTAACACGCACATATGATTATCAAGACACCTTCACCCGTGTCACCGATAATCTCGGACGTGAGGAGCGTTATGCCTTTACCGGCAGCGGCCCTAATCTACGCTGGAGTGCACATCACCGCGCGGACGGTAGTGAAATTCACTACAGCTACAATAAACAGGGCCAGCGGTTATCTGAGATCGACCCATTGGGTGGCGTCACCAGTTATCAACGTGATGGCTACGGTCAGCTGATTTATGTTTCTCTACCGGATAAACAGCACTACCGCTACCAACGGGATGCCAATGGACGTCTGACACAGACCCAAGCTCCTGATGGTGCAACCCATCAGTTTCAATATGATGATCAGGGCAATATCTCTGCCATCACTGATGCTCTTCAGCACACCTCGCAGATTGAGTATGATTATCCGAGCTTACCGGACAGACCCACACGACGCATTGATCCAGAAGGCGCAACGCACCACTATACCTGGACAGACTTGGGCCAGCTGGCCAGTGTCACCGACTGCTCTGATCAGACCACCCGTTACGAATACGATGCCTTCGGGCAACTGATTCGAGTCACTGATCCGCTGGAGCAGGTCACCCGGTTCGAATACAACGCTGTTGGCCAACGCACCGCCGTCATCTTGCCGGATCGCAGTCAGTTGCACTACACCTACAATGACGAGGGCTTATTGAGTGAAGCCCGCGATGCCAACGGGGTGTTCCAGTCACTGCGCTACGATGTTAAAGGCCAGGTCATCGCCGAGACCGATGCCAATGGACATACCCGCCGTTATCGTTATGACCTGGCCGGTCGTCCGATTGAGATCACCAACGCCAATGGCGCGACCTATGCGTTTGAGTATGACACCCTGGACCGGGTGGTGCGCGAGGTCGGCTTTGATGGCCGTGAACGGATGTATACCTATAACCTGCGCGGAGATCTGATCCAGCAGCAGGAAGTGGTCAATGGCGAAACGCAATCCACGACCTTGCATTATGATGCCCTCGGCCGTTTGCTGACCCGTGAACTGCCTGCTACTGAAATGACACCCGAACAGGTGGAGCACTTCCGTTACGATGCTGTCGGTCGCCTGGTCCAGGCGGATAATATTTATGCGCGGGTTGAATGGACTTACGATCCCTCCGGGGCGCTCCTGATTGAACAGCAATGGCATAAAAACGCGCACCTCGCACTGCAACGTGCTGAAGCCGAGCCACCGGCATGCGACCCATTCCTGCCCCCTATACCGGTTAAAGAGGTTGTCTGGGAGTGGCATAATCAAACCGAATACAACTCGCAGGGCCTACCCACGCTAACCCAACAGGGTGAGCATCCCATGGGCTGGCTCACGTATGGCAGTGGGCATCTACTCGCATTACGCCTGGGTACCCTGGAATTCTCTATTGAACCCGATGCCCTGCATCGTGAACAGAAACGCCAGATCCAGGTCAGAGATCAGGCGGCCCCCCTGCTCACCCGGGAACGGCGTTACAGCCCAGTAGGTTTACTGGAAGCACAACGCGATATCTACCTGGGGGGTACACACCCCCTGTCTGACCACAGCGATCCGATTCAGATCAATCAATACCACTACGATGCCCGTTACCGCTTAACCGGCATCACCCAGTCAACACCTGCGTCAGCACCCGGGCATCCCCTGCTCACTCAGCTTGCTCAGACCTTTGAATACGATCCGGCAGGGCGTTTAACCGCCAGCCAGCTCAATCAACGCGGTGCGGTTACATCACACCACTACGCCCTGGACACCGAAGGCAATCGCATCGGCTATGGCACGTCAGCGCAACAAGCCCAGTGGCACAACAACCGGGTCACCCAACACAAAGACGCCGAATTAAGTTACGATGCGGCCGGCAACCTGATTAAAAAACGCACACACCACGACGAACAGCGCTACCACTATGACGCACTGAACAGGCTCTCTTATGTAGAACGCCAACAACCGGGCTTTCCGAACTTGCGCATCTATTATGTTTACGATGCTCTCTCACGTCGTATTTGCAAGCAAGTCATCCCCGACCGTAGCCCCGTACACATGACCCGCTTCGGTTGGAACGGAGATCAACTCGTTCACGAAGACGACGGCGAGCAACGCACCACGGTGTTCTACGAACCCGGCACCTTTGTGCCGTTGTTTCGGGTGGATGAATTGGGTGTGAATGCACTGGAAGCCCAAGGCATCACACTCGAGCAACTGATACAGGAAAACATCGACACCTCCCGATACAGCGCCTTCATCACCGACCACCTCGGCACCCCGACCAAACTGATCGACGAAGACGGCCACCTCCTCTGGAGCGCAGAACCCGATGACTGGGCAGCCATCAAAGACGAACGCACGGTGCCGAACCTACAACAACCGATACGTTTTCAGGGGCAATGGCAGGATGAAGAAACCGGGCTGTACTACAACCGCTATCGCTACTATGATTCCAAACAAGGGCGGTATATCACCCAAGATCCGATTGGATTGGCGGGGGGATTAAATAGTTATGCGTATGTAGCCAACCCGACGGGGTGGGTGGATCCGTTGGGGTTGGATCCCGAGTTAGGGAATTATTCTTCTGTACAAAAGAGAGATACAGGGTGGTGGGCTCAGACAAAAGCCTTTGTAAAGGGCGCCATTAGTTATCCTAAGGATGTTGTTCGAACAGCGGTTACTGGTGGGAGTGTCGTATGTGAAGGTTTCTCTACGGCTTGTGCTCAAAATGTCGAAAATTCAAGGCGCATAGGTAGGGCTCTCCATGATTGCAACAACGATCCTGAAGTCGCGAAGCAAGTTGATATGGCAAACAAGTTGGCGACTCAGGTGGTTATGAATGATCCTGTTATTCAATCGCAAATTGCAGGAAGAGCTACGGTCGCCACGATAGTGGGTACTGGAGGAGCGATTGGAATGGGGTTAAATGTAATGGCGATTACAGGAGGAGCGTTGAGGGCTTCGGAGGCTGGAGGTGATTTTCTTGATACCTCTGAGTTGGTGCAAGGGGCATTAGGGGTGGATTTAGAATGATAAGAAAAAAATGTCCAGGCTGTGGAGCAAAAACAGCTTTTTTCAAATCTGTTTTTGCCAGTAGGAGTTTTCCATTTACTTGTCGATATTGTGGTGAAAAGCAGTTTCGACGACATGATTTTACAAAACTCCTTGCCTATTTTGGTGCTTCTATTGGCTTGTTTGCTTTGCTATTCCTTTTCATGACAAAGGGGTTGCAAATAGCAATTATCTTACTTTTTGGTTTTTTATGTTTGTTGTTTTTGGCGTATGTATCTGAGCTATTTATATTCGATTTGTCAGGGTATGGAGATCAAGAAAAAAATCGAGTAGCGATTCAATCCAAAAGGAATATATGGATTACGATAGTGGTCATATTTTTGGGTGTGATTTTCTATTTTTTTGACCTCTGAGCTTTAGGACATGTGGCTGCGTATCCAGAGACTTGGGCACATCTTTTGGGCGCACGAAATTGCCAAACGTGTTCAAGTGTTCAAGGGGTCTTCTTGAACCTCCCCTAGTTTAACGGACACTTTAAATCAGCGACAATGCTGGCTAAGGAGTGTTCAACATGATTATGAAACGTAAGCCGTATAAAACCTATACCAAGGAATTCAAGCAAGAGGCCATCCGGATGATGGAAGAGTCTGGAAGGCCAGCTGCCGAGATTGCCATGGAGCTTGGGATTCGCCGAAACCAGCTCTACAAGTGGAAGGAGCAGCTTCAAAGCCAGGCTGAACAGGCTTTCTCAGGAAACAGAGGCCGCCCCAAGAAAGAGAATCAGAGTGAGTTAACCACTCTGCGGCGGGAGAATGAGCGGCTGAAGGAGGAGCTGGAAATCATAAAAAAGGCCGCGGCGTACTTTGCGAAGGAATTCAAGTGAAGTACGCATTCATTGGTGAGCACAGCAAAGATCACAGCGTTATTCGCCTCTGTCAGGCCCTGGAGGTATCACCCAGTGGTTACTATGACTGGCGCAACCGGCCAGAGAGCGACCGTGCCAAGCAGAACCGGAAGTTGGTGACGAAGATATCACTGTTCCACAAGGCCAGCCGTGGGATCTACGGTTCACCCCGTATTCACCGAGACCTTTTGGAATCGGGTGAAGCGGTGAGTGAAAAGCGTGTAGCCAGACTGATGCGAGAGAATAACATCCAGTCGAAAATGGCACGCCGATTTGTAATCACTACCGACTCAAAGAATACTATGCAGCCAGCGCCAGACAGGCTCAAGCGTGAGTTCGATGTCGATTTACCCGATAAAGCCTGGGTGACGGACACGACGTTCATTCCTACGCGTCAAGGCTGGCTGTATTTGGCCGTGGTGATTGAGTTGTATTCACGCCAGGTGCTGGGGTGGGCAATGGGAGACAAGAATAACGCTCAGCTTGTCCAGGATGCCCTGACGATGGCTGTCTGGCGTCGAGGTAAGGTAGACTCAGTTATCGTCCATTCGGACCAGGGAAGCACCTATGCCTCGGGCAGCTACCAGCGGCTACTAAAGGAAAACAAACTACTTTGCAGCATGAGCCGGAAAGGGGAATGTCTCGATAACGCTGTGGCAGAGAGCTTCTTCGGAACGCTGAAAACGGAACTGGTCTACGACGAGGACTATCGGTCGAGAGATGAAGCAAAGAAAAGCCTGTTTGAATACATTGAAGTCTTCTATAACAGGCGCAGACGGCATTCTTATCTGGGCTATATCAGTCCAGTGGAATACGAGGCTAAGTACGCCTCTTAATTAAACCGTCCGTTTTATTGGGGGAAGCTCAGCCTTCTTGATATAACCAGACTGTTATGAATAAACTTTCAGCATGAAAGCCATTCAACAAGGAACGTTTCCTGAATTCAGATAATAACCGCAACACTCATGTGACCGAACCAGGTCGGAGGGAGGTCAGCTTGTGCTGCATTAACCCTCCTTGATCAATACAAGCCGCCATAAAGATAAGCACAAAGAGCAAGCCTATCAGATTAAACAGGCCATACGCATCAATCGATCTCTAATGCTCTGCTCTTTGGTGTCAGTTATGTCCATTTGCGTTGGTTTCATCAACTATAACTATCCATTGTATGCTTTTTATTGCGTCTGCAGCCTTGCTCGGATTTCACGCTGCTCGGCTGGGGTTGGCGGTGGATAAGGGATGCCTTTTTCGATTAGAAGGGCTTTAATCTGTTCTAGCAGTGGTCCAAACTGCATACGCGAATCAGATTCTACCTTATATAAATTAGTGGCTATAGAGCCTCCTGTACTCGAGATTAAGTTTGGTGCAGATCCTCGTTGTATTAATTCCAAAGCAAATGCGTATCTACTAACGTAAACAGCATGTAAAGCAGCATTAGCACCTGAATTATCCACTGCATCCATATCAGCACCGGCCGCTAGCAGAATTTCAAAATGCTCCCAGTTATCCTGGCTTATAGCTTTGAATAAAGGACGCTGATTTGTTGCATTTGTAGAATTAGGATCTGCACCATACTGCAACAACAATTTCAGTAAAGCGGTATTATTACCACCAGCAATTATGGCCAGTGGTTGACTATAAGTGACACCAACCAGCCTATTTGAATACTTAACTGGAAAATTTGGATCCGCACCCAACTGCAACATCAACTCCGTCGCTTGAAGATCCCATTGCATAATGATCCACATCAGTGGTGTGATGCCTTCACGACCATTGATATTCAAATCAAGCCCTTGATCACGTACCGACTGTGCTTGCTGACGATCGTTTCGTTTAACTGCATTTAGAAATGCTACCATCGGTTCATCAAAATATTGATCCGCTGGAAATTGTTTGTTGTTCATAGCTGTTCCTACCTGTAAGCATCCGGTTAAAAGTATAGTGAGACCTAAGGACATTAGGGTCCAAAGTGTGCGCTGTTGTATATCACCGGTCATAACATTCCTTTGGCATGGTTGGAAATGGTTTGAATATCTTCTTGCTTTTGTGCTTCTATCCCTTGTACAACTTGATCCATTCCATGTCGAGCCAACGGATTTCCCCCTTTTACGCTAGGTAAAGTCGACAAGCTACCGGATGCTTTAGGCAACCAGTTTAGTCCGGCAAAGCCCATTCCCGTTATAAAAGCTCCTACAGGGCCTGCCACCTTGGCGGCAAGACCTGTGACTAAGGCTTTTACACCTGTACTTTGTGCTAAAGTCAATACTTCACCCCTAACGGCCTGGGATTGTATTAAAGCTCTCGTTTCTTCAAAAGATAAAGCACCGTTTTCCAACTCCCGTGAAAGCGTTTTAGGGTGCAGACCTGCTGAGTTAAAGGTATAGCCTTGAGCTCCCGTCACCCCTACTGCTGCACTCGCTAATCCACCTCCTAAAGAATGACCAACATTCACAAAATCCCCATCTAAAGCTTCATCAACATGCCTACTCAACCTTATCGCCTGCGTATATTGCTCAGATTCAATCCCTAGGCCCTGCTGAGCGTTATTTTTCCAGTCTACACCTGAGGTTGTCCCCCTAAAGGTCAACATGGTTTCGCCAGTGATATCAGACTCAAATAGAGCGGCACCAAAGCCGGTTTCATCATTTAAAAAATCGCTTGGTTCCAAGCCTTTTTCTATTAGCTCATCAGCACCAAGAGCCCTAAGGCCTTCAGGGGGTTCAGGTAATACATCTGATTCACCACGATAATAGGCATCGTGAGCGTAGACATACTGAGCGGCTTCAGCCCGTATGATGTTATCATTATTAAAATCTAGACGCTCACGGGCATTGGTCAGTTCGGGAATATCAGCTGTGGTGCTAATCAGCTCCTTGCGCATCTCATAGCGTTCTTTGCGTGTAATACCTTCTTCGGATTCCAACTGGGCAGCAGATGCCTCGGGCACACTACCGCCGACTTCTTTTCCACTGAACATCGCCAACCCGGCGGCCATGACGGGGGTAACGTTGGATAGTAGTGACGCAGTATCTGGTTCATCCGGCCCTTCAGGGCTAGCCCCTGACGCCGCTCCGCAGTTGATATTCACTGAGCTACCATCGATATTCACCGCACTGTCACCCAGAATATGAATGGTGGGGCTGTCGAGGTGGATGGCACTGGGCGTTAGCACGATTTTGGAGGCACCGCAGACCAGCTCGATGGTTTCACCCGCTTCGATGCTCAGGGTCTTACCGACTTTTAAGCTGTCTTTGATGCCCACGCGTTGGATTCGAGATATGCCGACAAGGCTTTGCTGCATGCCGCCCACGGTGAGGGTTTCATTCAGGCCCACCGCTTGAATGCGGGCTAAACCGACACTTTTGATCTCGGTTTTGCCGATGCTATGAGTGTGGTTTTTGGCAATCGAGACCTTTTCGTTACCACCCACGGTTTCTTTACGGTTGTTGACGATGCTGATGGTTTCGTTATTGCCGACGTCTTCGGTACGGTCATGTCTAACGACGACCGTTTCATCCCGATCGATGGTTTTTTCCCGGTCGCGACCGACCCAATGGGTTTCATCGTTCTCGACTTCGATATCCTGGTTCTTTTCGGCGTGGATAAAGAGTTGTTCTTCGCCTTTCAGGTCTTCAAAGCGAATACAGTTGGCATTATCCGCCGTACCCCCTTTACTGGATCGAGTGAGGACACCACTTTGGGTTTTGTTGGCGGGCAGGTTCCAGGGCGGCATCTGTTCGGCGTTGTAGACCCGACCGGTGATAATGGGGCGATCGGGGTTGCCATCGTAGAAGTCGACAATGACTTCTTGACCGATACGGGGTATGTAAATCGAGCCCCAGTTTTTACCGGCCCATTGATGACTGACACGGACCCAGCAGGAGCTATTCTCGTTATATTCGCCGTAACGATCCCAGGGGAACTGAACTTTGACCCGACCGAACGCATCGGTGTAGATCTCTTCACCTGGAGGGCCTACCACCCTGGCGTGCTGTGGGCCGAGCATTTTGGGCCAACCGGTTTTTAGTGGCGGTCGGTAGACGCGTGAGGCGGGCATGCACACAAAACAGTTTTCGTAATGGCGTGTTTCTTCATCGCGACTGGTGTAGCTGTAATCTGCGGCGTCGTGCTGGATACTCACCAACAGATAGGTATCGAGTTCACCGGGGTTGTCATCGTGTCGGGATAGATCAAAGGTGTGGCCTGTGCGGAAAGTGCGGCAGGTACTTTTGCCCAACACCTGATCATGCAGCGCTTCGTCGTGTTCGATACGCAGGCGTGTGAGGTTCTCAGCCAAGCCTTTGTTGTAATAACGGCCCGGGTAAAGATATTGCTCATAGCGTCCGATACCCGGTACGTCCATATCACCCTTGATACCGGTTTGCATCACATCGGATGGTTTTTTGAAGTCGTAATCGCGTTTGGCGTAGCGTCCGGTACGAAAGCTGTGCTGGTGTGACCAGCTATGTATAGAGTGCGCACTTAAGGAGCCGGTGCGGTAGGTGACGGAGCTTTCTTCACAGGTTTCCGGGGCACTGCTATGGTCTGCCAGCACGAGGATATGCTGGCCTTGGCTGTGCTTGAAGAAGTAGTAGATGCCCTCTTCTTCAAACAGACGGGATAAAAAGGTGAAATCACTTTCCTGATACTGCACACAGTAATCACGGACAGGGTGCTGACCGATCAAGCGAAATTCAAAATCACTGAAACCGTTATCGGCAAACACCTCGCTGGCAATCTGGCGGATATTTTTGTGCTGAAAGACTTTGGAGTCACTGGTTTGGGTTAAAAACCATAACCAGGGCACGACTTCTGCCGAGTAACAGCGTAAGTCTTGCAGCTGACTGCCTTCACCCCGAAACTGGCGTACAAAACCGTTAATCACCGTATGTGAGTCAGTTTTGAGGCCCTGATCATCCGCTTGCATCAGTTTGAGGGTGACGTTCTTTCCGACAATCTCAGCAGGCAAAATCGATTGGCGAGTCGAGTACATCTCGATCTCAAAGGAAAACAGACTGGAGAGCGCCTCTTCACCTTCAATGCGCGTCAGCAGCAAGGTATCTTGGCCTAAGGGGCTGTCGATTGACAACAGGCGAGGTTGTTGCGAAAAATGAGCCATGGTATTTCCTTTACAAGCACATTTTGGAGTGACATGGTTGAGCGTCCAAGCGGATAAAACTATCACCCTTGTTTTGGTACGTCAATATTACTTGCCCCCCTCCCCACCACTGTGATTATTTTCTGGGGAAATCAACTCGCCTTCTGTTTAGTGTGAGGAGTCAAAGAATCGACATGTATCAAATACCGACGCAGATAATTACTTGCCACTACTGTGCAAGTGACGTTTCAACATTCTGTAGGAGCTCACCCTGTGAGCGAACCCGCTTTCGCCCGCGGAGCGGGCTCCCACAGGCGGGCTCTTACATTAGTTTAGAAATACACCAGACCTACACTGATGATCACCCCAGTAATGAATAACTGAACCAGGCAAAATCCCATGATATCCTTTGCCTTGAGTCCCGCAATAGCCAACATGGGCAATGCCCAGAAAGGCTGTAACAGGTTAGTCCAGGCATCTCCCCAGGCCACAGCCATCGCAACTCTGGCTACATCAGCTCCCAGCGCTTCTGCAGCGGGTAACATCACCGGTGCCTGAACTGCCCACTGACCACCACCGGATGGCACAAAGATATTCAGCAACCCAGCGCTGATAAACGTCCAGAAGGGCAAGCTGGTCTCTGTGGCAATGGCGACAAAACCCGATGAAATGGTCTGCGCCAATCCAGATTGCACCATAATCGCCATAATACCGGCATAGAAAGGGAACTGAATGACTATACCGGCCCCCCCTTTGATCGCTTCCTGTAGACAGTTCAGTAAACGTCGAGGTGTCTGATGCAGAATGATGGCTAGAAACAGAAAGGCAAAGTTGACCACATTCAGGTTCAAGGTGCCGCTGTTGACAAAATACTGTACTAACCAGGCAATACCCCCGAATCCAACCAGCCAGGCTAAGGTGCGGCTATTTTCTAAATGCTCAGCTGGTCGCGTAATTTCGGTATTCAGTTCGACCTCATCTTCCAGCTTGGCAGGGTCTATATATACGCTGTCTTTTTCATCCGGCATCATCAAGCGATTCACCAACGGCACAACCACGAATAAGGTAATCACTATAGCCAAATTAAAAAAGGCAAAAATAGTGTCTCCCGTGCCAATCACACCGATCTGATTTTCAGTAAAATGACCCGGTGTAGCGATCGTCAGTGGTACCGACCCCGCAAGCCCACCATGCCAGACAATGAACCCCGAGTATGCGCTAGCCACTAACAGGCGGTAGTCCATTCGGATAACACGTGCAAGCTGACGGGCAAACAGTGCACCAATGACCAGGCCGAACCCCCAGTTGATCCAACTCGCTGCCAAGGACACCAGTGTCACCAGAATAATTGCCTGACTGGGCGAATGCGCGTACCTGGCAATTCTGACTAAGCCCGCCTTGATTAACGGCGTACTGGCCAGCATGAAGCCTGTCAGCAACACCAACAGCATCTGCATGGAAAAAGCCAGCAGCCCCCAGAAACCATTACCCCAGAATTGCACCACTTCCAACGGTGTTTTACTTTCAACCAACATGGCTGCAACAAAGGCAACCAGTGTCAGCAGCAACACAAAGATGTATGGATCAGGAAGATAGCGCTCTACTAAGCGCACGAAGGGTTTAGCAACACGACTTAACATGGTTTTACCCCTATAACTATTATTTTTATTCCGTTATTTACATAGTAAACGCCTTGCCTATACGACTAAAGCACAGGATATTATAAAGTACAAGAAAATGATTCTTATTCATCATGCACGGCTAGCCAGTTAATCTCAATTGCTGTAGCCGGACCGATCACGGCATGATCCAGGCTCGGTGGTAGCATCAGCCAGCCGGGTGAGACTTGCAGGCGACCGCTCATGATTTCGGCACGGGTCTGGGGGTAGAGCGGATACTGAGTCGGGTCTGCATAACCATCGGGCCATAGCGGTTCCAGGGTATCCATATCATATTTGTCGGTGGCCCCCAGTGTATGCAGCAGCTCATGAGCGGCCACCAGGTTATTACGCCCGGCATGTGCTGCTCCGGCGTAGCCGTTAACCAGACCAATCAAGCCTTTCTGCAGACCCAGTGAATGCTGCATGGGTCCGGGATTATCCTGAGCATAAAAACGAATGAAGATCCGAATGGCATGGGGTTCCCGAACCGAATCATCATGACGCCACACCCAGAAGCGCATTTTTAACGCCCAAATCACTGCATCAACAATACTGGGATCCTGAGGAATATCTGGAGGTAAGGCATCCAGTTGCGTGGCCAGATTCACCTGTATCGGCTGCTCCAACCCCAGACGATAACGGCGCGATTCACGCTGAAAAAATGCTTCCATATCATCAAAGCTTGCATCAGACAGCGTGTCTATCCAAGCCTGCGTAGTCGTTGCCCCATCAGCATTGATGGGGTAGATCCACACAGAGGCGGGCGTTTGCCAGTTTTCCTGACGCGTTTGCGAGAACCACACATTCAGCAGCAACACCATCACCAACAAAGTCAGCAACAGTGTTCGCAATAAACTGAAGAACGTACGCCGGGTCATGGGTAACTATCCACCTTGGCAAAAAACTCACATAAAAATGCCTGCAACAACAAGATAGCGCAACAGCTTTCCCAGTGCGATAGTCACTACACTTAAACTGAAGCGAACGCCCAGCCAACCGGCGACAAAACATAGCGGATCACCAATAATCGGCAACCAGGCCATCAGCAATGCCAGTGCACCATAACGTTCAATCCAGCGCCGTGCATACTGATGCTGCGACTTCTCCAGGGTTTTCAGCGGATAGCGGGTTCGCAGCAACGTACCCATGGCAAAGGTCACCAGGCTGCCCAGCAGATTTCCGACCGTTGCACTCAGAATCAAAGGCGTGAGTGAATACTCCCCCTGATGCACCATCCAGGCCAGCAGTGCTTCAGAGCCGCCCGGCAGCAAGGTCGCCGAAATAAAGGCACTAACAAACAGCGCCAGTAAACTAACGTCCATTTACAGCCCGTGACATCATACTGGCCTGACCCAGGTACCCGGCGCCGTTTGATGCTCCTCAATCAACGATAGAAAAGCCTCACCATACAGATCGAATTTACGCTCACCTATGCCACTCAGACTACGCATCTGCTGTTCCGTCCGGGGACGATAGATCACCATTTCCATTAGTGTTGCATCATGAAAAATAACATAAGGCGGGACATCCTGCGTCTGAGCTAAACGTTTTCGCAGGGCTCGCAAATCTTCCCAGAGATTCTCTTCAGCCGGTTCCAGGCGGCGCATGGCCGGATTTGCGCGATCACGGCGTGCCGCCGTACGGAAATCGGTCTTGCCTTTGCCGGAGGGAATACGGGGATCTTTACGCAGTTCAATAGTTTCTTCACCCCGTAGCAATCCACGGCAGCGATCATTCAGCAACAGCACGCCATGCCCTTCGGCATCCACATTCAGTAAGCCTCGTGCTACCAGTTGGCGAAACACCGAGCGCCACTGATTACGATCCAGCTCTTTACCTATCCCCCAGGTGCTTATGCGCTGATGCTGATTCTGACGAACTTTATCCGTCTCCTGCCCTAGTAATATATCCACCACATGATTAACACCAAAGCGCTGACCACTACGATAAACCGCTGACAGCGCCTTGCGAGCGGCGTCGGTCGCATCCCAGACAGGTACCGGTTCAAGGCAGGTGTCGCAGTTACCACAAGGCGGATGATCCGGCTCGCCAAAATAACCGAGTAACACCTGACGTCGACAAGTGGTGATCTCGCACAACCCCAGCATCGCCTCCAGCTTCTGACGTTCAACCTGTTTATAGCGGTCTTCAGCCTGAGAATTTTCCAGCATCTGCCGCAGAAACAGCACATCCTGCAACCCATACACCATCCAGGCATCGGCCGGGAGTCCATCACGACCGGCACGCCCGGTTTCCTGATAATAGGCTTCAATCGAACGCGGCAGATCCAGATGTGCCACAAAGCGCACATTGGGTTTATCGATGCCCATACCAAAAGCAATAGTCGCCACCATAATGATCGATTCTTCAGTCAGAAAACGATGCTGATGATGCTGACGCAGATCCGCCGACAATCCCGCATGATATGGCAAGGCATTAAAGCCCTTATCACACAAAAAAGCGGCAGTTTCTTCAACCCGTTTGCGTGACAGACAGTAAACGACACCAACATCCTGCTCATGCTCAGTACGGATAAAACGCAGCAATTGCTCGCGGGCTTTTTCCTTCTGGCCAATACGGTAACGAATATTAGGTCGGTCAAACCCCTGAACAAAAAGACGAGCGTTGATCAACGCCAGACGTTTGACAATTTCGTCACGTGTACGAGCGTCAGCGGTGGCCGTTAACGCAACACGAGGCACACCGGGAAACAGCTCCGCCAATTGGCCGAGCTGCATGTATTCAGGGCGAAAATCATGCCCCCACTGAGACACACAATGGGCTTCATCTATGGCAAACAGTGCAATTTCAGTACGCTGCAACAGCGACAGGGTCCGCGGCTGCAACAGGCGCTCAGGAGCGACATACAACAGATCCAGCTGCCCGGTCAGCAACTGTTGCTCTGTCTGCTGCAGTTGTTCAAAGGCAATAGATGAGTTGAGACAACCTGCCCGAATCCCCAACTGAGACAAAGCGCTCACCTGATCCTGCATCAGCGCGATCAGCGGTGAAATCACCACCCCGGTACCACTGCGAACCAGGGAGGGCAACTGATAACACAGAGAT
Organism: Nitrincola iocasae; assembly: GCF_008727795.1. Classification (NCBI taxonomy): domain Bacteria; kingdom Pseudomonadati; phylum Pseudomonadota; class Gammaproteobacteria; order Oceanospirillales; family Oceanospirillaceae; genus Nitrincola; species Nitrincola iocasae. Next base: position 1,265,028 of record NZ_CP044222.1, on the reverse strand, counting down.
TTCCCCCCGCCTGTCGGCATAACAACCAGTGCATCCTGGCCAGACAGCAGGGTACTGACCACTTCTTCCTGAGGGGTACGGAACTGGCTGAAGCCAAACACCTCAATCAGATTTTTTCGGGCAGATTCAAAAAGTGCGGAGTGATTTGTCATGGGCGGGTATTATCCGCGAACCCCCGCAGCTTGTCATCCGTGAATCCGTATAACCCGGTCAGCCAGTGGTATTTTCATCCTCACTATCAGCCACACCACCCAGTTTATTTTCCAGCTCATCCTGTATCTCTTGTTCAATTTTCTCACGCTCCTCAGGCGACATATTAGCCAGATCTTCCTCGGTTAACCCCTTCGATTGTAAATAGGCAAAACGTATACGCTCAGCCGGCGTCATATCCAGCATTGCCAGCAACTGATTGCGAACAGCTTCACGCTGTTGCTCTGCGGTTACCTCAGTCTCTGTTGAAGTCTTCGACTCGGTTTCTTCTTCTGACAAACCAACCGACGCCTGCGTATTAGATGATGAGGGCTGGTGCAACAGCCGCTCAAGCAGATCACCAAAACCACCTGATGGTGTTGTTTTATTCACCCGCATGCTAGTGTCCGGATGTAATACCCTGTAGGCTTTCACCTGATCCAGATCGATTTTCATCTTTCACTCCTCCTCTTCGGACTGTTCTATCCTCTACAGCAGAGTTAAAAGCAAAACCCAGACCAATAAAAAAACGCTTACACAAAAACAATAAGTTGTCTTATGATAACCCGCACCAAGATGTCAGCAATTGCCCATTTTGCAGGAAAACGGCAGGCATTTGCCGCCCCATCTACCCACTAAGCAACCCGTGATCAACCGCCATGCACTTAATCGACTGCGAGAACCAGCAACAGGGTGACGCCATTCTAGACATCTTCAACGATGCCATACTCCACACCACCGCCCTCTACGAATACCAACCCCGAGACCGACAAACCATCGATCGCTGGTTTGCCGATAAACAACAACTCAACCTGCCGGTGATCGGAGCACTTGATGAACACGGACAGCTAATGGGGTTTGCCAGCTATGGTCGCTTCCGCCCCTTCCCCGCTTTTAATACCACCGTAGAACACTCCATTTATCTGCACCCTGACTATCGTGGTCGGGGTATCGGCAAAGTACTGCTGCTCGCACTGATAGAACGTGCCCAATCGCAGCAATACCACTGCATGATCGGTGCTATCGATGCCGACAATGCCGCCAGCATCGCATTACACCAGGCACTAGGATTCCAAGAAACCGGCAGACTGCCCCAGGTTGGCTACAAGTTTGATCGCTGGCTGGATTTGGTGTTTTATCAGAAACAGCTAGAGGCTTGAATGCTCCAAACTCTTGGAATATATCTAGTTCAACGATAAGATCGGAGCCTGTTTTATTCGAGCTGAGGCCCACACATGTCATCCAAAGTCTATTGCACCGCTCAATTCCTGCCTAAACCTGGAAAAGAAACCGAGCTTTTCCAGGTACTGCAATCCCTTGAACCCAACACCCTAAGGGAAGATGGCTGTATTCAATACATCGTCACACGCCAGATCCACAGCGCATTTGCTGAAGGTACCAGCTTCCCCATCGTATTTCATGAAATCTGGAAAGACATGCCAAGCTTCGAAACCCACTGCCAACGCGATGAAATCAGCAACTTTTTCGAACGCTACTGCCTGGCTGAAGATGGCCTGGCAGCCGATTGGAATGTGTGTGTTTATTCAGACGAAGGCTAAAGCGCAACACAGATTCTGTTGCTGCTCTCCCATCAAGGGGTCAGCCAACTTGATTTGGCCCGCCACCTCTCGACTTATTGCTCAAGCTTAATACGCACATTACTACGAGAGATAGATAGCTGTTTGCTGATGGTCCGGACCGAAAGCCTCTGGCCGTTATCGTATAGTGCTTTGATTTTATGAATTATACCCCTCTCCTTCAAAACCCTTTCCCCTTGTTCATAATGATCAGGAAAAAGTACTGGTTTTGGTGGCCAAAGCTACCCTGAGGCTGGGTCAAAATTAATGGCCAGAGGTGGGTCAGTTTGAACCTCCCCTAGTTTAACGGACACTTTAAATCAGCGACAATGCTGGCTAAGGAGTGTTCAACATGATTATGAAACGTAAGCCGTATAAAACCTATACCAAGGAATTCAAGCAAGAGGCCATCCGGATGATGGAAGAGTCTGGAAGGCCAGCTGCCGAGATTGCCATGGAGCTTGGGATTCGCCGAAACCAGCTCTACAAGTGGAAGGAGCAGCTTCAAAGCCAGGCTGAACAGGCTTTCTCAGGAAACAGAGGCCGCCCCAAGAAAGAGAATCAGAGTGAGTTAACCACTCTGCGGCGGGAGAATGAGCGGCTGAAGGAGGAGCTGGAAATCATAAAAAAGGCCGCGGCGTACTTTGCGAAGGAATTCAAGTGAAGTACGCATTCATTGGTGAGCACAGCAAAGATCACAGCGTTATTCGCCTCTGTCAGGCCCTGGAGGTATCACCCAGTGGTTACTATGACTGGCGCAACCGGCCAGAGAGCGACCGTGCCAAGCAGAACCGGAAGTTGGTGACGAAGATATCACTGTTCCACAAGGCCAGCCGTGGGATCTACGGTTCACCCCGTATTCACCGAGACCTTTTGGAATCGGGTGAAGCGGTGAGTGAAAAGCGTGTAGCCAGACTGATGCGAGAGAATAACATCCAGTCGAAAATGGCACGCCGATTTGTAATCACTACCGACTCAAAGAATACTATGCAGCCAGCGCCAGACAGGCTCAAGCGTGAGTTCGATGTCGATTTACCCGATAAAGCCTGGGTGACGGACACGACGTTCATTCCTACGCGTCAAGGCTGGCTGTATTTGGCCGTGGTGATTGAGTTGTATTCACGCCAGGTGCTGGGGTGGGCAATGGGAGACAAGAATAACGCTCAGCTTGTCCAGGATGCCCTGACGATGGCTGTCTGGCGTCGAGGTAAGGTAGACTCAGTTATCGTCCATTCGGACCAGGGAAGCACCTATGCCTCGGGCAGCTACCAGCGGCTACTAAAGGAAAACAAACTACTTTGCAGCATGAGCCGGAAAGGGGAATGTCTCGATAACGCTGTGGCAGAGAGCTTCTTCGGAACGCTGAAAACGGAACTGGTCTACGACGAGGACTATCGGTCGAGAGATGAAGCAAAGAAAAGCCTGTTTGAATACATTGAAGTCTTCTATAACAGGCGCAGACGGCATTCTTATCTGGGCTATATCAGTCCAGTGGAATACGAGGCTAAGTACGCCTCTTAATTAAACCGTCCGTTTTATTGGGGGAAGCTCAGTTTAGTTGGCCATTAACAGATTAGAAGATTCTACTTTATCTGAGCTGCCTATGCGGCAGTGAACTATATGGCACAGGGCCGATGGTACCGGATGCATTTCTTAGCTGCCTATACGGCAGTGAACTTGAATTCTGTTGTCGTAGCTCGTCCCTTGTATTTCTGAGCTGCCTATACGGCAGTGAACGGAAGCTCATTTTCTGACCGGCACCCTGTTCATTTCTGAGCCGCCTGCGTGGCGGTGAGCGGATAACAAAACCAACGCCCTTGCCACTGCCATTTCTAAGCCGCCTGCGTGGCGGTGAGCATGGACCCTCGGCGGTTCAGTGTTAACAGCTTTTTCTAAGCCGCCTGCGTGGCGGTGAGCCTTTTGTTTTGTGCGCTGGCTGGCGCCAGTGATTTCTAAGCCGCCTGCGTGGCGGTGAGCACATGGAGCCTGGTGCAGATGTAATTAATTACTTTCTAAGCCGCCTGCGTGGCGGTGAGCCTGATGAACCTGAGTTCGGACCTGCTGTTGAATTTCTAAGCCGCCTGCGTGGCGGTGAGCATGGACCCTCGGCGGTTCAGTGTTAACAGCTTTTTCTAAGCCGCCTGCGTGGCGGTGAGCAGAAACAAACACACCTGTAGCCGGTTCTGATTTTTCTAAGCCGCCTGCGTGGCGGTGAGCGAATTGGAACAAGCTTTACAGGATTGGTATCATTTCTAAGCCGCCTGCGTGGCGGTGAGCTTACTAATAGGCACCAGCGTGATCATGGTTTTTTTCTAAGCCGCCTGCGTGGCGGTGAGCAGTGGTCGCTGGAGCGAGAGGCTTGCCGCATTTTTCTAAGCCGCCTGCGTGGCGGTGAGCGGCTTTCAAAAGCGGTTGAACAGGCGCGGGGTTTTCTAAGCCGCCTGCGTGGCGGTGAGCACAACAGAAGCACCATCCCAATTAAAGGTAATTTTCTAAGCCGCCTGCGTGGCGGTGAGCTAGCGTGTTTGGAGTTACATCACGCCCGGATCTTTCTAAGCCGCCTGCGTGGCGGTGAGCTTCAGGTAGGCGAGTTCGTGATTTAGCGTGTTTTTCTAAGCCGCCTGCGTGGCGGTGAGCTTGATCAGCTCATTGAATACGGCTTTCAGGTATTTCTAAGCCGCCTGCGTGGCGGTGAGCACGTTAATCATCAAAGCTACGTAACCCTGATATTTCTAAGCCGCCTGCGTGGCGGTGAGCCTGAGCCTTCGGCGCTGCTATCAGCGCTTGAGTTTCTATGCCGCCTGCGTGGCGGTGAGCGATCGCCTGGCGCTGGTAACCGTCTGGATACATTTCTAAGCCGCCTGCGTGGCGGTGAGCACCTTCTTTTAGTGCCTGCAGCTCCCGTGTCATTTCTAAGCCGCCTGCGTGGCGGTGAGCATGGTGTCAGGTAGCGATCACCGCCCGGTATTTTTCTAAGCCGCCTGCGTGGCGGTGAGCTGAGAATGCGCACACTTGAGAAAGATCTGATTTTTCTAAGCCGCCTGCGTGGCGGTGAGCGGTATCGAGAAACTAAAAGCACAGGGCATGATTTTCTAAGCCGCCTGCGTGGCGGTGAGCTGCTTTTGCTGATCAGGTATATCCCGCAATTATTTCTAAGCCGCCTGCGTGGCGGTGAGCATGTTCTTTTGATCACTGCATCAATCATTGCTTTTCTAAGCCGCCTGCGTGGCGGTGAGCAGAATGGGCCTACAAGACCGGGACTACATGCATTTCTAAGCCGCCTGCGTGGCGGTGAGCCCGCGGTGTGAATGTTTATGGGGTAAGTGATTTTTCTAAGCCGCCTGCGTGGCGGTGAGCATCCTAGCCAAGCGGCGGGGTTACAACACTAATTTCTAAGCCGCCTGCGTGGCGGTGAGCTAGAGGTCCGGGATCTGGACAGCACTGAGCGATTTCTAAGCCGCCTGCGTGGCGGTGAGCTTGATAGTAGGTGCTGTTACTGCTGCCGTTGATTTCTAAGCCGCCTGCGTGGCGGTGAGCACCGGAATCGAAATCCTCTTGAATATCTGCCATTTCTAAGCCGCCTGCGTGGCGGTGAGCTGATAAGCTTAATGCTACTAAGCATTTCAATTTTTCTAAGCCGCCTGCGTGGCGGTGAGCTTTCAACTTCATTTTCCACTTTTCCCCCTGGTTTTCTAAGCCGCCTGCGTGGCGGTGAGCTAGCCAATCCAGCTTTTGAATCATTATTTTCATTTCTAAGCCGCCTGCGTGGCGGTGAGCACCTTCTTTTAGTGCCTGCAGCTCCCGTGTCATTTCTAAGCCGCCTGCGTGGCGGTGAGCAAACAGTACCCGGGGGCCAAGATGGCGCGCATTTTCTAAGCCGCCTGCGTGGCGGTGAGCTCAATACTTATGCTGCGGTATCTCATTACCTCTTTCTAAGCCGCCTGCGTGGCGGTGAGCGGGATACGTACTAGCCAACAGGATTATGACCATTTCTAAGCCGCCTGCGTGGCGGTGAGCCGATGTTGATGCAAACGCGAAACTAACTAATGTTTCTAAGCCGCCTGCGTGGCGGTGAGCTCAACAAAAGCACATGGAGGGCACTCTGTGATTTTCTAAGCCGCCTGCGTGGCGGTGAGCTGTCTGTTCAGATTCCAGCGCCCAGCTACTCCTTTCTAAGCCGCCTGCGTGGCGGTGAGCCTTTATCATGCCCCGAAAATGGCACTGTTGCCTTTCTAAGCCGCCTGCGTGGCGGTGAGCTAGTCGATTTATCAATTACATGCGTTGTAATCTTTCTAAGCCGCCTGCGTGGCGGTGAGCAAAACAAGGCTGTTCTCGGTCCATTATTTAAATTTCTAAGCCGCCTGCGTGGCGGTGAGCATGATAAAAAAAGGAAGTGCAAACTTCAGTGATTTCTAAGCCGCCTGCGTGGCGGTGAGCGGACCAGAACTTATAACTGGAGACATTGAGTATTTCTAAGCCGCCTGCGTGGCGGTGAGCGAGACTTTAAATCATAGCTAGTGGGGTGATCATTTCTAAGCCGCCTGCGTGGCGGTGAGCTTTATATTCAACATCATCAGGCGTTAAGTCAGTTTCTAAGCCGCCTGCGTGGCGGTGAGCTTGTAACTATTGGCCGCCCTGCTTTAAGGCACTTTCTAAGCCGCCTGCGTGGCGGTGAGCAACGCACCCGCCATCGTCGTCTTGCGCCTGCATTTCTAAGCCGCCTGCGTGGCGGTGAGCAAGCGCTGCAAAACCACAGGCCGCGTGATCAATTTCTAAGCCGCCTGCGTGGCGGTGAGCAGCAGGGCGGCTGTTGAACTCACCCATCAGCATTTCTAAGCCGCCTGCGTGGCGGTGAGCTTGAAAACAATGCTCAGGTACTGGACGATGTATTTCTAAGCCGCCTGCGTGGCGGTGAGCTTTTGATAAATCGGCTTTTGCAAATAACAACTTTTCTAAGCCGCCTGCGTGGCGGTGAGCTAACTGTTTTGACAGCAGCACAACATTCACCATTTCTAAGCCGCCTGCGTGGCGGTGAGCCCTTATGTCAAACGTCCTGACTTGCACAAATTTTTCTAAGCCGCCTGCGTGGCGGTGAGCAAACAAGGCTGTTCTCGGTCCATTTTTCAAAGTTTCTAAGCCGCCTGCGTGGCGGTGAGCTAATGGTCAGGTCTGTATGTTTGGTACGGTGTTTTCTAAGCCGCCTGCGTGGCGGTGAGCGTAAAGACGGGAATTGATCTGCCAAAAGGGCATTTCTAAGCCGCCTGCGTGGCGGTGAGCAGCTCTGTTATTAGCTCTATTTATTATATTGATTTCTAAGCCGCCTGCGTGGCGGTGAGCCATCAGTAATGGTTTTGATGGTTTCTTCAGCATTTCTAAGCCGCCTGCGTGGCGGTGAGCATCATGTTAACTGGATAGGCATACAGCGTGCATTTCTAAGCCGCCTGCGTGGCGGTGAGCATGTCAGCCTGCATTGTCTGGATGCCGATGTTTTTCTAAGCCGCCTGCGTGGCGGTGAGCTTGATGATGCTGATCCGCTTAACTACGATCCTTTTCTAAGCCGCCTGCGTGGCGGTGAGCCAAAACCTAACTAATATGATTTCTGATATTCATTTCTAAGCCGCCTGCGTGGCGGTGAGCCACCAGCGATGTAAACGACAGAGCCCTGTAAGTTTCTAAGCCGCCTGCGTGGCGGTGAGCCGTGACCTGCATTACCTGCAAGGCCAGAGCAATTTCTAAGCCGCCTGCGTGGCGGTGAGCCCATCTGGCAGGACAACCTGGTAGAACCATCTTTTCTAAGCCGCCTGCGTGGCGGTGAGCCATTCTATTTGAACAGGATGTTGTTCGATGTATTTCTAAGCCGCCTGCGTGGCGGTGAGCCAGTCTGCATATAGGCAACACGTCGCCAATCATTTCTAAGCCGCCTGCGTGGCGGTGAGCGCTTCAGGCATGTCGTCTGCCCTGCCAGGTGCTTTCTAAGCCGCCTGCGTGGCGGTGAGCCTTTTCGCGCGCGCGTGCGCGTTTTTTAATAGTTTCTAAGCCGCCTGCGTGGCGGTGAGCTGGGTACTCAATCCTTAGCTCGTCAGTGTTTATTTCTAAGCCGCCTGCGTGGCGGTGAGCGCCGCGAAGCTAGTTGGGTTTCTGCGCACCGATTTCTAAGCCGCCTGCGTGGCGGTGAGCCCGATTGAACTGATTCCAATCAATCCCAAGAATTTCTAAGCCGCCTGCGTGGCGGTGAGCGATACAAAGGCTACCCTATTGTGACTGTTAGCTTTCTAAGCCGCCTGCGTGGCGGTGAGCTAAGAGGGGGCTTCGGCCCCTTTTTATTTATATTTCTAAGCCGCCTGCGTGGCGGTGAGCCAGCAAGCAATAATCCAGGAACAACAGAGACATTTCTAAGCCGCCTGCGTGGCGGTGAGCGGCACTGACGGCATGCCGTATTACCACCTGGTTTTCTAAGCCGCCTGCGTGGCGGTGAGCATATAATCAATTTTCTCAGCTCGACACATATCTTTCTAAGCCGCCTGCGTGGCGGTGAGCAATAGAATAACAGCAAAAAAAGAAGTTACAACATGAGGTTATGAGAAAAAGACTGTTTTACCCTTTCTCAAAACACCAGGCTGCAACTTATTGATTTTTATTCCTATTTTTTAAAGAGCAATTTTTTGGTTATTTTTCTCAAAACTGGGGTAGCGCTACAGGGTACTGTGGATAGCTAAGGCCGTAACAGTTCAACTTTCCCGTGCGGTCCACTTTATACTCTATCATACTGATAAATAATGGAAATTTTCCATCTAAAGCTGCATCACGCTTTTTGGTTTCCTGGCTTTCCATCCAGATAAAGGGCAGCTTGTTGTCAGCTTGCGGTCTGGTTTTAGCCAAGGTTTCAAGGCACTCCTCCAGTGATTTTCCAGACTTCCTGGCCCACAACTCTGCTTTTTCCCGTTCATCTTTTTCAATCCGTGCATGGCCTTTAGCATGATGGCGTACAAAACTGGCATAACCAGTTGTTGACGAAGGTACGGGTTGGATAGATTTCAGATGAACATAGTCCAACAGCCGCGACAGGTAGCCTGCTATGTTGAGCTTTTCCAACTGTGCTTGCTCGGGAGCAAATAACCGCAGCTTGCTTCCCAGAGGAAAGCCTTTCTGGCCATACTCAGGAAAGCTAATGGCTATCGTACTCTGGTTATCACCCACCTTGTGCTCAACCAAGGCGATATGGACCTGTTGGTACAGCTTTTGCCAGAGAAATCCTGCTGCAATATCGGCATCTGGTAGCAGTGTAATGTCCTGGTAGACGTTCATAACAGCTCCTATTTATCACTTCCGCCGAAAACACCACCACGTACCAAAACTGCCATCAGGTAATGTTCATCTTCAATTTTTTCCAACTTTGAACCGCGCGCCCAAGCATCAAAATGGGTATAAAAATCCTGACTTTCTTTCGGGGTGCGGTAGGCTTTACCGAGATTGGTAACAGCTCCGTACGGCTCAATTGCAATCGCACCAGCACTTTTTGTCGTATCAGAATAGTCTGGATACCAAGTATCAATTGAGCGCAGGGCATTACCAATTTTTTGTGAGTGCATGGCAGCATGGCCTTTCACTTGATACAACACCTTGCTCTTTTTGCTCTTACCTTTATCCAGCACTAACTCTTCACTGGGATAGACTTCTTGTGCTTTGCCCAGTTGTGCGTAGGTGGTCACTTGTAACATCAATGCGCTATCACCGCTGGCTAATGCACTGGCAATCTTGCTACCCAGGGCATTGACCTTCTCATTTTGCTGTTCAAAATTACGGGTGCTGAAATCTTTAGCGTTAAAAGACCACTGATCATTCTGACCTTGGTTCATTACTTTCACCTGCACCTCGATCTGCTCTGCACCTACACGGTTACGCCATAGAAAGCGTGCATTGGCAATATTGTGAGCATAACGACGCCCTAGCTCGGTGAAGCCTTCCCGCTGAATGTAGTCGGTGGCTGCCTTGTGATAACTTTGTTTGAAGTTGGCATTGTTACAGGCTGATGGATTTTCCACACCACCCAAAACCTTGAGAGTGAATTGGTGCTTCAGAGTATCCTGTTCTGCACCTAGTGCGCAGGCATCAATGGTTTGCAGGTTCGGCTTTTCAACTTCGGCATTCAGCTTGGCCGGGTCACTTTTTACCGTGGCTTTGAGGCGATTAGAAATAGTACCCCGAACCGATTTTTCTATTAACTCCAAAGGACTGGCTGTCTCTTTTTGGTCCCAGGTAGTGCCATAAAAATAAGCATCTGACGGAACCAGTTTTTTTTCAAAAGCCAGTACAGAAACAATATCGACATTCTTAGCCATGAGTTTTCTCCATTTCCTTTTTGATCTGGCTTAGTAAAAGCCATCGTTAGCAGTTTCTTTGCTTTCAGTTTGTGCCTGCTGGCACAGGTAAAGGTTTTTGTTGAGGTCGGTGTGGTAACGCCAAAGCACTTCATCCAACTGTTTGATTCTGTGTGCCATTCGGAACTCACCCAAGGTCACGATACTCTCGGCAAAACGATGCGGAATATTGGGGTCACGCTGGTTTTTGGCTTCACCCAGCTCACTAATCCCCTGAAAACCCGTCGCTATAGGCACAATCCACCCTGGTTTATCACCGTCACCGTCAACTTTCCTCTGGCTTTTCCAGATGACATTGCCATCGTTATCTTCTGTACAGTGATGGTGAATAGTCAGGTATTCCAGCAGCGCATCCAGAGCATCAGCTCCCTGCTCCATCGCCTGCTGCATCAGCTCCCGTCGCTCAATCAGAGCAAAACCAGGCATAAGAGAGCGCATTACTTTGCCTTGTGCAACTTCATCACTGTCATCCAGCACCTGTAGTAGCGGAAGCTCAAAAGCTTGCAAGTCACCACCGGCGACTTTCATCCGCATGAGCTGATGACTGATAACTTCAATAAAGTCCGGCTGGCGCATCAATTGTTGTGTTTCCTCATCAGCCTGATATTCGATCAAAAGGGAAACATCTAGATGGCAGCGGGCTTCTTCGATAAAAGCAGAGCGATTGCCCTCTTTATCCAGAGGGTTGCCAGTGCCAATAATGGAGTGCACAAAATCACCCGGCCCCTGAAAGGTTTGCAAATTGCATTGGTGGCTTATCACCCCAGTAGCAACCAAATCCAGTGATGGGTAACCTGCTGCATTCAGTTTGCGCTGCAAGGCATGAACAAATCCGAGCCAGGCAGTCATGGCGGGAAAGCCAATGGTAAATGGGCTGGATAATGCATTGGCGTTGTGAATTTTCAGGTGCGGCAGTACCAAAAGACGACGAACACTCATAACAGAGCCTCCTTGTTCTGTTCGATAACCTCAGCAAAGGCAAAATGCTCTGTGTCACCCAGAACAAAAGCAGTGCTGCCAAGAACACGCTTATAGCTGACATTAAAGTAACGGGTCGCGTCTTGGATCAGTTCAGCAAGCCATGCTTGATTATCCGCACGCTCCTGCTCATGCTCTGGGAACAACCAGATTTTCTGATAAGCGGGAAGGCCTTCTGGGCGGCTGTATTCTTGTTCAACAAAGGCTTTGCGTACCTGCCACATTTTAAGAATCAGCTGGTCGAGGTATTCCTGAATACGGTAATCGCGGCCTTTGCGGATATTTACATTGTTGTGACCAGTACTTAATAGTCGATGGAAAGCCTGAAAGGTCACCTGCAGCTGTTTGGGGTAAAGAGCTTCACCAAAGAAATTACGGGTAGGCAATTGGACGTTTCGAGGAGAAAGCTCTGGTGGCATCGAAAGCAATAGATGTGCTTTGCCAGCATTCTGGTTATTCAGAACACTGATATTGGCTGGCTTCGTTCCGCCATAGCCAATCGTTGTCAGATGATAAATTTCTTGGTAGTTCTCACCTAATTGATTGTTGCGACGTTTTTCCCTGGCTTCTTTTGCCTGCTCAGAGAAGCGAATAGCGTCAATACGTCTGCGTTGTTCGAATAGATAAGCAGAATGAGTGAGGATAGAAAGTTGATGATATTCACCTTCACCGACCAAAAAATACACCTGTTTGATTTTCGAGTTGGTAACAATATTTTTTGGTGGACTTTTGACCACTAAAAAACTTGTTCTTAACTGCTCAAAATCATAACCATCTAAACGAAGTAGCGCTTGCGCAGAGGCTGTTTTTTGCTCGATATGGTCAAGGAGCGTAATACCATCACTGAGTTTCAGACGTAAAAAATCTTCAACATCAAGTTCTGCGGCATTGCCAACTGAATCCACCTCTGCACAAGTGACATTCCCTGTTCGCAAGAAACCGTCTGGGCTACGATGGCCTAAAAATAAAATGGGGGTAACATAAGTACCATTGGCTTTATTTTTCTTTCCAACCCCGGTGCTTGGATGGCTGAATTTACTTGGATGACTGGCTAAAGCTCTACTTTCAATGCGTTGTGCGGCATCTGGCAACCAGTTTTTTAGCTCAAAAAACTGGTCACACTCCAACTGTTTAGCTCGAACCTCCATCTCACTCATAGTTGCTTTCAGGTTTTTCTTGAGCCATGCCTCTTTTCGCTCGTGGAAGAACTGCTCTATTGCTGGATCTGACATTATTTTCTCCTGTTTCCTTGTCCTGCTCAGTAGATTAGACGACCCGCAAAATATTTTAAACCATTATACTTTTTTTGTTAATTATTTATTGGGCTGACATGACTGACTTGTGAGTTTCACACTGCTAGAATTGCCAACCCGCCACATAGGCGGCTTAGAAAATTATGCTTTTGTTGTTCACTTCACTGCCACGCAGGCAGCAGGTGACTGTCCATCCGGACAGTCACCTTTTATCTTTTACCAGCCCAAGTTGATCGTTGTAGGTAAAGCAATCACTTTCACGGTAGTGGCTTAAGCTGAGCTCTCCCAGAATTTTAGAGGTGCGCTCTAGGTCTTCATTTCTCAGATCACTCTGCTCCATTACCAGCGCTCTATAATCCCGTGCTAACCATAAACGAGCACTGCGCTCAGGGCTGAGTGATTGATGCTTGATAGCATGACCCACCTCAACCGGCACCCAGCCACTTCGTGAGTCATAAGTTTTAAATACTGGAGCTTTCCGATCACTGATGACCAGATAAAGGTTCAGGCCCGGATCACTGTTACGAAAGCGGTTAAACTGCTGCGGTAGGGCGGTCATCCACCAATAATCATCGGTGTAGCCCCAGATACTTTTCGGGCTGCAAGCTGGATACTCACCTTCCGCTTCACCTGTCAAAAAATGGCAGCCCAACGTGCGGCTAATAGCAAAATGCTCCAGTGCCGCCAGCCGTTTTGAAGGTGCGGAGCCATCTTTCAGAATACGTGGCACTGCATCAACGCCTCTTTGCAGGGCATTGTTATCCAGAACATCATTCAAACTTTTAGAGGGACTCAACTGCCAAGTATTTTGCTCATACCCTGGGCGGCTGAACACATCCTTTTTTTCGCCTCGATAGCCCTTCAGGTTGTATTGCAGCAATGCCATATTGTGGGATTTATTATCTGGCGCATTTCGGTGGCGTCGTACTCGACCCGCAAGCTGAATGATGGAGCGATAAGAAGAGGGCTCAACCACTGCCCAGTCAAAATCATGGTCACGCCCTACTTCCTCAACGGGAGTGGCAACAAGGATAAAGATTAAATTCTGACGATGAGTGCTATCCAGATGCTGGCGTATTAACGGGTTATAAAAAGCACCAACTTTGGGGTCATTAACTGAAACTTTGCGCTTTAATACCTGATCCAGGTGCCGCTCCTGTGCATGACGCAAGAGCAATACTTGCTGGCTGTGATAAGCCATCACGCGGATCTCAATATCATCTGGCCACGCAGCATCAAGTAGGTATTTTGTTAGCTCGATACAGGGGGTGATATTGGCGCAACGGACGACACCGAATGAGACCTTGCAACCAGTTTTCTCATCCTGGACATGGTGCTGAACGTGCTGCTCCAGAACGCCCCGTTGAATCGTTGAGAAAAAACCACTTTCACAGGATTCAACACCGTTTCTATCTGGCAAAGCGAGAATGCTGGCTCTGCGCTTGACCGGTTCACTCCGTAATTTTACTACTCGTTTTTCAACAAAACCCTGATGAGCAGCCTGATAGCTGGCTGTTGCATTATCACCAGGAGAGATAGTGACCAACTGGGTTTTGAACTCATCTATCCAACCACAACCAACTTGCTGGCCCTGATTACGGCTTGTAGCGAAGATGGCCCAACCCTTTTGATAGGCGGAAAAATAACCCAGTGCTAAATCCGGTGGGATAGTCGCAGAAGAAATCATCACTTTTCTTCCCAGCATTCCAGCTAAATAGATCAGACGACCAATGGCAACCAGATCTTCACCGGTAAAGTCATCAATTTCATCAATAACAAGATCGGATGACATTAAACGCAGGCTGGGCAAAATATAACGCCCGCCTCGCGTAGTTTCCGTAGCCCCCATAACATGGTCGATAGTACAAGCCAGCACAGGTGCATAAAGCAGTGCTCGCTCTTTCTGGCCTGTTAATACTGTCACCAGTTCCTGTTCTGGAAGCAGATTTTGCCAGTGCAGATCATCACCGCACCAATCCAGTTGCTCCTGCTCATCCAGTAATGCCTGGCTGGATTCAGAACCCATATCCTCATCTTCTGATCGCTGTTCTTCTTTCTCATGTGCAGCAGCTGACCCCTGATGCAGCTCCAGAATTGCTTTTGAGCCAATCAAGACTGCCAACTCATCATCTCTTAGACCGATGCGCTCACGGTATTCATCACCTGTTTGCAGGGTAAGGGTTCGCAAACCCAATGCAAGGATATAACGAAGACTCTGCTGATCTTCTGACAAAGCCTGCATGATTTTGGCATTCACCAGGGTCTTACCGCGCCCGGTACTGGCCATATTGACAATAAAGTAGGCAGCGACTGCATCATCATTTTGCAGGCGATATTTTTTGATGCTACTGACTGCTTCATCCTGCCAGCCAAACTGCTTTTTAAGCTCTGAAGCCAGTGCTTTTTTGGGATGTAGCTCAGCCACATTCTCCGCTACAGGCGGCTTGCTTTCAAAATCAGGCAAGTAGCTGCTAGCTTTGACTGCTGCCTCCGCCACCCTGACGAGATGCTCGTCCAGTTTTTGTTTCCGTTTTAACTTTTGATCCTGATCCCGACCAGTATTAGCATATAACTCAAGCGGTGACTTCCAGTTTCCATCTTCATTTTGAGATGAGTAATAGTGATCACCCAGCATCAGACAGAGACGAGCATGGTGAGCAATGGTGCGCCAACTGCCATCTTTTACGGCAGAAGCAAAGAGTGGTAGCTGTGCATTTAATTGCCGCGCACGGTTACTTAACTCCTTCATCCAGACTGATGATCTACTCAGTAATCCTTGCGGAAAAATAAAGCAATCTGGTAGACGTTGGTGAAACTCAGCGTCATCAAAATAATTTTCATAACCCCAATCACGGCTGATTCGCGCCAGTAGTTGCTGCGGGGTGTTATTGGTTTTGTCACCATAGTCGGCTTTATCTTTTGGTTTGGGTAAACGATGGTGAGATAAAATCAGCCAGAGTATCAAGCTGGCAGCATCAGGCAGTTCACTGAAGGGAAAAAATTGGTTTGCTTGTTCAGATAAGTTTTTCTTAAGCTGACCTTCATCCAATACCTGTTCAGACAGAATGCCAAGCCAGCTCTGATCCTGATCAGGATGCTGACAAGTGCGAATCAATGCCATAAACAGCAAGCTGGAAATCCACTCGTGACGTAGTGGATCGCCTTTGTATTTATTTTCTGATTTTGGATTTAGCTTATCCTGAAAGAGCTTGGTGGCCTTACCCCAGTCATGCAACAAGGCCGCTAAGCCAGTGAAAGCTTGAATTAAGGGAAGATATCGCCAATTGTTCGAAATGTCACTACTGGGTAAATCTTGCTCCGTTCTGTTCACCGGCACATGGCCTTCTGCATTAAATTGCTTTTTATTGCCCACGATCCATAGCAACTGGCTCCGTGATCGTGAGCGTATCCAATGACAGCTGACGGCTGTGCTTTTACTGGCTGTTTGCCGCAGCATTTTTTTGACGGTTAACAAGCCATCTTCTGTGATAAGAGTTTGCCAAGTGTTATCACCGATACGGTTCGCAAAGGCATCCAGTACGCGGCGGGTTTTCTTGATGGCGTTTTTCTCGCACTGAGAAATAAAGGTGACCATCATAGCCCTTGTTCCTCAATTTGCTGCGGGGAAAGCTCTTGTAAAGCAACGGCTTTTACACTGTTAAACATAAAATCCAGTGCCTTATGATCAATAAAGGCTTGCAGTACCTGCTGTCGGAACTCTTGCTCAGTGGCTTTTTCTTTGGCACAAATAAATGCCCAAGGCAGCACGATGGCATCTTTGATCAGATCAGCCACATCAAACACCAGCGCACCACGCCGTGTTTTACCATGCATCACGGCAAAACCATGTGGAATACCCAGCACCCATAGACAGCTAGCCGCCAGACCGTAGGCAAGATAGTTGCCATGGTTTAGAAAAGCATTAGCACGGTCGGTGGCTTGGTGCTGGCGCGAAAAGTCAGGATGCTTTGTTGTATTAGAAATTGTTTTGTACAAAACCTTGGTCAATTGGGCCTCAATCATCAGTAAATCACCGCTGCTGGTTGCTTTGGCCGTGCGTGCTTCGAAGGTAGCAAAGGCACTTTGCAAGCTGGTGTGATTAAGATCGATTCCTTCAGCTTTAAATTCCCGATCTTTACTCCAGACTTTTTGCAGGTATGTGAGTCGAGCTGCTTGCAAGGTTTTGGCAGCAGCAAGACGCTGCGTATCATCGAACCAGAATTTTAACCAGCCTTGCAAGTACTCTGTTGGGCGGTATTCACTTTGCGGTGTGAACCATTCCACTTCGGTCGCCATATGCAACGGTGTGCCGCCGCCACCACAAAAACCAACTAGCACACCTGCCTGTGACAACATACGCATGGCTGCTTGAGTAATGGAGGTGCCATTGCCCAGTAAAAGCACCGTGGTATTGGCTATAGGGATGTTGTAATAAAGGTTTTCTTTCTGTGCTTCCGTAAGATAGAGCACACGACCATTTTTTTGCATCACACGGCAATATTCTAGGTAATACATATTGGCACGCTTTGAGTGCAGTATGACTTTGAGGTCTGAAGGGGATAAATCATCCATTCGTGCTATTCCATCTTTATATTGATTTACCAACAATCTTTACACTGATACATCGTATTAACAGACTGAATCTAGTCAGCTGCCTCCCCACCCGCAACCTCTGTCCAAATAACCAGTTAACTCCCTTTACACACCCACAACCAAAACTCGCCAAACAGCAACTCAACCACTAAAAAAGCCACTCAGATATGTCATCTTTGTTGACTAGCACCAACTGCTGCGCTTTGGGGTCCGGGTCCAGCATTTTGGTATTCACTTGCATTTCCTGGATCAGATACTGAATCAGGCAGGCTCGGGTGGTGATGCGCAGTTCGCCGTTGTGCATCTGGTAATCGGTTTCGATTACCTCTTTCTGGGCGGGTGTCAGGCGTTGATCGGGGGCGAAGATCACCTCCGCCAGAGTATGCCAGGCGTGGTCATCTTCGCCGGTTTTATCCGATACTTGCTCCAGATCGGGTATACCTCGGAAGCGACTGAGTACAAAATCACGGTATTCCTGGCTTTTTTCACACCAGGCTCTCAGGTGCCAGCGCAGGCCGGTTTTTACAAAACTGTGAGGGACAAGGATTCGACCTTCCCGGTCGGGGTTGCTGAGGGAGACATAATCGACTTCCAGGGCTCGATGTTCGCGTATTGCCTGGACCAGTTGGCGCATCATTTCGGGCTGTATGTGACGCGGCGGTAGTGGGACGTCGTCGTAAGGGAGGGGTACATTCAGGCCCAGGGTGCTGCTATGGCGGGTTGCCCATTCCAGGTATTCCGCCACATCATTGTTCAGGTAGTTAGGCTTGAAGGTTGCGGTTGGCTGATAGACTTTTTGGTGGGTATTGTAGGTCAGGCTATCGGGTTGAAGGGTCAGGTAGAGGTTAATGCTCTTGCTGGCTGACTGACGGGAAATATTGAACTCTCGCACCAGGTCGGAGGTGTTCACCCGACCTTCCCACCAGGCCAGTAGCTCAATCAACCAAAGTCGCTGTTGTTCCAGAGTGCTCACTCTGACCGTCCTTATATCCATATGCTGATGCATCGAGTCTAATGTAACTTTCCCACAATTGCGACAGGGTTTAAGACTGGAAACACCTACCCTCAAGCGTTAAGCTTAGCGTTTATTTCAGCTCTTGCGATGACAGGATCACAACGCATGTCCACTCTCGAAACCACTCAGGCTTATCTTGAACGTCATCATGGTGGCGATGGAGCTCTGGCCGCCAAGCGTACCCTGGAAAGCCATCAGCGCAATCATGATGCGCATTTTCAGGCATTCTGGAATCAGCATGTCAATCTGAGCTCCGAAGCCACGTGTCATCTGGTCGATTTGGGCTGTGGGCCGGGGCTGTTTCTGAAGGATCTGCAGCAGCGCTACCCCAATGCCAGGCTGACCGGTATTGAGTGCGCACCCTATATGCTCAATCAGGTGGATAAGTTGCCGGATGCCATTCAGATTAAGGTCGCTGATCTGAATACGGATCTGCCTGAACTGTTTGCAGTCAACAGTCTGGATGTGGCGCTTGCCAATCGGTTGATTCACGAGTTGCATCAGCCTGTCAGCCTGTTTCGCAATCTGTTCCATTGGCTAAAACCTGGTGGCGTGTTTATTCTGGTGGATATGGTGCGCCAGCCACTGAAAAGCTACCTGACACATGAACTCAAGGGTGCTTCATTAACTGACTCGACACTGACCGATGTGCAGTTGCTGGCAACGTTTCAGCATTATCTGGAGCATAATCGCTATCATAGTCAGGACCTGTGCGATCTGCTGACGATGTGTGGTTTTGAGTTACTCGCCTCTGAATCTATCCGCAGTGGCCGTGCAGTACAGATTGCTGTGCGTAAACCCTGATTGGCGAGATGAAATCGTATCAACTGAGCCGCTTTACAGGTTAGAATAGCGCAACACGATAACGGGGATATACACATGACTGCAGCCAGCACCGGTTTGATCACAGAAGCTGAACTTGACCAGCTAGAAGCCTTTCTTTTTTCATCCGCTGTATCTGAGGATGCCTTGGATTTAATTGGAACGCACGGTCTGTTGTGTGCGGTGAATATCAGCCCGGAAAAGGTACCTGAGCAGGAGTGGCTGGATCTGTTGTTCGATTCGGAACCCAACTGGGAATCTGAAGCGCAGAAAACAGATATTATTGGCCTGTTGCGCAAGCTAAATCACACCATTGGTCATGATCTGTATAACGATCAGGAAACACTGCTGCCCTGTGAGCTAACCCTGGATACCGATGAAGACGACGAAGAAGACACCACGGAACTGACCATCTGGGCACAGTCCTTTATGGAAGGTGTGTTCATGCGTGAAGAAAGCTGGTTTGGCGAAGATGAGGAAACTGTAGCCGGTATGCTGTTGCCGATTATGGTGGCGTCTGAATTGTTTGATGACCCTGAAATTCTGGAGATTCGCCAGGATCGTGCGTTAAGCGAAGAGATGGCGGAGCAGATTCCGGAGTTGTTGGTGGATCTGTATTTGTATTATCACGCGCCGGATAAGTAATTTATCACCTAGAGAGATTTATCGCCCGCTATTCGCTACAAGAGCATCTTCGCCCACAGAGTGGGCTCCAACAAGGGCTCCTACAAGGGTAATTTTGTAGGAGCTCGGTCTCCGAGCGAATGATTAATTCCTTGTAGGCCCCTGGTCTCCGAGCGAATTAATTAATCCCTTGTAGGCCCCTGGTCTCCGGGCGAATGAATTAATCCCTTGTAGGAGCCCGGTCTCCGGGCGATGATTCGCTCGCAGAGCGAGCTCCTACAAGGAGAGGATAACTTAATAGGTTACCCGCATGGTGCTGCCTTGTCCCAGAACGCGGACACGATCACCGGGGCTGAATACCTGGTTCTGATCCACTTCCTGCACTACAGAAACGGCTGAGCCATTATCCAGACGAACGGTGATTTCCACACCCTGACGACGGCTGGTCGCTTCTTCAACACGCTGTCCGGCAATACCACCAGCCACAGCGCCCAGTACCGTAGCCAATTGCTGGCCAGTACCACCACCTATCTGATGACCCAAAACGCCACCGACTACAGCACCGGTACCTGCACCCACTACACCATCGGTGCGACCTTCAATAATAATAGGCACAACGGACTCAACACGGCCTGTTTGTACTGACTGTGCCTGACGGGCTTCTCCACGGCTATAGCTGGTGCCGGTTAGCGTAGATTGCGCACAACCACTCAGCAGTACCGTGCCACTGAGCAGGATGGTCAGATAGGCCACTGATTTTTTATTCATAACACGTCTCCTTTAAGAACATATTCTGTCCTATTAGCCTAACAATAGACTATTTTACAACAGCAAAGCTGAATGGAGCATGAGCGAACGGGTGAATGCTTGCAATCAAGCCAGTTGATTAGAGCCATACAGTTTTTTGTAAAGACCCTGCTGCTGCAATAACTCATCATGACTGCCCTGCTCGGCTATTTGACCATCTTCAAACACATACACTTCATCGGCCTGCTTTACCGCACTTAACCTATGCGCCACAATAATGGTGGTGCGATTTTGCAAAAAGCGTTTCATCGCCTCATGCAAGCGGGCCTCAGTACCTGTATCCAGTGCAGAGGTAGCTTCATCCAGAATCACCACCGCCGGATCACTGAGCACCATGCGTGCAATCGCCAGGCGCTGTCGCTGCCCACCGGATAACCGCACCCCCTGGCGCCCCACCAGGGTATCTAATTGATCGGGCAGTTCCTGTTCTACAAAGTGATCAAGCTGCGCAACCTTGAGCGCCTGCCAGCATTGTTCATCGGTAAGTTCATGACCCATCATTAAGTTATCACGCACAGTGCCATTGAACAGCGCGGGCTGTTGCAATACCGTTGCAACCTTTTCCCTGACTCTGGAATAACCAATTTCACGTACAGAGACGCCATTAAAGCGCACATCACCCCGGGTAGCAGGGTAGAGCCCCAGCAACACCTGAACCAGGGTTGATTTACCGCCCCCGCTTGCCCCTACCAACGCCACTTTTTTACCGGCTGGAATGTGCAGTGAAATCCCGCGCAACACCTCCTGTCCGGGACTGTAACTAAAATGAATGTCTTCCAGATCGATACTGACACTGGTTTTCGTTTTGAAAGGATCAGTCAGAGCCGGGTAACGGGGCTCTTCTTTAAGCTCCATCAAGCGATTCACCCGAGCCAGGGCCGCTTTGGCACCGAACCAGGCATATTGAATACCGAGTATTTCCTGTACCGGTCCCATCATAAACCAGAGATAGCCAAACACGGCCATCATTTGTCCGACCGACAGATCAGAAAACAGCACCATCAACATGGCAACAGAGCGGAACAGATCGAAACCGATCAAAAATACCAGAAAGCTAAAACGGCTCGCCGCATCCGACTGCCATTCGAAGCGGCTGGAATGATCCCTGACATCACGCGCTGTGTTCACCAGTCTGCTAAGGTAATGTTGCTCACGGTTACTCGCACGTATCTGCTGAATCGCATCCAGCGTTTCGGTCAGTGCCCCCTGAAATACCTCATAAGACAGATTCTCCTGCTTCTTAAGATCCTTAACCCGTTTGCCAATCAACATTGTCAGCCAGATGACAAATGGATTCAGAAACAAAATAAACAGCGCCAGTTGCCAATGCATCCATAACAGAATAATCGCCGTCCCCAGTATTGATAAAAACGCTACCAACAAACGGCTGATTGAACTGCCGACAAAGCGATCGACGGTATCCAGATCGGTGACAAAATGAGACGCGACCCGGCCACTACCCAGCGTCTCATACTCGGCCATGGAGATACGCTGCAAATGCCCCAGCAACGAAGCACGTATTTGAAAAATCAGGTCTTTGGAAATAATAGTAAACTGACGCGCCTGCCAGACATTCAACAATATGGCGCTAATACGTAACAACACCGTGAACGCAAATACCGAAAAAATATACAAGGCCGGCCCCTGCCACTCCACCGGAAACACCTGGTTAACCCCAGCTACAATGCTGGCAGGTTGATCCAGTAACACTTCATCTACCAACAGCGGCATCAGAAGTGGGACAGGCACCGCTGCGACAGCCGCAAGCACAGCAATCACATTGGCCATAATCAATTCACGACGATGGCTTAAGGCCACACGCCAGATCGACTGCCAGGTATAGAGAGAGGAAGATCCTTCAGACACACGCTGCTCCTTAGGTAACAAACCAGGGAATAAGATCAGCGAGTTAAGATCTCGTCCCATCGGGTAATTTATAGCAATTTATGGTAGTTTATGCGCTTTCCTGAAACCAATCAGACTGATAATCATGGATAGCCTGACACTAAATCCGCTTTGCCGCGCCGAAGGCGAGGTACAACTTCCAGGCTCAAAAAGCCTGTCGAACCGCTTGCTGCTGCTGGCAGCCCTGGCTGAGGGCGAAACCCGCATTACCAACCTGCTGGACAGCGATGACGTCAAACATATGCTCAACGCATTGACGCAGCTAGGTGTTCACTATCAACTTTCTGATGATCGCCGCACTTGTACCCTGACAGGTACGGGAAAGCCCTTCAGCACAGATCAGGCTTTGGAATTATTCCTCGGCAATGCCGGTACCGCCATGCGTCCACTCTGCGCGGCACTTTGCCTGGGTCGTGGTGATTTCACCCTGACCGGTGAACCGCGCATGTCTGAGCGTCCGATTCGTGATCTGGTAGATGCCTTACGCCCACTGGGTGCCGAGGTGACCTATTTAGACAATGACGGCTATCCACCGCTGACACTGCATGCTAATGGCCTCAAAGGCGGACACGTCAGCATTCGTGGCAATATTTCCAGCCAGTTTCTGACCGCTTTGTTGATGGCCGCACCCTTGGCTGAAAATGATCTGATCATCGATGTTGAAGGCGAACTGGTTTCTAAACCCTACATAGATATTACGCTGCACAGTATGCAACTTTTCGGCATTAAAGTCGAGAATGAGAATTATAAGCGTTTTACTATCAAAGCCGGTCAGACCTACGTTTCACCCGGTGACGTGATGGTTGAAGGCGATGCCTCTTCCGCCTCCTACTTTTTAGCTGCCGCCGCTATCGCTGGCGGAACTGTCCGGGTGTATGGCGTTGGTTCAGAAAGTGTTCAGGGCGACAAAGCCTTCGCCGACGTGCTGGCTCAGATGGGCGCAAAGGTCAACTATGGCCCAACCTGGATAGAAGTTAGCCGCGGTGACACACTCAACGGCATAGATGTGGATCTGAACGCCATACCGGATGCCGCCATGACTATCGCCACCACCGCATTGTTTGCTCAAGGCCCAACAGCGATTCGCAATGTGTACAACTGGCGAGTCAAAGAAACCGACCGCCTCAGTGCCATGGCGACTGAACTGCGTAAAGTCGGTGCAGACGTAGTCGAAGGTGAGGACTTTATTGAAATCACTCCCCCTGCCCGCTTAACCTCAGCGGCCATCGACACCTACGACGATCACCGCATGGCCATGTGCTTTTCACTGGCCGCCTTTGGCGATGTCCCCATCACCATTAACGATCCAGGCTGTACCCGCAAAACTTTTCCGGAGTATTTTGATTTGTTTAGGGCTATTACCAAAACGCGGTCGTAAAACAGGCTTTGTCGGAATTCACCTCTGAGACGGCATTGAGGTTTGGAGGGGGCTGCTCTTTATCGATGAGTTCTGATCTGACGATATTTATCTCTTTAGGTGCAGTTATGCCGAACCTGAGTTGTCCACCATTTATACAAGTGACGGTAAGGCATATGTCATCGCCTAGTTTGATAGGATTAGCTGCTAAAGTCGTGCGTTAAACTATAGCGAACCTATTCAGGCCAGGCTCGCTCCTTTTATCACCGCCCTCGGAAGAGATCCGTTAAAGGGTTATCGCCTTCACGGGTCGTTTGCGGGAAGGCGGGATGTTCCCACATGTGTTGCAATACACGCCGCACCGCTGGGCGATGTGAATGATCAAAAATACTGCCGTCTGGGAGCATTCCTGGGCGAATGCCCAGCGCACCTCGAAAACTGTTAAATGCAATGGAATCAGCGATGCTCATTAGATTTGGATCCGAATATGTCAATGCCAGCAGAAACTCCAGAAACTCAGCCAGTTGATCAGGTGGCAAGTCGAGCATGGCAGCAGAAGCTCCAGCTTTTATCCCAATTCCAACCGATGGGTCAGCGACAAGCTGTCGAACCAGAAAGCTCCACCCTGCGGGGTTCTGCCTGATCTCCTGAAAAAATTCGGTATTTGCAGAGTTGAACGTGACATCTGGAAAGCGCGTTGAAAAATGTTGCTCCGCCAAGGCCTTAAACTCTTCGTATTCCATCTCCACCTTCCTGATACTGTGATCTTGTGTTATGTTCCATAGTATGCCAGACAGGACAATCAACAATCCCATCAGAAGCACGACAAGAGTTCTTTTATTCACTTTTCTTCCTCATTCTTTACTTCGACTCCTGCCGATGGGTAATTTATGCTTCTTTCGCCATCGTCCTCACTAGTTCGAAAGCCCCAATCATTATTTACTATCTGACGAGCATTAGCCGAAATCGTCTTGCCCTGCATAATTACAACAGTGTGATGACAGGCGTTGGTCACCTGTGCAAGACCCTGGCCGTCCTCTGGATATGTGATAATGCCAACATGACCGGATGCCAGCGCACTTTGCGATTCAATCGCCAAAATTGATCCCGGCGATACAGGATTGCGCCCGTTCTGAAATTGGATGTTTTGCCATTCAGGTGTTGGATCGGATTCAGAGTTATCCTCTTCAGCCCAATGTCGCGCCAGTGCCGGAACCGTGTTATCACCCCTGAGCCAGCTCCACCGACGAGCATAAGTATACGCAGGGGAGCTGCCATATACTTGCTCAATCATATCGTAAATGAAAAAATTGCACTTGTTGGTTCCATGCCTCATCGACATTTTACCGTCAAACGATTTCACCTTCTCGACGAAAGCCCACCGCGTACTACCGACCTCTAGCAAAGCTCTCTCCACCAGCGCGTCCGTTCCCGTAAACATAGCTTCGATCACGTATTGTCCACAAGGGATATTGGAAAACGTAACCTCTCCGGTGGTTGTCGACTCTTCTCGCCGAATCGGTCCAGAAATTTTCACAGTGACTTCGCCACCGACCAGCACTTGGCTGTCGCGCATATAAGGCAGCACGGTATCCGCATCGTTGCCATAATGCAGGGAAACCGTTAGCTCGCCTGAGCAGGGCGCGACCACCGCATCAAAGTCCTGTCGAGAAGCATCGTTGGGAGGAAGTATCTCTGTAGTCGTCATATGTTTGACCTTATTTGTGTCTGGACCATCCGTAAAAAGTCCTCTGCGCGTTTAGCATCATCGCGGTCGATCTGCTCAAGTGTTTTCCGCATTTGCTCATCAAACGGTTCGTATCGAGCCCCAAGTAAAACAAAACCGGTCAGAGCGTAACGCATAGCATAGGCAGACCGTATGGCAAGGCTCTCAAGGTATGGCAGCTCGCGCCTAAACGACGCCATGATTTCGTCATCTGCAGGAAGATCAGCGTAGTGGGATTTCATCCAGGTGAGGGTTTCACACAAGAAGGCCTCTCCACGCGCTTGACGCAGGTCTTGTAGCAAAACTCCAGACAACACAAAAGGTCGGGCCTCCGCCAAAGACTTCAGACATAATATGTAAGAATTCCGGCGAAGTGTGGCCAGGATTCTTATTGGGCTGCCATTTATCGACAACATATTGCTGGCCATTTGATGATCCAGATTTTCGCAAAAACCACGCAGGTATGCCCCCTCCCAAAACCTGAAATAAAACCATTTCCCGTCTTCACCCTGCACCTTGGTGAATTTGCGCAGATGCTTGCGCAGCGCCTCAAATCCGGTTCGGGAGCGCAGGAATATGCCGAGTTCTCTCTCCCACAGCCCGCACAGTCCTTCAGGGCCAGTGAACAGGCGACGGGTGAAGTCACTGTCCTCGGTTAGTTCCACCAGATAGGGTGCGTGCTCGGCCAGTTCGTATTGTGCCTCGCCCTGAAACAGCGACCGATACTGCAGGTCAGAGCTCTCCAGCAGGCTGGTCAGTAAATACGGCATCTTGGCCGCGTCCAGCACGGCATAGGTGGCCAGCGGCGGGGTGTCGTCGCCAAATTCGGTACGTTCAGCCTCGGTTGGGTCGAGCTGGCCGAACAGCGCTTCGTACAGCGCATCGGGTACATTCTTCTTCGGGTACACACCAAATTGTGCATCCAGCGGTGTGATGAGGCCAATCTCTTCGATCTGAAGCCAGCTCTGGTCTTGTGCTGTCGCATCGTCTGAGCCAGCTTGCACGGTCATCGGTCCAAGTGCGACGCGCTGCTCTTCATTCACCGAGCGTGCTAATACTGCGCCCCCCGCTGCTGGATATCGCGCTACCCAAGAAAGAGCAGGCAGGACATCATCAGTCCAGTAAAACTGATACCCCTGCGCACGCAGCGCCTCCGCGACCATTGTTTCATAGTCATTTCGATCCGCGCAAAATACCGCCGCAACCAGATGAACCTGTTCATCCGCGCGCGAGGCGTAGCAATGACCAAGGAATGAATTCATGGAGTCACCTTGTCGGTCGAAGAGTTCTTACATTTGGGGCATTCTTCGACCAGAGGGGTATCGATAGCCAGGAGCCTGTCCTGTTGGGTAAAGAGAGCCATAGTAATCCCTTATCAAGCATTCCATTCACGTTGTGCTATTTACTATGCGAGTCAGTAAAAACAGATTTTTGAGCTGTTTATGTTGATGCTTTGGGTACGAACAAAAAACATCCAGTCGTGTGACAGGTTGCTGGTTGTGGTAGTCGTAATAATTGAAAAGGAGCAAGGGGCCCTCTGAGTCGAGGGGATACAGGTTTGGCCTTGAAATAAAAACTGTTTGGGGCCAGTGTGATTCAGTCTGGGAAACGGCATGACTATCTCCTTGTCGTATTTTGATTATTACCTGCAGAAATGGTCCTTACTTCTGGGACCAGAGCTTAATTTTTTTAGTGTACAGCGTCAATAGATCAAACGGCAGCTTGTTGAGCTGACTCATAGAAACCGGTGATTAAGCATTACCTAAGCTTACCCAGTTGTAGTTTATCGGGCTTTGATATTAATTCCACATAAGCTGAATATGATTAATGTAGAAAGGGTAATATTAGGACTGGCACAGAGGTTCGGCGGGATGGTGGTATCGCTTTGATGTGACCGTCTGCCGCCAGGGAAGGCGGCAGCCGAGCGAATCAGGGATGATGAAAGCGTGTCACAGTAAAGTGAAACCACCATCCCATAAGACCACAGTCAGAGCGATTTTTCCAACTCAGGTACAGCCTCAAACAGATCAGCGACCAAACCATAGTCCGCGACCTGGAAGATAGGTGCATCTTCATCTTTATTGATGGCAACAATCACCTTGGAGTCTTTCATACCGGCCAAATGCTGGATGGCTCCGGATAAGCCCACACCAATATACAGCTCAGGTGCGACCACCTTACCGGTTTGACCTATCTGATAGTCATTGGCAACAAAACCAGCATCTACCGCTGCACGAGTTGCACCTACGGCGGCACCGAGTTTATCCGCCAGCGTTTCCAACATTTCAAAATGGGCTTTATCGCCCATACCACGACCACCGGAAACGATGATCTTAGCGGTCGTCAGTTCAGGGCGATCAGACTGCGCCAGTTCTTCAGAAACCAAACGGCTCAAACCGGTATCGGTCACCTGAGACAGGCTTTCAACACTCGCCGATCCACCTTCGATTGCGGCTGGATCAAATGAAGTACCGCGCACGGTGATCACTTTGACAGCATCCAGAGACTGAACCGTTGCAATCGCATTACCGGCATAAATCGGACGTTTGAAAGTATCGGCAGACTCTACCGACATGATTTCAGAAATCTGTCCTACATCCAGCAGTGCTGCAACACGCGGCATGAAGTTTTTACCGTTAGTAGTCGCTGGTGCCAGAATGTGGCTGTAGTCAGCGGCGATCTCTTTAATCAGCGCCGCTACGTTTTCTGCAATCTCATGATCATAAACGGCATTATCAGCCAACAGTACCTTACGTACACCTGGCACCTTCGCCGCCGCATCAGCCGCAGCAGCACAGCCATTACCCACGACCAGCAGGTCAATATCGCCACCAATTTGGGTGGCCGCTGTGACGGTAGACAGGGTCGCTGATTTCAACAGCGCATTATCATGTTCAGCAATCAGTAAAATAGCCATCAGATCACCTTCGCTTCGTTTTTCAGTTTGTCGACCAGCTCAGCGACGCTGGCTACCTTAATACCTGCCTGACGTTCAGCCGGTGGCTCGACTTTTAGCAGTTTGGTGTTCGCTTTCACTTCAACGCCATAGTCTTCCGGTGATTTGGTATCCAGCGGTTTTTTCTTGGCTTTCATGATATTGGGAAGTGAGGCATAACGGGGTTCGTTCAAGCGCAGATCCACGGTGAGTATTGCTGGCAGTTTGACCGCCAGGGTCTGCAGACCTCCGTCAATTTCACGCACAACCTGTGCTTCAGTGTCACTCAATTCAAGACCTGAAATAAACGTGCCCTGCGACATACCCGTCAAAGCCGCCAGCATCTGACCGGTCTGATTATTGTCGGTATCGATGGACTGTTTACCCATGATCACCAGGCCCGGCTGCTCTTCTTCAATGATTTTTGCCAAAATCTTCGCCACTGTCAGAGATTCCAGAGCCTCTTCAGACTTGACCAGAATCGCCCGATCCGCACCCATAGCAAGGGCCGTACGCAGCTGTTCCTGTGCATTCTGAGGTCCCATGGACACGACAATCACTTCAGAAGCCTTACCCGCTTCTTTCAACCGCACAGCTTGCTCAACGGCGATTTCGCAAAACGGGTTGACTGCCATTTTGACATTTTTCAGGTCGACATCCGTGTTGTCCGCTTTGACGCGCACTTTCACGTTATAGTCGATCACACGTTTGACCGTAACTAGTACCTTCATTTATTTATTTCCTTCAGTTTTACCGATCTGAATCCACATCGGACTATAGCAGAAATCACTGTGAGCACCATAACCGCGTGGCTATAAGAAAATTTTATCAAATAAGGGTTTTCACTTATACTACTAAACATTAATTCCGTTACAACTCAGGTAAACTGAGGGGAATGAACCGGCAGTTGATGCTTTTTTGCTGCACTGCAACTGTTTATTGCCCTGGATGTAACCAAAAACTAACAAAAAAGGGCATACTGAGGGCATCATTTGTTGAAAGTGTTCTAAAGTTTGAACACCCTGTAAGGCTATAATTAACCTGTCTGAAAATAATATAAGGAGCCAGAACTGTGGAACGTGAATCGATGGAGTTTGATGTCGTCATCGTCGGTGCAGGTGTCACCGGTTTATCGGCGGCCTGCCGCCTGATGCAGAAAGCCCAGGAACAAGAGCAGGAACTGACGGTCTGTGTCGTAGAAAAAGGTTCCGAAGTCGGTGCACACATTCTCTCCGGCGCGGTTATGGAAACACGTGCGCTGGATGAACTGTTTCCCGACTGGCAGGAACGCGAAGCACCTATTTCCTGTAAAGTTACCAGTGAAGATACCTTTTTACTGCTGAACGAAACCAAAGGCATTAAACTGCCCGGATTTGCAGTTCCCAAGCCGATGCACAACAAGGGCAACTATATTGTCAGCCTGGCCAATGTCACCCGCTGGATGGGCGAGCAAGCTGAAGCACTGGGTGTGGAAGTCTTCCCAGGCTTCCCAGCATCTGAAATCCTTTATCATGAAGATGGCAGCGTTAAAGGTATCGCCACCGGTGATATGGGTATCGGTGCTGATGGCGAACCCAAGGATAGCTATACACAGGGAATGGAGTTGCATGCCAAATATACGCTGTTTACTGAAGGTGTCCGCGGTCACTTAGGTAAACAGCTGCTGGAACGATTTGAGCTGGATAAAGGCAAAGATCCCCAGCACTATGCCATCGGCATCAAGGAACTCTGGGATATCGATCCTGCTAAAAGTAAGCCTGGCTTGGTAGTGCATGGCTCTGGCTGGCCACTGACAGACGGTGCCGGCGGTGGCTTCTTCCTTTACCACGATGAAGGCAACCAGGTGGAAGTCGGTCTGATTGTTGACCTTAACTATTCCAACCCCTGGCTCAGCCCTTTCGATGAGTTCCAACGCTTCAAGCACCATCCAGAAGTGAAGCAATATCTGGAAGGTGGTACCCGCGTTGCTTACGGAGCTCGTGCCATAACCAAAGGCGGTCTGAACTGCCTGCCAAAAATGACTATGCCTGGCGCGTTTATACTCGGCTGTAATGCCGGCACACTGAACTTTGCCAAGATCAAAGGTATTCATACCGGCATGAAATCCGGCATGCTGGCAGCAGAAGTAATTGCCGATGCGCTGAAAGAAGGTGATGAAGGTGGTAAGGATCTGACCCAGTTCGAGCAGAGCTATCAGAACTCCTGGCTATATGATGAACTGTATCGTGGCCGTAATTTTGGCCCAGCCATGCATAAATACGGTACGTTCCTGGGTGGTACGTTTAACTTTATCGACCAGAATATCTTTGTCGGCAAGATTCCACTGACCTTGCATGATCTGCATAAAGATCATGAAATGCTGAAGCCTGCGGCCGAGTCCAAGAAGCTGGAATACCCTAAACCTGACGGTAAGTTGTCATTTGACAAGCTCTCATCGGTGTATTTATCCAATGCCAGTCATGAAGAGGATCAGCCTTGCCATTTACGCCTGACCGATCCAGACCTGCCGATTCGTGACAACCTGCCAAAATATGGTGAACCGGCACAGCGTTATTGCCCAGCCGGCGTTTATGAAGTCATTGAAGAAAGCAGCGGCCCGAGGTTCCAGATCAACTTTTCTAACTGCGTTCACTGTAAGACTTGTGATATTAAAGACCCGGCACAAAACATCACCTGGGTAACCCCCGAAGGCGGCGGTGGTCCAAACTATCCAAACATGTAAGGGGTGTAACTCCTGACATTGGGCTCCTGCATTCTCCGGTGTTTGCAGAAGCAGGAGCCCGTTTTACTTCAGTTTCACTTCAATGCCCGCAATGCGATCTTGCGCTGGTCTTCCAGCCGGGCACTCTGTAATCCCGCCATATACGCCTGTGCGGTTTGCAAGCTGGTATCTGCCGACGTCAGTCCGGTCAGTATCCGACTTGCCATCGCCATATCATTCACCTGACCCAGCGCCCGTACTGCCGTCACTACAGAATCGTATTCGGGCAGGGTTTTACCAGCAGGCAGTATCGTCATAAAAAACTCCAGAGCATAGCGCAGAGGTTTCAAGGCGATACGGAGTTGATGCAAATCGGCCAGATCACCTTTGAGTGCTTTTCGATAGCGTTTATGAACCCGCTGCCGCAAGGATTTCAGTTGCTGTTTCACAAACGACTTTAGGGTTTCATCTTCATGATCAGGTGATTCCAGCGCATGTAGCTCGGTCACCAGCATCAAAATCAAGCGTCCCTGGCGCTGTAAATCGGGATGTTCCATCAAGGCATGTCTTGCCAGATCACGCTGCTTGATCACCAGTTGATGCAACTCAGGAAAATGCCAATGATCTGTTTCAGGCAAAAGACGCAATGCGGGCAATAGCTCATCACTCATGACATCCAGATCCCGCACTTCAGAAAAAAGCCGGGCATTATCAGCCAGAGTCTTGTTCCAGTATACAAACCAGTCTTGCGGAAGAATCGGTTTAAACAGGCGCAACAAGGCTCTGAGCCGACGCTGGCTGATACGTAACTGATGCACAAACTCCGGATCATCGCTATTTGCCGCACCACCAGCGTTACCCTGCCACTGAGCAATGCAGGCAAACGCCAGGGCTTTAAACGCGGCCAAGGGAGTCTGATGCTTATGCAACAACACCGCAGGCATTTTCATTGGGCCATCGGTTTCGCCGTTGAACAACTTATAACCACGCTCAGCTTTAGATATATCGCTGGGCATCAAGGGCAACGTCTCTGCCAAGTCAACAGCCAGATGCAGCAATTCCCCCGGTTGACCTGATACCAACTCAAGCTCCAGTTCGCAAATCGGCAGCCTCCCTCCCTGAGCAAGAATATCGCCCTGATCCAGCATCAGCAGTACTTCGGCACCAGAATCCATTTTCAGAAACAACGTTTCGCGATTAAACAGCGTAGTGAACACCGGTTGCAACTGCGGCTGAAGCTTTTGCAGCATCTTCCGTACCGGCTTCAGTTCTATATCCGTAAAGTCGAATTCACCGGTATAAGGTTTTTCCCATTCCGGGCGCTGACTCAACCCACCCACTGACACTGAAGCACATTTGATCGTTTGTAGCCAGATATCACCCTGCTGCCGTGTTCGCAAAGCCACTCGCTGCTGATGCAGCAACAGATCAGAAGTATCAAAGTAGGTATTATCCAGCGTTTTGACAGGTCCAACAGGCTCAGCAATCTGCAGCAACGGGTGAGCCCGGAGAGCCGACACAGATGACACAGGCAATGACAGCTTCAGTTCCGTTTCTTTTCCCATACAGCCTCCGAGACGCGTCTGTAGATATAAATTTACTATCAAGAGTATAAACTTAAATTATTGCCATAGATCGGCATTCACTCAAAATTCACGCTAAACTGTTAATATAGATACAACAGCCACATGGCTGGAAACAAGACAACCTGTTAAGGAGTTAACTATGACCAACATGGATATCGGTATAAACAAAGCAGACCGTGAAACCATTGCTGAAAGCCTGAAGCACCTGCTGGCTGACACCTACACACTGTATTTGCAAACACATAATTTTCACTGGAATGTGACTGGTCCGCAATTTCGCGAACTGCACCTGATGTTTGAAGAGCATTATACCGAACTGGCAGTAGCTGTAGATGATATTGCTGAACGTATACGTACGCTGGATGTTGCCGCACCAGGCACCTACAAAGAGTTTGTGCGCTTGAGCAACATTAAAGAAGTTGAAGGCGTGCCAGCAGCTAAAGAGATGGTGGATATCCTCACCCAGAGCCACGAAACTGTCGTCAGAACCTGCCGTGATGTACTGAAACACGCCCAAGGCGCTGATGATGAGTCCACCGCAGCACTGGCTTCTGACCGCATGCGTGTGCACGAAAAAACCGCCTGGATGTTGCGGGTTATAAACAAGTAGGAGCCCGGTCTCCGAGCGATATGGGTTTTTGGTCTCCGGGCGATATGGATTTTTTGTAGGAGCCCGGTCTCCGGGCGATATGGATTTTTTGTAGGAGCCCGGTCTCCGGGCGATTTGTTCGCTCACAGAGTGAGCTCCTACGAGTGAGCTCCTACGAGCGTGCTCCTACGCATTGAAAAAGAAGATGAGAGGTTCACATGGCATCCTTGCCAGCTCCCCTCTCGTCACTGAACGATCCTTGTTCAGCGGCCACTGAAGGACCAGAAAAGTGGACTTTTTATCAGATAACTTCATTCCCTGAAGTTTGCTGCCAGTCCTTGGCTTATCTGATAGCTTCAGGTTATTCACTTATTATCAACATGGATATAGGAGTTTTTCCTAAAAATAGCATTTTTTAAGAAAAACATTCCAGAATTGATCTGAATCAATACATTTGTGCAATTTTATCCACCTAAATATCTAATTATTCGCTCGCGGGCTCCTACAGGGTAGAGGTATTCTTGTAGGAACCCGGTTTCTGGGCGATTGGGTTCGCTCGCGGAGCGAGCTCCTACAGGGGGCGGGGTATTCTTGTAGGAACCCGGTCTCTGGACGATTGGGTTCGCTCGCGGAGCGAGCTCCTACAGGGTAGGGTATTTTTGTAGGAGCTCGGTCTCCGGGCGATTGGGTTCGCTCGCGGAGCGAGCTCCTACAGGGTGGGGGTATTCTTGTAGGAGCCCGGTCTCCGGGCGATTGGGTTCGCTCGCGGAGCGAGCTCCTACAGGGGGCGGGGTATTCTTGTAGGAACCCGGTCTCCGGGCGATTGGGTTCGCTCGCGGAGCGAGCTCCTACAGGGGGCGGGGTATTCTTGTAGGAGCCCGGTCTCCGGGCGATTTCTAGTTTTTTAATTGGCTAAATGCTTTCGGCTGAATAGGGTTAAGACTAACAACAGCAGCGTTGTCGAAAAAATCGCTACGATGCTCATGGCCATACCAATGCCTGGCGATCCCTGTTCAAACTGACCGAATACGAAGGTGGATACTGTAGTCACACCGGCTGGTGCGACCATCAGCGATGCAACTAATTCTCTGGATGCAATGGCAAATACCAACAGCATCGACACAATCAGGCTGGGTGCCATAGCTGGCAGCAAAATGCGGATAAACGCGACTGAAAAGCTGGCACCGAATACACGAGCGGCAGCTTCCAGATTTTCACTCATCTGCCTGAACGCGGCGCTGACATAGCGCACTGGATAGGGAAGTAATAAACAGGCATAAGCCAACACCAGCATGGCACTGGTGTTATAAATAGTGATCGGCCAGTGGCTTTGGTTCCAGGCCAGTATCAAGCCCACTGCCACCACTATGCCGGGCATGGCATTGGGTAGAAGTGAAAGAAAATCCAAAAAGCTCTTACCCTTAACCTTGGAGCGCACAACCAGATAGCCCACCAAGGCACCTAAAGCGCCCGTCAATAATGCCGCACTGGTTGCCAAAGACAGACTAGTGAGTAACGCATCCATTGCACCACCGCTATTATCCAGCAATGCCTGAAAATGGCGCAAAGACACATTATCCAGACTAAGCCCACCAGAGAGCGTTGACATAAACGATGTGACCAGCACGGCCAGAATGGGTATGGCAACCGAAACACTACCGACTAAAGCAAAAAAACAGCTGACCCATAGTTTATGACGCCCCAGGGGTATCGGCGTTGTAACAACGGGTTTTCCTGTCATAGACACATAGGAGCGCCGGGTTACCAACCAGTGTTGCAGGTAGAAACCGCACACGGCGATCATCACCAGGATCATCGACAGAATCGACGCTCCAGGAATATCAATTGGCCAATCTGAGAAACGTTCATGTATGCCCGTAACCAGAACATGAAAGCCCGCTTGCGCACCCAAGGTTGCTGGCGTACCAAATTCTTCGATAGTCAGTACAAATACCAACAACAGACTGGCGGCAATACCCGGTATCGATAAGGGTAGAGTCAAACGAAAAAAAGCGGACCAAGGCCCTGCGCCACAGATGCGACCAACATCGGCAAAACGCCCACCCACAACCATCAAGGTTCTGGATACAGCAAAATACACTACCGGGAACACATTCAGAATCATGACAAATACTATGCCCCAGAAAGAGAATAGAAAGCCATCGGCTGAAAAGCCCAGCAGTTGCTGTAAATAGCCACGATTTTGCAGCGTCATCATCCAGGCCAATGACGCAATATAGGGGGGAATCAAGAATGGGATCAAAAACACAACATCCCAAAGAGCAGCCCCTGGCACCTTGGTCAAGGCACGCAGAGCCCCCAAAGGAACTGCAATCAATGCCGTGCCGACTACGACAGCAATCGCCAGCTTAAGGGTATTCCAGATCAGTTTTAACAACTCAGGATCATGTAGAGTGGGTATGAACAATGAGAAGGGCTGGCTGAAACTCCCCAAAGCGATATCGGGAAATATTGCCTGCAGGAATACGTAAGCAAGCGGCATACCGACAAGCAATAACAGGATGCTGGTCGTAACCAGCATCCCTGACTGCGCGGCATTAATTCGCGGTACAAACATAAAGTAGCTTATTGTCCGGATGCAAAAATATCACTGAAGTTTTTCAGAATATCTGCACGGCGTGCTTTGTAAGCGTCTTCATCATACTGAATCAGGTTCAATTCCGAAATTGTCGGTCTTAAAGCTGAAATATCGCCACGTGCAGGCATCAAATAGACCTCTGCCACACGTTGCTGGCCGGCTTCAGAGAGCACATAATCTACAAACGCTTTAGCCAGATCTGGCTGTTGAGTTGATGCCATGATCATCATGGGCCGTGGTGCAATAACCGTACCTGAGCTCGGGAAAACCACCTCGAT
The DNA here is from genome assembly GCF_008727795.1 of Nitrincola iocasae. NCBI lineage: Bacteria > Pseudomonadati > Pseudomonadota > Gammaproteobacteria > Oceanospirillales > Oceanospirillaceae > Nitrincola > Nitrincola iocasae. The sequence goes on along the minus strand of NZ_CP044222.1, from coordinate 1,229,116 downwards.
GGATTCACCCTTTGCTTGCTGTCCTAATGCTATGTAATCAACGGCTCCAAATACAACCGACTTGGCACCCTGAAGAACCGGGTTCAATGCGCGTGCGTTTGGACCGGGTACAATCATGCCGTTTTCTTGCAAGCCATTCATCAACTCCCAGGTCGACTCTTCACCCGTAGATGCCAGCAACCCGGTCAGCAATTGAAAGGCGGCTCCAGATTGAGCCGGATCAGGCATAGTGACTTCATTTTCATAAGCTGAATCCATCAGATCTGACCAATCACTTGGCATAGGTGTTGAGCTGTTGCGATTCCAGACCATTGCCAACGCCGACACACCCTGAGCGATGTAATGCGTATCCTGTAAAAAATCAGGTACTTTATCTGCATTTGCTGGAACATACTCCAACAAATCACCACGCGCTTTCAGCGCTACTGCTGAACTCCAGGATGCCGAAATCACGACATCAGCCAAAGGATTTGCACGCTCAGATTCCAAACGAGCCATCACCTGCCCTGTTGTGCTCTGAAACACGTTCACCTGTGTGCCAGTTTGCTCAGTAAAGTCCTTCGCTAGCTGATCGATCAGATTGCCAGGACCGGCTGAGTAAACAGTTAAAGGGGACGCCTGCAGGCTACCCACAGCAACAGAGAAAACGGTGGCTGTAACCAGTGTTATAAATCGCATGAGAATATTCCTAGGTTGTATTGTGATTGAGTTGTCATCTTTATTCGGCGTGGCGCATGAGCGTAATCGGCTTTTCATCTGCGTCCCAGGCATGTAACCAAGCACCTTCATAGTTCAGGTAGATTGATTGACTGACCTCGGGGCGTTGCGATGATTGCAAACGAATCGGTATTTGACCTCCCATCAATCCTGATAACTGATAGTGCTCACCGGTAAAAATAATAGCAGCCTGGTGAAGTTCTACGCCTGAGTGCGGATTCACAGATAAACTTGCGCGAGGCATTAGTAAAGTCACCTCTCCCAGATAACCACCCGATGCATGGAAAGGCAGATTCATAAACAAATCTTTTTCAACATCCAGCCCCTGTTCAGTCAGAGTGCCCTTCAACAACACCCCGGCATCCAGAAATTCAGCCACAGAGGGAGTTGCCGGTGTCCGATATAACACTTCGGCTGAATCAAACTGCTGCAGCCGCCCCTGTTGCAAGATGGCCACTTGATCAGCCATTGCAAATGCCTCATGCTGATCATGGGTAACGAACACAGCAGTTAGGTTTAACTGTTTGATCAATGAACGAATTTCAATCGCCAGACTGTCACGCAACCCCTGGTCCAGGTTGGACAGCGGTTCATCCATCAACAGTAAACGAGGTTTCGCAACAATGGCACGGGCCAAGGCGATCCGCTGCTGCTGACCACCGGACAAGGTATCGGGTGATCGATCTGCTAAGTGTTCTAACCCAACTACCTGCAACGCCCAAGCCACTTTTTCCCGGCGCTCGCTCTTAGCCATGCCTCGCATGCTTAATGGAAAGGCGATATTTTCGGCAACCGTCATATGTGGCCAGAGTGCATAATCCTGAAACACCATGCCCAAACGGCGCTTTTCTGGTACCGCGCTGAAGCGTTCATCTACGACGACATCGCCATCAATTAGAATACGTCCGGCACTGGGCTCCAGAAGCCCGGCGATACAGCGCAGCAACGTAGTTTTGCCACACCCTGAAGGTCCCAGCAAGGCAAGGATTTCACCCTTTTGTAATGAAAAATCGATACTGGATAACGCCGTCATGTCATTAAACACCTTGCTCAGATGTTCTACATGCAGTGCGGGCGTTATCGATGCGGTAATCGATGGGGTCTGGGCACAAGCGTTCATTAGTTTCATCGCAAGGATAATAATGAACGAGTGTTAATAATTTATGACAGTATCATTAAAAAGGGTCAGCACCCTTTAGTGCTTTAGTGATGAGCGGTCTGAGTTGAGAGGTTAACATGGCATCCTTGCCAGCTCCCCCCTCTCACCGAACAATCCGTGTTCAGTCGCCACTTAAGGACCAGAAAAGTGGACTTGTTACCAGACAACCTCTTTACCTGAAGTTTGCAGCCAGTCCTTGGCTTATCTGATGCTTTCAGCTTAATCACTCGTATTATCTATGGATATAGGAATTTTTCCTAAAAATTTAATTTTTTAAGAAAAACATTCTGAAATTGATCTATATCAATACATTGCTGGGGTTTTATTGGGTTTGTCGTAATTATTTGTATTTATTCGCTCGCGGAGCGAGCTCCTACACGGGGGTGGTTTTCTGTGGGCGTCCGGTCTTTGGACGATGGTGTTCGCTCGCGGAGCGAGCTCCTACGGGGTTTTTTTAGGCACAAAAAACCTCCCGAAGGAGGTTTTTTTATTGTAACGGGATGGGCTATTAGAAGCTCAGGCCGTAACCAATAGTCAGAACGCTATCACCAGCTACTGTACCAGCGTCTACATCAGCATCAGAGTATGCAGCGTAAACTTTAGCACGGTTGCTCAGGTTGTGAGTTGCCAGAAGAGCCCACTCATCACCAGAAGCATTGGTTTTAACACCGTTCAGTTCTGCTTCGAAGTCAACATAAGTCAGACCCAGAACAGTTTTACCCATGGTGTATTCAGTACCCAGGCCCCACAGCTGAGTTTCAGCTTTGTTAACTGAATCGTCAACTTCGCTTTCAGCCCAGTTACCAGTAACTGACCAGTTGGAGTTGATTGCGTAATCTAAAGACACACCGATGTAGTCTGCATCAGCTACACCAAGAGAAAGACCCACAGTGCCTTCTTTATCGAAATCCCAGTAACCTACATCAGCAGTGAAACCACCGATTGCATAGTTAAAGCCCAACAGGTAACCGTCTACGTTTTCATCATCACCAGAAGGTGTAGCAACAGTACCATCTTCAATACCACCATCCATTACGATACCGGCATAACCAGTGAATCCGCCCATGTTAGGAGAAACGTAGGCCAATGCGCTCTGCAGGTCATCTGGGTTTAAAAACCAGTTGTCGGTTGAGTAGCTGTCGTAAGCACGGTCAAGAGATTCAACAGCGTCAACTGGGTTGCCCATGGCACCACCCTGTACAACACCGAATCCACCTTTGATACCAACCAGAGCACGGTCAGTAGTCAGTGATGAACCACCGCTACCGATAGCGCCTTCAGCGGCCAGTTCAGTACGGATGTTAAAGAAACCAGTAACACCGTCCATACCCAGATCAACATCACCTTTCAGACCGATGATAGCGTCATCAACCTGGATGTCAGCAGAGGTATCGTTTTTGAAAACGCCGTCAACAGCGACAGCACCGTACAGCGTTGCATCAGCAGATGCGATAGCAGGAACAGTCAGAGCGCTAGCTACAGCCAGAGCGATAAGTGACTTTTTCATTTAGTTTTCCCCTTCAACGTTCAACATACTAGTAGTTGCTTTATTTTTTCAAAGAGCATCGTCAATGATGCAGCCTCAAAAATACTATAAAAGCAGATTATTGCAAACCTGTGAAGCCGAAAAAATAACTTTTTTGCTACGGTCAGCATCTGCCAGATGAAAATTCAGTCTGTTTTTTTGAGCTGTCGCATCTAGTTACTAACCAAATCAACAACTTAAAAGCACTTTCTAAATCCAACACCTTAACTTGTACAATTACAGCATACGGAAACAGTTTTTTGCAAGCTTTTTTAACTAAAAAACAGCAAATTGCCGTAGCCGTATAAATTGTCGCTAGGATAACACAGCGAGATGATTTGACAAGCTTTTCTCTAACTTTCCCCCTGTATACACAGGGGTATCACAATTCTATTGATCTGTGTCAGTATGCATTTGACCCTTGCATCACTGTAACTCGGCAAACCGCTGTTTCAGGCGTTTTTCCGACACAGTCTGCTGCGTTCCCAACTGCTGGGCGAACAGCGATACCCGGTATTCCTCCAGTAACCAGCGATACTCCAGCAGCGCGGGTTGCACAGCATCACGATTTTGCTGCTCTGCCAGTTTATGGCTCCAGGCTTGCCATAGCGCCTGTAACTGCTCTGACAAGAGGCACTGCTGGCGCAGCTCACGCGGATATTTTTCCAGTCGGATCTCTATCGCCTGCAGATAACGGGGATAGTGTTCCAGCCAATTACCTGGAACCTGTGTGAGATAATTCGACATAAACAACTGATTGAGCTGCTGCTTGATATCATTTAATACCGGTACAGCCTGCAGATTAATCTTACCCTGCAAGCGCTTGTTGATAGCATGCAGCGTTGAATGCAGTTTGAACACCCAGTCATCTAGCGCCACGGCCTGATCATATAGACCGGCCTTCACCTGGGGTAACAGCGCCTCAAACTCAGCGCGACAGCGTGGTAGCTGTTCCGAGGCCAGCTCCTGAGCCAATCCAGCGGTACGCATAATGGCGCAGAGCAGCAGTTCATCTTCAAACTGCCTGGCATCAAAGCGTTTGTTAGCCAGCAATACTGACTTGGGCAGATTACGTAACTGTTTACGCGCGTAGCGAACCGGTTCGGAGGACATCAGCATCAGTAGTCGCGCCACCCCACGTGGATTTTGTGCCTCGGCTTCGAAGCGACGACTGACCACCTGCAGATCAACACTGGTGCGCTGATCAATCAGCACAGGATAAGCCTCGACCTGAATACCACCGGCCTGACGCAGCTTGACGCACTCTGGCAGCTCCTGGAAATCCCACTGGGTTAATCCTTTTCGTCCCCAGCTCTGACTAGGTGACGCCTGCTGCAGCGCTTGTTCAGCTTGCTTGGAGAAACGCCGGTTCAGGCTATCCCAGTCGCGCCCGCTGGCCAGCACCTGCCCTTTATCACCCAGTAAACGCAGATTCATGCGATAGTGATCTTCCAGTGACACACTGCGAAACAGATCGGCTTCGACCCGCATGCCGGTCATACGCAGTAAACGTTGCGCCAGTGCTTCGTAGAGATCACCCTCGGCAAAGCTCACGGCTTCACAAAAGGCTTCGACATAGTTAGGCACAGGCACATAGTTTTTACGTATCGCCTTGGGCAGCCCACGCAGTATGGCGGTGCATTTATCCGCCAGCATACCCGGCACCAGCCATTCCAGGCGCGCCAGCGGCAAGGACTTGAGCAGCGGCAAGGGCAATTCCAAAGTGACGCCATCATCCTCGGCACCCGGCTCAAAATGGTAGCTTAAGGGTAATTTCAGCCCCTCATGCAGCAACTGATCCGGATAATCGGCTTGGGTGACATGCGCGGCGGAGCGTTGCAGGATATCGTCTTGCTGCATAAACAACGCCTGGGCATTATCTTTCTCAACCTGTTTACGCCAGTGCTCAAAGCCTTTGCCATTGACGATGCCAGCACCGTTGAGTTCTGCAAAGCGCTGCAGGTAAAAATCAGCCAGGGTATCTTCATCCACCAACAGATCGCGCCGTCTGGATTTAGCTTCCAGGGTTTCGACACTGGCGAGCAAGGCGCGGTTATGCTGAAAGAAAGGCGCCTGAGTTTCATACTCACCCTCAACCAGGGCACTGCGGATAAACAGCTCGTGACTAAGTTTGGGATCTATGGCGCCATAATGCACCTTGCGCTTGGGTACGATAATCAAGCCATACAGGCTAACCTGCTCAGTCGCCACCACCTGAGCGCGTTTTTTCTCCCAATGCGGTTCCATCCAGGTTTTTTTGATCAGGTGTGCGGCCGGGGCTTCGATCCATTCCGGTTCGATTTTAGCCACCTGATGGGCAAAGAGTTTGCTGGTTTCCAGCATCTCAGCAGCCATAATCCATTTGGGATTTTTTTTGAACAGCCCGGACCCGGGAAAGATAAAGAAGCGGCGATTACGCGCGCCTAAATACTCGCCCTTCTCCTGCTTCAAGCCAATCTGACTCAACAGCCCGGCCAGCAGTGATTTATGGATGGCGGCATAATCGGCGGCTTCACGGTTTTCGACCATCTTCAGCTCACGACAGCTCAGATGTAACTGGCGATGCAGATCACGCCATTCGCGCATTCGCACCCAGGAGATAAAATGCTTCTGACACCATTTGCGCAACTGACCCTGACTTAACGCCTGACGCTGTTCTTCATAAAGATTCCAGAGGTTCAGCAGGCTAACGAAATCCGAGTCATCATCAGCATAGGCTTTATGCTTCTCATCCGCCGCCTGCCGTTTTTCCATCGGTCGCTCACGCGGGTCCTGCACACTCAGGGCGCTGGCCATCACCAACACCTCGGTTAGTGCTCCTAATCGATTAGCCTCCACCAGCATGCGTCCGATACGCGGATCGACCGGCAACCGGGCCAGGTCTCGCCCAACCGCGGTGAGCTGACGCTGTTTGGTAACGGCGCCCAGCTCTTCCAGCAACTTAAATCCATCATTAATAAAACGGCTATCCGGTGGATCGACAAACGGAAACCGGCCTATATCGCCCAGTTTAAGTTGCAGCATACTTAGAATGACGGCGGCCAGATTGGTACGGCGAATTTCAGCATCAGTAAAGGCCGGACGGTTAGTAAAATCTTCCTCAGCATAGAGGCGAATACAGGTACCGGCGGCCACCCGTCCACAACGTCCGGCACGTTGATTGGCACTGGCCTGAGACACGGGTTCAATCGGCAGGCGCTGTACTTTGGAGCGGTAGCTGTAGCGGGAAATACGCGCCAGCCCCGGATCGATAACATAACGAATGCCAGGTACTGTCAGCGAGGTTTCTGCCACGTTCGAACTCAGGATTATTTTCTGACCGGTTCCATTTTGACCAGAAAATACTCTGTTTTGCTCTGCTAAAGACAGCCTTCCATAGAGTGGAAGTATCTCAATATTTCGCAAATCAGCCTTACGCAATGTGTCCGCAGTCTCTCGAATCTCGCGCTCACCCGGTAAAAAAATGAGAATGTCGGAAGGACCGCCATCTATTCGCTGCCTGCCATGCTCTAGCAGTTGCTCAGTCGCTTGCAGGATGCCCTGCTGAAGATCCATTTCCTTGTCGTCTTCTTGTTCAAGGTCATGAAGTGGCTGATACAAGATTTCAACCGGAAAGGTTCTGCCTGACACTTCAATGATGGGCGCATTATCGAAATGCTTGGAGAAACGATCTACGTCAATCGTTGCTGAGGTGATGATCAACTTAAGGTCTGGGCGCTTGGGAAGCAGGTTCTTTATATAGCCTAATAGAAAGTCGATATTGAGGCTGCGTTCATGTGCTTCATCAATGATGATAACTTCATACTTTGACATAAAACGGTCATTCTGAGTTTCAGCTAGAAGGATACCGTCTGTCATTACCTTGATCTGTGTATTTTCACTCACTTGATCGTGAAAACGAACCTGAAAACCTACTCTATCGCCTAAACTTGTATCTAACTCTTCAGCAATACGCGAGGCGACAGCTCTGGCAGCTAAGCGTCGTGGCTGTGTGTGACCAATCAATCCAGCACACCCTAAACCCAGCTCTAAACACATTTTGGGGATTTGGGTGGTTTTACCTGAGCCTGTCTCTCCTGCAATCACGACCACCTGATTATCACGAATCGCTGCAAGAATTTCTTCACGCCTTGCGGATACGGGAAGATCTGGGTATGTAATCAGGGATGTCAAAGTGGGGGCACTCCAGTTACGCATCAAAACAGGCACTCAATTCTACCCCAAAGGTGACTTGGCTTGCGATATAGACACTAGCATTTCAGAAAATGCTTTCGTCATTAGCTGGTAAGCCACTTTGGCCTACCAGCGTTGAGACTTATAGAACTCTCTTTACTTCCTCGTAATCACCTGCTGTTCTCAGAATCAGTGTAACATTTTCCGATGTGCGATTACGGAAGAACCAGCCGTGATTTCCAGTAAATGCCGCAGTCAATTCACCTTCATCCTGTTGAACACCTCGACCTTTTTCGTAGCTGATGGAACGACCACCGCCATCACCATGAGTGTCATAGTTAAGCGGCCCTTCAACGCCTTCCCATGAGAAACGAGCTGTACTTCCTTCAGCCATCACTAATTTGATCTCGGTGCCTTGTCCCGGTGTCAGGATAATTTCAACCGTATCACGCCAGACCAATGCTTCTTCTTCAAAGATCACTTCTGACTGAACGTTTTCTGCGGAATATTCCATTACTGAGGGCGTTACTATAGGTTCAGCAACTATCTCTTCAACTGCTACCTCTTCAACTACATTTAACTCGGCATGAGCATCAGCAACGTCAAAACTCGTGGTTTTGCCAGTGTTTTCTTGTGCAAGATAAAGAGCATCGGCTTCAGCTTCGGCAGCTAGTTGCTGTTTAATTTCCCCCATTTCTGTCAAACCAAGCCAGCGACCTACGCCTGTTGGATCAACCGCATATTCAGAGGGCAATATCACCGTAACTAGAATAACTAATGCGGTAATCAGAGCAATGAAGGTAGAACGGATTAGCTGCTGAGTGGTTGGCAGCTCTGCACGTGATGGAATATCGGTGTTATACATAACTTAATACCTTAAAATTAATCGAGTTTAGGCAACAAAAAAGCCCGTGAGCTGATAGCCAATCAGAACAAAGCCTGCACACATCATGACAACGTTAGCAGTGTAGGCATGACGCAGAAAACTGCCCGTCCGTCGCCAAAAACCCATCACGATCAGAATAGCGCTTAATGCTAAAAGTTGGCCTATCTCAACACCGACATTGAATGCCAGTAGATTCGGTAATAGTCCATCTGGAGAGATATCGTATTCAATGATCTTGCTCGACAAGCCAAAGCCATGACAAAAACCAAAAATCAGTGTCGCCATGAGGGTATTTGGCTGCCAACCAAACCAGCGTTGATAGGCTCCTAAATTATCCAGAGCCTTATAGACTACCGAAAGTCCGATGATGGCATCGATAATGTAACTATTGATGCCAATATTGAAATAAACGCCAAGTAGCATGGTTGTCGAATGACCAAATGCAAACACACTGACATAGATGGCAATATGCTGCATGCGATACAGGAAAAATATGACCCCTAGAAGGAACAATATATGGTCATATCCCGTGACCATATGTTTGGCGCCAAGATAGATAAACGATACCAAGTGAACACCGCTTATCTCTTGAATATATCCCTTATCACCTTGCGCGACTGCATGCGCAAAGACCTCTTGGCTTATCCCCATTAATAACAAGCCAATAACAGACACGAACAAAAACAGGCGTCTTTTCACCCTGTTCGACATGCTGGCTGAGCCAGCAGTAGATATGAACATGAAATACCCCAATAAACTCTGGTTAAATTGCATTAAAAATAACTAAACAGAGTTTTTTGGAGGTCGTTCCAGCAGCCAAGGGGTTCGTATCGGTTGAATTTTACCCAAGTCTTTAGTGTTTGGTGACTGAATTTGCGACGGACGCAATGAGACGACATCTTGCCTGTCCGGTGTTTCATGTGAATGACTCGTGGGATCATGTTGAGCATCAGAGTCACTATGATGATGGTCGTGATGGCCTGAGTGATCCTGCAAATCAAGCGTAAAGGAGTGATCTGCAAATCCCATTGAGTTCGCAACTCCCGGAAATGAAATAACTAGCCCCGGCAAGATCAGCAGGATGATCAGCAAGTATGATAATGTTCGCCTAGAGCTATTCATTGTAAATTCAAAAATCCAGTGTTTCTCGTGATTCTGCTAATGTAATAACCCTAGCACTAGCTTAATAGTGTTACACTATATCATTCCCATTGAGGATACACAAAGGTCATCGTGAATATGTGTTGCTATGTTTACTGTTTTAGCTAATCACTCTTATCGACAATTATTTTTAGCCCAAATTGTCGCCTTACTAGGCACGGGCTTGGCAACGGTTGCGCTAAGTTTGCTTGCCTATGATTTGGCTGATAGCCATGCGGGAATGGTCATTGGAACAGCACTGACGATCAAAATGCTCGCCTATGTTTTTATTGCTCCCTTGGCTTCAGCTCTGTTTCGTGCGCTATCCAGAAAAAAGCTACTCGTTACACTGGATCTCATTAGGGCAAGTGTGGCCGTTTTCCTGCCATTTGTCTCAGAGGCTTGGCATGTTTACGTCCTAATATTTATTTTACAGTCAGCGTCTGCCTGCTTCACTCCAATGTTTCAAGCCACCATTCCTGATATTTTGAAAAATGAAGAGCAATATACTCAAGCCCTTTCCCTTTCAAGACTTGCCTATGATCTGGAGAATCTGATCAGTCCAGCTTTAGCCGCACTTATGCTGACCTTAATGGCGTGGCAGGGGCTTTTTACTGGCACGGTGATAGGATTTTTCGCCTCAGCATTGCTAATACTGAGTGTCACCTTTCCCACCATGAAGGCGGCAAATAAAAATCGTTCAGGAATTTATCAAAAAACAACCCGAGGAATACGCTTTTATTTAGCCACTCCACGATTACGAGGCTTGTTAGCCATGAATGTTGCCGTGACCTGTGCTGGTGCCATGGTGATCGTCAACAGCGTGGTGATTGTACAATCAACGTTCGGGCTTTCCGCTCAAGATACCGCGCTCGCGTTTACCTTTTTTGGAGGAGGGTCGATGTGTGCAGCATTGACCATGCCTCGTTTGCTAAAGCGTATGCAGGATCGCACTCTGATGCTGGGGGCAACGCTATTGTTAATACTCTGTCTGTTTAGCGCATCACGTATCAGCCATATCATTGAACTCTGGACGATTTGGTTTTTACTTGGTGCAGGCTATGCATGGATACAGACCCCTTCGGGGCGCTTGTTGACACGTTCGTCCCATGAAGAGGATCGGCCTGATCTATTTGCAGCACAATTTTCGTTGTCTCATGCCTGCTGGCTGTTTGCTTATCCACTCGCAGGCTGGTTAGGGGTTAAACTGGGCATTAGTCTTACCTTTATTGTATTTGGCATGGTGGCATTATTGGCCTACTTATTAGCGCTCAAACTCTGGCCCGCTGAAGATCCAGAGGTTGTTGAGCATTACCACGCTAACCTTCCAGAACATCATCCCCATATTGCTCATTCCAAGCGCTTACATTCTCATCCGTTCGTGATTGACGATTTGCATGAAAAATGGCCTCGGTAAAGCAACTGAGGATATTATTTTTTGCTTAATGATGTGACTTGACCATTCGTTTCATAATTGGATTTTTCAACACAACATGATGAAAAGGAACCGCCAGAACATGCATTGCAATCAATGCTAATAGAACAACCTTGAGAATATTGTGAACCTGCGCCGCAAACACTACATCACCAAACCAAGCTGCTAAGCCTGAAAACGACATCATGATAAGCATGACATAGAAAGCCCAGTGAACAATATGACTGATGGCTTTTAATATGGCAGGTTCATTCTCAGGTGTAGCAGGTACGCCACGTTTCACCCGCACAATCACTCTCCAGATAACCAGAAGCAGAATTAAGCTCCCTCCGGCGACATGAGCCATCACAAGGGGATCAAAGGCAAAGTTATTACCTGCACGAATGGTATCCCATGCAGTCGCAATGGAATTTTTGAACAGGTATTGTCCAGCAATCAGTAATGCAATAATCCAATGAAGTGTTATTTGCACTCTAGAGTAACCCTCTGGACGCTGCTTTATGGAAGTCATCGATAAAACTCCTATTATTTAGAATGACTCGTTAGCCCTATCGAAACGGGTCATTCACATCAATCTTGTCATTAATTTATTTATCAGACTCATGCCATCTTTGCATACGAGTTTTCATTTGTGCCGGAAAGGTCATTTCGTCCATACTAATCAGACCATCACCGTCAGCATCTAACATTGCAAAAGGTCGTTCAGAGATATGTGCTGTCATCTCTGAAAACAACGCACTAAATTCATCTGCGGATAAGCTATTGCTATTATCGGCGTCAAATTTATCATGCAGTGAAACCAAGCCTGCTTCCAGCTCAGCTGCTGACACCTCACCATTTTCGTCGGCATCAAAGGATTGATAGATAGGGTTATCCGATAGCTGATTCATGGCTCTCATACCCATCGGGCCATGATTGCCACGATTCATACGCATAAAATGACCTTGATTATCCTGCAAACAACTATCATCAGACCCATGCATCATCTTTGCCATATGTTGGGGACCCCAGCCAGAAGCAATGACTGGTAACGTTAATGCACTCATCACAAGGATTGTCGCTGCACTAATACTCAATACTGTTGAACGTTTCATTGTGTCACCTCTTTTGTTCGTGTTTTGATGAGCACATAATGGATGCGTATTGTCACAACAGTTTGTCAAATACACTGAGTTTTGTATCAGTTTGTATCAACACCATGAATAGATCTAAAACTGTCTAAAATCATTTCATTACGTGTTAAATTAATGTATTCATAACTTATGAATGAACAGACCCAACCCATAGCACATATTCTTATCGTTGATGACCATCGAGAAATAAGGGATGCCATCTCACGGTACCTTGAGAAAAACGGCTTAGATGTAACAGCCGTCAAGGACACCGTGGAAATGGATCTATTTTTACAGCACCATCAATGTGATCTGATCATATTGGATGTCATGATGCCCGGTGAAGATGGGCTTTCTGCCGCTCGCCGATTATCATCGTCAAATAGCCCTCCAATTTTGATGCTCAGTGCGCTTGATGAGGATACTGATAAAATTGTGGGGTTAGAGGTCGGGGCTGACGATTATCTCATCAAACCCTTTAATCCACGTGAGTTATTGGCAAGGATTAAAGCCATTCTGAGACGAGCTGAGCGACAGGATGCACAAACAAATACTAGCATTGGCTCAACACTGTTCTTTTCAGGCTGGACCTTGAACAAGGATACCCGTGAATTGAGTCATGAAGACGGTCGAGAAAACACATTGACTACCGCCGAATTCAACCTGTTGTCTGCCTTTTTAGAAAGACCACGTTTTGTTCTGTCCCGTGATCAACTACTGACTATTACCAGTGGACGCGCTGCAGAAGTCTTTGATCGCACCATCGATAATCAGGTAAGTAGGCTACGTCGCAAAATTGAGATAGACCCTTCTCACCCTCAAATCATCGTTACAGTCAGAGCCGGCGGTTATAGTTTTGTTTCACACGTTAGAGAGATCCATTAATGCGCCTGCTTCCGAGTAATCTCCTTGGGCAGCTGGCCGTGCTTATCATTGTCACCTTTATTATCGGGCAAGTGATCAATATTGCTTTGTTTGCCGATGAACGCGGCGCTTCCATTCGTGCCGCTCAACAGACGGAGGTAATCAAACGCGCAAAGGCTGTTGCTAATGCCTTAGACATCTCACCCGTGGAAAGTCATGACAATATTCTTGCTGCGGTTAACTCTGACGGAATTGTATTTAGTTTAGACGCATCGCCGTTAGTGATGCATCATCCGTCACCTTTAAATCTATCTGAAAATATTCGTATCGACGAAATCACCATTTCGCCACATGACGGTCAATTAGTTGTCCCTCCCCCAACACTCGCATGGATTCACGACAGGATGCGTGTGGCTGGCATAGCTCCTGTAGAATTTAGAATCTCCATCGCTGTCAAGGAGAGCCAATGGCTGAATGGTGCAGCCCGTTTTCAAACCCCAAAATTACAAACCCCACCCGTTATTATTGGGGCAACATTGCTATCCTTGACTCTACTCATGTTGGCACTTTGGCTAGGCATAAGACGCATTACCAAACCTTTAACAGAATTAGCTAACGCAGCTGATCAGTTTAACCTTGACGGTGTCATTCCTGATATGCCAACTCATGGCCCCAATGAGGTTAAACGCTTAACTGAAACACTATCTAACATGCACCAGCGGTTGAATAAAATGATGAGCGATAGAATGCGTATGTTAGCCGCGTTAGGTCATGACTTAAGATCTCCCATCACGGCTTTAAGACTTCGAGCAGAGTTAGTTGATGATGACGAAAACCGAGAAAGGATCATTTCAACACTAGATGAAATGCAAGAGATGGTTGAATCTACAATCGCATACGCGCGAGGAATTGCTACCGACCAACCTATGGAGGAAACAAACCTAGTTCAACTTCTTAAAGAACTGGCCGATGAAGTCTCGGAAGCAGGCCCGAAAATTGAAGTGCTAACGGATACCACCATAATTTTTCCCTTAAGACGAAATCCACTGCGGCGTGCGTTTAGGAATTTATTCGAAAATGCGCAGCGTTACGGACAAGGTGCATCAGTAACCGTCAGACACAATGATCAGAGCGTAGAAATTGCAATTGAGGATTCAGGACCCGGTATTCCAGAGGAAGATCTTCTTAGAGTTTTTGACCCTTTTACACGGTTGGAGGCATCGCGTTCACGTGAGACGGGTGGTATTGGATTAGGGTTGCCAATAGCACTCGGTATTATTCGCGCTCATCATGGCGATATAATGTTAGAAAACAAAGAAGACGGTGGGCTTTTAGTAAACGTATACCTTCGGACTAAAACTCACTAAGCAATTGATATTTAAAAAAGTAACCTAGGGACAATTTTTGGTCTTTTTGATCCCCCAACATTGGTCGCCAGCACAATACGCCGCCCCGCCCCACGTTGCTCATGAAACACCCGATTCTGCTCCGCCAGTGACAGGCGTGCATACAGCGGAATGATCTCTGTATCTCTAAGCTCGGCTTTGCGCAGGGTATCCGCCGTTTCACGAATTTCACGCTCACCCGGCAGAAACACCAGAATATCGCCCGGCCCCTGGCTGCGCTTGCTGCGATCTATAGCGATCAGCTCATCCACAGCCTGGAGTATCCCCTGCTGCAGATCCTGGGCTTTTTCATCCTCGACTTCCATTTCATGCAGGGGGCGGTAGAGAATATCCACCGGGAAGGTGCGTCCGGAGACTTCGATGATCGGTGCCTGATCAAAATGCTCTGAAAAACGCGCCAGATCGATAGTCGCCGAGGTAATGATCAGTTTCAGATCCGGGCGCTTGGGCAGGATATTTTTCAGGTAGCCGAGCAGAAAATCGATATTGAGACTGCGCTCGTGGGCTTCATCGATGATGATGACGTCATACTTTGCCATAAACCGGTCTTTCTGCGTCTCGGCCAGAAGGATACCGTCGGTCATTACTTTGATTTGTGTCTTGTCACTGACCTGATCGTGAAAACGAACCTGAAAGCCCACCCTTTCACCCAAGGGAGTATTTAGCTCCTCTGCCAGACGAGATGCCACCGCGCGGGCAGCCAAACGTCGTGGCTGGGTGTGGCCGATCAAACCGGTACAACCCAGCCCAAGTTCCAGGCACATTTTTGGAATCTGGGTGGTTTTACCTGAACCTGTCTCCCCTGCAATCACCACCACCTGATTATCACGAATGGCGGCCAGAATTTCATCTCGTCGTGCTGATACGGGAAGATCAGGATATGTAATCGGGGATGTCAAAGCGGGTGTACTCCATAACGCATCAAAACGGAGGTGCAATTCTACCGCAAGGGGGGTGTGGCTTGCGATATAAGGGGAAAAACAGTCACCCGTTTCTATTTATCATTTTTGAGCATACGAATTTGGCCAGCAGAATTCAAAGCGATGCGGTTACGCCCGGCATTTTTAGCTGCATAAAGCGCCTTATCAGCTGAGATCATAAGATCCTCGCCATGACGCATGGTGTCTTCTCGCATCGCCATGCCAATACTCATGGTTATGCAGATGGTCTCACCACCAGCATCGATCTTGGCGTTTTCCAATTGTTTACGCAGTCGCTCTGCTGCGACCAGCGCATCTCGTGTAGGCAGATGAGGGCTGATTAATAAAAACTCTTCACCACCGATACGAGCGATAGTGTCTTCGCGACGAATATTTGTTTTCAGGATGATGGCCACCGCACGCAGCACTTCATCACCCACGTCATGCCCGTAATTATCATTGATATTTTTGAAGTGATCGATATCCAGGATCAGCAGTGAACAAGGTGTCTGTGATCTAATACTTCCACTCCAGGCCTGATCTAGCGCTTCCATTGCGGCGCGACGGTTGGGTAGCTCTGTCAACTGATCGGTCAAAGCCAGTAACTGCTGCTGCCGATGAGACAGGGAAAGCTCTTTGGCAATACGGCGCAGCTCTGTTCGGTCATTGCGCCAGCGTTCATAGCGTTTAAGCATCCGCATGGCCGGCTTTAATCGGGCTTTAAGGTGCGTTACCCGGATGTCATTGGTAATCACATCGTCAGCACCAGCAAGGTAGGCTTTGGCTTCGAGTTCAGCGTCAGTTTTAGCTAGCATAAAAAAGACATAGCTGGCGTCAAACTCCTTGGCACCTCGCAGCATATCTATAAACTGAGTATTCTTCTGGGATACGAAAAAAACGTTTGCTTGCCTATTCATTGCTAGCTGCATCGCTGCTGTAGCCTTCTCGCAATGCAGGGCTGGAAAACCTAACTGGGTCAGCTTTCCCGACAATAAATCAAATATTTCAGCATCTGCGACAATGGCAGCGGACAGTGTTTCAACACTGGAGGTTACTGGTTCATTCGGTGACAGGAATGAGTCGGCTACGTCAAAGTCCAGATCTGTATAATTTTGCGCCTCATCTGTCGACAAGTTAAATATCTCAGACCATTCACGCCAATCATCCAGTGCTTGATTAAAAATGATATCAATCCGGCCTTCCTGCAGCTTCAATTGAGCGCATATCACCTTGATTGTAGAGGCCTTTACAGTAAGGTTTCCATCATCACGAATAGCCACTTCGGAAAGATGATAAGCCAAATGAAGTAGCGTCATTATTTTATGAGGCCGTGACTCCTGTTCAAACCCTGATTGGGTTGGATTTTCGTGGTATCGGGCGGGTTCAGCCAGTGCACGCGGTACACAGAAATCTACCATCATTGCCTCGGACAGCTCGTTGTGGTCGATTCCAAAGGTCTCTTTTTCCTGGACGATAAGATCGGGCCTGGGGGTAGATAGAATATTGGAGTAAGCTTCAGGGTAGACTGATGCCAATCCCAGTACACCAATTCGAGCAAGCAGTCCGCAGGCAAATATATCATCCGGTGGAGCTACCTGAGTCGCTTTGGCAAGGCCTCGTGAGAGTACGGCCATAAGCAGGCATCGAGTCCAGTATTTCTGGTGATTGAACGCAGGACAGTTAATTACGCTTTCATTGCCGATTAATGAAAATGCTACCGCAAGCTGGCCTACCGTCTGTATACCAACGCGAACGATCGCTTCCGGCACTGACGCCACTGGACGACGGCCAGTGGCCGCGGAGTTTGCTAGCTTAAGTATACGGCCAGTTAGCGAAGGGTCCATTTGGACCAACCTGGCTATTTGTTGCACTGTCGTGTTTTCGTTTTCCCATGCTTCCATAATGGCCAGCGCGACACCGTCGGGCGTTGGCAGCAATTCGGCGGATGACTCCAGCAGCATCTGAGCACAGGAGGCTTCCGGCCCGCTCGATTGAGTCTGAGAGGTTACATTTTTAATAGATTTCTTACTTATCATACATATAACTTCCAGAATCGCACCGGATTTTATGAAGGCAATTCGGTTTAAATGAGGCCATCATGGTATAACCAGTTTGTTGCAACTAGTAGTTTGCCTCAGCTTTCGCAGCAGGTATATAGCCAAACTTACCTACGACTTTGGAGTACCCAGGAGCAAACCAGCCTATTACTGAGGTCTGGGGAGTGATACAAAACACCCTGTCAAATATTTGTAACAAAAAAGCGCTAGGTTAAGTCAAATTTCTAGAGGAATCGCGATGTCTGACTCACTATACCTGGATACCCCCGCTCAACAACGGCAGATCCGCAGTTCCCAATTTCATAAAAAAACTGTCGCACCACCTGCAGGCTATATACGCTCAGACTATGGTATTTTGTTGCGCCAGAATCGGCTTGATGCCACGTTCCACTTCTGCACAAAAGGTTCCTATGACCGCCTTCTGGCAGACTATTTACAGCACCAATACCAATCTTTTGTATTTGTTGATATTGGCGCCAATCAAGGGCTTTATTCTATTCTTGCAGGGCTCAATGCAAACTGCCAGAAGGCGATTGCTTTTGAGCCTGTGGCGCGCACATTTGCGTTATTAAAGTCCAACATCGCCATTAATGGTATTGGGGATTTTGTCCAGCCCATCCAGGCCGCAGTCTCCCTGACTAGCGGAGAGGCGAAGATCACCAAAAAACTGGGGCATAGTGGTGCCGCATCCTTGCGCCAGCTACCTGGATGGTTTCAGCCAGCGCGCTGGTTTGGCATAACCGAAACCATCTCAATGCTCGGACCTGAAGCACTGCAAGCGTTGGTCCCCACAGAAGCCGACCTGATCATCAAAGTGGATGTGGAAGGTCATGAAAGAACGGTTTTTGATGCCTTAATTACCAGTAACATCCTCGACAAAGCAAAAGCGGTATTTTATGAGGTGAACCCTCGATGGAGCGAGGGAAAAGCCCTTGAAGCTTTACTGCGGCAGCAGGGCTTCAGTGATTTTACCCGTACATCCAGCAAACCCAGTCATGATGTACTGGCAACGCGCTGAAGCGTTACCGGTACAGCAAAAGGCGGAGTTAGCCAGGCTACAGATTGGGTTGTTCAAGATAGGTGGTATCATCCATACCCATGCGCAGCTCACGGATAGTTTGCTTTTTGTCCGCTGCACTCAGGTCTGAAGCCGCCACCTGACGGTTTAACGATTCCAGCAACTTTTCCGGATTGAAGTTCACATACTGCAGCACCTTGGCAACGGTATCGCCGCGCTGCATGTGGCTCACCTCAACGCTACCGGTTTGATTAAACTCAACATTGGCAGCATCTGTATCGCCAAACAGATTATGCAGGTCTCCGAGAATTTCCTGATAGGCGCCGACCAAAAAGAACCCCAGCAGCGAGTTGGCCACTTCCATGGGTGGGTAAGGCAGTGTGGTTTCCAGCCCTTCACCATCGACATACTGATCAATACGGCCATCGGAATCACAGGTAATGTCACGAATCACACCGCGCCGCGAGGGGTATTTATCCAGGTCACGCAGTGGCAGTATGGGGAAAATCTGGTTGATTCCCCAGACATCCGGCAGCGACTGAAACAAAGAGAAATTGGCAAAGAGTTTATCCGCCATCTGCTCGTTGAGCTCATCCAGAATCGCACTGTGGTGGCGCTTGGCCGGATTCAGGCGCTGCATCAGATAAAGTGCCGTAGCACGCATCATCTGTTCACCCGACGCCCGATCAACCAGACTCAGATCACCGTGAGTAAAGGCATGGTTCAAATCCTGATTATGAGTCACCAGGTCATGATAGACCTCGCTGAGGCTGCGTTCACGCCCCAAGGCGTCCTGATAGTTTTGCCAGATGCGCTGCAGCAGCAGATGATCCAACGCTTCAGGCTCTGCCAGACTGTGCACTTCCTGACGCTCTATACCTATCACGTTGGTTACCAGCACGGCATGATGGGCTGTCACCGCCCTTCCCGACTCACTGATCAGGTGCGGCTGTGGCAGATCATGCTCCAGCGCGACCTCTTTAAACGCCTGCACCACGCGCTTGGCATACTCGTCCAGGGTGTAGTTCATCGAACAGATACTGCGCGACGCCGTACCTTCATAGTCGATTCCCAGTCCACCACCCACATCAGCCACTTCGACCGGCATACCCATTAGGCGTAACTGGGCATAGAAACAAGCGGCCTCCCGCAACCCCACCTGAATATCCTGAATATTGGCTATCTGACTACCCAGATGAAAATGCAGCAACTGGAAGGCCTGAACCTGGTCATGACTGCGGAGTATCTCGATGGTTTTCAGAATTTCACTGGCGGAAAGCCCGAACTTGGATTTCAACCCACCACTGTCCTGCCAGTTGCCCTTACCGACGGTGGACAAACGTGCTCGGACACCGATGCGCGGCTGCACCTTCAACTCGGCCGCAACCCGCAACACGTCATTCAGCTCACTGGATTTCTCCAGCACGATATACACCTTGTGCCCCAGACGCTCACCGGTCAGGGCCAGGCGAATATAGTCTTCATCTTTATAGCCGTTACAGATAACCGTAGATTTACCCGGTTCGGACATCGCCAGTACAGCCAGAAGCTCGGGTTTACTGCCAGCTTCCAGTCCGGTATTTCCCGCCAGCACCTGACGCTGCCCAGCGACGATGGCCTCGACCACCTCACGCTGCTGATTGACCTTGATCGGATAAACACTGATGAAACGTCCCTGATACTCCTCGTTTTCAATGGCGCGGGCAAAACTATCCACGAGGCTCGCGACCCTGTGATGCAGTATATGCGGAAACCGGATCAGTACCGGCAATTCCAACCCGCGCGCCTGAATCATCTGCAGAATATCGGCAAAGCTTACTTCTGCCCCGGAAAGGGTGTCACGAACCGTCACATCACCCTGCTCGGAAATGCCAAAATAGCCGGCTCCCCAGCGGGAAACATTATATAAAGCCAGGCTATCTGAGGCGTTCCAATCGGCCATCTATGTTCTCACTTGGTTACAAAATTGGTTAGTCTAGCCAGTTTCATCAGTGGCTGTTTTGCTCATCATCTGGGGGGGCTGCTTTATCGGGCAGATCAGTGACATTAACCAGACGGCGGCGCAAGCTGTCATTTTCAACTTTGAGTTTCTGTGCTTCCATTCGATGCTTAAAGATCTCTTCGTAGCGCACTTCCAGCCTGACTTCCAGTTCAGCGATACGCTTTTTCTGATCACTGATGGTGGTTTCCAACTCATCCAGCTGACTCTGCATCTGATCAAGGAACATATAACCACCACCCGCTTCATCGGTTGACTGGTCGACGCGCATCTGTCCTTGCAGTTCATTAACAATATGACTGTAAAGCGATTTCAAATCAGCCGCTTCACGTTCGTTGTAGTTGATGCGCTCTTCCATCGCCGTGTGCGCACTGGCCGAGCCAATAGAGCCGGCCAGCACATGCTCGAGCATGCGGTGAAACTCCATCAGCTCAATAATGGTCAGATAGGGTTTGCCACTGACCTGCAGGTCATCGGTAATACGCTGAATGGCGCCATCAGTTTTATCTGAGCCCAGATAGCGCACCAATAGATCATGTGCTTCCGTTAACTTGGGTTCCAGCGCTATATAGGCATCCAGTCCGGTGGGCCTGGCTTTGCCGGTTACTTTGCCTCTGGACAGCATCGCTGCCATAAACTCACGCGTCAGAGCACGTTCGTGTTTCTGCGGATGATAGAACCAGGACCCCAACAGATAGAGGAGTATATTAAACAGCATGGACCAGAAGACACTATGGATCAGTGGCGGCAGAAATCCCACGCCAAGAAAGGCTTCCGGACGTAGCCAACTGATCCCGAAAGGTCCCTGCGTCATAATGGCTGAAGGCAACCAGCCTTCAGCAATCATTGATGGAATGATCAGCGTCCAGCCCCACAAGATGTAACCGGCAAACAACCCGAGCATCGCGCCCATACTGTTACCATGACGCCAGAACATGCCAATAATAATTGAAGGAGCCAACTGCAGTACAGCGACAAAGGAGATCAACCCCATAGCAGAGAGGATGTAGGAGTTACTCAGCACCATAGCCAGCACATAACTGGACACCAGAATCAGAGCGGCTATAACCCAGCGAATCTGCAACAAATAGCCCTGTAAGGGTTCAAGAAAGCGCACTTTCCCGCACACCGGCAGTACCAGGTGGTTCGATGTCATCGTTGCCAGTGTCATGGTCGATATAATAATCATGCCGGTTGCTGCCGCAAAACCACCGATAAAGGCCAGCAAGGTTATCAGATCGTTACCCAGGTATTGCGGCACTTTGAGCACGAAGAAGTCGGCCGAGCCGATTGGCAACCCTATCTTGAGCCCTGCGGCAGCAATCGGAATCACGAACAGGTTTATCAGAATCAGGTAGAAGGGAAACATCCACATGGCTGTTTTGATGTGGCGCTGATCACTGCTTTCCACCACACTGACATGAAACTGACGCGGCAAAAACTGTACGGCAGAAAAACCCAGTATAATCAACGTAGTCCACATCAGCACGGAATGAGAGGGCTGTTGGAATTCAGTCAGGTAACTTAATTGCTCATCCTGAGCCAGCGCAAAGGCCAGTTCATTCAGATCACCGAATACTGCGCCGATGATAAAGACACCCACCACGCCCAGCGCGACCAGCTTGACTACACACTCTGCTACCAGCACCGCAATCATGCCACTGTGGCGTTCAGTTGGATCAAGGCGCCGGATACCAAACATAATGGTAAACGCCAGCATCATCAGCATCACCAGCAACCCTGTCACATCCCAGGCATCGCGTTCATGGCTACCGGTAATAATACTGAAACTGCTCACCACAGCGGTCAGTTGCAACGAGATGTATGGCGCAACCCCGCTGAGCGCCAGAATAGTCACCAAGGCGGCAATACGCTGTGAACGCCGATAACGAGTGGAGATAAAATCTGCAATACTGGTGATGCGAAAAACTTCCTTGACCGCCACCATGCGCCTGAGGGTTACCCACCAGAAGATGACACTCAACAAAGCACCCACATAGATACCCAGAAACAGCATTCCAGACTGGACGGCAAAGCCGACACTGCCGTAAAAAGTCCAGGAAGTGAAAAAAACCGCCAATGACAGTGCATAGACCCAACCGGGCATCAGGCTGCTGCTGCGAAAACGGGTACGCCGCTCAACCCAGACGGCAAGGCCAAACAGACACATCACATACAACAATATGATCAGGATAACAGTGTGGGCCGCAAACATCCCGCTTTCCTCAGGGAGCTGGCGGTGCTAACGATAGGATCGCCGCCCGCTCAACTCAGATAGGTAGTTACAAAAATAGTTACAAATGCTCTTCAGCATATTCCGCCAGGCGTGAACGAAACACTCCTTCGAAATGCACACTGGCAGAGCCTTCAAAATCACGAAAACGTTCAACAATATAGGTCAGACCCGATGTCAGTGGCGTCAGGTAATTGGAATCAATTTGTGCCAGATTACCCAGACACACAATCTTGGTGCCCTTGCCGCAACGCGTGATTATAGTTTTAAGTTGTTGAGGTGTCAGGTTTTGCGCTTCATCAATTAACACCACGGCTTTTTGAATACTGCGACCACGGATAAAGTTAAGTGATTTGAACTGCAGGTTGGCTTTCTCCAGTGCATATTTCACACTACTTTGCGGACGCTCATCCTGTTCGTGCATCGCTTCCAGGTTATCGCTGATGGCACTCATCCAGGGGGTCATTTTCTCTTCTTCGGTGCCGGGCAAAAAACCGATATCTTCGGCCACAGGCGGTGTAGAACGTGTCACGATAATTTTGTTGAACTGCCCCTGCTCGATGACCATTTCCAGCGCGCAAGCCAGTGCAATCAAGGTTTTACCTGAACCGGCAGAACCCAGGAACATGCTCAAGTCCAGGTCCGGATCCAGCATTGATTGCATCGCAAACGCCTGCTGAATGTTGATGGGTGAAATACCCCAGCAACACTGATCCATCAGATGCTGATAGCCCAGATCCAGCAGCGTCACGGTGGTTTCATCAATCGCCACTGTACGTGCAGCAAACTCCTGTGTGCTGTCATACAGATATTCATTCATCCAGGTATCAGGCAACAGGCTTTTGTCCAGCTTATGATAGGTTTTACCATCACGTTGAAAACTCTCAACCTTTTCGACTTGCTCCCAGAAAGGCTGCTCCAGGAAGGTGTAACCCTCTGGCAACAGCTCTACGTCTGATACCAACTGATCGGTACGGTAATCCTCAACACGCTTTAATCCAGCCCCCATCGCTTTGAGGCGCATATTGATGTCTTTTGTGACCAATACAACCTGACGATGCGGAAAAGTTGCCTGCAGGTGCAAGGCACAGTTAATGATCTTGTTGTCTTTGTTGCGTTCATCGGGCAAAAATCCCGCCCGGGTTGTCAGCTCATGATCGGGGAAAATGCTCAGGCGTCCGAGCTTTTCCTGGCGGTCTTTGCCCGGCAACAGTATGCGCACCCCTTTGGTAATCTGTTCCGGGGTGGTTGCCGTGCTGAGAATAGCATCAATCGAGCGAATGGCATGTCGGGCTTCCTGAGACACATGCTGTTTACGATCCTTGATATCGTCCAGCTCTTCCAACACGGTCATGGGGATAGCGACATCCTGTTCCTTGAACTCATATAAGCACTTGGGATCATGCAACAGTACGTTGGTATCAAGGATATAAAGACGGGAGGCTTTGGATGCATTCATCTGCTTTTTTCCTTTGCGGAGAATTTTATTTTAAACTAGCTGATCCAGCGCCGTTTAACAACAGGCAGGGGTTACGCAGGCGGATCATTTTTCAGCTTTTTTTCTTTATCCGGGGGTGGGTGAGCACAACAGGCGGGCGGAACAGGGTCGTAGCCACCTTCGCGTAAGGGGTGGCAACGCAACACCCGGCGAATCCCCAGATACGCGCCTTTAACAGGCCCATGCACCTGAATAGCTTCAATCATATAAGCTGAGCAGGTCGGTTCATAGCGACAACTGGGTGGCAGCATCGGGCTGATGAAATACTGATAAAATTTAACCAGCAGAATCAGTAACCGACCCAGCATTCGACGAAGCCACTGCATACCCTCTCTCCTGAACAAGCAAACTCTTATTTTACCCGGTTTCGGCATGATTTTCTGCCTCGGACTGGTCATCGTCGCTTCAATCCGTACAATGGGTCTATTTCGAGATAAGCAAACAAGAGTTTTATGATGAAAAAACAACTCAGTCTGTCTCTGCTACTGGCATTTTCAGCGCCAGTATTTGCGCAGGAAGCAGCACATATTGCTGATGATGTGTATGTTTTCACTCACGGCGGCCCCAGCAATCAATACCGCATTAATGGCCGGGTCAACAGTGGCGAACCGGTCACCATATTAGATAGACAGAACCAATATATAGAAATCCGTACCGAATCCGGTCGTACCAGTTGGGTACCAGCTGAATTTGTCGCCACAGGTGAAAGCAAGCTCAGCCAACTGCCGGCACTGGAGACAGCACTGACGGAAAGCCGCGAGCGTATTACTCAGCAGGATCAGGAAATTGCTGACCTCAACAGTCAGTTATCCAACGTATCCAGTAGTAATACAGAGTTTGTAAATCAGGTGGAAGGACTGCAACAGGAAATTCAACGCCTGGAGTCCGAAATTTCCAATATGGATCAGAGCAACCTGATTCGCTGGCTGACGCATGGTGGACTGGTTGCACTGGGTGGTGTGATACTGGGTTTACTGGTGCCTTATCTACCCAAACGTCGTAAGCGCCGGGATGACTGGTTTTAACCTGTCATCGCAGTTACTTAAGACTCAACGTATTGGCCTTTAACCAGGGAGTTAATGACTCTTCTGGTTGGGGCCGACTGAGGAAAAATCCCTGCGCCTGATCGCAGCCCATGCGCTTAAGCAGTACCAGCTGTTCACGTGTTTCCACACCTTCAGCAATCACTTCAAAATCCATTGCATGGGCCATGGCTATCATCGCCTCAACCAAGCGCCGATCCTTCTCAGAATTTTCGATATTCTGGATAAAGCTCAGGTCTATTTTCAACTGACTGAGGGCCATGGTTCGCACATAGTTCAGGCTGGAATACCCTGTTCCAAAATCATCAATGGCCACGCCGACCCCCAGCTTTAGCAACTCACTGATCGCGGAGCGGGTTTTATCGGCCGAATGCATAAAGCTGGTTTCAGTCAACTCAATACTGAAATGATCAGGTGACAAGTTGTAGCGGTTCAGCAGACTGATGACCCGCCCGGCAACATTACCTCGTTGAAACTGACGCGCTGACACATTCACGCCGACATTCACGGCTAATCCCTGTTGTTGCCAGGCAGCGCCTTGCTTGACCGCCATCAACATGACCCAGTCACCAATCTGATCAATCAGCCCCATATCTTCTGCCAGCGGAATAAAATCGCTGGGAGATACCTCGCCCAGCTCCGCACTGAACCAACGTAGCAGAGCTTCCACACCCTTGACCCTGCCGGTTTTCAGACACACCTTCGGCTGGTAAAACAGTCGAAATTCATCTTTTTCCAGCGCACCCTGCAGCATGGTGGTGAGCTGAAAACGAGAGCGCGACTGTTGATCCAGAGCCGGAGAGAAAAAATGGTAACTGTTGCGTCCCAGATTTTTAGCTTCATGCATCGCCGCATCAGCACAACGCAGCAGATCCTCTGTATCAGCGGCGTCACCAGGGTACATGGCAATACCGATACTGGCCGTCAGCCGTATCTCTGTATCATTGATCAGTACCGGCGCGGAAATAACCTTGGTCAAACGGTCCAGAAACAAGGGTAACTCGTCAGGACTGTCCAGCCCGGTCATGATGATACTGAACTCATCACCACCCGGACGTGCCGCTGTATCAGCATCGCCCAGCGTATCTTCGATACGCCGCGCCACTTCTTTAAGCACCAGGTCACCTTCACTCTGGCCAAAGCGATCATTGATGGATTTGAACCAGTCCAGATCCATATTGACCAAGGCGACAATATTGTCATGATCACCGGCATAGGTCAGGGCATTATGCAAACGGTCAATGAACAAGCGTCTATTCGCCAGATGGGTGACTTCATCAAAATAGGACATTTTGTTGATGCGCGCTTCAGAGCGTTTGATTTCTGTCAGATCGTGAAAAATAGCCGCATACTGAATCACTTCACCCTGCTCACTTTCAATAGCAGTAATACTCAGCCATTCCGGATAGACGCGTCCATCCTTGTTGCGATTCCAGATTTCACCCTGCCAGCGCCCTTTACGCTGTAACTGATCCCACATGCGGCTGTAGAAGGCTTTATCATGGCGACCAGAACTTAAGATACTCGGATTAGAGCCGATCACTTCCCAATCCTGGTAGCCGGTGATCTGGGTAAACGCCGGGTTCACACTCTGAATATTGCCTTCGGCGTTACAAATCACGATACCTTCCATGGATGAATCAATCACTTTTTCAATAATACGCAAGTGATTTCGGGTTTCATTCAAGCGGTAACTACGATCATTAAGCAGCTCACGCAGTCGGAAAATATAATCCAGTTCGACGTTACGCAGAATATCCGAATAGGATGCCAGCCCAATCACTTCGCTCTGGTCATTCAGCACCCCAAGGTGGCGAAAGCCATGTTTGCGGAAATGCCGCCGGGCATTGAACAAACTGACCGAGCCGGGAACACTGATGAGTTTTTTGAAGGTGAACTCGTACAGGGGCTTATCCAGCTCATTCGATGAAGCTGCGATCAAACGAATAATGTCAGTTTCAGTAATGATTTTAAGCTCACCATTGAGCCCATCAATCAATGCGGCGGTGTGTCCGGCCGAGCGGATACGCTCAACCGTCAGACGTAACGAGCAGTTATCTGGAAAACGCATAGGATTATGATTACACACGTCATAAACTGAGCGCATGAACAGATCATGCTCCAGTCCGTGACTGTTGACGATATCACTTTCGCTGACAACACCAATCAACTCACCCTGATCATCCACCACCACCGCATGGCGTATATGACCAGACATCAGTTCAATACCCAGCTCATCAATACCCGCGTCTGCGGTAATAGTAATCAGGGGCGTTGACATGACCTGCTCAGCCGTCACGCCAGCCTCACTGTTGTCAGGGGTTAGCCGCATGGCGTCACGCCGGGTCAATATGCCAACAGGGGTTTGCCCATTACAAACGACCACAGAACCTATATTATATTCAGCCATAAGGCGAATGGCGGACAATACGTCTTCGCGCTGCTGACAGGTGACGACATCCTGACGGCAGATATCCATTACTTTGAGAGCGTGTGAACGCTTGAGTTTACTATTCATGGATACTTGATTGACCAACCATACGCTGTGAGAGTGGGATGTTGAGATGAATTATCATATACAATCTCATTTTAGCAGGTAAGATTAAAACACACCAACTCGCCGTAACGCTGCAGAGGATATTTCTCTAGAATATGTCGTTTCGGTACTATATTAAAAAAATTTAATGCGCACACATTGTCGAGTTCAAACAAGTATGCAAATATCAGCCCAACAGCAAACAATTGTTTAACGGATATTCAAGATGCCTTCATCACTGACTGATCTAACCTCTCTGGTCGACACCATTGCCCGCACCCAAGACCCGGAAGCGATGATGGATACCATTGTTGGCCGCCTCAGTGAGCTGATGCAATCCAGTGTCTGCAGCTTGTATTTATGCAATCCTCAGCAGGACACACTGATTCTGGCTGCTACGCGCGGTTTGGCGCCGAATGCAGTCGGCCAGGTACGACTGAGTCTGAATGAAGGGCTGGTCGGGCATATTGCCGCCAGTCTGAGCACATTGAATATCGCCGATGCACCGGCGGATGACCGTTTTGTGTATATTCCCGAAACTCATGAGCAGTCGTACCGCAGCTTTATGGGTGTTCCCCTGATTCACCTGCGTCGTTTGATTGGGGTGCTGGTAGTCCAGGATCAGGATGAAGGCCGCTACAGTGACGAGGAAGAGGCCTTTCTGATTACCGTCGCTTCACAGCTTGCCGGGACCTTGCATCTGCTGCAGCGCAGTGGCAGTTGGCTACAACAGGAAGCCGCTCTGTCTTACAAGCGCTTCAGCGGTATTCGCAGTGCGGCTGGAATAGGCATCGGCCGACTCTGGATAATAGATCCGCACATGACTCTGGATCAGGTCAAAGCGGGAATCAACAGTGACCCGGTAGAGGAAAAAAGTGAATTTCACCAAGCGATTGAGTGGCTTGAAGAGGATCTGGAGAATCGCTCCGGTAAGATAGGTCATCACCTGCCAGGCGATCTGAACGCCCTGTTCAGCGTTTACCAGATGATGCTAAAAAGTCCGGAACTGGTCAAAGGTGTGGAAACCCTTATTGATCGGGGCGACAGTGCAGCCTGGGCGTTACGTCAGGTCATCGAGCAGATGGCCGCCACCTTCGATCAGTCAAACGACCCCTACCTGAAAGCCCGCAGTGAAGACATCACCAACATAGGTCAACGCTTACTCAACGAGTTGCTGCAGCACGAGCGCCAGGTAACCGAAACACCTGATGAGCCGCTGATACTGACCGGGGAGCTGGTCAACATCACCGATCTGGCCGAGTTTCCACTGCAACGCATCCATGGCATTGTCTGTACGTCGGGTTCGGCGCTGTCGCACACATCTATTCTGGCCAATGCTCTGGGCATCCCGGCCGTCATGGGTGTCGAAGGCCTGAAACCGGAACAGTACCGGGGTCAACGGATTATTGTAGACGGTAACCGCGGTGAATGTACCATCAATCCACCCGATGTGCTCTGTCGCGAATACCGACGCATGATTGCGGATGAAAAACGCTTTATTCAAGGCCTGGAGCGCTTGCGTTACGAACCAGCTCAGACTCTGGACGGCTTTCGCGTCAATCTGCTCACCAATACCGGCCTGCTGGCGGATGCCACCCCGGGACTTGAGCGCGGTGCAGAAGGCGTTGGGCTTTACCGTTCTGAAATTCCATTTATGGTGCATCAAAGCTTTCCCACCGAGGAAGAGCAGTTCCGTATCTATCAGAAAGTACTTGCCGCCTATGCCCCTCTGCCGGTATCCATGCGCACGCTGGATATAGGAGGCGACAAACAACTCCCCTACTTCGAAATGAGTGAGCAGAATCCTTACCTGGGCTGGCGGGGCATACGTTTTACTCTGGACAACACCCAACTGCTGATCACTCAGATTCGCGCCATGCTCCGAGCCGATGTCGGCAACGACAACCTGCAATTGCTGGTACCCATGGTCAGCCGTGTCGATGAAATGTCCAGCTTCCGCAGTCATGTCGAAAAGGCCGTTGCGGATCTGAGTAAAGAAGGCATCAAAGTACGCTTACCGCGTATCGGCATGATGATTGAAGTGCCTTCGGCCATGCTGTTACTGCCTAAGCTGGCCCCCTGGGTCGATTTTGTCTCTATCGGCTCTAATGATCTGACCCAATACTTGTTGGCCGTTGACCGCAACAACCCCCGCGTATCCGCCCTGTTTGACCACCTGCATCCAGCGGTGCTGAATGCACTGGCACAGATATATACGCAGTGTAGTCGTCTGAATTTACCGGTTTCCGTATGCGGTGAAATGGCCTCTGACCCGGTTGCTGTATTAGTCTTGCTGGCACTGGGCTACAACAGCATCAGTCTAAGCGCTTATAATATACCCAGAATTAAGTTGCTGATCCGCTCTGTTAATCGTGAAGATCTAGAGCCGCTATTGATCCAGGCAATGGATTGTATACATGAAGAAGAGATACGCGCCTTGTTTCGTCCATTAGTAGAGAAGGCTCTTAGCAGTCCGACAGGATAAGCATTGAAAGGTAATAGAAAAAGGCCGCCTCATTTGAGGCGGCCTTGAAAGCAAACTTTGTTGAAATGATGAAGAGACCCGAACTAATCCTGCTCGGGATACTAGTTAAACGCTACGCGACTTAACCTTAGCTGAACAAAACTGAATGCGTGTCAATCCAACCTATTCAGTGTTGCATTCTGCGCTCGGTCGGGTATAACTGACACCATCTAACTGTTTTGAGTGTAACACAATGGAATTGCAAGAACTTCTGATATTAGTGATCGAGCCCTCGCGGATGCAGCGCAATATTATTACCAACCATTTGCGCTCACTGGGTGTTCAGGCTATAGAAGAATTCAGTGATGCCAGCGAAGCACTGGAGCGTATGCGCAGTATCACCCCGGATATTGTCATGTCAGCCATGCACCTACCGGACATGACCGGTTCAGAGCTGGTGGGTGAAATGCGTAAGGTCGCCGGGCTGGATGAAGTGGTATTTTTTCTGATTTCTTCCGAAACCCTGTACCGTTACCTGGAACCGATTCGTCAGTCTGGTGCGGCAACCATACTGCCTAAACCCTTTGATCCGGAAGAGTTACGCAAGGCATTGTTAAGCGCCGTGGAGTATGTCGATGATCGACAGAATGCCGATGAAGATCACGATGATGCCTTTGAAGATCTTTGGGTACTGGTGGTGGATGACAGTAAAATGTCACGCCGTTACCTGAGCCGCATCCTCACTTCACTGGGTGTGGTTAACCAGCGTGAAGCCAAAGATGGTGCTGAAGCGTTACAGGTTCTTAAAAACCAGCGCTTTGATCTGGTTATTACTGACTATAACATGCCCAATATCGATGGTTTGGAGCTGGTTCAGCATATTCGCCAATATACCGATCAGCCTGCCGTGCCGGTCTTGGTAGTCACCTCAGAGCAGGATGAAGAACCCCTCATATCCTTCAAACAAGTTGGCGTTACTGCCATCTGCCGTAAACCCCTGTCCTACCACTCGCTCAAGCAGTTACTGAAACATCTGATCGTAGATCAAACGATCTGACTGCAATGCAAGCAGTCCAGGACACACACTCAATCTTGTCCTGGACTGCTTACTTACCATCACTTTTCATCAAGCAGACAGCGCGGCTCGAAGCCCATAATCAAAGCCCCCCAATGCTTTCCGTTGATATACAGCGGAATGGAAAGATCATTGAGTATTTCACCGGTATCACGAATATAGGTTTGCAGCAAAAATGCTTTCTGGTGAGAACAGCGACGCTTCTCCTGACGGTTGGCCTTGAAGAAACGGCGATGGCGACTCTGCAGCAGGTCTTTTTGCACATCTCCGGTTAACGCTTTGCTCACCTTGGTATGATGTGCAGGCGCATAGCCATTTTTATCTACGGCGATGGCATAAATAAATTCCGGACGCTCACTGATAAAGCCATCGAAAAGCGGTTGTAACATGTGCTCAAACTTATCAGTATAACTGAGGTTGAACTTTTCCGGTTCCTGTCCGGGGTTAGTGCGCTGATAACTCTGATCAAACAGGTTAACCCCTTGTTCATTCAGAGTTTCCATACACTCCATGATTTTTCTGGACCACTCGAACCCGGTCTGGGTCATGTTTTCAAACCCGCCCCGACCGATCAGGAAGTGCGATAACAGCTCCTGTGTGGTTTCGGTTGCCTTTTCCAGATCACCGGAATAGGTTTTCGAACGCTCCATATCCTGTTTCATTTCCACCGACAGATCGGTGATCTGACAGACATGGTCATGCGACTCTTTATTAGTGTAAGACAGTTCTTCAATCGCCGCAGAGATACCGGTCAGTTGGTGATTAATATCTTCAAAATCAGATACCAGCTTAACAAACTGGTCACTGGTGGCATCGATAAAGGTCTCGGTATTTTCAATGTATTCCAGAATAGTCACGGCACTGGATTGGGTATTACTCACCAGCGAGCTCATTTCGTTGATATTGGTATCGATTTGAGCCGTAGCCACACTGACCTTCTGTGACAGATTGCGGACCTCATCAGCCACTACTGCAAACCCACGACCCGCCTCTCCGGCACGTGCAGCCTCAATAGACGCATTCAACGCTAACAGGTTGGTCTGGTCAGAAAAATCCTTGACCATCGTCAGAATACCCATGACGTTGCCAGAATTTTCACTAAGCTTCTGTACGGTATCCTGAAAGCGTGTAGCCAGCTCGCGCACCGCTTTAACCTGCACAAGGACCTTGTGCAGTTCCTGGCTGGAATTACGAATTTCCTGCATATTGCTGCCAGTCTGACTACTGATCAACTGTGTGTTTCCAGCAATCTCGTCAATCGCCTGAGAGGCCTGCGAACTGGACTGAAACACCATCTGTGCCCGCTCTTCCTGGCGACTGGATGATTGACTGGCTTCATTAACAGTTTTCTGCAACCGGGTTGAACTCAGCGCCACACTCACCGAGTGACGCCGGGTTTCCTCAATCATGGCGCGCAGCTGATCAGTAAAATCATTATAGCTTCGTGCCATATCAGAAATTTCATCATGAGTATAAGCTGGCAATGTAGCGGAGATATCGCCTTCTTTTTCCCGAATGGCACGCAATACGTCGGTAATCTCCCGAATCGGCTTCAAAAACAAATGACGCATGAAGAAGATCGTGAACACCCCGGCCAGTAATGCCAGTGTAATGGTTGCACTGGCAGCAAACAGCAGCGAATCCAGACCAGAAAGCAATTGCTGCTCCAGTGCCGCGGATAGCTGCAATGACTTGATCATATCGATGAACTGCCCGGCGTAGTAACCGCCAACGGCAATCAGCAAAAGATGCGGAGCCAATAAAAAGAGCACATTACCAGTGATTTTTTTGGTCAATGAGTTAAAAAATGTTTTTTCGACAGTTTTATACAGGCTCATTCTAATCTCTTGTAATTATTGTTTAACCTCCCCTACTATAAAACAGAAAGGCAGATACAACCACTCTGTTGCTTACGACCTTAGACGAAATAGCTATTTATAAGCACGTTTGTATCTGTTTACGTACTTTTGCGCCATGTCCAGGCAGATCATGACTTGCCGCCTGGCCTTAACCTCATTCACCGACTGATACCTTAACGCCGCATAGGCCTCAGCTACCGGCCTTAGCTGCTCAGCCAATAATGGATCAGCTTGAGCAATCCGTGTCACCAACCCGGACAAAGTCTCTTCCGGCTGGCGTTGGAAGCCTCTGTTTGCCAGCGTTTTCAGCAGTATCTGCAAGCGCTTCTGCAGAGGGTCCATGCGTGTCTTACTGCGTAACAAGCGCCAGGCCAGCCAGCTTATGATCAACGCACCGGGAAGCAACAACGCCAGCGCCATCTTCAGTGGCGTCAATTCTCCCAACCAGTCCTGTAACACATTCTGTTGCTGATCATGGTAATTAAGCACCCAGCGCTGCCAGGCAAAGTTCAAAGAGTCATAGTACATCCGTGCCTGTAGCAACCAACCCTGGCGTGCCAAACGCAAGGCTGACAAGGGTGAATCCGCCAGAAAACCCGCCTGTCCGCTGAACAGCTGATCAGCACTCTGCTCAATACGCTCAGGCGCCACGGCGGCGGTTGGATCCAAACGCACCCAGCCCTGGTTGTCTAACCAAACCTCGACCCAGGCATGGGCATCATACTGACGCAGCGTCAGGTAGTTCTGGTTCGCATTCCACTCGCCGCCTTGATAACCGGTAACCACGCGTGCCGGCATCCCGGCAGCTCTGAGCATAAACGCCGCCGCACTGGCAAAGTGCTCACAAAACCCCTGCTGTGTCTCAAACAGAAAATCATCCACGCTATGCCGCCCTAACGCAGCAGGCTCCAGCGTATAGATAAAAGAGGCGTTAAAATAGCCAAACAGTTGATCGATAAACGCCGCCGTATCAGCGTTACTGGCTTGCCACCATTGCTCAGCCAGATCACGACTACGCGGATTCGCCTGACGTGGAAGACGAGTATAATAGTCATGCGCCTCACTGCTCAGTTGCGGAGACAATTGATAGGCAGGCACGGAGCTAAGCGGGTACTGTACCCGTTGCATCACTTCACTGGATGCCAGCAGCGTACGTTGAGCAGTCATTTCAGCTTGAGGTGGAGGAGATGTCGGCATATCCAGGGCAAACTGCCAACGTCGTCCACTCGGTTCCTGCACAATTTCATAACTAATCGGTTCAGCTAAAGCAATCAAAGGTTCACGCTCGACCGCTCTGAACCTGCCGGGTGTCCATTCACGGCCGTCAAACGCGCTGAGTACCAACACCCGCCAGTAGCGCAAAGATGCTGGCGGCGGTTGATCGGCAAATACCGCCCGAAATGCCAATTCACCGGAACGGGTTAGCTGACTGATATCACCAGGCGACATGGATTCAGACAGACCGGTCCGTGCTGCCGATCTATCCAACTCAACCGACCAAAGTGGTCCGATGCGCGGAAACAGGAAAAACAATACCAGCATCAATGGCAAGGCCGGGCCCAGCATTTTTACCGACAGCTTTAATGGCCGCCGCATATCTTCACGTAGAGGGTCCTGCCAGATACTATTCAAGGCCGCCACAACCACCACGACGGTCAGCAGGATCACCAGCGCCATTGCCATCCCCTGCTCAAACAGAAAGGTCGTAGCGGCAACAAACAAAGCCACATACAACAGCACTAACGCATCACGTCGCCGGTAGATTTCCAGTAGTTTTAGTGCCAGGCCGATAATTAGCAAAGCCGCCATGGCGTTGAGACTGGCATCACGGTTAAAACTCAGCAGCAACCCGGCTGCTGCACCAATCACCAGTACCAGGCGCAGGCTCCAGTGCGGAAACGACCAACGGCCACTGTGAATCATCAGGCGCGCGGCAACACAAACAGCACAGATCACCATGACCCAGACAGGTAGCCAACCCACATGCGGGATCACCACGGCAGCAAATGCCAGTAATTGCCAGATAACTGCTGAACGGCTGATTTTTTCGATGCCCGCTTTCATGCTTGTTCCACCCCGAATAACGCCAGCGACTTTAGCACCTGCTGGCGATGGGCTTCACCCCGCGAAGGCTCCAGGACTGTTCCCGGCAAGCGCAAACCAAAGGGCCGCTCATCCCGACTCAGCTTCAATGCCCAGTAACACAGTCGCGACAGGCGTATTTCCGGATCGGCCTCGGGCCAGCTATCATAATCCAGCCAGATATTCAGATCTTGACGGGAGGCATAGCGCTTTGCATGCAGGCCCTGTCCCCGTGCAAATACCTTCCAGGCGATATGGTTGGGCGACATCCCCGCTTGAAAACGTTGCAAGCCGCTGAAATCATCACTGCCAGCTTGCTCTGCTATCACACCTTGACCATCAGCCCCCGCCGTTGCTGGCAGGACACCACCCATTTCGGGCATCGGATAAACCAATGCCTTGCCATTTACTGACTGGTAACACCAGCATCTAAACAAACCTAAAGGAAAAACTGTCTGCAAACGAATTTTCGGCGCTACACACCACCCTCGACGCTGTGTCGGCAAAGCCAGTTCAACCCGCACTTGCCTGGTATTAAGCAGATCAGCCGCCACAGGTATGGCTTCCGGCCAACGCAACTCTATTTGTTGATGCTCACGGTCACCTGCAGTGCTTAACTGCAAGGTAAACCCGGCTGACTCACCGGCAAAGCAGGGGTGAGCTCCAACACAAGCCACCTGCACACCCGCGAGGTTACTATAGGTATAAAGGATGGCAATAATCATCAAAGCGCTGAGGAGAAACGTCAGGGCAAAGGTCAGGTTGTTCTCAAAATTAATCGATAGTAACAACAGCAACACCAGCAACAGTATAAAGCCCCCGCCCGCCCGCGTAGGCAGAATATAAAGCTTACCCGTTCGCTGCAGAGACAACCACTCAGGCCTACGCATAGTCATTAGCGCGCCATAACATCGACCTGAGCGAGCAACTCTGTTACCAGTCTGACCGAGGTATGACCGGCCATATCTTCGGCAGGTCGTACCCGGTGACCAATGACCGGTTCGAGAACGCTCTGAACATCTTCAGGTACCACATGCTCACGGTCATGCAGCCAGGCCCAGCAACGCGCGCAACGCAACAAAGCCAGCGCCCCGCGTGGCGATACCCCATAGCTGAAACCTGAACCTTCGCGGGTATATTGAACCAGACGCTGTACATAACTGATCAAGTCAGCAGAAGCGTGCACCGCCTGGCAGGCACGCTGTGCTTCAACCAGCTGTGCCGGTGACAGGATCGCCTTGACCGAACCACGACGATCCAGGGTTCCACCACGCATCAGCAGCTCACGCTCAGCCTCTGGACTCGGATAGCCGAGGTTTATCCGCATCAAAAAACGGTCCAGTTGCGACTCTGGTAAAGGAAAGGTGCCGAACTGAGTCAGTGGATTCTGTGTTGCAATGACAAAAAAAGGTTCGGGCAGCGCACGGGTTTCACCATCCTGAGTCACCTGACGCTCTTCCATGGCTTCCAGCAATGCACTCTGGGTTTTAGGCGTGGTACGGTTAATCTCATCAGCGAGTAACAACTGCGTAAATATAGGCCCCGGATGAAACACAAACGCCCCACTGGCCGCATCAAAAACCGACACGCCCAGAATATCGGCTGGCAACATATCACTGGTGAACTGTATACGGGTATCCGCCAGGTCAAACACACTGGCCAGCGCATGTGCCAAGGTTGTTTTCCCCATACCGGGGAGGTCTTCTATCAATAAATGTCCGCCTGATAGCAGACAGGTTACGGCTAGGCGGATCTGCTGAGGTTTACCCAGAATCACCTGTTCCAATTGACTGCAGGCCTGCTGTACCTGTTTAACCAGTGTGTCAGCCACTCGTTGCTCCTTATTGCAGATAGGCTTCAGGGATTAGATGACAATATCATTCGCGCCAACTCAGTACCACTTTGCCAGGCCGCCTCCACCCCGCCGCCAGCAACCCAGTCGCCACAAACGCCGATAGCCGCATCGGCATCCCAGAGCGCAACACTTGATTCAGTCGAAACGGCGTTGCAGTATAACCAGCGATGTACACGATGAGCTTTGACAACCAGCGGATCGCCCGTCAGTGCAACCAGCGCGGCAACCTGCTCATTCATGACTGTGTCGGCACTCAGGTTCAAATAGGCTTCACTCCACTGGCGACTGGCCTGCAGTGTCCAGACTTCGCCAGAGCGTCCAGGTTTACTGCTGTCTCGCAATACCCGCTGCAGTTCAGGGTGTTCACCTTCAATCAGGTCAGTTTGTGCCAAGGCTTCTGGGCGAGTTTCCAACAACAGCGAAACAATCCAGGCCGGTTGCATCTGTACCGTTTCAGCACGGGCCTGGAAGCGATGAACCGCATCTAGCAGCGGCGCGGCCTGAGGTGCAGGAGCCGCCACCACAACCTGGTCAAAATGGCCCAGCATATCGGCTGACTCATCCCGCAACAACACTCCATTTTTATCCGGCCAGACCACACTGACCCGGGTTTCTGTACGCAACTGAATTTTTGTAGCCAAGGCGCGCGTGATCGCACTGGAGCGTGGCGTCCCAACCCAGAGTTCGCGTGCCGGGTTCACCTGCGCCGCTGACAAGGAAAAATCACTTTCGCGCGGTTGCCAGCGCTGCACCTGAGTTTTATGGGTTTCCAACCACTGACAGAAATCTGGTTGCCGGGTTTCAATATAGGGAATACCCAGGTCAGTCGTCAGTCCATCCAGCCGCGACGAGGCCAGTCGACCACCCGTTCCCCGGCTTTTTTCAAATACTGTCACAGCATAGCCAGCCTCGGCCAGCAACGCCGCACAACGCAACCCGGATAACCCGGCTCCTATAACAGCCAATCGCGGCTGTTCACTCACATTATTACGCATCAATACTCTCCATCAGATAGGTCTGTCTTCCATAAAATAGTAATTTGGTTACGCACTTATGAAGAATTCCGATTAACCTGGCCTTGCAGATAAAAAAATCTGATCAGTTCCAGCATCGACTGTTTAAATATAATAGGATCTATTTAACATCAACTAGTTAAGCTTTAAAAGCCTGCAAGATTTGCCACTAAAAAATAGCCTCCACTTAACTTTGTCTTGACACAGGCGGTTGCAAGGCAAAGTCGGGATAGTTAGCATGACCGGCTAAATCAAACAGGAGAGCACAGATGCAGATCGATCAAAACACCGTAGTTTCCATTCATTACACCCTGACTAACAGCGAAGGCAATGTAATGGACAGCTCTGTAGGGCAGGAGCCTCTGGCCTATCTGCATGGTGCCAGCAACATCATCCCAGGCCTGGAAAATGCCCTGACAGGTAAAGCGGCCGGTGACACCCTGGCGGTAACTGTTGATCCAGAGCAGGGTTATGGTGAAGTACGTGAAGAGATGATCCAGGCTGTTGAGCGCAGCAACTTTGCCGGTGTCGACGAAATTGAAGTCGGCATGCAGTTTATGGCCCAGACCCCTTGGGGCGAGCAGCCTGTTACCGTTGTCGGTATCGAAGGTGACAGCGTGACCCTGGATGGCAACCACCCGCTGGCGGGCCAGACACTGAAGTTTGATGTCGAAGTTGTCGAAGTACGCAGTGCCACAGAGGAAGAAGTTACCGCCGGTTCACCGCAGTAATTGTTTTATTCGCCCGGAGACCGGGCTCCTACGACTTGTAGGAGCTCACTGTAGGAGCTCGCTGTGGGAGCTCACTCTGTGAGCGAATAGGTTTAATCGCCCGGAGACCGGGCTCCCACAGACCGGGCTCCTACAGAGAGGATAACCTTATGTGGGAGCTCGCTCTGCGAGCGAATGGGCATATCGAGAACTCCAATCGCCCGGAGACCGGGCTCCCACAGACCGGGCTCCCACAGACCGGGTTCCCACAGACCGGGCTCCTACTAATGATAGGTTTGTTCGTATTTTTTGCGGATTGCGACTAATGCTGGTTGAATATCCAGCGGTGCATACTGCATGGCCTGTTCAAAAAGTTCAGCATTGTCCTCTGACAGACGCTCTTCTTCGCTCATCTGCTTTAGTTTACGCATGGCTTCCATGAATTTTGGATGAGGGGATGACTGACTCATGACGGACCTCCTTGGGTCTTTAGGCAACAGGCTAGAGAGTTGCCAGTGGATTCACCGTCCAGGGCGGCTGAAAATGTGATTCTAACACGTCTTTTGTTACGGATTCGACCGAAGCAAAGCGCCATTTTGGTGACTTATCCTTTTCAACCAGCAAAGCACGCACCCCTTCGACAAACTCGCCCTGACGACAACACTGCGCCGCTAACAACATTTCAAACTGAAATACCGCTTTCAATGACAAGGATTGTGCACGCTGCAACTGCTCAGCAATCAGACACAGTGATAACGGACTGCCCTGACTCACTGTTTGCTGGGCTCTGGCTAGCCAGGGATCATCTGCCGGTAAGGCCAGCAGTCTATCCACAAAATCTTTTACTGAATCATCAGCCAACAACGCATTGATCAATGACTGATGCTGCTGAACTGGTGTCACTATCTCTTGAAATACAGGCTGCGCAGCAACAGCCAGTTCACTCAGCACTCGCGTGATCACAGCCTGATTATCGCCCTGATTCCAGTCCTGTACCAGAAGTTGCTCCAGCATGGGCTGACGCTGATCCATTCGCAGCGCATAATCGGCTAACCCTAACCAGAGAGCATCCATTGCCTGCACATGACTTCCCGTGAGGCCGAGAAATAATCCGATCTTTCCTGGTAACCGGTTTAGAAAATAGCTGGCCCCGACATCCGGAAACAGACCAATAGTCACTTCCGGCATCGCCAGACGTGATGTGGGCGTCACCACCCGGTGACTACAGCCGTTCATCAACCCCAAACCCCCGCCCATAACATATCCCCCACCCCAACAGATGATTGGCTTGGGATAAGTTTGCAGGCGGTAGTCAAGGCGGTATTCTGCAGCAAAATACTCGTCAATCTCGGCATAGGACTCTTGCTCAATCAAACGCCAGGCCCCTACCACATCACCTCCGGCGCAGAAGGATTTGTCACCGGCACTATCGAGCAACAGGGCCACCACACGCGGATTTTCCTGCCATACATCCAATTGTGGCTGTATCAGTCCAATCATCTCCTGAGAGAGTGCATTGAGTGTTCGTTCTGAATTTAGGCAAATTTCGCCAATAACATAGCCATCCTGGGTGGTATGTTCACGAAAAATCACACAGGTCATAACAGGTCCTTAATCAACTAGACTAACGCGAAGCACCCAGGGCTTTTGCCAACGCCTGAGTCTGTTCACCATCGCGCTCATCATCTACCAACCAGTTGTGTAAATGTGGCTCCAACAACTGCACCATCATATCGATATGGCTGGGATCGGCATTCAGCGCCGGAATGTAAGCGTAGGATTCCCCGCCGCTTTCAAGGAAATACTCACGATTCTCCTGACCTATCTCTTCAATCGTTTCCAGACAATCAGAAGAAAAGCCCGGGCAGAACACTTGCACCGATTTAACTCCCTTGGCGGGCAAAGATTTCAGAGTTTCATCGGTATAGGGCTTCAGCCACTCTTCACGACCAAAGCGCGACTGGAAAGTGGTCAGATACTGATCCGGCTGCAAACCCAACTGTTCTGCCAACAAACGTGACGTTTTATGACATTCACAATGATAGGGATCACCTTGCAGCAAATAACGCTTGGGCACACCATGATAAGAGAAAATCAGCTTATCCGGCACCCCATGCTCAGCCTGAAACTGGCGCACTTTGTCGGCTAGCGCCGCAATATAAGGCTCGAAATCAGGATAATGGCTGATGAAATTCAGATCCGGCAACCAGCGACGCTGTGTAAAGTCGGCGGCAATCGCATCAAATGTGGAGGCCGATGTAGCACCGGAGTACTGTGGGTAGAGTGGTAATACCACCAGTTTACGCACCCCGGATGCTTGCAGTTTTTCCAGTACCGAAGCAATAGAAGGATTGCCATAGCGCATGGCAAACTCCACCTGTACCCGGTCGCCGTAGCGATCACCAAAGTATTTTTTCAGTGCCGCACACTGATCCTGGGTGTGGGTCAGCAAGGGGGAACCTGCGTCCGTCCAGACTTCCCGGTAGGCGGCGGCCGATTTTGCCGGGCGGATATTCAAAATAATGCCATTGAGAATAAACCACCAGATCGGCCTGGGCACTTCTACCACACGCGGATCAGACAGAAACTCCTTTAAATAGCGACGCAAAGCCGGTGTTGTCGGCTCATCTGGTGTTCCCAGATTGGTAATCAGCACACCAATTTTATCACTCTGAGAGTGATTGAAATCCTTCACGCCGTTAAAACGCATAATTATCAGTTCCTGTGAGTCATCAGCTAATCAGCTTTCCAGCTCGATAACATTAAATTCTACCAACGGACTGACATCCTGCTCGTAGTCGATGCTGTCTAAGCCGAATCCAAACAGCTTGAGAAACTCATCCTTGTACGCGGCATAGTCTGTCAGTTCAAATAAATTTTCCGTGGTCACCTGTGGCCAAAGTTCGCGGCAAGCGCTCTGCACATCATCGCGCAGTTCCCAGTCATCCAGACGATAACGCCGGGCATCATCCATCTGCGCATCACTGCCATACAAACCTGTACGGAATAAACGCCAAACCTGATCCATGCAACCTTCGTGAAGCCCCTGTTCTTTCATGACTTTAAATACCATCGACAGGTACAAAGGCATTACCGGAATCGCTGAACTGGCCTGGGTCACCACCGATTTGAGCACCGCCACATTAGCCTGGCCACCAATATCGGCCAATCGGGCATTTAACACTTCGGCCGTTTCATCCAGATGTTGCTTGGCTTTACCCAGCGCACCGTGCCAGTAGATCGGCCAGGTGATATCGGTACCGATATAGCTGTAGGCTACAGTTTTACAGCCATCGGCCAACACACCTGCGTCGGCCAGCGCATCAATCCACAACTGCCAGTCTTCACCGCCCATCACTTGAACGGTGGCAGCCACTTCGTCTTCCGTTGCCGGTTCAATTTCGGTTTCGATAATGCAGTCTTTATTAGTATCTATAGCGGTAGAGCGATAAGTTTCGCCAATCGGTTTCAACACGGAACGTATCACTTCACCGCTATCCGGCATTTTGCGCACTGGAGATGCCAGGGAGTAGATCACCAGATCGATCTGGCCCAGATCGGCTTTGATCAGATCAATGACCTGTTGTTTAGCCTGATGAGAAAAGGCGTCGCCGTTAATGCTTTTGGCATAAAGTCCCGCTTCATGCGCCAGGCGCTCAAAAGCGGCGGCGTTGTACCAGCCAGCCGTACCGGTTTTCTTTTCCGTACCTGGCTTTTCAAAGAACACACCGATAGTGGATGCATCACTACCAAAGGCAGCAGCAATCCGCGATGACATGCCATAACCACTGGAAGCGCCAACGACCAGCACCCGTTTGGGACCATCAACTTTAGGCTGTGCACGGGTAAACTCGATCTGTTCACGAATATTGGCTTCACAACCGAGCGGATGTGTAGTGGTACAGATAAAGCCGCGAATTTTGGGTTTGATAATCATAGTAATGGGTATCTTTCATCTGATGCTAGAGAGTCAGACAAAGATACCATAAAAGCCACAAGGGGTTAATCCAGGGGGAAGGAAGCGGCAGGCAATAAAAAAGGCCAGTGCGGACACAGGGTAGTGCCCGCACTGGCCTGATTACATCAGACTCACCAAGCCGTGGCGAATTGCTCGTCGCTCATTTCGGTGATAGTCGCACTACCGGCTTTAACCATACGGGCATAGCCCAGGTAGCGTGGCAGGATCTGCTCGAAATAGAAGCGTGTAGTCACCTGTTTAGCTTCCAGGAAGGCATCATCTTCACCTTCAGACTGCAGAGTTTTAGCCGCTTCAGCTTGGCGTAGCAACTCCCAGGCACCGGCTACGGTGCCCAACAGCATCATGAAGTTATAGGCCACGGCACCGGCTAACTGCGGATCATCAGCGGCACCGGCCAGCAGTTCATCACGGGCGGTTTCAATAGCCACTACAGCCTGCTCCAGATCAGCGGCCAGATCCGCAAACGCACCACCAAGCACAATAGTTTCGCGCATTTCAGACAACAGTAACGTCAGGGCTTCACCCTTATCCAGCAGCACTTTCCGGCCGACCAGGTCCAGTGCCTGTATGCCGTTGGTGCCTTCGTAAATCGGCAGGATACGCGCGTCACGGTAGTGCTGGGCGGCACCGGTTTCTTCGACAAAGCCCATACCACCATGCACCTGCACACCCAGTGAAGTCACTTCCTGAGCAAACTCGGTACACCAACCTTTGACCACTGGTGTCAGCAGCGCTGCACGGGCTTTTTCACGGCTGCGACGCGTTTCATCTTCAGCATGATGAGAAAAGTCGATGCTGCCACAGGCATCATAAGTCAGCGCCCTACCCGCTTCAGTCAAGGCTTTCATGGTCAGCAACATACGCCGTACATCACCATGACGAATAATCGGACCCGGTACTTTATAACCGACGGCAGGGCTCTGGATGCGCTCATTCGCAAACACCAGTGCCTGCTGGTAGGCGCGCTCTGAAATCGCCACACCCTGCAAACCTACGCCCAAACGGGCATTATTCATCATGGTGAACATGCAAGCGAGGCCGCGATTCTCTTCACCCACCAGGTAACCGACAGAATTTTCAAATCCCATCACCGCCGTGGGGCTGGCGTGGATACCCATTTTGTGTTCCAGCGACAAGGGCTTGGTGTTGTTGTACTCACCCAGCGAGCCATCCGCATTGACCAAGTATTTCGGCACCAGGAACAAGGAGATACCACGAACGCCGGCAGGCGCATCCGGCAGGCGTGCCAAAACCAGATGGGCGATATTTTCAGTCAGACTGTGGTCACCCCAGGTGATAAAGATTTTTTCACCCGTGACACGATAAGCATCACCGTCTTTCTCGGCTTTACAGCGTACCTGCGACAGATCTGAACCAGCACTGCCCTCAGTCAGGTTCATGGTACCGGCCCACTCGCCACTGATGAGTTTCGGCAAGTAAATAGCTTTTAAGGCATCATCCGCATTAATGGACAGGCACTCTACCGCACCCTGTGACAACAGAGGACATAGGCCCCAGGCCATATTTGCCGCTTGCCACATTTCCATAACCGCTACAGAAAGCAAATAGGGCATACCCTGTCCACCGTGTTCAGGATCAAACTGCAGTGAACCCCAGCCGCCTTCGGCGTACTGGTTATAGGCATCGCGGAAGCTCTCAGGGCAAACAACGCCACCATCCTTAAGACTGACGCCTTTCTGATCGCCATCCCAGTTGGTGGGCGCTACCACATCACGTGCTACACGTGCCGCCTCATCCAGAATTGCATCTACCATATCAGCCGATGCATC
Organism: Nitrincola iocasae; assembly: GCF_008727795.1. Lineage (NCBI taxonomy): Bacteria > Pseudomonadati > Pseudomonadota > Gammaproteobacteria > Oceanospirillales > Oceanospirillaceae > Nitrincola > Nitrincola iocasae. The sequence continues at coordinate 1,184,568 of NZ_CP044222.1, read as the reverse complement.
TTCAAAGACAGGCAGGGTTGATAATTCTGTCATGCGCGCTATCTGATTCAGCGCAAGTTTCATATCTTTTACCGGAGCGTTATAGTCAGCCATAAACTACCTTCTGTTGATCATTCGAACACATTCAAATGGAATGCCATTGCTAAGCTAGCGCATTGCCATCCATAAGGGTTTATACTTATTCTAACACGCAAAGCGTATCTGATAAGCACAAAATCGGTTACTCTGTTACTTATACTGAACGATTTTTACAACACATGACAGGCAGGATAAAAAAATGCAGGATATTCACGGCTATTACCTGGAAGATCTGACAGTGGGCATGAGCGATTCATACGCGAAAACCATATCTGAATCAGATGTTTATATGTTTGCTGGCATCTCAGGTGACAATAACCCAGTGCATATCAACGAAGAATATGCAAAAACAACTATTTTCAAACAACGTATCGTCCACGGCATGTTCAGTGCAGCGCTGATCTCCACAGTAGCAGGCACGCGCCTGCCGGGACCTGGTGCTATTTACATAGATCAGCAGATCAAGTTTAAAGCCCCTGTGCATATTGGTGATACAGCCAAGGCAACGCTGACCGTCATCGACATAGATGAAAAACGTCGCCGGGTAAAAATGCGTACTGATGTAACAGTAGGCGAAGCACTTGTTGCCACCGGTGAAGCCACCTTTATGGTCGACAAACGCGAAGCTTGAAACAGCACCATGCGCCGGTTCCGGTTTTGAACTGGCGCATCCATTCAGCCTATTTTATATTCAAGCAGTTACTCAAAGAAACGCGGCCTTAATGCACCTGGTTTCAGAAAGTCCTTTTCTCCCAGATTGTCATGATCTCCCAGTAAGCGCCCTTGCTTTTCGAGCCCGTAATAGGTCGATTTGTGGAAGGTATCCAAATACAGAGCGCGTGTTTCAGCTACATCACCAGTATAACGTGGATCCTGTGGCCGTTCCTGACTATTGATATAATCGGCCAGATCCCAAGAGTCCTGTACACTCATACTACGCGGCTGTCCCAGCGGCATGTTGTTATGAATAAAGCCAGCCAGAGTGGAAATCCGGGTGATGCCCGCTCCCCAATTGTATGACGCATCACCCCATACAGCGGGATATTGCACGTCATCACCTACCCTCAAACCACCGCCATTCTCGGCATGGCAAATACTGCAGTTAGCTTCATACAATACCTGTCCGCGTTCGTATGATGGCTCTGCATCCGGCTGACCAATGGGATAACCTCGCCCATACAGGCTATCACCCGGCTGATAAATAGGCACACCTTTTGCCAGCCATTGATGATAGGCGGCCAAGGCTAATAGATTGTCACTGCCATATTCAGGTGGCTTTCCATTCATGGAAAAACTAAAACATCCGGCAATACGTTCCTCCAGACTATTTACTTGCTGATTCTTGGACCGAAAATTTGGTAACACTACTGCGGCGGGCCATACCGGCGCTGAAAAAGGCTGCGCCCCCTCTCCCAGGTGACAACTGGAGCAATTCATATCGTTGAAAACGTTCTCGCCACGCAATTGCTGAGTATTTACAAATAGATCATGACCACGACGGATCACCCGTTTAAGCTCCGGGTGAATAGTTGCTTCTTCCAGATCAGCCAGCGTAGGGGGAACATGGACATATTGCCCGGCTTCAGGTTGTGGAAAATTGACTGGAATACGAGGGGGCTCAGCCGCAAGGCTAACACCTGCCCAACCTGCCAACACACTGATACTTAAGGCACTTGTTAACTTAACCATAATTAGACCCTCACTTGGCCGGCTGCATAGATAGCCAGGCCGCTACCGCCTTGATATCGTCAGCATTCATTCGCTCAGCAATCGCCAGCATCAACTGCTGTGGATCATTGCGACGCTTACCCTGCTGCCAGTTGTATAGCTGAGCTTCCAGATAGCCTGCATGCTGCCCGGCAATACCGGGGAAAGACGCACCGGCACCCTGGCTATTCGGTCCATGACAAGACTGACAGGAAGGGATATAGCGAGACCAGTCACCCCGTGTTACCAGCATTTCACCCTGCTTCAGCAAGGCTTCATCAACAGCCTCTCCACCTTGAGCGAGGCGGGGCACCAACTGGCTGAAATACACAGCGACATCCTGCATCTGTTGATCACTAAGCATGGCAGCAAAAGGAGCCATGGCAGCATTAGTACGCTGACCGCTGTTAAAGTCCTGCAACTGCTTGTATATATAAGCCGCGTTCAGGCCAGCCAGCCTCGGCCAGGATTCAGCGCCCGGAACCGACAGGCCACTGCCATCGGCCTGATGGCAGGCTGTACATACCGCGGCCGCTGCCTTGCCACGCTCAGCATCACCTTCCAGAGCCGAAACAGTTGTTGAAAATCCAAATATCAGTAAAACGAGCGACAGGGGTTTTAAGGGGTATGTTTTCATTATTGGTTGCTCCTTACCTCTAACATCGCACCGCGCGGTGCAATCTTAAACAACCCTACTCTTGAAACCACTATTTAGCTATTTGTAAAACACTTGTTTAGCAAAGCCCGCGCAAATCCTCGACCGGGCCTGCGAGGTCTGTGCCCCAGTCAGATCGCCAATCGTGCAGCCATATCTGCAATCACACCATAGTGAATCTGTTGGAGCAAACGCAATTCGCCTTCCTTGCTTATCCCTGCCGGATACAGGGTTGCCTGGATCTCCTCATAGATCACGGGGAGCTGCTGCTCAATTGTCTTGATCATACGACTGACAGTTTGCTTCTGTAAGCGCGGCGGAACTTTGAGAACACTGCCCAGCTCCACCAGATAGACAGGATTCACCTCCCCTAACGTCCTCACCGAGCCAATCTTCCATTCCAGCCTTGCATTCAACCAACCATTGTCAGGTTCATACACCGCCGTACAGAGCAGATCATAATGCGGGGTAATGACCACCCCTTCCGGCGACATATAAAACGACAGGTTCTTGAGGTGGTTATCCGTGTTACCAATCAACAGGCAGAACACAAACCAGTCGAACAAGCATTCCGATGTCTTCCACACTCTCAATCTGAAGCTTCATATTGCACCCATAATAATAACCGCACGGTTATATTTAATGCTGATGACGGGGGTCTGGAGACTTTTACACTACGGGCAGGTGCTCTTATATTAGTTGCACATTCAGCTTGAACCTAAATGGGTTTTCAGGGAGGCCTCTCCCTGGCTGAACTAATAGCTTACTCCAGCCAGCGATACAGAGTACGCCGACCAATTCCCAACAATGCTGCGGCGCGACGTTTATTTCCATTCACTTCATCCAGCACCATGTGGACATAACGTTGTTGCAATTCATCCAACGTAGGTAGCAGGTTACCAGCCAGCAGACGCTGTTCTTTATCGCTGTTATCCGTTGTCTGAGTGGTTCCATCACTAACTGGCGACAAGGCGTCCAGAAGTCGGCTGGGTAGATGCTGCGGCTCAATCCAGTCGCTATCGCAAAAAGCCACGGCGCGTTCAACCACATTTTGCAACTCTCGCACATTACCCGGAAAACTATAGCCACGAATCAGACTTAACGCCGCTACAGAAAACCCTTTGACTGGCTTACCTTGAGTCATCGCGATCTGACGTACAAACTGCTGTGCCATCATCTCCAGGTCATCGTCGCGTTCTCGCAGAGCGGGAATCTGGATAGCAAAGGTTTCCAAACGGTAATAAAGATCCTCACGAAAACTACCCTGCTCCACCTTCTGCTTCAAGTCCCGGTGTGTGGCAGCAAAAATACGAACATCCACCTGTACCTCGGTATCCTGCCCGACCGGGCGAATCGAACCATCCTGTAGTGCTCGCAGCAGCTTAGCCTGCAGAGCCAGAGGCATTTCACCTATTTCATCGAGCAACAGTGAACCCTTCTGAGCTTCTTGCAACAAGCCTTTTCGAGCCTTGTTTGCTCCGGTAAAAGCCCCTGCCGCATGACCAAAAAACTCACTTTCCAACAATTCCTGTGGAATGCCAGCGCAGTTCACCGCCAGGAACGGCCCCTCAGCCCGATCACTTTCCGCATGCAAGGCCCTGGCAACCAATTCCTTGCCGGTGCCGCTTTCACCATTAATCAATACCGGCCCTTGCGCCCTGGCAACCACCCGAATCTGATCGAACAGGGTCCGGATTGTCCGGCTTTTGCCCAGCATGCCATGAAAAGAGGCACGCTGTTGTGTGATTTTTCGGAACTGACGCAATTCATTACGTACTTTGTGGTTCTCCAGTACTTTTTGCACACTCAACATAAAGTGATCCAGATCCAGGGGCTTGGTCAAAAAGTCATCTGCGCCCGCCTGCAAGGCTTCAACCGCCTGTCGCACACTGCCAAATGCGGTAATAACAATAATCCCCGGACGTTGCGATTCATCCTGCTGCATCACGGCTTTGACCAATGCCATACCATGGCCATCCGGCAGGCGCAGGTCTGTAATGATCAGTGCCGGTTGCTGTTGCTCCAGCCAGGCATGTGCATCCGCCAGCGTTTCGGCCACCGCCAGTTGAAACCCTTCCGCCTCCAGCTCTTCGCTGATCAGATTAGCCAACGCCTGATCATCCTCAACCAGTAATAAAGACGCTTGAGTTTTAGACATGATTATTTTCCTGTGTTTTGGCAAGCGGAAAGGTTAATTCAAAACAGGCACCGCCCAATTCACTGTCACCTATACGAATTCGCCCCCCATGCTCTTCCACAATCCGTTTTACGATCGCCAACCCGAGACCACTGCCTTCACCGGGTGTTTTAGTAGTGACGAAAGGGTCAAACACCTGGTTACGAATTGCGACATCAATACCAGGGCCTGCATCCTCAATGGTCAAATGGATAGCCTCATCCACACTCCATGCCATTCTGACCGGCCCTTGTGGGCACGCCTGACACGCATTACGCAGTAGATTGATCAAAGCCTGTTCGAGACTGAGAGAGTCACCGCTGAGCATCGCTGACGGGCCAGATTGAAGCTCAATTTTATAACCTTCTCCGGCAATCAATGCCTGTGCTCTAAGCAGCAAGGCCTCAAGATCCAACTGGCGTGGCCGTGCTCTGGATGAGCGCCCATACGACAACAGCTGCTGAATAATAGAGGTCATACGTGCCGCTTGCTGACGAATCATCTCCAACTCACGAAGATCCTGTGGACTTTCCAGGCGTCGTTGCAAACGACTGGCTCGTCCATCAACAACACTGAGCGGCGCTCCCAACTCATGCGCTACACCCGCTGACAACTGACCCAGAGCGGCCAGGGTTTCTGTCTGACGTAAACGTTCAGCAATGACCTCACGGGCCAGTCGCTGCTCTTCTTCACGCGCTTCAGCCTGTTGAATTGCATCCAGCATGCCGTTCAGACCCAAAGCCAACTGGCGGATTTCAGTAGGCCCATATACATCGGCCCGATGTTCATGTTCACCCGCTTCAACCCGGCGGATACTCGCCAAAATACGATTTAGGGGTCCACCAATGGCACGCTGATGGGTCCACACCAGAATAAACAATATCATCAGAGAGACCAGCGCGAAGCCACCCCAGGAACCATAGGCGAGGCGCAGCAATTGCTGATCAATATCGCGATGCCGCCGAGTCACCTGCAACAAACCATTCGGTTGCCCCACCTCATCAAACATCGGCATAAAGAAAGAGTACACATCACGCCCCCGAATCTGCTCATACTGCTCAAACTCACCCGCCAGAGTTTTTTGCAAAGCATCTTCGGCTTGCCTCTGTGTAGGATTAACTACCCCGAAACTGATCAGCGGCTGACCTTCTGCATCAAACAGATAAGCGCCATATACCTCGGTCATACCAAACAACGCGGCCATGCTACTTTGCATCTGTTCCAGATCATTGCGCTCCAATGCCTGGCTCACGGGTAAGTACACCGCCCGGGCAACTAACTGCAGATCACGCTGCATACGTTGTTCGATAAAGTTACTCACCAACGCCTGTCCAGCCGACAGAATCACTGCCAGAATCAGCAGCACAGGCAATGCCACCCTGACCAGCAAAACGCGTCGTAAGCTCGCAGATGAAAATATCCTTTTCAAAACAGACCTCATGCTTGTATTTAATGACACATGCGCCATTATGACACACTTGATAGCACATTTCAGCCGACTGAAGAAGTCGCCAATCTTATTAAAACAGTACAAATTAATTATAAATAAAGATTTATATCAACAGGTTACAAATAAAATAAAAAACCTGGCACGAATATGGCAGTTAATACATTGAATTTAATCAAAGGAGTTAATCAGATGAAGAAGACATTACTTGCCGCCGCACTGACTAGCCTGATCACCCTGGGCTTTGCTGCCACTGCAACTGCCAATGAAAGCGAAGCTGCCACACAGGCACAGCCAGCAACACAGCAGGCACAGATGGAATTTGCTGAAAACGACCTACAAACCTTCGCATCTGTTCAGGGAGATCTGGACACTATTCGTGCAGACTATTCAGCACGCCTCGAAGCCACCAGCGACCAGGAAAAGGCTGCTGAGCTACAACAGGAAGCCAGCCAACTGATGGTCGAAGCTGTACAAGATGCAGGCATGGACATTGAAACCTACAACAATATCGCCCTTGCACTGCAGAGCGACCCGGAACTGCGTGACGAAGTGTCTGCCATGCTTAACTAAGATATCTTTCTATCGCCCGCGGAGCGGGCTCCTACATTGGCAGATTGCTTCCCTTTGTAGGAGCTCACTCTTGTAGGAGCTCACTCTGTGAGCGATGGTTCTATCGCCCGCGGAGCGGGCTCCTACAGGGGTGGTTTTATCGCTCGCGGAGCGAGCTCCTACAGATCCAATCCACTACTATTGTTTGCTGCTGCGGGTTTACCAATGTTGGGGCATGACCGACGTCGGTGAAGGTTACGCTTTGTGCTGTGGGTTGTGCTTTCTGCATTGCTTCTAGCAAGCTGACTGAGAGCAGATCGGATTCAGCGCCACGCACTATCATCAGCGGACAGCGAATGGCCTGCCATTGCGGCCAAAGCGTTTGCCCGTCATCTTCAACCTGGAAGGCCTTTACCAGCGCCGGGTCATAATGCAGGGTATAGCGACCATCTGTGAGGCGACGACTTGAGGTGATTGCCATGCGCCGCCAGAACTCAGCTGTATTCTTACCAAAGGTTACATACACCGTTTGCAACCACTGCTCCAGCGCAGTCAACGAATCAAACACCGGCTGTATACCTATATAATCACGAATGCGCTGCAGCGCCTCGGCAGGCAACTCCGGACCTACGTCATTAACCAACAGTGCACTAACTGGTGTGTGCTCTTCGGCAGCCAGCAGCATACCGATCAGCCCACCCATAGACGTTCCGATCCAGATACACTGCTCTATATGAAACGCCTCAAGCAGTTGGCGTGCCACCTCGACATAACGCGGCAGCACATAATCCACCTCGGGTGAAGGGCTCCATTGGGAGTATCCACGACCCGGTGTATCCGGACAGAGCACAAAATAGTCTTTGGCCAGCGTTTGTGCCAATTCATCAAAATCCCGACCTGTGCGGGTCAAACCATGCCAGAGCACAACCGCAGGAGCACTTTGATCGCCCCAACAGGTCAAATGCACTTCTAAGTGATTGCATTGAACAAAATGATGTCGTGCTTGCATATCGACTCCCGTTTCTCTGTCGGTAGCTCAGCTAGGCTGAACCCAATTTTTATCCAAGTGCCCCGCCCAGTCACCGAACCAACGATCCAGAGGACGAGCCAGAAACTTTTGATAATCACGGCAACAGTTATTTAAACGCTCCCTGTCAGATGCAAGCTGCTCCACTTCAACCCAGTCATTCCATGACCGGTACAACCCCCAACCTGGCTGATCTATTTCACAATTAGGCAGACGGTAGTGCCAGGTAGGTCGCGCTTTAATCAACACATCCTGCGTTTTGCGTGCAACACGAGGTGCATCCAGATATTTGAACAAGGGTAACAGATCCAGAGCCCGATTACGGGTTGGATTAAATTCCAGGTAATCATCCATCAATTGCGCCAAATCAGGCCAGTATTCGGGATCTATCACTTTCAGCAGGTAGTCTTTGGGAAACGGCTCAGCAAACAGAGTTACACGCCTTGCCAGATCTATCTGTGCACGTTTAAACAACCATTCATAAAGACATAAAAATGATTTCAGCACAGCAGTCAGCAGCTCAGCATCTTTCGAGGGTATTTCCGGATTAAACTGCATACCAAACGCATTGGTCAGGGTATCAGACGTGCCCCGAGCTCCCGCCTTACGCAACTCAACAATGAGATGTTCTACCTCGTCAAGACGATCCAAAGGTAAAGGGGGACTCACTACCTCCAAGGGAACCAATGGCAAAGAAACGGTTTTCAGTAAAGCTTCAGCCGACTCACTCACCTCCCCCGACAGGGTATCGACCGCATGCTCTTGACGGCCCATTTTTTTAAGCAGATCGAAATCCAGTTCAACGATCCAATCGCCAGCCGGATCGCCGGTCAAGCGGCGCTCATAGCGACCATCCTGTTTGACAGCAAGCGACATCAACTGACTGATCAACTCGCTGACCTGATCCAGTGACATGCCATTCATCTCAATTTCGACGCCGCAACGACGGACATCACCCTCGGCATTTTGCCGCCACGGGGGGGATCGTAATTTTGCAAGTTCAGCCATAAGCCGTCCCTTTTAATGTCAGTAGGATGCAGATTCCGCTGTTTCCAGTCTACGATAAACCCACGCCCGACTACCATCATTCAGAACCATTTTCACTCGTTCATAACGCACACCCAAGCGCTCGTAGCGATCCAGTCTTGCCAATTCACTGGCATTTACTTCAAACACCAGGCCTTGGGTCTGCGCAGCGGGGTCCGCAATAATATTCAAACCCTCTCGCCGTTTACCCGGCAGTGATGCCTCTTCTGTTACGCCCGCACGTCCCATGACCAAAAAGCGTACCCAGGGGCTCTTCAATGTACCAAAGGCAAACACTCTGTGAGTGCCCTCTTGCAACGCAGGCAAATCATCCGGAGGTGTATAAAAAAAAGGACTTAACAATATCAACCAAAGATAAACCGGCAACAACAATACAAGCCCCGAAGTCACCCAAACCAGTCGTGTACGACACTTTCCTGAGCAATATTTACGGCGTTCAGAATGCATACCACCTCAGCAATTAATTCACCTCGTGCTTCATATTATAGATAAGGTGGCGTACAAGCGCTGACAATTACACACTCTACATCGCCGACATTTCGAAAGCGGTGTGGCTGACGACTATCAAACAGGTAGGCATCACCCGCTTTGAGAATCTGTTTACGGTCCCCCACTGTCAGCTCAATACTGCCGGAAATGACTACACCGCCCTCTTCAGACTCATGCTGCAACATACTGCGACCAGTATCAGCACCTGGCTCATAGTGCTCATACAAAATTTGCAGTTGATGGTGACGCATATCACCCACTTGACGATAATCCACCGGACCCGCTGTCAGCGGCATTAATTCGTTGGCTTTGAAAAACACCCGGCTTTCCTCAGGGGGTTCCAGGGCAAAAAAATCGGTCAGGGATAATGGAATAACTTCCAGAATCTTTTTCAAAGAAGAGACAGAGGGGCTGCTCTGATTATTTTCGATTAAGGAGATGGCCGCATTAGTGACACCGGCACGCTTGGCCAACTCCCGCTGCGAAAGACCCGCATTCTGACGCACAAAGCGTAACCTTGCCCCCAATTCAAATTCTTCCTGTGTACTCGGCTGCTCACTCATACCACTCACTCCGAAACTGCACCAAAACCCACCCCGAAAACTAACTTAAGCACCAAAACGGGGCATAAAATTACACTTGCGTTAAATGGTCCAAATATGCGATAAATAAACTTAACACACGGGCCGCGCGATGTCCGATAAGGTTAACCCTGAACTGGCACAATTTGTGCAGACTTATCAACTTAAAGTCTACATACGTGTCAGGCATTGCCAGCAAGGGCGTTAGCCTTAGGGAATAATAACTATAATACCCACCTACTTGAAAGTGGAGTGTTATTTTTCGCCCTTGCTGTCAATTTTAATTAACAAGTCAGTTCATCTGACGCAGGAGGAGAAAGATATGCTAGAAGGCACGGCCAATGAGCCTTTGGTGCGCTTTACCGGTGTGCAGAAAACCTACGATGGTGAGACTCTCGTCGTCAAGGACCTCAATCTCAATATCCAGAAAGGTGAATTTGTCACGCTGCTGGGTCCATCTGGCTCCGGTAAAACCACTTGCCTGATGATGCTGGCCGGCTTTGAAACCCCGACCAGCGGCGATATTTTTCTTGGTGAGCAACGCCTGAACACCCAGCCACCGCATAAACGCAATATTGGCATGGTGTTTCAGAACTACGCACTGTTTCCGCACATGACCGTAGAAGAAAACCTCTACTATCCGCTTAAGACCCGTAAAATCCCCAAAGCCGATGCCAAGGCCAAAGTAGACAAAATCCTGCAAACTATTCAGCTTGAAACCTTTGCCAAACGTCGCCCGGCACAATTATCCGGTGGGCAGCAACAGCGTGTAGCGCTGGCTCGCGCATTGGTATTTGAACCGCAACTGGTGTTAATGGACGAACCACTGGGCGCGCTGGATAAACAACTGCGTGAACACATGCAGCTGGAAATCAAACATCTGCACGAAAACCTGGGCCTGACCGTAGTCTTTGTTACCCACGACCAGAGTGAAGCCCTGACCATGTCAGATCGAGTTGCCGTATTCAACGATGGCGTCATCCAGCAGATCGATACCCCGCAGGCGCTGTATGAATATCCCGCCAACTCTTTTGTTGCGCAGTTTATTGGAGAAAACAACACCCTGATGGGCAAAGTGCAATCAGTTGAAGGGGATTTCTGCCAAGTTAGTTTTGGGGACGGCCTGGGTACGCGGGCATCGAAAAGCCAGGTGCTTGCAGCTGGAGATCCGACACTACTTTCTATTCGTCCTGAACGTATTCACCTGAACAGCGGCAGTGTTGAACTGCCCAACCGCTACAAAGTCAAGCTACATGAATTCATCTACTTAGGCGACCACCTACGCCTGCGTTGTGGACTCGCTGGCAATGACAACTTTTATGTCAAGGTGCCGGTCAGTGAACTCTGCCCGTCTCTGTCTGTCGGCGATTTCATCGATATCGGCTGGCGTGATGAAGATGTCAGAGCACTGGATGCTTCTTGATTTTTTGCTGCAACACACACCTGAAAACCCATCCGAAAATAGCGGAGATCAAAATGAAACTAAAAAATAAAACAGCTAAACATCTATTGACTGGCAGTCTGCTCGCGGCGAGTCTGGCCATGGCGGGCAGTGCGCAAGCCTTTACCGTTATCTCCTTTGGTGGTGCCAATGGCGATGCATTGCAGGAAGCCTATTATACACCTTTCGCCAGCAGCACCGGTACAGACCTGACCCCAGGTGACTACAATGGCGAGTTCGCACGCATTCGCGCCATGGTTGAAACCGGTAACGTCAGCTGGGATCTGGTAGAAGTTGAATCACCAGAACTTATCCGGGGTTGCTTTGAAGGGTTGTTCGAGCCGATTGACTGGGAAAAACTGGGCATCAAAGATCAGTTAATTTCACCGGCTGTGACTGAGTGTGGCGTTGGTATGTTTGTATGGTCTACCGTGCTTGCTTATGATGCTGACCGCCTGGAAAAGGCACCACAAAGCTGGGCCGATTTCTGGAATGTTGAAGAGTTTCCAGGTAAGCGCGGCCTGCGTCGCGGTGCCAAATTCACACTTGAATTTGCACTGATGGCTGATGGCGTTCCTGCTAATGAAGTTTACGATGTTCTGGCTACACCAGCCGGTGTTGATCGCGCCTTCGCTAAACTGGAAGAAATTCAGGATCACATTCAGTGGTGGGAAGCCGGTGCTCAACCACCTCAGTGGCTGGTTGCCGGTGATGTGGTCATGTCCTCAGCTTACAACGGCCGTATTGCTGTTGCTCAGGAAGAAGGTCGCAACCTGGCCATCAACTGGTCAGGCAGCGTATATGACCTGGACTACTGGGCTATCGTACAGGGCAGCAACAACGCTGATACTGCCTATGATTTCATCCGCTTTGCCAGCCAGCCAGAAAACCAGGCTGAATACTCTAAACGCATTCCTTATGGTCCAGTAACGCCAGAAGCCCTGGCTCAGCTACCAGAGGATCAGGCTATGCGCATGCCTACCAACGAAACTAACCTTGAAGGTGCTTTGGCTGTCAACACCGAATTCTGGGTTGATTACGGCGAAGAACTGGAACAGCGCTTCAACTCCTGGGCATCTCAATAAGTTACCCGTACCGGTCAGGGACGACCGGTTTATTGTTTAATTAACGGGTCTGCGAAAGACCGGAGGAGATAATGACCAGCATTACGGCCACTCAGACACTCGACGGAGCCGAACCGGTTTCCGGCCTGAAGGCGCAATTGCGCCGTGCTGAACGCTTAAAAAAAATAAAGGCCATGTTGCTCGTCGCACCACTGGCCCTATTTCTGATAGTTGCCTTTGTGCTGCCAATCAGCAGCATGTTATGGCGCAGCATCGACAACTCTGAAATCAACCAGGTTATGCCACAAACTGCCGCCCAGATTCTCAAATGGGATGGTACCGGGATTCCAGATGAAGCCGTGTTTGCTGCACTGGCTGAAGAACTACGTGAATCCAGAGAGGATGGTGGACTCGGCCGTATCGGCCGGCGACTGAACTATGAAGATCCCAGTTTTCGTTCACTGTTAACTCGCACGATACGCAAACTGCCAGCCACTACCGAAGTCAGTTGGACAGATGAACTGACCGGTATAGATGCGCGCTGGAATGACACTGAAACCTGGCATGTGCTGCTACGCGCTGCACCCACTACAACCGACCGCTATTTATTAGCCTCGCTGGATATGGAACGCGGTGATGATGGCAAAATCACCCGGGTTGAACCCAATCAGCAGTTGTATGTCCAGGTATTCAAACGCACGTTGGTAATTGCTGGCGGCGTCACACTTATCTGTTTATTCCTGGGCTTTCCACTGGCTTATTTGCTGGCAACACTGCCACCGGCGAAAAGTAATATCCTGCTAATTTTTGTGCTGCTGCCTTTTTGGACCTCGTTACTGGTCCGTACAGCGGCCTGGATCGTGCTGCTGCAATCCGGCGGTCTGGTCAATGCAGGTTTAATGTGGACAGGAATTATTGACTCGCCGATGCAGTTGGTATTCAACCGTATCGGGGTATTTTTTGCCATGGTACATGTATTGCTGCCGTTTATGATTCTGCCACTCTACAGTGTTATGAAAGGTGTATCACCCACTTACCAACGTGCTGCCGTCTCTTTAGGTGCACATCCTTTTGCCGCTTTTTGGCAAGTTTATGTACCTCAGACTATTTCCGGTATCGCGGCTGGAACCATTCTGGTGTTCATTATGGCGCTGGGCTATTACATCACCCCTGCACTGGTGGGCGGCCCTTCTGATCAGATGGTGAGCTATTACGTCGCTTACTACACCAACACCACCAATAACTGGGGTATGGCTGCCGCACTCGGTGCCCTGTTGCTGTTTGTGACCCTGTTGCTGTATCTGGTGTACCACAAACTGGTCAACAAACGACAACTGATCCGGAGCTGATATCATGAGCTTACAACCCTATGCTTCCCCGGTCGAACACATCTGGTTCTGGACCTTCAGAATTTTCTGCGGACTGATTCTGGTGTTCCTGATGCTGCCGGTGCTGGTCATTATTCCGCTGTCGTTTAATGCAGACAGTTTTCTGACCTATCCCATTAACGACTTTTCACTACGTTGGTATCGGGAAATATTCAGTGATGGTCCTTGGGTGGACTCCCTCAAAAACAGCTTGATCGTAGCGCCAATGGCGACAGTGCTGGCCATGTTCTTCGGTACACTCGCCGCGGTGGGTTTAAACCGTGCTGATTTCCCTGGAAAAGGCATGATTCTGGCCCTGCTGATTTCGCCTATGGTTGTACCCTTGGTGATTGTGGCCGTGGGTATGTATTTCTTTTTTGCTGATCTCGGACTGTTAAACAGTTACACCGGACTGGTGATTGCACATGCCGTGCTGGGTGTCCCTTTTGTGGTCATTACCGTGAACGCCACGCTACAGGGCTTTGACTACAACCAAATGCGAGCTGGCGCCAGTCTGGGAGCCAGTCCAGTGCGGGTATTTTTCACCGTGGTACTGCCTCAGATTGTTCCCGGTGTTGCTTCGGGTGGCTTATTTGCCTTCGCCACCTCCTTCGATGAGGTGGTGGTAGCCCTGTTTATTGCCAGCCCGACTGAACGCACTCTGCCGATTCAGATGTTCTCCGGTATACGTGAAAATATCAGCCCGGCAATCGCTGCCATGGCAACTATTCTGATTTTAATGTCCGTAGTGCTCCTGCTGGTTATGGAGCTACTCAGACGCCGCAGTGAAAAACTGCGTGGTCACGCCTGATAACCAACCGCGGGATAAGCAACCCGCGGATTTGATTGGAGAAACCTATGTTACAAGCGATGCAGCTGTTTAGACAGCAGGCTTACATCAATGGCCAATGGGTCAATGCCGACTCAGGTAAAACCTATGCCATTCACAACCCGGCCACGGGAGACAAGCTGGGTGAAGTACCCAGCATGGGCGCGGCTGAAACACAGGCTGCCATTGACGCCGCTGAGGCAGCCCTACCGGCCTGGCGCGCTAAAACAGCTAAAGAACGAGCTGTAATCCTGCGCCGCTGGTTTGATTTGATGATGCAGCACCAGGATGATCTGGGTCGTCTGATGACCCTGGAACAGGGCAAACCTCTGGCTGAAGCCAAGGGTGAGATTGCCTATGCCGCATCCTTTGTTGAGTGGTTCGCTGAAGAAGCCAAGCGTGTCTATGGCGAGACCATTCCTGGTCATCAGGCTGACAAACGCATTGTGGTTATTCGTCAGCCCATCGGTGTCGCGGCTGCGATCACGCCCTGGAACTTCCCATCAGCGATGATTACCCGTAAAGCCGCACCAGCATTGGCTGCCGGTTGCACCATGGTGCTCAAGCCAGCACCACAAACCCCCTTTTCCGCACTTGCACTGGTTCAACTGGCAGAAGAAGCGGGTATTCCACCGGGCGTACTCAGCGTTGTAACGGCCACTGCAGAAGACTCCATTGCTGTCGGCAATGTGTTCTGCAGCAGTGATGTGGTGCGTAAGCTCTCCTTCACCGGCTCTACCGGTGTGGGGATCAAGCTGATGCAACAGTGTGCACCGACACTGAAAAAACTGTCATTGGAACTGGGTGGTAATGCCCCGTTTGTAGTATTTGATGATGCTGATCTGGATGCTGCCGTAGAAGGGGCAATCATTTCCAAATACCGTAACGCCGGTCAGACCTGTGTATGCGCTAACCGCATCTATGTGCAGAAAGGTGTCTACGATGCCTTCGCCGAGAAATTCGCCGTCGCGGTGGCAAAACTCAAAGTCGGTAACGGTCTGGAAGACGGCGTCACTACCGGTCCATTGATCGATGCCAATGCGGTCAAAAAAGTACAAAGCCACCTGGAAGATGCACTCAGCAAGGGTGCCAAGCTGACCACCGGCGGTAGCCCTCATTCACTGGGCGGAACCTTCTTTGAACCGACCATCATCACCGGCGCAACGCCCGATATGTTGATTGCCCGTGAAGAGACCTTCGGCCCACTGGCACCACTGTTCGCCTTTGAAGATGAAGCTGACGTGATTCATATGGCCAATGACACCGAATATGGCCTGGCAGCTTACTTCTATGCCCGAGACCTCGGTCGTGTCTGGCGTGTCGCTGAAGCACTTGAGTACGGCATGGTCGGCATTAACACCGGCGTAATTTCCACAGAAGTGGCACCCTTCGGTGGCGTTAAATCTTCAGGTCTGGGACGTGAAGGTTCACGTCATGGCATTGAAGAATACCTGGAAATGAAATACCTCTGCATCAATATCTGAATATATAATCTGGAGAAAAACGATCATGAGTAAAACCAATGCTGGCATGATAGAGCGGAAAAATCAGGCTGTTGCCAGAGGCGTTGGCCTCGCCCACCCGCTGTTTATCGATTCGGCAAAAAACGCTACCTTGACTGATGTAGAGGGACGCAAGTTTATCGATTTTGCTGGCGGTATTGCCGTTTTGAATACCGGCCATCTGCATGACACGGTCAAGCAGGCGGTTGCCGAACAGCTGGAAAAACTGTCACACACCTGTTTCATGGTGATGGGTTATGAGCCCTACGTAGCGGTATGTGAAAAAATCAATGCGCTGGCCACCGGTCCATCTGCCAAGAAAAGCGCGCTATTCACCACCGGTGCAGAAGCCGTTGAAAACGCCCTCAAAGTAGCGCGGGCACACACCGGGCGCACCGGTGTTATCGCCTTTGGCGCTGGTTATCATGGCCGCACCCTGGCAACACTGGCTCTGACCGGTAAAATCGCTCCTTACTCCAGTGGCATGGGTCTGATGCCCGGTGATGTTTACCGTGCCCTCTACCCCTGTGAAATGCATGGTATCAGCACTGAAGAGGCTATTGCCTCTATCGAGCGTATCTTCAAATTTGATGCAGAAGCCTGCAACATTGCCGCCATCATTCTCGAACCCGTTCAGGGCGAAGGCGGTTTCTATGTCGCACCGAAAGCCTTCATGGCAGCCCTGCGTGAGATTTGTGACAAGCACGGTATTCTGCTGATTGCTGATGAAGTCCAGACAGGTGCAGGCCGCACCGGTACTTTCTTTGCCATGGAGCAGATGGGAGTCGAGCCGGATATCACCACCTTTGCCAAATCCATTGCCGGTGGTTTCCCGCTGTCAGGTATTGTCGGCAAAGCTGACATTATGGACAGTATTGCACCCGGTGGCCTGGGTGGTACCTATGGCGGCAGCCCAACAGCCTGCGCAGCCGCATTAGGCGTGTTACAGGTATTCGAGGAAGAGCAGCTACTGGATCGTGCCAAGGTTGTTGGCACAACTCTTCGCGATTACCTGACCAATCTGTCGCAGCAGCACAAAGTCATTGCGGATGTGCGTGGTCTGGGTGCCATGATCGCGATAGAACTGATCGATGAGCAAGGTCAGCCACAACCTGAACTTACCGCAAAAGTAGTCGCTAAAGCACGTGATAAGGGTCTGATCCTGATTTCCTGCGGTCTTTACGGCAACGTTGTGCGTATTCTGGTACCTCTGACAGTACCCGACGCTCAACTGCAGCAGGGACTGGACATCATCAGCGAGTGTTTTGCTGAACTTGCCTGATTGCGGCTAGTTTCAGACAAATGACAGCCAGGATGTCCACAACAGACATCCTGGCTTTTTTTATTGCGCCGCTCCTGCATCAGTCAATATTTTTTGATTCATCCCTAAACCATTTCAATCCCTTGCGCTATACTAATGTCGTACAGTTACCCGCACCAAAGCCCGCAGCCAAAAGAGAGTGGCATTATGACCGTTGAGAAATTTAAGACACTAGCCGAAATGGGAGTTGAAGACGTCTCCGAAATCGAGAAGTTTTCTACGCGCCAGGAAGGTGATATGGATATACTGAAAATTTACTTTCACCGCGATCCAGGCGAATGGTTTGCCAAAAGCAAAAAATTCAAATTCAAGCGCCAGGTTAAAACAGTTCGAGTGAACGAAGGCAAGGTGTCCTATCGCGAAACTTCCGAGTCATCCCCCTACTTCCTGCGTGCACTGACTGAGCTGGAAAAACTGGCCGACGAAATGCACACCGCCAAGGGCCGTAAAGAAATACTGCTAGATGAAATCGATCACCTTGAAAAAGTGATGGAGCGTAAAATCGCCGATATCCG
This sequence comes from Nitrincola iocasae, assembly GCF_008727795.1. Taxonomy (NCBI): domain Bacteria; kingdom Pseudomonadati; phylum Pseudomonadota; class Gammaproteobacteria; order Oceanospirillales; family Oceanospirillaceae; genus Nitrincola; species Nitrincola iocasae. The sequence goes on along the minus strand of NZ_CP044222.1, from coordinate 1,166,770 downwards.
CCGACAGATAGAAGAGCTCTGATAAAAATCCTTGTGGGAGCTCACTTGTAGGAGCTCGCTCCGCGAGCGAATTCGCCCGGAGACCGGGCTCCTACAAAAGCATGACCCTGAATTCGCCCGGGGACCGGGCTCCTACAAATACATGACCCTGTAGAGTTCGCCCGGAGACCGGGCTCCTACAAAAGAACCCCACCAAATCGCCCGCAGAGCGGGCTCCTACACTGTCGCGAAATCAAATAACACCCTTGGCTTTGAGATCTGCCAACGCCTGGGCATCAAGCCCCAGGTGACGACTCAAAATAGCCTCTGTGTGTTCTCCAAGCATTGGCGGTGCGGTGGGGGCATTGAGTGCTTCGCCGTTAAAACGAATGGGGTTGCTGACCAGACTGACTTCGCCATCTTCAGGATGTGAACGGGTGATCTTCAAACCACGGTGTTTCACCTGAGGATCGTCAAACACACGGTCGAGGGTATTTATCGGCCCACAAGGCACACCCACCTGCTCCAGTGACACCAGCCACTCATCAGTGGTTTTGCCACGCATAGGTTCAAGCAACAACGGGATTAATTCATTCCGATGCTGCACGCGCAAGGCATTGCTGGCAAAGCGTGGATCATCGGCTAAGGCTGCACAGCCTGCCGTTTCACAAAAGCGCCGAAACTGTCCATCATTCCCCACCGCCAGAATAATATGCCCATCAGCGGTCGCAAAGGACTGATACGGCACGATGTTCGGATGCGCATTACCTAACCGCTGCGGCACATCGCCTGAGGTCAGGTAATTAAGTGCCTGATTCGCCAGTACACCTACCTGCACATCCAGCAGTGCCAGATCAATATAGGTGCCCTCACCGGTACGCTGACGCTGCAGCAAGGCTGCCATAATGGCGTTGGCAGCATACATACCGGTAAAGATATCAGCAAACGCCACACCGACCTTAACCGGGCCACCACCCACTTCAGAATCAGGCTGACCGGTGAGGCTCATCAAGCCACCCATCCCCTGAATCATAAAGTCATAACCGGCACGCTGTGCGTAAGGCCCGTCCTGGCCAAAGCCGGTAATGGAACAATAGATCAGATCAGGCTTGATGACTTTTAGCGAAGCATAATCCAGGTGGTACTTTTTCAGACCTCCCACCTTGAAGTTCTCCAGTACCACATCACAGGATTGCACCAGTTGATGCAGCAAGGCCTGACCGTCGGTACTGGCCATATCGATGGTCACCGACTGCTTACCACGGTTTGCACCCAGATAATAAGCGGCTTCATGCGACTTATCCAACCAGGGCGGCCCCCAGCGACGTGTATCATCACCCTCGCCAGGACGCTCGATTTTGATCACTTCAGCCCCGAGATCAGCCAACTGCTGGCTGCACCAGGGGCCGGCCAGAATACGGGACAGATCCAGTACTCTGACACCCTGTAAGGGTTGTGCCGGCATATTTGTCACCTCAATAGGTTGGTGATCAGAAAAACGCCTGGATACCGGTTTGTGCGCGTCCCAAAATCAGACCGTGCACATCGTGAGTACCTTCATAGGTATTCACCGACTCCAGGTTCACCATATGGCGCATCACGCCGTACTCATCAGACACCCCGTTACCGCCATGCATGTCACGGGCAACGCGGGCGATATCCAGCGCTTTACCGCAGTTGTTACGCTTGACCATAGAGATCATTTCCGGCGCCCAGTTACCCTCATCCATCAGACGACCGACCTGCAATACCGCCTGCAGACCTAAGGTGATTTCAGTTTGCATATTGGTCAGCTTCATCTGAATCAGCTGCGTAGCCGCCAACGGGCGACCAAACTGCTTACGATCCAGGGTGTATTGGCGTGCTGCGTGCCAGCAGAACTCCGCCGCACCTAATACGCCCCAGGCGATACCAAAGCGGGCTTTATTCAAACAGCCGAACGGACCCGACAGACCCGTAGCGCCGGGCAGCAGATTTTCTTCAGGGACAAAAGCGTTATCCAGGACGATTTCGCCGGTGATAGAGGCTCGCAGAGACAACTTACCGCTGATTTTCGGCGTGCTGAACCCTTCAGTGCCGCGCTCAACGATAAAGCCTTTAATCTTGCCATCATGGGCATCCGATTTGGCCCAAACCACGGCGATATCGGCAATCGGACTGTTGGTGATCCACATTTTCTGGCCGCTGAGCAGATAACCGCCATCGACTTTACGCGCACGAGTAATCATCGAACCCGGATCGGAACCATGATCCGGCTCAGTCAGACCAAAACAGCCAATCAGTTCAGCGGTTGCCAGTTTCGGCAGGTATTTCTGCTTCTGCTCTTCACTGCCGTAGGCTTCGATTGGATGCATCACTAGTGAAGACTGCACACTCATTGCTGAACGATAGCCTGAATCCACCCGCTCAACCTCACGCGCAATCAGACCATAAGACACGCTGTTCACACCCGCGCCACCATAAACTTCAGCAACGGTTGGGCCTAACAGTCCCATCTCGCCCATTTCATTCATTATTTCTTTATCAAAACGCTCTTCACGCGCCGCACTCAGCACACGCGGCTGTAGCTTCTCCTGACAATAGGCGCGCGCGGCGTCCTGAATCTGGCGCTCATCATCGGTTAACTGCTGCTCGAAAAAAAACGGGTCATCCCACTGGAACGAAATCATTGTTTGCGCCTCCGCGATAATTGTAATGTGGCCAAGCCATTTCTTATATTTATTATAATAAATAGGAGAAATCAAGTAATTCTATTTTACGTCCCTGTCACAGCGCCCTCTAATTCTGACTAAAAACCACCCAAAGCCAGTAAAATCGGGGGTGTGCGCTCGGGTTTACGGCTGTGATAAGATTCACTTATCTTTGTATCAACGACCTGTATTATGGCAGGTTGTAAACATTTCAGGGCGGGATATGCAAAAATCAGACAGATCCGTTTGGGAGATGCGCCGCATTTGGCTGGTGGGTTTTCTGCTGCTGCCATTTTTACTGGTGCTGACCGCCTGGCTGGGGTTCAGTCATGCCAGGGAGCAGGCACTGCAACAAGCGGATGAACGCCTCAACCTCTATGCCAGCAGCTTCGAAGGCGCGATCAACAAGTATGACTACCTGCCCTGGATGATTACACAAACTCCTGATGTAAAGCGGCTTTTAGACAAGCCTGATTCGCCGCTGGCCGATAATATCAACGCGTTCCTGGCACGTACCCGCAGCACCTCACTCGCCGATGAAATCTACCTGATGGATGCACAGGGGCAGACACTGGCATCGAGTAACTACCAGGAAGCCGAAAGTTTTATTGGCAATAATTACCGTTTCCGCCCTTACTTCACTGATGCCATTCGCTCAGGTCATGGCGAATTTTTTGCCATCGGCACCACCACTGGGCTACCTGGTTATTTTCTATCTGAGCGTGCCAGTAGTCAAAGTGGAGAGCATCAGGGTGTTGCCGTAGTCAAGGTGGATCTGGAACCGTTGCAGGCAGACTGGCAGTTGGCGGCCGAGAAAGTCTTTGTCTCTGATACCAACAACATTATCGTCCTTTCCAGCCAACCACAGTGGAAATACCGCTATATTGATGCGCTTTCAGACAACCAGTTGGATGATATCCGCCGTAATCGTCAATTTGATTCTATCGAACTCAAGCCGCTGGGGATAAAACGCAGTAACTATTTTCAGGTCATGCCGGAGGCCGACGGAAAAACGGCTGGCTATTTAAATAAAACCCTGGAACTCTCCCGCCCCGGCTGGACAATTCATTACCTGGTGCCCGTATCCCCTCTTTATCAGTTCGCCTTTCTGACCGCGGGCCTGGTACTGATTCTGTATATTCTTTGCATCACTGGCGTGCTGTGGATGCGCGAACGAAGTCGAAGAGCACAGGCTGCACTCAAAGCCGAACAGCGGCTGCGTGCCCTGAATGACAGCCTGGAAGATCAGGTTATTGATCGCACTGCCGAACTGGAGAAACGCACCTCTGAACTGCAGCGCATCCAACGGGAATTAGTACAATCAGAAAAACTCGCCGCATTGGGCATCATGGCCGCAGGGCTATCTCATGAGCTGAATCAACCACTCACCGCCGTACGTACCTATGCGGCATCAGGTCGCAAACTACTGACGCGAGCCCTCTATGAACAGGTGGATACTGCCCTGGATAAAATCATGACACTGACCAGCCGCATGAGCGATATCACTTCACAACTGAAAGTGTTTGTGCGCCAGGCGCCAGCACAACCCCAACCGGTTGACTGGTCTGCACGCATCGATTTTGTGCTGGAAATGCTGGAACATCGCATCAACCAACAACAAGTCTCTATTCAAGCCGACTACCCGCCTCAGGCTCTGATTCGTGGCGATGATGCCCGTATCGAACAGGTACTGGTTAATCTGCTCAGTAACGCTCTGGATGCAGTATCCTCAACCCCCGATCCGCACGTCAGCATTCACCTGAGTGAAACCAATGGTGGCTGGCAGTTGCAGGTAGAGGATAATGGTCCCGGTTTTGCGCCTGAACAGATCAAGCACCTGTTCGAGCCCTTTTACTCTACCAAAAATGTCGGCCAGGGCATGGGGCTTGGGCTGTTTATCTGCTACGGGCTAGTGCAAGACCTGGGCGGCAGCATCCGGGCTGAATGTCATGCTAAAGGCGGTGCACGCTTTGAAGTCTGGCTCCCACTCTATGAACACAAGGCAACCGCTGCATGACGCATATTGAATGTAACCAAGTACTCCTGGTAGATGATGATCCCGCCGTACTCGAAGCGACTCGGCAATGGCTGGAATTGTCTGATATTCAGGTGACCACCCTCGACAACCCTCTAGCGGCGCAAGACGTCATCCATGCCGATTTTCCGGGCGTTTTGGTGTCTGATATCCGTATGCCAGGTATCAGCGGCACCGATCTCATGGCCCAGGTACACGCTAAAGTACCTGGACTCCCGACTATTCTGATCACCGGCCATGGCGATATTCCCATGGCAGTTGAAGCGATGCGTAACGGTGTCTGGGATTTTCTGGAAAAGCCCTTTGATCCCGAACGGCTTGAAGACATTATCCGCAAAGCCCTGATTACCCGTTCCCTGCAGCTTGAAAACAACCGCCTGCGTGCGGCCATGCATGACCCGGTCAATAAGCGTTTACTGGGTAACAGTCAGGCGATGATCACCCTGCGCCAACAGGTTCAACGCCTCAGCAAGGTACAAGCCAATATTCTGATTCATGGTGAAACCGGGGCCGGTAAGGAAGCGGTGGCGCTTTCCCTGCATGAATGCAGCCCGCGTGCACACAAACCCTTTGTCGCGATTAACTGCGGCGCGCTGACGCATGAACTGGTGGAGTCAGAGCTATTCGGCCACCGCAAAGGCGCGTTTACCGGCGCACTGGAATCACGCGAAGGCAAACTGGAATTAGCCAGTGGTGGCACCCTGTTCCTGGATGAAATCGAATCCATGCCGCTACCGGTGCAAATCAAATTATTGCGAGCCATTCAGGAACAGCAGATTGAACGCATCGGTAGCAACCAACTCATCGACCTGGATCTGATTATCATCTCAGCCACTAAAATCGACCTGCTACAACTGTCTGAACAGGGTCAATTCCGCGAAGATCTCTACTACCGGCTGGCCGTAGCCGAACTGCATATTCCTCCTCTGCGAGAACGTCAGGAAGATATCCTCATGCTGTTCAAACACTTTACCCATCAAGCCGCTGAAGTGCATGATCTTGAAATAGAAGCCCCCGATGCAGCTTACACCCAGACACTGCTGCACAACCCCTGGCGAGGCAATGTCCGCGAACTACGTAACAAGGCCACACGCTATGCGCTGGGACTGGAAAACCAGGCCACAGAACAACAGTCTTCAGATACGCCTATGAGCCTTGCTGCTCACCTCGAAGACTATGAACGCAAGCTGATTCGTGAGTCACTTATTCGTCAGCAGGGTAATATTCAAAAGGTTATGGATGAGCTGCAACTCCCCCGCCGTACCCTGAATCAAAAAATGCTACGCTTGGGTCTTCAGCGTGATACGCTGATGAATATCAAAAATGAAAATCCCTGACGAGGAAGCCTTGCATGGAAAAGCTGCTAAATAAAAGTCGATTTCTGGTTTTGGTTATCGTGTTAGTTTGCGCCTTATCGTCTATTTTGCTCTACATAACCAGTATCCATGTGATCTACAGCATTGTGATGGAATGGATAGTAAAAATACCCTCAAGTGCTGATAACGGCAAACGTTTAGCGGTCAATCTGCTCAAAGTTCTGGACACACTGTTAATTGCAGTTACCTTTCAAATAATGGCCTTAGGTCTATATAGGTTGTTTATCTCTACAACAGCCAGCATTGGTTCAGGATTATTTACTGCTTTAAAAATCAATGACTTTCATGATCTTAAGGTCACCATGATTCAAGTCTCGATGGTGATTCTGGTTATTTTGTTCCTTGAGCAAGCGGTAGAAATCGGAGGCACGCTGGAAACACTGTATTTTGGTCTTGCTATTGCCCTGGTCATTTTCAGCTCTGTATTCGCGGTTAAAAGCATGCTGGAATCAAAGCATCCAGGTGACAAGTGAAAACTCCACCCGCAATTACGGAACAAGGACACATTCAATCCAAATAACATCGAATAAACCGATCAATATTTATCAATAAATCTGTTTTATCGATTCAACTCCAGTGCTATAAATTTAACTGTCAATACGTACTGGAGGTGTGTCATGAAAACAATCAGACAAGTGACTTTAGATGCCAGCAAACCCGTCAATGAGCTGTTATTACACGAGGGCTTTAGAGTGGTAAAAACTGAGTTCAGTCTAATCAGTCAGTCGATAGAAGTGTGGATTGAAGAACCTCTTAGGGCAGACCTTCCGGTAGAAGCCTGCTTTCTGAAGGTAGTGGGCAATGGCCAGCCCGTGCCCTTGGTCTACGAATACATCAGCTCAGCTTACAACCCCTTCGAGCACAAAGCTATGCATGTATTCAAAGTGCCGGAGAGCGTAGTGAGAACAGAACCTACACATCTACAGGCAGTGGCTTAGGAGTAGTGGCTTAATTGTAGCAATGAACATAAAACTCAATTACAAACATTTGCATTATTTCAGAACCATCGCCAGGGACGGCTCAATCGTTGCGGCCAGCGAAACCTTGCAGCTCACGCCGCAAACCCTCAGCGGCCAACTTTCGCAGCTTGAATCTGAATTAGGCCATCTGCTCTTTAAGCGAGAAGGCCGCAAACTGCACCTGACCCCTTTTGGGCAACAAATATTTGATTATACCGACGCAATGTTTTCCATTGCTGATGAACTGTCACTTTTTGTAAATACAGATCAATTCCAGGAACGCCACTTGTTACGGGTAGGCATCTCCTCCTCTATTCATAAGTTGATCGCCTACAACCTCATCTCTCCGTTACTGGAAAAATCACCGACGGTACACCTCATTTGTAAAACCGGAGAAACCGAACAGCAACTTAGCGAACTGAAAGCACATCGTTTCGATCTGCTGATTACAGATCGACCCAGAGTAATAGACGATATATCCGCGTTCAAAATAAAGGAAGTTCTGAGTTCGGGTTTAAGTTTATTTGCGTCAGCACAGCTCGCAAGTCACCTTAGAGAAGCTGGCTTACCTGACAGCTTGCAAAGCACAACCCTGCTCGCCAATGCACGTAATGCCGTCTATTTTGAACGCCTGATTGCCTGGTTGGCAAAACGCAATGTGCATATGCGCATTAGCGCAGAAATTGATGACAGTGCATTAATCAAAATTTTTGGCTCTCACGGATTGGGAGTGTTTGCCGCACCCACCAAAATTGCCGATGAGGTTTGCCGTCAATACCAGGTTGAACGATTATTCGATATCGACTCGGTACAAGACAAAATTTATGCCGTGTTCAATGACTCTGTGCTGAATTCGCCTTGGGAAGACTGCATTTGATAACAGGGTATACACACTACACTTAGGCATAATCAAGCCGAAGCACACGCATTCATAGGCAATATTTGGCTCATAAACAGTCTTTTAATCGCAGATATTGTAGTTACTATCCTCTCAAGCCCTGATCTAGAAGATACAGGCTTACCTGGCACGCTTCCTGCATTTCACAGAGCTGTAAACCTAAACAAACATAATAAAGATTAGGCAATTTCCAAAAACGCACTCTACACTCTATCTACCTGTGAACATCAAAATCACATTGTGATGATGTGGGTGAGTTTTATAAAAATAATCAAGGAGAAGCACTATGCGCCGCATTGGCCTAGCATTACTACTGTCTGCAACCCTGACAGTTCCTGCTGTACAAGCCCAACAAAACCTCTCTATTGCTACCGGTGGTACCGGTGGTGTGTATTACCCTATTGGCGGTGGTCTGGCTGAGATGATCGGTCAACACATCGAAGGTCACTCAGCCGTCGCTGAAGTCACCGGTGCCTCGGTCGAAAACATGGGTCTGATCCACCGTGAAGACTCTGATCTGGCTATTGCGCTGGCTGACACAGTTTATCAAGCCTATCACGGTACTGGTGCCTTTGAAGGCCGTCAGGTTGAGGATGTCCGCGCCATCGCATCGTTATATCCTAACGCCGTTCAGATAGTAACGCTGCAGGGTTCAGGCATCAACTCGCTGGCAGACCTGAAAGGCAAGCGCGTTTCTGTTGGTGCGCCAGGTAGTGGTACCGAAGTAAACGCTCGTGCTGTACTGGAATCCAATGGCGTCAGCTATGATGACTTTACCGTACAACGTCTGAACTTCAACGAAACTGCCGATGCGCTGCGCGATAACGACATTGATGCCGGTTTCTGGAGTGTTGGCCCACCGACCAGCTCTATCCTCAGTCTGGCTAATAGCCGTGATATTCAGCTACTTTCTCTGACTGAAGAAGAAGTTAAGAATGCCATGGGCGCGGAAGCCGTGTTCGCACCTTATCAGTTGGCTGCTAACCTGTACGAAGGTATGGATGCACCAGCCAACACAGTTGGTATTCCTAACGTACTGACGGTCAATGCCGCCATGCCGGAAGAGCTCGCCTACCAGATCACCAAGGTGTTATTTGAAAAAGTAGACGAACTGCGTGCGATTCACCCAGCGGCTAACGACACGACTGTCGAGTTCAGCATGGGCTCTACGCCGATTCCTATGCACCCAGGTGCACTGCGCTACTATGAAGAAATTGGTGCTGAAATCCCTGATCGTCTGCGCGAGTAAGGGTAAGTCATGTCTCAGGGTCAGTTAATCCTGCTTTCCCTGGCGCTGCTGCTGGTTATTCCGGCAGCAGCAGAACAACCCACTGACTATGCACTGGAGATCAGCAATAGTGAGCAACAGCTACTGGCTCGCTTCCCAATACAGCAAGGCAACTGGTGTATGCACTGGAAGCATTCAGTAACAGGAATCGCCGTTCAGGACTGCTATCGCACTGAAAACCAACAAATGTTGTTAGACCACTCCTGGCAGCCAGACTTTGCGGCAGGGTTGGGACACTTTGAAGGTCGCGGCACGATGACCAGTCACCCAGAAGGTGGCTACCTGATTAAAGACATAAATGAACCGGTTGCTGAGAATCGTTTCTGGTTGCGTGCCGGAGCGAAAACTGTAGGCCATACACTGGTCAGTGCCGATCAGCGCTTAAATCTGAGCCAGATGGCCGCAGGACAACGCCTGCAGATCCGCCTGATCACAGATACACAACCCGACAATTAACAATTTATAACAATAACAGCCAGACATCCGGCCGGAGTGACATGCATGACGGATAGCAAAAGCGCGGTACCTTCACTGGATACCATCAGTTTCCCCAAAGATTCCGGGCCGCGTCCGGTACTTTGGCTGATCACTTTCATTGCGATTGGCCTTTCCTTGTTTCAGCTGTATAGCTCGGGCATACAGCCACTCGGGCTTTTCTACCAGCGCGGTATTCACCTTGCGCTGGTACTGATGCTGACCTTTTTGATTTTTCCTCCTCTGAGTAAAAGCCATCGCGGCCCTTTCCTCTGGCTGATCGATATCGCCTTCTTTGCTGCTGCGGCTTACTCAGGTTTTTATCTGGTCTTTTATCTGGATGAAATTATCAACCGAGCTGGTTTCTGGACCCAAACGGATATAGTCGTCGCCTGTATAACCACCGTAGTTGTGCTGGAAGCTAGCCGCCGTGCAGTAGGCTTTGGCCTGACAATAATAGGTATTGTCGCCATTCTCTATGCCCTGTCTGGCGCACGTGGCGATCTGCCCTGGTTAGGTGAGTGGCTGCCCGGCATCCTTAACCACCGCGGTTACACATTGGACCGTATTGCTGGTCAGCTGTATCTGGGACAGGAAGGCATCTTCGGCCTCCCACTTGGGGTTGCCGCCACATTTGTATTTATTTTTGTGCTATTTGGTGCGTTTCTGGAAGTCACCGGTGCCGGTAAGTTCTTTATTGATCTGGCCTTTGCCGGTACAGGCCGTCAGCGCGGCGGACCGGCGAAAGCTGCGGTACTGGCATCAGCCAGCATGGGCTCCATCTCCGGCAGCTCAATTGCCAACGTAGTCACTACCGGGGCCTTCACTATCCCACTGATGAAGCGACTGGGCTACAAGCCTGCGCAGGCCGGGGGCATCGAGGCCGCTGCCAGTACCGGTGGTCAGATTATGCCACCACTGATGGGGGCCGGAGCCTTCCTGATCGCGGAATACACCCGCGTCCCTTACGTTGATATCGTCAAAGTCAGCGTATTCCCAGCGCTACTCTACTTTTCCACTGTCTATCTGTTTGTGCATATTATTGCCATCAAACAGGGTATGCACGGTATGGCAAAAAGTGAATTGCCGGTGCTGCGCGAAGTGATGAATCGCGGCTGGTTCTTTCTGCTTCCCCTGATCATGCTGGTGTACCTGCTGGTGACCGGCATTTCACCCATGCGCGTAGGCTTCTATGCGGTGATGGGTATCATTGTGATTGCGGGTATTAATGGCTTATACCTCGCCTTTAAACGCGGCCAGCAGAACAACAACCTGTCTCAGGAACTGTTGCAAACGGCCAAATCCGGTGGCCACAAAATGCTGCTGGGCCTTGAACTGGGGGCTCGCAACGCCGTTGCCGTCAGTGTCGCCTGTGCCGTGGCCGGGATCGTTGTTGCAGTCGTGGGACTGACCGGTTTGGGGCTCAAGTTCTCCTCCATGATGATCGCGTTCTCGGGCGGCAATATTCTGCTGGCACTGTTGTTAGTCATCATCGCCAGTTTGATTCTGGGTCTGGGTCTTCCGGTCACAGCCAGCTACATTGTCCTGATTGTATTGGTAGGCCCGGCGCTGACCAATGAGTTTGGTATTCCATTACTGGTCGCACATCTGCTGGTGTTCTGGTACTCCCAAGACTCCAATGTTACCCCGCCGGTGGCACTGGCGGCATTTGCCGCCGCCGCTATAGCTGGAAGCAAGACCATGGAAACCAGTGTACAGTCGTGGAAATTTGCCAAAGGCCTGTATCTGATACCACTGTACATGGTATTTAATCCGGAAATCATCATGGGAGGTACCTGGCCGATGCTGATCTGGAAAGGTGCTGTGATCATCATCGCCTTGGTTGCCTTTGCCGCGGCTATCGAAGGCTTCCTGTTCACCTGGATAAAACACTGGATGCGCCTGATCCTGATAAGTTGTACCATTGCGCTTTTCTTCCCGATTATAATGGTCCAGGCAATCAGCGCCGTACTTGTCATCCTGCTGCTGTTGTTCAACTACACACAGGAACATCGTGCCACTGCTGCCAGCCTCACCAAATCAGGATAAGCTATCACTGACAGAAGAGATGTTGATGAGCAAGGCACTGACAGCCGCTGAGTTTCCAAAGCGCATGAAGCGCGCTGATCAAATCGTCGAGGCGGTCAAACGCTGGGTGGTCACCCAAGACATCCAGCCGGGCGACCGCCTGCCGAATGAAAAGGCCCTCACTGAACTGTTCGAGTGCTCCAAGGGAACCGTGCGGGAAGCGTTGAAATCACTCGAAGTTCAGGGGCTGATCACCGTACGTACCGGCCCTAACGGTGGTGCCATACTGGCCGAAGTCCCCTATGGGCATGCCTCGCAAATGCTGCGTAACTTCCTGCACTTCCAGCACACTAGTGGTCCGGATATCTACGGTCTGCGCAAACTGATAGAACCAGAAATTGCCGTCCTGGCAACCGATAAACTCTCCGATACCGACCTGGAAGAACTGCAACGCCTCACCGACCTTTGTGCCACAGCACCCACAGATATCCAGCAACGCCTGGACCAACGTATGTCCGAACTGGACTTCCACATCCTGCTGGCCGATCGTTGCGGTAATCCGATTTTAGGCTTTATGGGTCGTTTTCTGAATGATCTGCTCAAGGATCTTGTGATATACAAGAAAGTACAACTGCCGGAGCAGATCGAGTTTTCAAAATCCAACCTCCAGTACCACCATGCACTGGTGAAGGCATTCCACCAGCGTGATACCCAGCAGGTCCGCCAACTGATGCTGGAACACATGCAGGCGGCTGAAGCCTTCAACATAGAACTCGAAGCCCGACTTTCAACACAATTTTTGTAGGAGCTCACTTGTAGGAGCCCGCTCTGCGGGCGATGTTTTTTTCGCTCGGGGACCGAGCTCCCACAGACCGAGCTCCTACAACCGAGCTCCCACAGACCGGGCTCCTACAAAAATAACAATGGGATTTAACACCATGTTCAACCGCTTACCACTGCGGCTTAAAGGTTATCTGATCACCGGAGCCGGGGTTGTCATGCTCTCTCCGGATGCCTTGATTGTTAAAGACACTCAGGTAGACATACCCGTGTTCGTGTTCTGGCGTGCGTTGCTAATGATCTGTGTACTGACCCTGCTGGCCTTCTGGCGCTATAAAACCCAGCTACCCGCCGCAATTACACGCTGTGGCAGTGCGCTGTGGATCTGCCCCCTTGCCATAGCCACCAGTTCCTGGGTGTTTGTCGGCGCCAACCGGCTCACTGCCGCCGGGAACGTGCTGGTCATCCAGAACATGGCGCCACTGATTGCCGGACTGCTGGGATTATTCTTCTTCCACCAGAAACTGCGGCTGCAAACCTGGATCGTTATCCTCTTGTGCATTGCCGGTGCCATCATGATGCTATCGGGCGAAATGGAAGCCGGTAACCCCATGGGCCTGTTGATCGCCGCCATCCTGCCCATCTCCATGGCGATCAACACCACCGTTGCCAGCGCACAAAAAGGTATAGATACCACCGTACTCCTGCCTTTTGCCGGTATTGCCATGTTAATTCCCGCCATCCTCATGGGCGGCGTGGCCATGCCCCCCTGGGACGACATGAAACGCATTCTGCTGCTCGGGCTGATCTTTCTACCCGCCGCCTACTACCTGATTCAAAGCGGTCCGCGCTACATTACCGGGGCCGAAGTCAGCCTGATGCTGATTCTGGAAACCCTGCTCGGCACTCTGTTGGTGTGGTGGTGGGTCGGTGAACTGCCAACGACCATGGCCTTCCTCGGTGGTGGCCTGATTCTGCTGGTACTCACCTCCAGCGCCCTGCTGGATCTCTACCGCATGAATCTGAAATCCCGCCGAGGTGTTCCAGATCCAAGAGATCTGGAAAAAACCTCATAAAGCATCGGCGTCACCCACCAGCTTTTGCAGTAACGCATTGGTTCTGGAAAACAAAACACTAGTTACCTCATTAAGGGTGCCACACTGGGGTACTAGTATCACTTTAGAGTGACACGCTTTTCGTCGTCCATGACCGCTCCACTGCCGCCGTCCTGGCGGCAGACGGTCACTCCAAAGCGATACCACCACCCCGCTCAAAGCCCTGTGCCAGCTTAAAAAAACAACTGCTTGGTAATGGTATATACCGCCCGAAAATGTTGTTTTTTAAACTTTATGCTGGCACCCAATATATAGAGGGCTGATGGGACCGGGTTTGGCTGACCCTGTGCGCCAAGGATGGCGCACTGGAGCCCCCAGGGATGGGTTTACGGCGCGTCAGACAGGCCCGGTCCCATTAGCCCAAGCCACATTGTTATAGATCAAGTATAGTGTGATTAACCCCTGGATAATCACCCCATTTAAGACTAGCTTTAAAGGTACAAAAAGGCTTTATTGACAGGAGCTTACAATGAGCCCGAAACAACTGACCCTGGATGGTAATGAAGCAGCAGCGCGGATTGCACATGCCACCAATGAAGTGATTGCCATCTACCCCATTACGCCCGCCTCGGTGATGGGTGAAGTCGCCGATGCCCTGTCGGCGGAAGGTCAGACCAACCTCTGGGGCAGTATTCCCAAAATTGTCGAGATGCAAAGCGAAGCAGGCGCAGCCGGTGCGATTCATGGTGCCCTGCAAGCCGGTTCACTCTGTACTACGTTTACCGCATCGCAAGGCTTGCTGCTGATGCTGCCGAATATGTACAAAATTGCCGGGGAACTCACCCCCACGGTGTTTCATATTGCCGCACGTTCCCTCGCGGCGCAGGCCCTGTCTATCTTTTGTGATCATAGCGATGTGATGGCCACTCGTGGCACCGGCTTTGCACTGCTAGCATCGAATTCTGTGCAGGAAGTGCAGGATATGGCACTGATATCTCAGGCGGTATCACTCAAAAGTCGCCTGCCGGTGCTGCATTTTTTTGATGGTTTTCGGACCTCACACGAAATCGTCAAAATCGATACCCTCAGCGATGAACAGATTCGCGCCCTGTTGGATGAACGCTGTATTCACAACCACCGGGCCCGTGCCATGAGTCCGGATCATCCGGTGATACGCGGTACCTCACAAAACCCGGATGTGTATTTTCAGGCGCGCGAATCGGTTAACCCTTACTATCAGCAGTTCAGTCAGCATTTAACCGAAGTGATGCAAGCGTTTGGAAAGCTTACCGGGCGTCATTACCAACCCTATGAATACTATGGTGCGGCCGATGCCAAGCAGTTGATTGTGCTGATGGGATCAGCGGTACAAACGCTGCAGGAAACGGTGGATCATCTGAATGCCACCGGTGAAAAAACAGCGGTGCTGGCTGTACGCCTCTACCGCCCAATGGATCCACAAAAATTACTAGCGTGTCTCCCCGCCTCCATCCAATCCATCGCCGTACTGGATCGCTGCAAGGAGCCAGGCAGCGACGGTGAGCCGCTGTATAAAGATCTGGTCACACTGATCGCGCAAGCGGTAAGCCAAGGTACCGCTCCCTTCACGCATTTGCCAAAAATCTGTGGCGGTCGCTATGGCTTATCGTCCAAAGAGTTTACCCCCGGGATGGTCAAAGCCATCTTTGAGATGCTGAAAGCACCCCAGCTTAAGCAGGGCTTTACCATCGGTATAGACGATGACCTGAGCCATACCTCACTCGAATGGGACAGTCAGTTCCGCACCCAGGCAAGCCAGGCGGCTACCAGTGCGTTGTTTTATGGACTGGGTGCCGACGGCACCGTGAGCGCCAACAAAAATGCGATCAAAATTATAGGTGAACAGACCGACCTGCAGGTGCAGGGCTATTTTGTCTATGACTCGAAAAAATCCGGTGCCATGACTATCTCCCACCTGCGCTTCAGCCCAGAGCCTATCCGTTCAGCCTATCTGATTCAGGATAATGAAGCCGCATTCGTCGCCTGTCACCAGAGCATTTTCCTGCAACGCCCAGATCTGTTGAATGCAGCAGCGCCCAACGGTGTGTTTCTGCTGAATACCTCAACACCACCGGATCAGGTCTGGGACAGTTTGCCTCTGGCTATTCAGCAGGATCTGATCGACAAGCAGCTGAGTTTCTATATGATTGATGCCTACGCCCTGGCAGAACAACTGCAGATGGGGCGACGCATCAACACCATTATGCAAAGCTGTTTCTTCACCATCACCGAGTTACTGCCACGTGAAACCGCCTTGCAGGCAATGAAAACCGCAGTGGAAGAAACCTATGGCAGTAAAGGCGGGAAGATTACCGAAATCAATTGCCAGGCCATCGATCTGGCGCCCGCTCACCTGCACCGCGTCCCGGTTCCGGATAAAGTCAGTCAAACAGCCGAAGCCCTCCAAAAAATACCCGATAGCGCACCGGATTTTGTCCGACGGATCACCGCGCGACTGATTGCCGGTGAAGGTGATCGTATTCCCGTCAGTCAGCTACCCGACGATGGTACCTGGCCGACCGCGACAGCCCAGTGGGAGAAACGCAATATCGCCCTGGAGATCCCGGTTTGGGATACCGAGCTATGCATTCATTGCGGCAAGTGCCCCCTGGTGTGTCCGCACAGTGCTATTCGCAGCAAAATTTTTGATCCAAAAGAGGTTGAGCAGACGGCTCCAGAGAGTTTTCTGCATACTCCGGTTAAGGGTAAAGAGTTTCCACCGGACTATCACATCAGTTATCAGGTCGCGCCGGAAGACTGTACTGGCTGCGGACTGTGTGTCGATATCTGTCCTATCAAAGACAAAAGCCAACCCGGTCGTCGCGCCCTGAACCTGCAACCGCTGACCAGGCCATTGCTGCAACAGGAGCAGCGCAACTGGGCCTACTTTCTAGAATTACCTGAGTACGACCGCACTAAACTGCGTACCGGGGTGATTAAAGAAGCCATGTTAACCCAGCCTTTGTTCGAGTTTTCCGGTGCCTGTGCTGGCTGTGGTGAAACGCCTTACCTGCGTCTGGCCAGCCAGTTGTTCGGGGATCGTATGCTGATTGCCAACGCCACCGGCTGCTCGTCCATCTATGGTGGCAATCTGCCCACCACCCCCTGGTGTAAAAACGCCGAAGGTCGCGGTCCTACCTGGAATAACTCGCTGTTTGAAGATAATGCAGAATTTGGTCTGGGGATGCGCCTGGCGGTGGATCATCAAACCCGCTATGCCCAACAGCTATTGCAGCAACTATTGCAACAACCCAGGGCGGAGCTGGATAGCTCGCTGGTGGATGCACTGCTACAGGCCGATCAAAGTGATGAAGCTGGCATCTACGAACAGCGCCAGCGCGTGTTGCAGCTCAGGCAACAGCTTAGCAAATCCACCTCCCCGCTTGCGCGTGAACTTGAAACCCTGGCCGACCAGCTGGTTAAAAAGAGCGTGTGGATTATCGGTGGCGATGGCTGGGCCTACGATATCGGCTTTGGCGGTCTGGACCATGTGCTAGCATCCGGCGAGAACGTCAATATTCTGGTGCTGGATACCGAAGTCTATTCCAACACCGGTGGTCAGACCTCCAAAGCAACACCGCGCGGTGCTGTGGCCAAGTTCTCCGCTGGTGGCAAAGCCACAGCGAAAAAAGACCTTGCCATGATCGCCATGAGCTATGAAAACGTCTATGTCGCTCAGGTCGCCTACGGTGCCAAGGATCTGCAAACCCTGAAAGCCTTTCTGGAGGCGGAGTCTTTCGATGGGCCCTCGCTGATTATCGCCTACTCCCCCTGTATCGCCTGGGGCAATGATCTGAAGCACAACCATCAGATGCAGGACCTGGCCATTCGTAGCGGTCACTGGCCGCTGTTGCGCTATGATCCACGACGCCTGGATGCCGGTAATAATCCGCTGCAACTCGATAGCAAACCACCCTCCGTGGCCTATCGCGAGTTCACCGGTAGCGAAACCCGCTTCAGCATGCTCTGGCGCAGCCATGAAGCCGATGCCGAACGCTATCTGCAGGCTTCACAGCAGGAATCCCAGCGCCACTATCAACACTACGCCCAACTGGCTGCGCTCAAGCCCGACAGTGATGAAAAGGAGTAAGCCATGGATCTGCAAACGAATTACCTGGGCATGACCTTAGCCAACCCACTGGTGCCCTCGGCCTCTCCACTAAGCCGAGACGTCGCTATGTGCTGCCGTCTCGAAGATGCTGGTGCCAGTGCCCTGGTGATGTACTCACTGTTTGAAGAAGAGCTGGACAGTCACCATGCGCGACAGATACAGCTGCTGGAATCCAGAGAGATAGGCCACAGTGAAGCCACGCATTTTCTGCCCTTACACGCGGAACCTTCCCACGCGCTGGAGCAATACCTGCAGCAGATTCAGGCCCTTAAACAGCGCCTGTCTATTCCGGTTATCGCCAGTCTTAACGGCACATCACAAGATGGCTGGATTAACATCGCCAAACAACTCACGGAAGCCGGAGCCGATGCTCTGGAGTTGAATATCTATAACGTGGCCGCCGACCCTCTGCACAGCGCCAGCGATATGGAAAAGGGTTACATTGAGTTGATTTCGGCTTTACGAGACGTTGTGACTTGTCCCATTATGGTCAAGCTTTCACCCTACTTCAGCGCCCTGGGACATTTTGTTCGACAATTGGAAGACACCGGCATTAACGGTGTATCACTATTCAATCGTTTCTACCAACCGGATATCGACCCGGACACCTTGCGCGTTCAGTCCAGTATTCACCTGTCCCGCTCAGAAGATGCTCTGCTAAGCATGCGCTGGCTGGGCATCCTGTTTGGCAAAACCCGCCTCACGCTGGCCGCAACCGGGGGTATTCACAGCGCCGATGATGCTGTGAAAATGCTACTCGCCGGTGCCGATGTCACCCACCTGTGCAGCGTGTTACTGCAGCAAGGTCCTACAGCCCTGAGCCAGATATTAACCGGCATTAGCGACTGGCTGGACGAAAGCCCCTACGAGTCGCTGGAACAAGCCAGGGGGGTACTCTCCCACCTGCATAGCAACGATCCGACGCTGTATGAGCGTGCCAGTTATGTGCAATTGCTGAAAATGGGGCGTTATTCATGATCAATGATTTAACTGCTTCAGTCGACTTAATATTGGAACAAACATGCAATTCGTAATTGACGCCAGGGAGCTCATGGTTCAATGTCTATCTATCTAAGCAGCCCCTGAAGGTTCACTGTATGAAGCCATCTATTGCATATCAGCAACACCGTGAAGCCATACGACAGATTGTAGAACAGCATCATGCCAAAAATCCCCGTATTTTCGGGTCTGTCCTCCATGGCCAGGATACGGATATAAGTGATTTGGACATCCTTGTAGACACCACCGAGGAAACAACGCTTTTTGATATCGGTGCTATCCACTCAGAACTGACAGAACTCTTAGGGATAGAGGTTGATGTTCTGACCCCAAAAGCATTGCCTGATCGGTGGAAAACGAAAGTGCTCAATGAGGCCACGGCTGTATGAGTCCTCGGGATGAGTTAGCCCTTAATGACTATCTGGAGCATATTCAGCAAGCTATTGAACGTATTCAGCGCTATATACTAGATCTTGACAATGTGGAGTTTCTTGCAAACGAAGAGAAGCAAGATGCAGTCATACGCAACCTCGAAATCATCGGAGAGGCTGCGGGAAGCATCCAGCGGCACTTCCCTGACTTTGCGACAGAGCATCCCGACTTCCCTCTGAAGGCTGCTTACGGCATGCGAAATGCCTTGGCGCATGGGTACTTCAAAGTAGATCTGGACATGGTATGGAAGACTATAGAGAGAGATCTGCCCATGTTGGAAGCTCAGGTTATTGAAACGATTCAATCTCTTAGCCCTAAGGGTGTATAGCCTTCCTTATATGCACTGAAAACACACTCACAAGCATTGAAAATCTCAAGCTCTAAAGCCCTAAGATCAACTGGATAAAACCCTACCCCCCAAACACCCGCTTCAACAGATCGGTGCTGCGGGCCAGCGGATTTTCACGTATCTGTCGCTCCTCTTCAGCCAACAACAGAAACAACCCTTCCAGCGCGGAGGTGGTCACATGATCTGCCAGATCAGGCGTATAGTTGGCCAGCATGGGTACCGCGGAGGTGGCTGAATCGGTTAAGGCCTGCCAGGCGGCCGTTGTACCAGTTTGACTCATCGACTGTTCGATTTGTGGCCGCAGCAGCACTTTCAACTCGTCAAAGGTTTTGCCCTTAAAGTAATCCGTTGCGGATGTATCGCCGCCCTGGTAAATGCGTTGCGCATCTTCAATGGTCATAGACTCTACAGCGCCAACAACGACGGGGGTCGCCTGACTGATCGCTTGCTCAGCCGCACGGTTCATGCTCAACTCAAAGGCTTCAACCTGCGACTCAAAACCAAACTGCTTCAGGGTACTCACCGCACTTCCCAACATCCCCGGTGGTTCAATTTTGACCCGGCTATCGCCAAGATAACCGTTGGTCTGCGACAAGGTATCGATCGCCCTTTCGGCGCCCACAGCCAGTGCTTCTTTCAACCCGGATGCTAGCTGACCTGAGCTGACACCCTCGGGTACCGGGTTTGCCTGGGCTTCAGTGGCCGACGGCTCATCAGCCGGTGCCGTTTGCTGCTCCAGAATCTCCTGGCCGCGATCCAGCAACTTACCCCAATCAGCCTGTGCCTGAGGTACCAGCAATAAACTGGTTAAAATAATTCCGGTCGTCATACGTAATTTGTGCATGGGTGAACCTCTGATATCTATAGTTAGTGACAACTCTACTACCAGCAGCATTTTGGTGCCAGACTGGGGTGGTGGTATCGTTTTGGTGTGACATGCTTTACATCATCCCTTCAAAACCCTGTGCCAACTAAAAGGTGATAATTACGCCAGGGATCGCAAATAGCGCTTATTGCCATAATTTTTGACGGATATAGTTCGATTAGCCTATTATGATTGAATCGAACGATACTTAAGGTGATGCAATGAATGCTCTTTCAGCTAATGAAGCTAAGACCCACTTTGGTGACATGCTATTAAAAGCACAGCGTGCTCCAGTTCAGATCAACAAGAACGGCAAACCGGTTGCGGTTGTCATATCCGCTGAAGATTATCAGAGTATTGATGAGCTGAAATTACAGCTATTACAGGCAAGAATGGCACAAGCAAAAGCTGATATAGCAGCGGGCAATCTTATCGATGGCGAGTCCTTTTTTGACGAGCTGGAATCGGGCAAATACGACTGATGCCAGCTTATCGCCTCACTCCGGATGCCCAGTCCGATATTATCGGTATTCGCCAGTACACGGTGCAACAGTGGGGAGAAACCCAGTCTCAAGCATACCTTTCAGAATTACGTCAGACGATACGCTTAATTGCTGCAACCCCTTCCTTAGGGAAAGGCAGACCTGATGTCGGAAAAGAGGTATTGAGCTTTCCTTATTCAAGCCATGTTATCTACTATATAGTCCATGACAAGCAACTGGTAGTATTTGGCGTTCTGCATAAACGAATGCTTCCCGAGCGGCATTTAAGCGAGCGTGAAACAACTTAAAGAATGAGTGATATATATCGTTGATTAACCTGATTGATCAGTCAGCTAGGCACTAACCCAACCGATTTAAATAACTGCTTACAGAAAATCCCAATTGCTGGCTTAGCTGCTTGGCGGACTGCTTCAGCTGATTGTTGATCAGTTCATTTTTGGTTTTGCAGGCATAGATAATCCAGTTGCCATCCTGGGTGGTGCAGGTACGAATATCGGCAAACAACAGGGCCAGCTCTTTCAGAATAGAATCACCCCGGTGTTCTTTCCAGCAGTTCATCACCAGCCAGCCGTCCGGCTTTAAACGTTCGTAGCACTCATGCAGATAGCCTGGTTCATGCTGCTGGGCATCGACGCCATTTTCGTCATAAATATCGCTGAAAATAATATCGGCCGGGCGCGTAGGCTCTGTATCGAGAAAGGTTTTAGCTTCCATATTATGCAGGGTTATATGCTTGCTGCGCGGTAGCTGAAAGTACTTATAAGCCGTTTGTATCACCTGGTGGCGTAGCTCTACCACGTCCTGCTTCAGCCCCGAAAACTGGTGGTGCAAGCAGGTGTTTAGCGACCCCCCCCCCAATCCCATGCTGATAATCCGGCTGGGTGTGACAAACAACAACACCAGCAACATGGCACGGATATAATCGGCTTGCGGCTGCGCAGGTTGGCTTTTCAGATAACAACTTTGCTCATCGTCGGTACCAAACGACAAGTAACGTTTGTTGCCATCATCCAGTACCAAAATCACCCCATACTCATCATAACACCGATGGATCTCGGTACCTTGCAGTGACATGCTTGCTGTTCTCTTGTGTGAAGTTAGATTGATTATGCAGGGTGTCATCAGGGTAATAATACTTGCGGGCACTGGTAAGCTGCTCGCCCACTATAGAAATACGCTGACTCATGAGACTATTATTCTAGGCTTTTAGGCTATTCTCAATGTAAAAGACTAAAATATTAGCCTATTGGTGTGCACATTAGTTTTCCAGCAACGCCAAACGCCCCTCAACCAACGCATCTTCAACAGCGGTAATGCGCAGCAAATGCCCAAGCGCTGGATGAGCGGGTCTGGCAACCAGAATACCGGCTTGCAGCAGTGCCTGGTTGTGCTGCAATGCGATATCGGCGCTGGGGAAACGCAGGGCAACAAAATTGGTATGACTGGGCAGCACATCCCCACCGATTTGGCGCAAATAAGTGGTTAACTGCTGCCTGCGCTGTTTGACTGCGGCAATATGAGTCTTGACCTCTTCGGGGTGCGCCATCAGCAGCTCAGCGGCGGCAAGGCTGAGAGAAGACACCGCATAGTGAATACGCACCTTGAGTAATACATCCAGCACCTCAGGTTCGGCAATGGCATAGCCTAGGCGTAATCCAGCCAGGCCGTGCGCTTTGGAAAAGGTGCGCAGACGCACCACACCCGCCATGGCTTCCGAGCCACCAGGCTGGCCGGCATCATCACGAAAATCATAATAGGCCTCATCCAGCAATAACCAGCAGTCCTCCGGCAATTGCGCCCTGAGCTCAGCAATAGCCGCATCAGTATGCAGATGACCACTGGGGTTATCCGGATTGGCCAGGTACACCAAACGCGCTTGATGCTGATTCGCCGCATCCAGCAAGGCCTCCAAATCTGGCACCAGACGCTCTGGCTCATCCCGATAGGCAGTTTCAATCAAACGGCAACCATGCCCTTGGGCAAAGTAGGCAAAGGTAGGGTAAGTTCCTCCAGCGCATACCACAGTATCACCTGGTTCAACCAAGCCACGTAACGCTAAAGCAATCAGGCTATCTGCACCAGCATCAACTAGTAAGACATCCATCGACACAGATAAGTCGGCACTCAGCGCCTGGCGCAGAGCAAAGGCCTCAGCATCTCCATAGGCACGCACATGCGAAACCATCGCCTCACCAAAATGTGCACGCAACACACTATGCGGCATATCCAGGCCTTCATTGGAACCAAGACGATGAGGAATAGCCTGGCCAAGGCGTCGCTGCAGCGCACTGAGGCCAGGAAAGGGATTTACCGGTCCAGCGCCGGTCAGGTGTTTGGGAAAGCGGGGCATAGCGTATCGTGTTCCTTCAGCTAACAAATAATAAAGGCTAGCATCTTACCCCTGTTAATGCAGCTTCAGGCGAGGATGCATGGCACGACTGATTTTATCCATCAACCAGATGACGCCAGTACGCAAGAAACCATGTAAAGCCACCTGATGCATCCGGTATAAAGACACATAGAAAAGCCGAGCCACCTTCCCTTCAATATACATGCTACGACCGGACAAATTGCCCATCAGGTTGCCAACCGTGGTATAGCGGCTAAAGTTGATCAGTGATCCATGGTCGTTATACACAAACGGAACCGGTTCTTTCCCTTGCAAACGGTTGCGCAGGGTTTTGAACAAAGCATCCGCCTGCTGATGTGCCGCCTGAGCACGAGGCGGAACCGAATGATCGGAATTTGGTTGAGGGCATGCCGCACAATCACCAAAGGCAAAAATATTGGCATCCAGAGTGGTTTGCAGGGTCTGTTGTACCACGAGTTGATTAGTACGATTAGCTTCCAACCCGTCCAGCTTTGCCAGGAACGGGGGGGCTTTGATGCCAGCGGCCCAGATGGTCATTTCCGAAGGCAGTTCTGTGCCATCCTTCATCAACAGGCTATCTTTACGTATCTCACTGACTGGCTGCCCAGTGAGCACTACCACATTTTGCCGTTCCAGCTCCCGCGTTGCCGCGATGGACAGTCGCTCCGGCAAGGCGGGCAAAATACGCTCAGCGGCTTCAATCACCGTGATGGAGACATCCGATGCTTGCAGGTGGTTCATGCCATAAACGGGGAGTTCGCGCGAGGCCAGCCGTAATTCAGCCGCCAGCTCCACCCCCGTGGCACCAGCACCGATAATACTGATATTCAGTTGATGCGAATGGCCCTGAAGGGATTCGTGATTAGTCCTCAAAAAAGCATTCAGCATCAGATTATGAAAGCGCCGCGCCTGCTTCAGACTGTCCAGAAACAAACAGTGCTCCTGAGCCCCTGGCGTGCCGAAATCATTGGCCGTGCTGCCAATCGCGATCACCAGGGTGTCGTATTGAATGCGGCGTTCCGGCACCACTTCCCGCCCCTCTTCATCCAGAAAAGGCGCAATCACGATGGCTTTATTACGGCGGTCAAGGTCACTCAAACGACCCAACTGAAACTCGAAATGATGCTTGCGAGCATGAGCACGATAGTTGATTTCATTAGTACTGGCATCAAGAGAGCCAGCGGCAACTTCATGCAGTAAGGGCTTCCAGATATGCGTCAACCCGGCATCGACCAGTGAAATCCTGGCCTTGTGCTTCTTGCCGAGCTTGTTGCCCAAACGGGTAACCAGTTCCAGTCCACCGGCACCGCCGCCGACGACAACTATATGATGCAGATTTTCCATAACAGTCTCACCCTCGGGACCGGCGCTTAGCAGCAGTCAAAAATGTTAATTCACGTAGATATCTTTTTCGCCCGGGGACCGGGCTCCTACAACGTGCGAAGGATCAAGGAATCAAGGGGTCAGCTACC
This sequence comes from Nitrincola iocasae, assembly GCF_008727795.1. NCBI lineage: Bacteria > Pseudomonadati > Pseudomonadota > Gammaproteobacteria > Oceanospirillales > Oceanospirillaceae > Nitrincola > Nitrincola iocasae. Next base: position 1,142,067 of record NZ_CP044222.1, on the reverse strand, counting down.
TTGATGACCAACGACAGGATCAAGGGGTCAGCTACCTTGATGACCAACGATACTTGACCCGCCCATCAGCATCACGTGCTTCGATCAATTCTACACTATCCCCAACCGCCAACTGCTGACGTTGCACCAACACGCGGGTTTCATCACCATTGGGCAGGCGAACCCGCGCTGTGGTCATCCTCACCGTTTGACCGCTGCGTAACGCTTCACCCTCCCCCGTGTTCACTTCAATCACCTGCCCCGTCACAGATCGGGTTTCCAGGGAATCAGGATCTGGTGAAGGTGACCAAAACACCAGCACGGCGATCACCAGAATCAACAAGGGAACCATAGCGCGTATTAAGCGGTAGTTATTTGCATAGGAAGATGACATAGCTGCAGCCCTCTTGTTGCTTCCCTTGATCGGGCTTCTACAAATCGCCCCCGCTCCTGTAGGAAATAAGCTGGACCCGTCCCTCCCAACAATGTTCCATGCTTAATGTGTACTAAAGCAAACCGGCATCTGAGTAAAGAGAGGCGAGCTCTATGAAGAATATTAGGAGCTCAAGGTACCTGACTCTTTGATTCCCTGGATTCCTGATTCTTTGAGGCCCTGCAACTCTTTATCAGATAGCTCAGTAGCATCAATGATTATGTTATCGCTCAGACCTTGAGAAAGCATTTTTTTAGCAATCTGTATTCGAGTTAAGGCGACTCCTTGCTCTAAACCTTGCTCTAAACCTTGCTCTAAACCTTGCTCTAAACCCTGTTCCAAACCCTGCGCTTTCCACTCTTCAGTCCAATTTTTGACGCGTTCAGCTAGCATATCTTTCACCTCATACAAATCATTGATCTCATCTAATTTTACACCTGGAAAACGGTTCGGCAGCAACACACGTTTAAGCCAGCCAAGAAAGACTTTTTTTAACCTTGGATGGTGTTCCGACCACTGTGCCAGGTGAGCCACTAATGTTGCTAATGATTCAGGACTTTGACTGTATTCCATCTGAAAAAGTGCATTAACAAGATTAGCCTGTACGGCTGATTCAGGGTGCTCAGCTACCCACTGCCCTTCATCTAAAATCATATAGCGCATACTTGGAGTATAGCGACTCAAACTACCGCTGATCTCTTGAATTAAACCCTTAATATCCAACTCGGCATTCCAACGACGCTCTCCATTGTAGAGAACTACCGGAAACACCGGTGGTAACTTGCCACTGGAAGTGAATTGTTTTTGACGAATCAGTTCTTGGTAAAGCAGTGAAACATAATTCATCATACGCACCGCCATGTAACGATCTATGCGGCTCTGAAATTCAATGAGCAGATACACATAAACCCAACCTTCCCTGCTACGAATGCGCCAGATAATATCATCTTCACGCTGACGTAAATCATCTGTTACAAACTGATTTTTAACCGTTTCCAGAGTGCTGAAGTCTAGATCTTCGATCCAGTCTTCATGGATAAAACCAGTCAACAAATCCCGCACCATTACCGGGTCCGAGAAAAAACGTTTATAGCTTTTGTCATGGTAAGTCATGCAATCTCGCTCCTTGAGTCACAACGCCAATCCTTGGCTGCGTAAATATTAAACAGTATAGCAAACTCTGCATGCAGGAGAAGATCAGAGTATCAAGGTACCTGACCCCTTGATTATTTTTCGCCCGCTGAGCGGGCTCCCACAAACTGTGGCGAATAAAAATCTATAACTTAATCACTACCAAACAAATCCCGGGTATACACCTTTTCGGCAACATCCTGCAGATTTTCTGACAAGCGGTTGGCCAGGATCACATCGCTGATCTGCTTAAACTCTTCCAGGTCGCGCATTACGCGGGAGTTGAAGAAGCTGCTTTCTTCCATCACCGGTTCATAGATCACCACTTCAATGCCCTTGGCTTTGATGCGCTTCATCACTCCCTGAATAGCCGAAGCACGGAAGTTATCGGAACCGGATTTCATCACCAGCCGATAGATACCGACCACTTTGGGATTACGTTTAATAATGGAGCTGGCAATAAAGTCTTTGCGTGTGGTGTTCGCGTCAACAATCGCACGGATCAGGTTACTCGGCACTTCATCATAGTTAGCCAGCAGTTGCTTGGTGTCTTTCGGCAGGCAGTAGCCGCCATAGCCAAAGCTTGGATTGTTGTAGTGATTACCGATACGAGGGTCTAAACCCACCCCTTCGATGATCTGTTTGGTACTCAAGCCATGGGATTCAGCATAGGTATCCAGCTCATTAAAATAAGCCACGCGCATTGCCAGGTAGGTATTGGCAAACAGCTTGATTGCTTCTGCCTCGGTCGGATCAGTAAACAATACCTGCACATCCTGCTTGATCGCGCCCTGCTTGAGCAGTCCGGCAAAAATCTCTGCCCGCTCAGAGCGTTCACCGACAATAATACGTGATGGGTATAAATTATCGTAAAGAGCGCGCCCTTCTCGCAGAAACTCAGGTGAAAATATCAGGTTATCGGTACCCAGTTCCGCTTTAACGCTAGCCGTGTAACCCACCGGGACCGTTGACTTGATCACCATCACCGCCTGCGGGTTCACAGCCATCACATCCCTGATTACCGATTCCACACTTCGGGTATTAAAGTAGTTGGTCTGTGGATCGTAATCGGTAGGCGTCGCGATGATGACAAAATCAGCACCGGTGTAGGCTTCGGCTTTGTCCAGTGTGGCTTTGAAATTCAGCGGTTTATTTTTCAGAAAATCTTCAATTTCGGCATCTACAATCGGAGATTGGCGATTATTTAACTGTTCAACTTTCTCTTCTATGATATCGACTGCAACCACTTCATTGTGCTGCGCCAGCAACATGGCATTGGATAAGCCGACGTAACCTGTTCCTGCAATTGCAATTTTCATCTTTACTGTCCTTTGTAATCAGTCAAAGTCTGGATTAGCTGTATGTCTGAATCAAACACTGAGATTAGTCATCATGCATACTCTGTCGAAGCCGGGCAATAAATTCTGCCAAAAATGCTGCCATAACCCCCAGCATCAACCCCATTAAGCCACTCATAATCAGAACCAGCACCGGACCCTGACCGCGAATTTCCTGGCCCACACCGGGTTCTATCACCGTACGGCTGTTGCTGATCTGTTGTAACTGATTATCCACCGAGGCTATCTGATATTGATAACGCTGCAAACCGGATGCATGGTTATGCTCCAGCAGATTAATTTCTGTTTCCAACCGATCCGCTTCAGCTTGTACTTGCCGTATTGACAATTCCCTCGAGATTTCATACTCTCGCAGCGCTTTCTGGGCTTCATCTACAATACTTTCCTGTATTCCGATATCACTCAACAGGTTTACCATATTACGTCGATATTCGGCATTTTCTTCCGGAATTCCCAGATATAGAGCATTCTCAAGGTTACGCACACTGTTGAGTGCCGTATTAATCTGGCTATCAATCATCAACAAACTTTGTGACAACTGTGTTGAACCGATCAAACCTGTGTCGAGCACACTCTGGCGAGAGCGTCGGAATGCCTCCAGATCCGCTTCAGCGCGGGTGAGTTGCTTAAGCAACAAGCTTTGTTTTTCTGACTGGCGCTCTATACGTTCGCGTAAATTAGCCTCCTGCTCCTGGATCGACTGTAATTCACGCTGCGCCCGGCTCAAATTGCGTTGAAGGTGTTGCACCTCCATCTGCCGTAGCTCGTCATTGCTCAGACGCTCCAACTCGGTCAACACCTTACTTTTCGCAACGTTAAGATCAGCCAGTTCGGTTTCCAACAGGGAGCGGCTTTGCATTTCGGCTAAATCAAGATCCAGACTGCGTTTAAGAATTTCCAGTTCCTGCAGTCGGGTTTCAATCAACTGTTGATGTGACGCAGTCAAGCTGTCTATAACGGCTTGATGCAAAGCACTTGCCTGAGACTGAGCCTCCGGATCGCTGCTGACGTTGCTCGTCAACACCAGCATTCTGGAGTTTTCTGCAATATTCGCTTTTATTTCCGGCAAACTTTGTACTGCGGTCGGAGTCTCCTGACTGACCGTTCGGGCTGCGGCAGGAATGCTGGTAGACGTCACTCGTGACAAAACACTACTAAACGATTCAATAGGCTCAACTTCACCTTCGCTGTCCGGATATACTCCGACCTCAATAACAGAGCGAAACTCATACAGGCTAGGCTTGAGCATGGCATAAAGTAACCCCAGCAAAAGACAGGCTACCAACGTCACCAATAACACACGCCGCTGCTGGTAGAGCACTTTACCAAGATCAAGCAGGCTGATCTCATCTTCACCACTCCGATATGGATAAGGTGGATAATGCGGAGGTGGAAAATTGGCATCCTGCGTTACATTGCCGGTGTTGTTCATGCTTGTTTTCTGTCCTGTTAAAAACTTAAATTTTACAAATACTGCTGGTAGGAAGGGTTAGGCGCTGCTGCTGATGTAATAGGTTCATGAGCAGAATCACACGTTCGTTACCATCAAATGCCTCAAAAATAGCTTCCAGATCACAAAAAGGACCTTCAGTAATCCTGACTTTCTCACCTTTTTCCAAAGATGCCTTTGGCAGCATTTTATTACAACGCATCTTTAACGCAGAAACCAAACTGTCATCTACGGGTAATGGCAAACCACCAAAGCCAACGAGTCGGGTAACCCCACGTGTAGAACGTATGGGTTGCCAATTATCATCCAGTTGATCGAGGTGAATAAAGAGATAACCCGGGAAGAGTGGTTCCTGACACAGGTGACGTTTGCGCTGACGGATTTTTTCCAGGGTGACCAGAGGAAGATAACATTCATACTGCTGGTTTTCTAAATGCTCCAGCGCTCGCAGCGTCTCACCGGGTTTACACTGCACCAAATACCAATCCCGCCCGTCCATTGAGACCACTCCTGTAGAACAACTCTATTACCGAGCTGCAATTGTAGCCTCTGGTGCTGGGTGTGTGAAGGCAATATGTCTTGATTGCCTGACCACCACCCATCAGTGTTTACAGATTAACTATGTCGTTGTGGGCCTGGAACTATGCAGGCATTGCTATACTGCCACTGTGACACGCCATGAACCGGTAGTTTTCATCCCTGAGAGCTCCACTGCTGCCATCCCTGGCAGCAGACGGTCACAGAGCCAGAATGACAACACCTTCTGAAATTTCCGTGCTGGGTTTGAGATTCGTATAGTTCAAGTAGCCTGAGCTTCCCCCAATAAAACGGACGGTTTAATTAAGAGGCGTACTTAGCCTCGTATTCCACTGGACTGATATAGCCCAGATAAGAATGCCGTCTGCGCCTGTTATAGAAGACTTCAATGTATTCAAACAGGCTTTTCTTTGCTTCATCTCTCGACCGATAGTCCTCGTCGTAGACCAGTTCCGTTTTCAGCGTTCCGAAGAAGCTCTCTGCCACAGCGTTATCGAGACATTCCCCTTTCCGGCTCATGCTGCAAAGTAGTTTGTTTTCCTTTAGTAGCCGCTGGTAGCTGCCCGAGGCATAGGTGCTTCCCTGGTCCGAATGGACGATAACTGAGTCTACCTTACCTCGACGCCAGACAGCCATCGTCAGGGCATCCTGGACAAGCTGAGCGTTATTCTTGTCTCCCATTGCCCACCCCAGCACCTGGCGTGAATACAACTCAATCACCACGGCCAAATACAGCCAGCCTTGACGCGTAGGAATGAACGTCGTGTCCGTCACCCAGGCTTTATCGGGTAAATCGACATCGAACTCACGCTTGAGCCTGTCTGGCGCTGGCTGCATAGTATTCTTTGAGTCGGTAGTGATTACAAATCGGCGTGCCATTTTCGACTGGATGTTATTCTCTCGCATCAGTCTGGCTACACGCTTTTCACTCACCGCTTCACCCGATTCCAAAAGGTCTCGGTGAATACGGGGTGAACCGTAGATCCCACGGCTGGCCTTGTGGAACAGTGATATCTTCGTCACCAACTTCCGGTTCTGCTTGGCACGGTCGCTCTCTGGCCGGTTGCGCCAGTCATAGTAACCACTGGGTGATACCTCCAGGGCCTGACAGAGGCGAATAACGCTGTGATCTTTGCTGTGCTCACCAATGAATGCGTACTTCACTTGAATTCCTTCGCAAAGTACGCCGCGGCCTTTTTTATGATTTCCAGCTCCTCCTTCAGCCGCTCATTCTCCCGCCGCAGAGTGGTTAACTCACTCTGATTCTCTTTCTTGGGGCGGCCTCTGTTTCCTGAGAAAGCCTGTTCAGCCTGGCTTTGAAGCTGCTCCTTCCACTTGTAGAGCTGGTTTCGGCGAATCCCAAGCTCCATGGCAATCTCGGCAGCTGGCCTTCCAGACTCTTCCATCATCCGGATGGCCTCTTGCTTGAATTCCTTGGTATAGGTTTTATACGGCTTACGTTTCATAATCATGTTGAACACTCCTTAGCCAGCATTGTCGCTGATTTAAAGTGTCCGTTAAACTAGGGGAGGTTCAGCCTGACCCCTTGATTCCCTTGATTCTTTTTTCAATTTACTAAAATTTCATCAGGAAACGTCTCACTCATAATATGAATAGCTTCTAAATATTTATCATCTCCATGCAAATCCTTCAATATTTTTAAATAAAACTCTGACTTATCTCTTTCATCATTTAATTTTAAAGCGAGTGCATATCTATACAAGATCGAAGGATATGGATACCTATAGACGACCCTTCGCATAAAATCAATATCTCTATGAGACATTCCAGACACTGGATCCATTCTTGCAAATTCATGAAAGGCTTTTAATTGAGTTAAAATAAACACATCAGGAACATAATCCTTAGTTCTATCCCTACCTATTTTTGCTATTTCGAATCTTAATACTCTATTATTTTCTTCAACAACACGGTACTCCGACCAAACCACAGAAAACAAAAAAAACAGAAAGAATACAAATATAAAACCATGCACCTTCGATACACTAGAAACTACTGCAGGGTTAGTTTCACTATGTAAGCCCCCCAATAGAATGCCAACTGGAAAAATGAAAAATGCATATGCATGAGGATACTCAAGCATAGCATGCGTCAAAACAAAGCAAATAGAAATTAAAGCAAAAAATGATTCTTTATTATAAACATTACATGCCAAATAAAAAAACCACACACCTAAGAAAACAATCAAAATAGATCCTATAAAAGGGCCATTCCACACAAGCAAATCTAATAAAAAATTATGTGTATACTGGGTCGGTATTGGAACAGGATAAGCTGAGGTTATATTAACTTGAGCAACAGTAATCTGATTCCACCCATACCCCCAAAAAGGACCATTTACAATCGCTGTGAAAAATTGCAAATACATTTCCAACCGTTCCATAGATTTAGCCCGATCAAGCAGATCAATATTTGAAATCATCAAAAAATCAGAAACAAAAGGAAGAGAAACCACAAGCAAAAAATATATTAAAACCCAACATACAACCCACTTAAAAGATAAACGAAAGTTATCAGGTAACTGACTAAACCTTAGATTGAAATAACCGAACACTCCAAAAACCCAGAAAGCAGAAATCCATGGTGTTCTCGACTGAGTCAAAACAATTCCTATAATTATAAAAAAAGTCAAAAAAGAGCAAGAAATAGCATTCAAATATTTTCTATCATATAAATAATAAACACCCCCAAGCCCCAAGCATAATAATGTTGCCAAATTATTTGGCTGCCCCATATTTGCAAAAGGCCTACCGCCAATAGGCATATCTGCAATCCATATACTTCCAGGTAACATCAACCATTGCCATAGCGAGATCCATGTGGAAATAATAGCCACAAATATAAATAAAACAGAAACAATAACAATTATTTTTTTAGACTCAATATCTGAGTGAAATAAATTAAAACCAACCAAAACCGAAATAGCGAAGAATAACAAGTAGGCTGTCACTATCCAAGCATCACCAATAAAAAAAATAATACCAAATAAATGTTGTATCAACGGTAAGGCCGACAAAACAATAAAAAATACTATCACTGATGTTATTTTTAATTTCTTTAAAAATAACACAGAGAACAAAAGCAATAAGATCAAATAGAAGAATGATGAGAACTCCTGATATGCAGCTAACCAGGGTAAGTAGTGATTAGGCAACAAAATGGATATAACAAAAAAAATAGCTGCCATCACTATAATAAGTACTGATATCAAATTTAAACGCACCATTTTTCTGCTATTCCATCTAAAACTTTAGCATTACCAGAAATAAAAAAGACCCCAAAAGGGGCCTTTATGAAGCAAAACTATAATATATTAGTCTCTACAGGTAGCAGGTAGGTACTTAGATTCAAGTGTTGAAGCAGCAGGTCCACACAACCATGAACGAATAGGCTTAGCTGTACCTCGAACAAAATCAGCTGCAACAGCTGCTGTACTTGCGTTTGCATCAGTAAACGGACGGAGTTGAACCACTTCGCCATCCACATCACTAGAAATATTTCTTGCTGTAACCTGAATTACACCAGCCGCAGTAGTACCCACAGACTGAACGTACTGAGAGATTGGAGATGCTGATGTTCCACCTTCTCCACAGCCAAAACCATCTGCAGTGGGGTTAGATGCCAAGCCAGTTTGTGATACTTCTGAAATTGTAGTACGACACGCACTTGCAGCTAGAACAACCTCAGACATTTTAGCGCGAATGGTGTAATCCTGATAAGCAGGCAGCGCAATCGCAGCCAGAATACCGATGATTGCTACCACAATCATTAACTCAATAAGGGTAAAACCCTGTTGCTTTTTCATAGTTGTTCTCCAGCGAGTTAGGAAGTTAACATCAAGCTCCTGATCCATAAGGAGTCATGCAGCTTTACTTAAATAGTATGCATTGCGTGTGCCAACCCGGCAATACCGCCAAAAAAAATCTTCAAACGCTTGATTGATCTAGAATAAATCGGGTTTAGCTAATTTAATGTGCGCCTAAGACAGAAACCCTACACTTCGCCTGACTTTCTACGACACCCAGTATGACAATTTTGGTCACAGTCAGGTCAATAACTGGCTGCATTAAGGCACGAAATGTCACTTGGCTGAGTCAACCGCCAGCCAGTCAACTAACTCCGACATGGGCTTAAAACCGGATACCGCTTGCTCCAGCAAAGAGCGAGCCTCTGCGCAATCCAATCTTTTCAAGGCATTGTTCATTTGCACAAGGATCTCTGCAAGCTGTTGAGGCGATAGCTTTTCTTCCTGGGCCCGCATAATCTTAGGGTGCTCGGTGCCGACTACATCCTCACCTATCAGCAATTCTTCAAACAGCTTTTCACCAGGTCGCAAACCACTATAGATGATCTCAATTTCACCATCGGGGTGTTTTTCATCCAGCACTTCGTAGCCCATCAGCCGGATCATGCGCCGCGCCAAATCAACAATGCGGACGGACTCACCCATATCCAATACAAATACGTCGCCCCCCTTAGCCATGGAACCCGCCTGGATTACCAAAGAAGCAGCTTCAGGAATGGTCATAAAGTAACGGGTGATATCCGGGTGGGTGACAGTCACAGGACCGCCGGATTCGATTTGTTTACGGAATAAGGGGACGACTGAACCGGAAGAACCTAATACATTGCCGAAGCGGACCATTGAGAAGATGGTTTGGGTAGGTGTGGGTTCGCTCGCAGAGCGAGCTCCTACAGGTGTTCCTACGGGGGTTCCTACGGAGGTTCCTACAGGAACACCTACAGGATCATCATCCACCAATGTAGGAGCTCGCTCCGCGAGCGAATAATTTACCGTCAACTGCCCTGCAGCCAAGTCCTGCAATATTAATTCTGCCAGTCGTTTTGTGGCGCCCATTACATTGGTAGGACGAACTGCTTTATCTGTTGAGATAAGCACAAAGCGTTCAACACCACTACGTTTTGCGGCTTCTGCTATTACCTGCGTACCTAAGGCATTATTACGTATGCCTTCAAGTATATTATGCTCCACTAGTGGGACATGCTTGTAGGCAGCCGCATGGTAAATAGTTTGTACTGGGAAACGCTGGAGCACTTCCTGCACACGAGACCGATCACACACCGAACCCAGCAGCGCAATGCAGTCAACTTGAAATGGCTCCTGGTGCAGTTGTTGCTGCAACTTTTGCTCTATTGAATAGAGCGCGAATTCACTTTGCTCATATAGAATCAGAGTGCGCGGGCGGTTCAGCAGAACCTGTCGGCAAACCTCCGAACCAATTGATCCTCCTGCTCCAGTGACCAACACCACTTTGTCACGGATACTGGCATCGATCAACGGCTGCATAGGCGGTACAGGTTCGCGTCCGAGCAGATCCTCAATTTCTATCTCACGCAAACTGGCAACAGATTCACCTGATACGATGTCATGCATGGCCGGTACGGTTCGAACGTGAACAGGATAATCAGCCAAACGATCCAGAATCCGCTTACGGGCTTTGGGTGTGGCAGAGGGCATAGCAAGCAACACTGAGGTAATTTTCCGTTCAGCAATTAATTCAGGAATACTGGCCGGATCATAGACACTAAACCCCGCTACAGAACTACCCCAGAGCGATGCATCATCATCCAAAAAGCCGACACAACTTAACTCCTCACTGCCATCCAGTGCTTTTGCCAATTGAACGCCACTGCCACCCGCACCATAGATCAATACGGAATCTTTATTAAGATAGTGATTCAGCAGCCAGTGATAGTAGCTACGCATCAACAAACGGCTTCCACCGACATAGATCATCGCTACCAAGGCAAAATTAATCGGAATGGAACGAGGGAAGGGTTTGATATGAAATACAAAAGCGGCGGCCCAGAGTAGTAACGACAGGATCAAAACACCAAACGCAACTGTCCAGATAGCCTGAGCACCCATGTAGCGAACAACAGCACGATATAAACCCAACCTGATAAAAACCAGAATACCAACAAGAGGCAACAAAACAAATAACCAGGCCGCAGGATAGAGATAGATCTCAGGCCAGAGATCAGCAAAGCGTAGCGTGTAAGCTGACCACAAAGCCAAAGGTAGAGCCACCGTATCAGCTGCCACCATTAACAGACGCTTGTGAGCACGCTGCAGTGACATGAATTTAACATGCAAACTGGCGCGTTTCATTGCACGCTTCATAGACAAATTCATCATCTGATTCTATCTCCACGCCCTTTACCTAACACTGTTTGCAAGATGTAGCTGAAATACGCAGACAGGGTTAAAGACTCGATCATGCGCTGGTCTGTTTCAGCCAGCAATGCGGGTGTCGACATATCAATTTCATTAACCTGTGCCAGACCGGTAATACCAGGGCGTGCTTCAAACACTTTTCGCTCCTGGCGCTCATGGATCAATTCTGACTGATTAAATAAACAAGGCCGAGGCCCAACCAAGCTCATTTCACCTTTCAATACATTCCAAAGCTGGGGCAACTCATCTAATTTAGTCTTGCGCAGAAATTGCCCAAATTGGGTAATATCATCACTATTGGCAAGATGAGATGCAACTGAAGCCGTTTCCGGACGCATGGTTCGAAATTTCACCAGCGTAAACGGCTTCTGATGGCGACCAACCCGCTCTTGGCGAAAAATCGGAGACCCAGTATCAAATAAGCCGATAATAGTTAACAGTAAGAGCACGGGAAAACCGAACACGAGCCCCAACAAAGCAAAAGAAAAATCAAAAAGCCGAATCAAAACCCTTTCCCACCTGTTGGAACCCGGTTTCCGGGCGATAAATTTTCCTGTACAAAACACCTTTTCAACCCTTCATCCACAGACACGGGCGGCTCCCACCCCAACACATTACGAGCTTTGGAAATATCCACCTGTAACGATCCCAGGAGTCTCTGCGCCATAGCCTTTTTGCCTAATACAGTTGCACCCAGCATTAACAGTTTAGCTGGCACCGGAATCAAACGGGACGGCTCGCCCATTGCTATAGCAACGCCATGCAACAACTCAGTAGTTGAAAGATCCTGGCCGTCACCTGCAAGGAACACTTGATTAGCAGCAGCAGGATGATCAAGACAAGTAATGATCAAGTCAACCAAATTATCCAGCGCAACAAGTGAGCGCTGATTATGGATGGCACCTAAGGGAAGCGGCAAGCCTTTATCCACAAGTTTAATCATGCTGGCGAAATTACCTTTAACACCATGCCCGTATACCAGCGGTGGGCGAATAACCACCACTTCCATTCCCGTTTCTGTAGCCAACTTCTGCAGCCCCTGTTCAGCCTCCAATTTGGAAATGCCATAAGGGTCTTCGGGCGCGGGGATATCTTCTGCAGTGAATGGCTGATTCAATGGCGTTTGCTCGCCGTTCACCTTGATAGAGCTGATAAAAATAAAGCGCTTTACCCCAGCAGCAGCTGCTTGACGGGCCAAGTTCAGCGTTCCATCTACATTGACTTTACGGTATTCGGCTAGCGGATCAGTCACCTCATCTTTCATAATGTGAGCACGAGCGGCGGCGTGGATGACTACTTGCTGATCAACTAAAGCCTCTGACCAATCTGTATTCGCATCCAGGCTTTTAAAATTTATCAGTTTTGTGACTGGTAAACCGGTATTGTTACGAACTACCGATGTGATTTGAAACTTTTCTATTGCTGCAAGGGTTTTAGCTAGCTGGCTGCCAACGAAACCGGTTGCACCTGTCAGTAATACATTCATTCTAATTAAATCGCCTCACTTGAAGCCACTATATCCATAAAGCCTGAATTCAGATAATAACCGCAACACTCATGTGATGGGCCAGGTCGGAGAGAGGCCAGCTACCGAAATGTGGTAGCCTTATTTTTCGACCAAAAAAAATGAGATCTACACATGAGTTATCGGCAGCTGACCGAGGGACAACGATACCAGATTTCGTCGTTTCTCTCACAAGATTTTTCACAGCGAGAGATTGCAAGAAAACTAAACATTGCACCTTCGACCGTTAATCGAGAGTTGCGACGTAACAGAGATGAAGCAGGTCAATATGACCCCGATAGAGCTCAACAGTACTCATTATTTCGCCGTTTAAAGCCAAAAGCTAAGCGAATATGTGAGAACACAAAGAATGCCGTTGATTTCATGCTCGAACTTGACTGGAGTCCTGAACAGATATCAGCTATTTGCATTAGGATTGGCTACACCGTCAGTCACGAGTGGATCTATAGCTATGTACTGGCTGATTTCAATGAGGGTGGCACTTTGTTTACCCATCTGAGACATCGGTTAAAACGTTATAAAAAGCGGCTTCACAAGCAGCGGGGCCGTATCCTGGGTAGGCGCTCAATACACGATAGACCTCGGATTATTGATGATCGAGGCCGCTATGGTGACTGGGAAATAGACACGGTCATTGGCAAACAAGGAACGGGGGCTATCGTGACTATTTTAGAGCGAAAAAGCCGCTTTTATTTAGTTAGGAAAGTGACTAGTAAACGTGCTGATGCGGTGGCTGCAGCAACGATAGATATGCTACAGCCTTTTAAAGCTTTGGTTCACAGCATTACCGCCGACAACGGCTTAGAATTCGCTGATCATAAACGCATTGCTCGTGAACTGGATACTGATGTTTACTTTGCAGATCCCTATGCGTCTTATCAGCGTGGCGCAAACGAAAATGCAAATGGACTATTGCGTCAATACATACCCAAGGGCACGGATTTGCGGACTGTAACCCAAGCCCTGATTGCAAAGGTTCAAGTAAGGCTAAATCTGCGTCCCAGGAAAATACTGGGATTCATTCAACCAGACGTAATTTTTAAAGAGCAATTGCGACAGAATATGAGCGGGTGTTGCAGTTAATAGTTGAATTCAGGAAGTATAAAAATATTCAGCGTACTATTCCGAATAAGTTTTCCACAAACACTTCAAATTTAAGCTTTTCTTTCAATATTTCTCTTGATTGATCATTACTATTTGCTTCAATCGCATCCCTTTCAATATCAAAAAAAATCTTCACGAGTGCTTCAACATTAGGCTCGGCGACAACGCCAACTCCATGTTTTTTAATCCACTGGGCTACACCTGTCTGTTCGCCACACACAGCTAAAATGTGTGCTCCTGAAAAAACATAGGAAGAAGATTTGCTAGGAAACGCATAACGAGTGACTTCGTCCTCTATAGGTAACAAAGCCCAAGAATAGTCCGCATTAATCTGCGCTGCATCAACTGGAGTCACCAAACCCGCATAGTGGAATTGTTCAAACCTATCTGAAAATGATTTAAGTCTATCTGAATAAATGCCGCCTCCAGCAAAGACGAATATCAGTTGGCCGCCTTGATCGAAATAGGCCTCTATCGCATCAAGAATCAATGGAATACGTTGCAATCGACCCGCATTGCCACAAAAGGAGAAACCCGCAATTTTTGGCTTGCTAAGATCAATATTATCAAACGAAACAGCCGGGTTATCCAATATATGCACAGGAACAGTCGTTCCTGATCTGGATCGGATTTCGTCAGCCATCTGTCCTGTAATCGTAATCAAGCACTTTGCTTTGCGCATTGTTAAAGCATCCATCTTTAGCAATATTCTATAAAGCCACTGATTTACAGGGATTACAACATTCGCAGCTTCTGGGTGTATATCCTGTAGATGATAGATATACTCTGCCCGAAACAATCGGCAATACAGCATGACTATAAATGGCACAACAACGGGTGGGTCTGTTGACACATAAACTTTACCGGGACGCACCCAAATCAAAACGGCCAGCACCCACGCCATGAAAAATATAGCATCGAAGGCCCGTAAGAGCACACTGCTGGCAGAGTTAGTCCAGGCTTTAGCAGGGTAAAAACGTACCCCTTTGCCCCGCTCTGCTTCTGCCAACTTTTTCCTGATATCAGCGTGATCTTGCATAATTACAGTGACTGAATTACCACTCGATACAGTTTGCTCTGCAAAACGCAACAGTGCTTCACCTATAACTGGATATACAGGCCAGAAACTGCGATTAATAATAGCCAGTTTGACAGGTTTAGCAGTCATCAATACCGTTTCCAGACAGTTCGCATAACATAGTCACGGTAGCTGTGAATAATACGCACAACTTTATCTGCCACATTCGGCATGCTGTAATCAGCCACTAAACGTAAGCTTCGCTCATTACCACGCACCTGAGACTCAAGAATAGCCAGACCTTGTAGCACTCGATCCACTTCAAGACCCACCATCATAGCGGCCGCCTCTTCCATCCCTTCAGGGCGTTCATGCGCCTCACGGATATTTAGCGCAGGAAAGTTCAGAATAGAGGACTCTTCGTTGATGGTGCCACTGTCTGACAATACCGCCTTAGAACACAACTGCAGCTTATTATAATCCTTGAAACCTAGCGGTTTAAGCAACTGGACATTGGGGTGAAAGGTTACCCCCATGGTATCTACACGTTTCTGGGTACGTGGATGAGTAGATACAATCACAGGCATATCATAGTGTTGTGCAACAGTATTCAGCACATCGACAAGCTTTAAAAAATTCTTGTCGGAATCAACATTTTCTTCACGATGTGCGCTAACTACAAAAAACTCACCTTGGGTTAGGCTTAAGCGCTGTAACACATCGGAAGCATCAATACCCTCGCGGTAGTAGTTAAGCACTTCAAACATCGGACTACCGGTTTTAATAATACGATCCGGTGGTAAGCCTTCAGCAACCAGATAGTCACGCGCAATCGTACTGTAGCTCATATTAATATCAGCCGTATGATCGACAATCCGACGGTTGATCTCTTCAGGCACACGCATATCAAAACAGCGATTACCGGCTTCCATATGAAAGGTTGGTATCTTGCGGCGCTTGCCTGGGATGACTGCCATACAGCTATTGGTATCACCCAGAACAAGAATAGCTTCCGGCATCACTTCAGCCAACACCTGATCTACCTTGATAATTACGTTACCGATGGTCTCCGCACCACTAGCGCCAGCGGCACTTAAAAAGTGGTCTGGCTTACGGATACCCAAATCCTGAAAAAAAATTTCATACAGTTCATAATCATAGTTCTGACCTGTATGCACCAGAACATGCTCACAATGTTCATCCAGCTTAGCTATTACCCGAGACAATCGAATAATTTCAGGGCGGGTTCCCACTACCGTCATCACTTTTAATTTTTTCACTGATGTATTCATAAAAACACTCTAAATCTATAAAAGCTAAATTATTACTTCACAGCAGGCGTTAGTGGGCAAGCGTAAGTATCGGGTTTTTCTCGATCAAAGATTTCATTTGCCCATAGCATCACGATCATTTCATCATCACCAATATTGGTTATGTCATGTGTCCAGCCGGGAACTGTTTCAACAATTTGTGGTTTATCACCATTAGTCACCAGCTCATAAAAGTCACCTGTATGCATATGACGGAACTTAAAACTGGCTTTACCTTTAATGACTAAAAATTTTTCGGTTTTGGTATGGTGATAATGACCACCTCGGGTTATCCCAGGATGAGCAGTAAAGAACGAAAACTGACCTGCATCCGGAGTTTTTAACATTTCGACAAATACGCCACGCGAGTCACTATGCTTAGGGACCTCGTAGGTAAAATTCTCTTTTGGCACATAACTTAGATAGGTTGAGTACAATGCACGTACCAGACCAGTACCTACTGGCTCGGTGATCAATGTCTGGCGGCTATCGTGAAAACGATAGAGTTGCTCAGCCAAATCGCCCACTGTAATTTGGTACACTGGGCTAACTTCTGCAAAGGTTGAAGCTTCAAGCCTGCCATCTAGTAAGGCTAGAAAGTGCTTAATAACATCATCGACATAAACCAAGTTAATCATCGCAGCCGGATCATTAACCTGAATAGGCAGATCATTGACTATGTTATGACAAAAGGTAGCAACCGCCGAGTTATAGTTAGGCTTAGCCCACTTACCAAACACATTTGGCAAACGGAATACAGTCACCGGTATACCCTGCTGTTCCTGTAGTGCTAACAATGCATTCTCAGCTTCACGTTTCGACACACCATAGGGGTTATCCAACCCAGCCTGAATTGAAGAGGTATACACAAGCGGTGCTTTACAACCAGAACTCTCTATAGCATTGGCCAACTGCTGGCTCAAACCAACATTACCTGTAGAAAATTCCGCAGGATCTTTCGGACGATTAATACCTGCAAGATGAAAGATAAAATCAACATCCACAAGCAATACGGGAAGATCTGATACCCGGTGCTCACGAGTGAAACAGACAACCTCAATGTCTTTACGCTCAGACAGGTGCAACAGCAGATTCTTACCAATAAACCCATCAGCCCCCGTCACCAAAACTCGCATAAGTTATTCCTCTGGGGTAACGTAACGGCCTTCGCGAAGTCCACGGATAAACTCCAATTTCAGCAACAGTTGCTGCATTGCGACAACATCCAAACGTTGGGTGTTGTGTGAGTTGTAGTCTTCAGCATTTGAAATTTGTTCTTCACCCTGTTCAACAAACTTACCGTAATTCAGATCACGTAAATCTGGTGGAACACGGTAATAACCTCCCAGGTCTTCAGCACACACCATTTCTTCACGGCTTAACAATGCTTCATACAATTTTTCGCCATGACGGGTACCAATAACATTGATTGGGTAACCCTGCTTACCCAAAAGTTCGGACAGAGCCTGCGCTAAAACTTTAACTGTTGCAGCCGGAGCCTTTTGAACGAACATATCGCCATTATCGCCGTGCTCAAAAGCATACAATACTAGATCAACAGCATCAGCTAATGTCATCATAAAGCGGGTCATGTTCGGATCAGTAATAGTTAATGGCTTACCAGAACGTATCTGATCTGCAAACAAAGGAATCACTGAGCCACGAGAGGCCATGACATTGCCATAGCGCGTACCACAGATAACCGTTTTATCTGGATCAACGTTGCGAGACTTAGCAACCATCACTTTTTCCATCATTGCCTTGGAAATGCCCATAGCATTAATGGGATAGACTGCCTTATCTGTACTTAGGCATACCACACGTTTGACTTCATTTTGAATGGCCGCTTCCAGAACATTTTCAGTACCCAACACATTGGTTTTTACTGCCTCCATGGGATGAAACTCGCAAGAAGGCACTTGCTTTAGTGCTGCAGCATGGAAAATATAGTCCACACCACGAGTTGCATTCAACACACTCTGATAATCCCTGACGTCTCCAATATAGAACTTCAGCTTAGGATGTGCATAACGCTTGCGCATATCATCCTGTTTCTTTTCATCACGGCTGAATATACGTATTTCTGCAATATCAGTATCTAAAAACCCTTTTAGTACTGCATTTCCAAAAGAACCAGTACCACCAGTAATCAATAAAATTTTATTGGTAAACAAAACATATCCCTCATTAATTAAGCTTTTAATGCATCATGGCACAGCTTTATTTTCTGCTCGGGTGTTGGGTAGTTAATGAGCACAGCCCGATATTTACCCTTGAATACAAACAAGCTACCCGCAGCAGCACCTACCACGCCAATACTAGTGATTAATTGACTAATATGATCAAGAGAGCCTGCACCACCAAGAAATGTGACTGGAACATTTAGAGCGTTCTTTATCTGAGAGGCATACTCAATATCGTAACCTTGCATCTGACCATCCTGGTCAACAAAATTGATCACAACTTCACCAGCTCCTGCATCCTGTAAGTTCTTTACCATAGCCAGTGGGTCTTGCTTAATCACTTGAGTCGCATTATGTGTACATATCTCATACCCTTTGGAAAACAGACCCTTTTTCTTACGTACATCAAGCACAGCTACTACAGATTGGCGACCTACTGCAGCGGACATTTCAGTCAACAGATATGGAGTCTTTATAGCAGCAGAACTCACCGCAACCTTCTCAACACCCATATCCACAATACGCGATGCCTGGTCTGCAGTAGTAACTCCACCACCGTAACACAGCGGCATACGACACTCTGCTGCCAACTTTGCAATCAGTCCAAAATCAGGGGCCACACCCTTAATGGAGGCATCAATATCAAGCACCATCAATTCGTCAGCTTCTTTTTCATTAAAAATCTTAACGGCATTAATAGGATCGCCAACGTATTTAGGGTTTTTGAAGCTCTGGGTTTTGACCAAGCCACCCTGATGAACAAGCAAGCAAGGAATGATTCTAGGCCTCAGCATTCAATCTAGCTCCGCAAAATTTTTCAATAATTGGGCACCCCAGTGGTGGCTTTTTTCAGGATGGCATTGCACACCGTGAATATGGCCTCGTGAAACTACAGCATCAAAGTCCATTCCATAATGGGCTGTAGCAGCGACATCATCTTTATCTCTTGCATCAAAGTAGAAAGAGTGCAAAAAGTAAAACTGAGGTGCCGAATCAAAACCCTGTAAAAATAGCTTTGAGCCTGGCCTAGGATTTAGCTCGTTCCAGCCCATATGAGGCATAGGAAGACTGCTCATTAATGGATTATCAGAAAATGCTTTTACTCGCCCAGGAATCCATCCCAACCCTGATAAGGAGCCCTCATCAGAACCTTCAGCCAGCATTTGCATACCGACACATACACCGACAACGGGCACGTTCTGTTCAAGGACCATACGATCTAAAGCTGAACGCATCCCAGAATCATTGAGTCTTTGCATAGCATGATCAAAGTGCCCAACACCGGGCAACACCAAACGTGTAGCATCATGAAGCTGCTCCTGTGTCGTTGCACGTTCAGCCTTAATGCCAAGCCGTTTGAACAAAGTCATAAATGCCTGAATATTGCCAACCCCATAATCTACAATTCGAATCAACGGAAATACCTCTTCTCCAAACCGACCCAACGTAAGACATTAGCACCTAAGCCAATTAGCATGCGTTTATTTTTATAATCACGATAGCTTTTTTTTGGCATATCGAACAATTCCTGCAACTCAGAAACCGTTAGATCCAGCTTATGAGCAACATACTCAAACTCCTGCTCAAGAAAATGTTCATCCATTTCAGGGCGAGAAATTCTGTCAAGCGCATCTTCACGGGTCATCTGACCTGTCATAATTAAACTGGAGAAATGAGCACGACGTTTTTCAAAGCCAAATCGACGCGGTAACCAATAGTCTTCATAAAAGCGGGTAAAGCGTGATTCATGGTGCTTGTGTTTGAAGCGCTGCCAACCAAAAAGGTGCCCAAGCTCCTCCTCTGCATCTTGTTTAACATAAGGTACCAAGTTAAGTGGATGATGGACCTTCATACCCAGTATTTTCTGATACCAAAGCTTGTATACAAGAATGTCGGTTAAGGGAAAGGATTTAAGCTCACCATCACCAAACTGATGCCAGATATCACCGAACAGGGTTTTATCAATACCCAGATACCCTCCCCATTCCTCAGGCTCTCGGCAGCACTCTGTTGAAAAATTTGAACCAGTAATGATGTGTTTGATCCTATGTTTACGCGCAAATTTATACAGACCTGAGAAAAAGGCAGCATCCTGTACGAGGTCCTGGTCAGGGATACCAGATCGCAGGAAAGCAACCTGTAACCTCTTCATTTCATCCCAGTTAATAACTTCTGTGTACAAATCCAAGCCTAGACCATCAACCAGTTTTTCAATATTGCCAACCGCTTGGTCAGTGTTCCACCCCGCATCAACATGAAATAAAAGGGGACGTAATCCCATCTTCTCTTTAGCAATATAAGCGGCGTATGAGCTGTCTAAACCGCCCGACAAACCAATAATGCAGTCAAAATCATGACCCTTGCTACTACTCTGAATGCGTTCAGCTAACAACTGAAGCTCTGCAGTTCCTTTTGCTGCTGTATCCCAAGATGGTTTAATATTTAATTCATAATTATTGCAATAATTACAAACACCTTGGACATCAAAAACAATATTTGGATCAGTGGAATCCATTATACATTTAGAGCAAATATTATGGTGCACTTTCAAAATCCCGTTTTAGTTTTAGCGAGCATAGAAAAATAATAATTAAAAAGAATAAAAATGAAAATCCATTAGCAACATTTGCAATATTAAAAAATGGTGCAAAAAGAAAAGTTACGCACAAATAAGTCAATAAAAACTTATTAAACAAAATTAAATGTTTATAATTACATACCAAAGAACCAAAGACAAAACCTAGAAAAGCGGCAACAAAAACCGACCCAATAACACCAAAATCCACATAGATTGACCCAGGTAGAGACAAATAAACGCCTCTAAGTAGAAGATCATCAAAACTCGATTCAAATATATTTGAACTGAACAAGAAATCAAACAATCTAGCAATCAAAGGAAAATTATAAACACCCTTTAGAAATGGAGAATAATCAATATAGAAATATTGATCTAAGTAATTCAAAGCGTGAGTAATATAAAAAACAAGGTATGACCAAACAGAGTATACAACTAGAGGAAAACCGTCATAATCAGGAATTGCAATATCAACATTATAGTCATTTACCAAATGAAGAATCATATAATCAAGAGGCATACCTTGAGCAAGAAATCGATCCACAAACATTTTCAAAGAATAAAAAAAACCAATCAATAACATTAACAATATTAAAAAAATCAGCCTAGGTGATACAGATCTAAAAATTATTTTTTTATCAAAATATAAAGCAGAAAAAACTAAAACAAAGGCAACACTTATAAAAAACGCATTTCTGCCTCCAGATAAAAACATACTAAAAAAACCTAAGATAACAAAAAGCCAGAAAAATGCATTTAGAACAAACTTCTTAAAAGGATTAAGAATGAACAAAACTAGAGCAATAGGCGTACTTGCAGACAAAAGAGATACCAAGGCACCAATCAATGAGTTACGCGGTCCGGTTAAATGCTCTTTTTCTCTTTGCATAACAATTTCAGAAATTGCAGCACCTTTTATTAGAAAATAATCATAAAAGCTAAATATCACATACATTACAGCAGAAAAAAATAAAACTTTTCTTATCAGAATGAAAACCTCACTTACATACGCAACATTATTTTTTAATTGTGTTTGAAAATGAAAACTTCGGAAATAATGCCCCCCTATAAAGTATGAGAAGGAATAACTTAGCACCAAAACAAACAAGAAAATAAAAATAAAAAGTTTGGTGTCCATGGTTAACGATTCGAAACTTAATGGCCCGAATGATCTTAAAAAAAATACAAAAATCCATGGAAATAATAAAATAGACAAAAATAAATAATATCTTAGCTTTATGTACAACATACATCACACTTACTGTCATTAAACTTCAACATATATATCATCTGAAACATAAAAACAATAAACTTTCCAGCAAAAAAAACAAATGCAAACCAAGCCACTCCCAAACCAATATTTCCAATTAACAAAAAACCAACTATCAGAAACACTAAAGACAGCAATGAGTATAATGCCAACATTCTTTCTTTAGATATAGAAATAAAAAACCAGTCCAAAAGAGAACTAGCAAAAGAAAAAACTGCTGCAAAATAAATTAATGGGAATATCATGAATGTTACCGGATCATTATACTGTTCGAAATACACACCAACCAACCAATGATAAATATCATAAATCACAGGATAACTGAAGAACAAAACAATAAACAAACAAATAACAGCAATAGTTAAGTTTCTTTTTAATTTTGATTTCTTTTCGTCCTCACTGGCAAATCTTAAAATATTCGGGCCAACAACTGACATAATAACACTACTAGACAACAAAGATGCCTGATAGATAATAAACACAAACCCATAAAAACCCAAATGCAAACTTCCCAAATATAAAGATATGAATATTTTATCTAAAACAACAGCCCCATTTCTTAGCATAGTAGAAATACAGAATGAATATCCTTGAAAAACTATGGTTTTAATTTTTTCAATAGATATTATTCCTTTCATCGACTGCCCACTAAATATAAAACATACGAAAACTATAAAGAATATTGCTAAAGACCCTATCAACTCAGCATTTACAGCTTGCTGAAAACTAGACAACGAACTACTAAAACTTATAATAGCTACAACAATAGCTGCTTTAGCGGCCATCATTCCAGAAAATTTCAATAAAGCAGATTCAGTTCTGAAATATGTTTCAAAAATACTAAAAGGCAATGTAACTAGAGCTAGCAAGGCAGCGGAGTTAAACACAAGCCTATACTCTAAACTCAAAGCTAATGAAATAGGAAATAACAAAGCCACCCCCAAAGACACACCAAGCAAACCATTTAAAAGGGCTTCATTTCTTATCACCTGTCTTGCATAGCTATTTTTTACTAAACTTCCTATTTTCAAAACATATTCATTAGCACCAAAAGAGAATACATATATAAAATATACATATATTGACATAGTTAAAACATATAATCCAAACTCACTTTTATCAATTATCGCTGCCAATAGGAAAAACTTATAAAATGATAAAGCAGCCCCACAAATAAAAAAAGAAAGATATGCTAACTTATGCATTATCGAACTCATTTATATTTTCTCAATATATGCTTTAAGAGATGTAGACAATTTTTTTACTTCTACTACATGCTCATCATTTTCTTCACACCAAGATCCATCGAATCTAACTCGGCCTTCCAAACAGCCTTCAAGCAAATATCGAACAAGTTCTTTTTGGTTAATCGAAGCATGATCATTATAATAGTCTTCAATGAATTTTTGTATTTCAACAGTACTGGTACTCATTGAAAATATCAAACAATTAAAACTTTTTGGAAAATAATAGGGCCTACTAGCACATAAAACGGGCTTATCTCTAATTGCTGATTCGAAACCAACGCTGCCAGTCCATACCAATACAGCATCATAATAGTTCAAAAGAGAGTTTGATTGCACATAGGTTGGACAGAAAATAACATTTTCGCATGACTTCAACCTTTTATAAAATCTACGGCTTCGATAGCCTACAACATTAGGATGCTCTTTAATTAAGAAGTTAATGTTTTTATGTTTTTTTATAAAATCTACTAATATACATTCATAATCAATAATATCACGCGACGAACACCAGTAATCAATTGTTGCTTCTGGAAACATCTGCAGAGGGACATATATTACAGTTGACTGTGTACCTTTAAGTTTTTCCAGATACTTATACTCGCCAGGATCTATCACTGGTATAAAAGATGCTAATTGCGCTGAAGTTATATGCGCTTGCCAATAATGATAGTTATACTTTTCTTCGGAGAATATTCTTTTAAGAAAAAAGTAAGGTATTTTTATTAAATTTCTTGTCCAGTTTTTTATTGCATTATAACGAATAGTTTGTTTGGAGTTAACTACAAAGCTAGGCAAGTATTCTTTGCTCAATAAATCATTCAGTACAACATCTACTTCTTCAGCAGTTACATTTCTAGATTTAACATATTCACCACGAATACTAACTCTATAGCATCCATTTACAAATGCTGTAACAAGCCCTATACAAGGAATATTACGTTTTTTAGACTCAATATTTAACAAGTCCATAATATATGAATCTATAGTTTCTGTTAACACAATATCGGGGCGGAGAATACTTAAGGTTTCACAAATAGCTTTTCTCATACAGTTTACATGAAGCAATGCTTCATTGATTTTCAAAGCCCTTAGCAGACGACATCTAGCTATAATATCTAGATCTTCTTCTGTTATTTCATATGTATTGTTTTTATTTTTAACTACCTCTTCGTAATAAATATCACAAAGACCAGATTTATCAACTTTCTTATGCCCACTCAATATATCGCACTTTGCACTCGGATACATTTCCTTAACAAGATAGGAAAAATATGCATCACTCCATGGACCTGCATGACAGAGAAACTTCACCACTTAACCTCTTTTAAAATACATCAATTATCGCACTTTACTTACAAGATGCTTTATTAATTTTTTATCTTCTAAATAGCATGCTATTATGTAAGAAATTGAAAAACAGAATAGTAGTGCGAAAACCATCACTAATAACCTTTCAAGCCAATCATCAACAATTAAATTTGTTAAAACAAAGAAAATCATAAAAACCGGAAAATGTAAAAGATAAATAGTATATGAACAACCAGATATTTTACTCACAATTTTATACAAATTTAAAAATTTACAGATTTTTCCACATCGATTCAACATAACAGGCAACAAAAATGAAAATATAATCCCAAGTGGATAATAACTCCGATACTCATACCAAGTATCAACTCGATTATTATAAAAATAAAGCCATATAAATAAAAACAGTACAGATCCAGAAAATCCAATTGTAGTTGAGACATGCTTGCTATAGTTAGTTTCAATGTGGGTCATTGCAAAAGCCACAAACCATACACTCCAGCCGTAACACCACCATTCTACATATTCCCAACTAGAATAAAAAATAATTACTAAAAAAGCATATGCGAAAAAATAACTTTTAAAAATAACCCATGTAAAAACTAAGGCAGCCATGTAAAACCAGAACTCATAAGCAATTGACCATAACGGTCCATTTAAGACTGGCGAATAAAATCCAGAAAACATATCATTAATGAGCAGACTTGAGCCTAGTATGTTTTTCCAGCTTAACGTCAAATTTTCACGAGCTACATATATCTCATCTCCTTTCGTGAAATCATCACTAGACGAAATATCAATAGAATACAATAAATAATGGATAACCATTAATATAAAGATACTAAAAATTAATGGTGGGTATATTCTAAAAAACCTTAATAAAAAATACTCCTTACAATCAAAAACTTTATTTTTATTGATATTGTTAATTATGGAATAATAAATTAAAAATCCGCTTAAAGAAAAAAATATCATTACACCAAATTGCCCACTATACCTAAGTATATACAATAAAAACTGCCATTCTTCAAGTGACTCAGTGGGATTCCAATATGGATAAATAAATATTTGTAATAAATGGGCATTAACAACTAACATCAGAGCAACAACACGCAAAAAATCAAGAACAAAAGATTGCTGGCATGTAATAAATGGTGCTGAAAAACCAAACTGCTCAATGCGCGATTTTATATTTTTTTTAAAAAATTTATGCATGTATTTTTACTTAGTAACCAAGTCGCTTGGTATTAAATTTTAATCGCTTATAAAGCAATACATTCTATTTTAACAGCACTGAATTTTTGTATATCCTTACTTACTCTCTTACCTATTAATTTAATTAATTCTTTTGGTGGTAATCCATAGCCAGGTCTTACGCTACGAATACAATCCTCACCGATCACGTCACCAGCCTTCATGTCTTTAACAAAGTAAAGCGAACGACGGAATTGAGCATTGCTCTGTTCACTACTTTTACGACCATAATCTACTTTTCCAAGGGCTTGCCAGGCGGTTTTACTATCTCTACAGAGCGCAAATAGTTCTGCAGGCTCCAACGAGAAACTATCATCAGGACCACCACCGTTACGATCAAGAGTAAAGTGCTTTTCAATTATGCTGGCGCCCAGTGCGATACTGGTAATCGCAGTAGTATTATCAAGAGTGTGATCTGAAAGTCCTGTCACCAAACCAAAACGCTCTATCATGTCAGGGATAGTGTGTAAGTTATAATCCCCAGCTGGAGCCGGATAGCCACTTACACAATGTAGAATTGCCAACTCTTTACAACCTGCACCCTTGGCAGCATCTATAGCTTCCTGTATTTCTTCGGCATCGGCCATACCGGTTGAAATAATCATCGGTTTACCAGTACGAGCCACATATTCTATCAAAGGTATATCAATAGCTTCAAAACTAGCAATTTTGTATGCAGGTGCATTTAGACTCTCTAACAAATCCACTGCAGTAGCATCAAAGGGAGAACTGAAAATGGTTATACCTATTTTTTGTGCATATTCAAACAAAGGTTTATGCCATGACCATGGCATATGTGCTTCCTGATACAAGTCATAGAGTGTTCTACCATCCCACAATCCACCCTTTATGCAAAAGTCTTCACTATCACTATTCAAGGTAATGGTATCAGCAGTATATGTTTGCACCTTAACGGCATCAGCTCCTGCTTTTTTCGCCTCCTCTATAATTTTCAGGGCTGTTTCCAGCTTCCCATTATGGTTAGCTGATAACTCAGCTATGATGTATGGAGATTGCTTGGATGAAATAATCCGTTCGTCAATATTTATAGCTTTTACTGTCATAGTTTTTCTCGCTTGCTATGCCACTCAGTTTTCAGTAAACCAAAACAATATATATCATAATATTTTCCATCTATTTCAGCATGATCTCGTAAACAGCCTTCGTCAACAAAGCCTAGCTTTCTATGAAATTTAACTGAAGGCAGGTTAAAATCTAAAGCTTCACCAGAAACTTTATGCAATTGCATCTCATCAAAAGCATAGTTCAGAGCTGTTTTACCTAAACGTGTTCCCGCCCCCGTAGTCGCTTCTGGAGACAAATAAAATCCCCACTCTGCCCGGTGCTTGTTAATCGTAAATTGACAAAAACCGACTGGATTATAATAGTCATAATACAATAAAAGCTGGCGTGTAGGATCCCTACTTACTTTATCAAACCAATTTTGGTGTTCTGAAAGCGTTATCTCATGCTGAGTATACATAAACTTACGAATATCAGGATGATTTCTCCAAGTCAGTAGCAACGGTAAATCTTTATTAGTAATTGGCCTGAAATTTTTATTACTAATACTCATCGCTCCGCCTTGATATACTTAATAAGATGATCAACACCCTGACCATCTGTAATTTCAGAAGCCTTGTTTGCAAATTTAGCAAGCTTTCCTGTTATTAAGTCATTTAATACATTACTTAGGTTCCTGTGTAGATTATCAATGCTCAATCCCACACAAGCACCAGCATCCTGCAATTTTTTTGCGATCATTTGTTGATTTTCTGCTAAAACCATCATGACTGCTGGTAGCCCAAGGCAACATCGTTCCCACGAGGTTGCCCCTGCTGCACCGATTGCTAGATCACTATTTGACATCAACTCAGCCATATTACTGACGTCCACCCTCACCTCAGTTTTCCAATGTAATTTCCTAGCCTCTTTTCTAACAAACTCTATCCAAGGTGCCGTAGCACCCATTACTACGGTGATTTTACAATCAGTAGGCAGTAGGCACTGCCGCAGTGCTACCAGAACCTGACTGGTAATATTATCTTTATCAACTCCACCTAAATTGATGAGTATATGTTCAAGTTTGCCATGTTGACGACGCTTAAGGCTGTATTCCCGCCATTGAGAAAACTCTGGACGAAGTAACGCATATCGAGACCCACAAAATATTTTGCAATTTTTAGGGACTAAAGGTTGATAATCCAGCGGGTCTCGATCAAAAGTCTGATCTAGCAATAAATTACAATCGTGATGCCTGTCAGCTAAATCATCGATAACCATGATATTTTTACAGTATCGGCGTAGTTTTGATTGCCAACGATGATCCAGTGCATAGTGGTCTACAATCAGCCAGTCGGGATCTAAGCTTTGCAATAATGGAATACACTCTGCCTGATCGTCTTCCTGCGTTACACCTAACCAGTCAGAGTGAGCTAACAAATTTAGCTCACAGGTATCTAATTGTTTATCTGACGCAGGTAATAAGAAAACTCCATGACCTCGATCTTCAATCAATGAATATAAATGGCCGGTATGCTCTCGGCAAATGAAATGACATATACATCCCTTTTTGGATAACGCATCTGCCAATGTCAGGCAACGCATTACATGGCCGGTACCGATTTGAATGGAGGCATCAGTACGAATAACAATTTTCATTGATCAACTGTTATAGAATAGTTTTGAACATTTAGAAGGACTGATTTTGCAAATGCAAGATCATTAAAATCATCAATATCGACTGCACTTTCCCATGATATAGGTTCAAACGTATGATCCGGCCCATAAAAAGTATTGTGTTTCAGTAAGTCTTGTGCAGCAGCTATCCAAATAGCGCCAGTGGGACAGTAGAGCTCAGGTAAGTCCTGAGATCTTTTATCGAGGGCATCGGGAAAAAGTTTTTCTGGGCAGTTATTTTCATTCAGCTTTACGGCCCACCATGGATTCATCCAACCGTATTTGAAGCAACTGATCTGAAAACGCCTATGTTGCCGGTCGAATTGATGAGTTGCCTGTTGAATATCATTACTTGTACGCAAAGGACAATTTGCCATTAACTGTACAACAGTAGTGTAATCTTCATGCCAGAAATTCATTGCTTGTGTCAGAGCGCTAGTCGTTGCCTCACTCACAGTTGAATAGTCATCGGCACACTCCTTTCTCAAAAATGGAACCTCTGCTCCCCATTGCTTCGCAATATCAGCGATTTTAATATCATCAGTTGAAACTATAACCCTATCAAATAAATTCGATTTAAGAGCAGCCTCAATTGACCAAGCGATCATCGGCTTACCAGCGAAGTCAATGATATTTTTTTCCGGTATACGCTTTGATCCACCCCTGGCTGGAATAATGGCTATCCTTCGATTTACCATAAGGTCCATCCTCCATCGGCTACGAGCGTCTGACCTGTAACGGCACTGCTATTTTCGCGAACCAGAAAATCAAGAGGGCTAATGACTTCTGTATCTTTCAACATCCGTCTTGTAGGACTTAGATTTGCATAACGTGCCTTGAAAGCGTCATCAACACGCCCTTCAACTCCTCCATATGCAATACAGTTAACTCTTACCTGCTTGTCTGCCATACGTACAGCTAATTCTTTCGTCAAATGATTCAGAGCAGCCTTAGCAACTCCATATTGAATGGGTGACTGCTTGGGATAGTCGGTGTACAGATGTGGGTTGGCTGCCACCAAACCATATTGTGAACCAATATTGGTTATGGTTAGAAGCTCATCTGCCTGAGTATTGTAGAAAGCAAACGCAAGCTCATAAGGAATGACAACATCCATCAAGTATTCATTTAAGAAATCATCTCGGTCTGTTTGACCTAAGTCATTTGTTCTAAGTGAAGTCAGGCTTCGTGCATTGTTGACTAAATGATTAATGCGATAGCCTTCCGAATGAATTTCTGCAGCCAGCCTAGGTATAGTATCAATAGGTATTAAATCCGCCACAAAATAAATAAGATTTTCAGGTTGATTTAGCTCTTTAATCAACTCTTGAGCACGTTTTTCACAAGTCGATGTAAACAAAACCATCCAATCACATTTAACGAAGTGCTGCACAAACGCACGACCAAATTTTCCAGTACCACCTGTAATTAGGATCGTCTGTCTCATACTCTTCCTCTTTCTAGTAACTCTACAACTTGCCTGTTAAACATTTGTGGTGAGGCAATTTCTGAAGTTTTAATACCCCTGACAAAGGCTTCCAGAGCGGCTTTGAAAGCCGAAAAAGAATCAGAAAAAAATAAGTCTTTCCAGCCTGCTGTGCCCATAACCCTAATTGAAATTGGCGTCATAGCATCACCTGATGCCATGAAGTGAGTTTTTATACCACTCTTCCAAAGGACACTTAAGCTGCCAGAATTATCATCGGGTTCTATTTTCAGCGAATTTCCTTTAACAAAGCAAACAGGAGTATCCTCTGCAGGTAACATATTAAGAACGGGTTCGATAATATGAACGGCATACTTATCCCAAGACTTCGGTGTGAATGCCGAAACTATCTTAATTTCACCCAGCTGCTCTTTATCAGCTTGAGAAAGATAGAGTTCCTTAGAGTATCTTAAAGCAGAACAGGTAAAAATCTGGCCTGGATATTTTTCTAGCGCATATAGTTCCTCTAAGGCATCGCTAGACAAAGCCAGGGGCTTATCAATATATATTGGCAACCTGGCTTCCAAAAATGGCCTTGCATAATCCAAATGATTTTCAGCATCATCTCTAGCAAGAAGAACAGCATCGACCATTCCTAGCATATCCTCAGGATGAGTAACTGCCTTATCTATATTGCAGGCAGAAGCTATATGTTTTGATAGCTTTATATCTTGAGTCCACACAGCAACAACTTCAGCATCAGGAATACTACTTTCCGGCCAAGATTGCTGTTCTAGATAGCGCGGAATAACGGGATAACCACACTCTTCCATGATTTCAGGGTTATAACCATTAAAAATGGCACTCCATGAATACGGATGACCATTTCCTTCAGAAACCCCAATAACACCGAGTTTTAGCTTCATAATTTCCAACAACCTGGGTTAATTAATGCGAGATCACCAGATTTAAGTGAATCAGGAATTTCAGGAATTTTTACACTGACAGCATCCATAATTTCTGACAATTGCTTTACAGAATCAATACCCACGATAACTTTATCGATTTCTGGGTGGCTATTTAAAAATCCAAGACATGCTTCTAATGGCGATATATTCTCAGATATAAGCCACTCGTCAAAATGCGCAAAAATTCTATTCCACGTATTAAAATATGCAGGTCGGTCTATTGATTTCATCAAAAGCAAACCTTGCAGAAATGCTGATCTAATATGTACCTCAGCTCCACTTTCCTTCAGCCTCTGCAACCAACCTGTTTCAATTATTCTATGATCAATCAAGTTCATTGGGGTTTGAACAAGGTCAAAACTATAATACTGATATAACTGATCAAGCTGTTCCGGCTCATATATTGAAACTCCAATTTTTTTTATTATTCCTTTGCTTTTTAAGACCGAAAGGGTTTCAAAAATTTTTTCTCCCTCACTGCTCAGAAGTTCATGCGGTCGATGTAAAAGAAAACCATACAGGGAATCTACCTTCAGATTTTCGAGAGAATTTTTAACGGATTTTTCAATCCATCCAATTGTATCAAGGCATTTTGAATCACGGGGAGGTAGTTTGGAAACAATATTGAAATCATTCACTCCTGCAAGTCCAAGTGCATTTTCACTACTACCATATGCGGCCGCTGTATCTATAGTCGATATGCCATATTTTCTTGCTAATGACAGTATGCTTTTCACATCAGACAGACTCACATGCCCTTTTTTATTGGCGACCCCATAATCCATACCAAACTGAGCTGTTCCGAGGGCAAGTTTCATGATTGCAACAGCTCTTTCAACGCTTCGATCACATAGTCTTGTTCTGATTCTTTCAATGCCGGAAATAACGGTATACTTATAGCTTCAGAATAAAATTTTTCTGCCTCTGGATAATCTCCCACATGAAATCCCATATTCTGATAGTATGGCTGTGTATGAACCGGAATATAATGTACATTAACACCTATTTCTTTTGCTCGGAGAGCTTCGAATACTTCGACATGAGAAAGTGATATTTCATCAAGCTTCAACCGTATTACATACAGGTGAAACGCTGAGTAACCATCTTTATGCTGACATGGTGTAATCACTGGTAAGTTAGCCAATAGCTTATCATAACGTTTAGCAAGTGCATGCCTGCGTGCTACATAATGAACCAGACGGTTCATTTGACTTGCTCCGAGGGCTCCTTGCAAGTCTGTCATTCTGTAGTTGAAACCAAGGTCAACTTGTTGGTAATACCATGAACCTTCCATTGGTTTTGTCATAAGGCTTGGAGTACGTGTTATTCCGTGGCTACGTAATAGCGTTAATTTTTCTGCCAAATTAACATCATTGGTAACAGCCATGCCACCTTCTGCTGAGGTTATAATCTTAACCGGGTGGAAGCTAAATACAGTTATATTACTATATCTACAGTTCCCGATAGGTTCGTTTAGATACTTGCCACCAATAGCATGGGAAGCGTCCTCAATGATTTTAAATCCATATTTTTGTGATAGCGCATATATAGCTTTCATATCACAGGGCTGACCACTAAAGTGAACTGGTACTACTATCTTAGGTAACAAACCTTTTTTTTCTGAAGATATCAGTTTTTTTTCTAGTGCTTTCGGGCAAAGATTGTAGGTTTGAGGATCAATATCAACAAAGTCTACCTTCGCACCACAATATAAAGCGCAATTAGCAGAAGCGACAAAAGTATTTGGGCTTGTCCAAAGCCAATCACCATTTCCTAGCCCCAAAGAGAGGCATGCGACATGAAGTGCAGATGTAGCGCTGTTTGTGGCTATTGCAAACTTTGCATTGCAATGTCTAAGAACAGCCTCCTCAAACTTCGGAACAGCTGGTCCTTGTGTAAGATAAACGGATTTTAATACCTCATCTACTGCTTTGATGTCATCTTCGGTGACATCCTGCCTACCATATGGAATCATATGCTTTCCCAATTTAGAGTAAAATATTTTACCTGTATTTTTTTATATCTAAAGCCACTGATAACAAGTGATGTCGTCAAATTTTTCACGGATGAGCTTAGACTTTAAGTTTTTATGGAGTGCTTGCCCTGACTTATGCTGCCCTGCCAGCAGCATTTCACCCATTTCATGATGACCAAAACCAAACTGTTTTTTCAGGTAAGGTTCAACACCCTGTCCTCAGACAACAAATGCACCCAATCTATCAATGTATGAGTGGCAGTAGTCCCAAAAAGCTGAGGCGTTGTCTGGATTTGTTTACCTGGACTAGACATCTTGCGGTTGATACCTATGTTTATTTTCACTAACGGTATGAGCGCCTACGGACGACAGTGCTATTTCTAGGTTGCGCTATAGATACTAACAGGGCTGTTTATCTGGTGATAAAAGGCCTTGATTTTGTCCTTAAGTGCTTGCTTAGCACCCTCATCACCATGCACCAGTCGGATTTCTCTGGGCTTGTGCTTCATCCCTTTCACAAAGTTGACCAGCCCCTGTTGATCCGCATGTGCTGAGTAACCGCCGATGGTTTCAACCTGGGCGAGAATATCGTAGCGTTCGCCATCGAGTTCCACATAGCCGTTTTGTGGGCCATATTGTTGAATAATTTGCCCAGGCGTGCCTTCTGCCTGGTAGCCGACGAATAGCACGTCATGACGTTCATCACCGAGCATTGCCTTGAGATAGTTAACAATGCGACCGGCGTTACACATGCCACTGCCTGCAATAACGATGGCCGGACGGCCTGAGTTTGCAAGGTGATGTACCATTTTCAGGTGCGCATCATGGCTATCAACGGTTAGTAAGCTATCGAAAGCCAGCGGTTTGCGGCCTTGTTGCAGCCGGGTGTGTGCTTCTTCATCCCAAAAGGGTTTAAGCTCACGGTAGGCGTCGGTGAATTTTGTCGCTAATGGTGAGTCGAGAAGCACTGGCAATTCGCCATCGAGCATATCTTCGAATTCGTATAGCAGTTCCTGAGTACGGCCGATGCTGAACGCTGGAATCAGTATAGTGCCGTTATTTATTAGTGCTCGGTCGATGGCTGATTTGAGACGCTGCTTTCGCGTGGCGCGGTTGTCGTGATTCCGGTCACCGTAGGTGCTTTCCAGAACCAGTATGTCAGCCCGGTGAGGGGGTTTGGGTGCGGGTAGCAAGGGGGTGTGGCTTGCACCCAGGTCACCGGAGAAAACAATACGGGTTGATTTATGCGCCGTATTCGCCCGCGGAGCGGGCTCCCACAAGGGGGGTATATTCTGTAGAAGCTCACTCTGTGAGCGATGGATTGTGTTCGCCGCTTTCGCCCGCGGAGCGGGCTCCCACAAGGGGGATATATTCTGTAGAAGCTCACTCTGTGAGCGATGGATTGTGTTCGCCGCTTTCGCCCGCGGAGCGGGCTCCCACAAGGGGGATATATTCTGTAGAAGCTCACTCTGTGAGCGATGGATTGTGTTCGCCGCTTTCGCCCGCGGAGCGGGCTCCCACAGAGTTGAGGGCTCCAACAGGTCTATTTCTATGTAGGCGGAGCCCAGGATGTGACCGGCACGCTGGAGTCTGATCTGTACTTGGTGTTCGGACGTATCTATGAGTGTAAACCACTGTTTATAGGGTAATGCCACAATGCGTTGTTCGATGGTATTCAGATAGCGCTCAATTTGTGTTCGGTCGCGGCTAACGCCCAGTTTGAAGGCATCTTCCAATACCAACGGCAGCAGTTTCGCTGAGGGTTGAGAGCAGATAATCGGCCCTTCAAAACCTGCAGCCAGCAGCCAGGGTATGCGGCCTACATGGTCAATGTGTACATGGGTGGCGATCAGTGCCCTAACGCTGCTTATATCAAATTCTATTTTGTGGTGGTCAATGCTATCGCGGTTACTGGCTTCAGCGCCCTGGAACAAACCACAGTCAACTAGCAGGCTGTTATGTTCATTGATGTGTAACTGGTGGCATGATCCGGTCACGCCGTTTTTGGCGCCGTGGTGTTCAATGTACATGGGCAGATCCTTTTGCCGGGTTATTGTTCGCTCGCGGAGCGGGTTCCTGCAGGAGTGATGGGGTATATCTTTCGCCCGCAGAGCGGGCTCCTACATACCTGTTTACTCCCTGTGGGAGCTCACTTCTTGAGCGATGTTTTTAATCGCCCGGGGAGCGGGTTCCTACAGGAGTGATGGGGTATATCTTTTGCTCACGGAGCGGGCTCCTGCGAGGTTATCTTCAGGCAGGCTACCGCAGGGCATGTGCATTTTGCACTACCTTAGAGAGCGAGGTGTTTTCCTGTTGCTTACACTATTACAGCAGCCTCCAACGCATTTTTCTGCGTCTGCCATAGCTCTATTGTAGCGCAGCTGTTGTGAATAAGGCGACCCGATGAAGGTGTTCTTTAGATTATTTAGGGGGAGGGTTCGCCCGCGGAGCGGGCTCCTACATTGGGGGGGGTCGCCCGCGGAGCGGGCTCCTACAAAGTATCTATACTTATGGGATTCAACAGGGTTGGGTCAATATTTTCCGATAATATTGATGAACCAGCCTTGGCTGCGGAAGTCCATGTCGGTTAGGTCGTCACTGAAGTCGGAGAAGTTGTAGCCTACACCGGCTTTCATGTTATTACCGAAGTGGCGATACGCGGCCAGGACAGCGCCTGTTCGGGAGTCTTCGGCGGTGAATTCGTCTCGGCGACGCAGCTCGACCATCAGATCCCATTTGTGCACGACGTGCCAGTCGGCGCGTACTGCTATCAACTGTCCTTTACTGCTGAACCAGTCGGCTGAGTCATCTCGACTCATGCGCAATTCACCCAGACGATAGGCATAGCGTCCACCCAGGCTCCAGCGTTCGGTCAGGTCATAGATGCTGTCGATTGCAAACACATGACTGCGCTGGGAGTAATCGACCAGGTTACCGGTTGATGAACGTTGTTCAGCCGGAGCCAGATCAGACAGATAGGTGTACTTGACCAGAGTGTTCCAACGGTCATTCAGCACGGGACGATAAGCATAGCCCAAAGATGCTTCGACAAAGTTGCCGTCAAAGAATGAGCCTTGGCTGGAGTCACCAATCGCCATATCCAGATGGCCGATCATGCGCCAGTCAGGGTCGATCTGGTAACTGAGGTTATTTCGCAGCAGCCAGACCGTTCTTTCTTCAGCGTTGTAGCGGTCCTTGCGGTATTCCAGCGCGCCGGCGTAACGAATATCTTCATTACGATAACCGACACTACCTGATACGGCCCGACGCCTGATTTCGTTATCGGTTTCACTGTTCAGATGGCCTATGTCAGTGCTCAGGCCGTAGGTCCAGTGATCATCCGGGGCAAAATCCACCCCGTAGCCTTGTACTAGCCCGGTTTGCTGCGAGCCGTGTTGGTAACGTTGCTCGGCATAGACACTGGTCGTATCTGACCAGCGTGAACGCGCACCAGTCACTACCTGACCCATACGTGAGCCTATACCCTGATCGGTACGATCATTATCCAGCTCATAATTGAGGTAGAGGTTAGTACGATCCGATGAAGCATAATCCACACCGGCCTTGGCACCCAGACCTAAATCACCATCAGAGATTTCCCCCATCAGGTTAATACGGTCATTGACGCGGTAACTGCCACCCACCCCGAGGCGATTGTTATCCTCACGGTTGCCATCTGCTTTCACTGTTCCCTGCACAAAGCCATGTGCAGTCCAGGGTTCATCCTCGGGTGCATATTCGAGTTGCACGGCCAGATCATCACGGCGGCCTTCGTTAGCTGTTGAGGTCGCCGCGCTGGTGCGCTCTTCTGAGCGATAGCCACCGACGACTGTCCATTCTTCGTCGAGTTGGTGCGATATTCCCACCTCGGCACTTTGGTTTTCCAGATCAGAAGATTGTACCGTTTCATCGGCACGCAGAATCAGATCTGTTTGTTCGGAAAGCGGCGTCACCAAGGCAACACCAGACTGACGGGTATCATTACTGGTCAGTCGTCCAGGTGCGTTGAAGCCCGCGTCGCGTTCTTCGTGGTAGAAGGTCAGTTGTCCATCGCCATCAATGCCAACGTCACTCAGGTCCAGGGAGCCATCAATCCGCTCGGCATACGCCTGACCACCCACAACAGAACGACTATTGAAGCCAAAGCCTCCATCGACAGAGATTTGCTCCTCAATGCCCTCGCCTTCAGTACGTGCTGTTTCCAGTTTCAACCAGGTGCGATCACTGTGGCGCAGTGTAAGGTCGATGCCTTCCTGATCCTGCTTCTGTCCGAAATGCTCCTGACTTGAAGCGGTGACACCAATACGCACTGAATCATTTGCCCAGACAGAGGCGCGTCCACCCACGGCCAGGTCATCCATGCTTTCAAAGCCTGGTGAGTATTCATAGGTAACGACCAGATAGGCGGGATTTCCTGAAAGGCTGCCACCACTTCTGACCACTGAATTGTCATCAGACATGGCGGAGAGCGGTCGATTCAGCAAAATACGCCCTTGTATGGGGTCGATTTCATAATCAATACCATAGCTAAGGTACTCAGACATCAGCACCAAACCGGAGTGTTTATCACGTATTTCAACACGCAGCGCTTCACTGCCGGATGCGATATCCTGATTGCGCAGGAAGTAGAGTGATCCACCGGTTCCGAGAAACTCTTCACGTGCGCTGGCTGTTCCCGGCTCAGCAGCAAACCCTTCCACGACGACCTTGCGCTCACCAAAGGCGGTAAAGCCATCACCCTGATAACGTGCCTGAGCACCATAGAGACGGCGGTCGATCTGGCTTAGCTCGGTATCACGGTTGTGTTGTTCGAAATTACCCCACATCGCATGTGACTTACCATCTTCAACACGGACATAGCCCTTGCCTTGGGTCGGCGCATCTTCCACCAGTGTGGAATCATCGCCGAAGGTGGCCCAGTGACGGTTGGCATCCATACGCCGCAGGAACTCACGCGGGTTCTTGTCATTGAAGTTACTGAACAGGCTGTCTATCGGTTCTTCACCGGTATCAATACTGGCGGTTACCGTGTATTTGCCATCAATTTTGCCTTTGGTATAGAACGCCAGACGGCCATCCACATAGACTTTATCGTCGTAATAGCGGTCTTCTCCAGTCACCAACTGTGCCGGACCTGACGTATCCTGCTGCCCGATGGTAATGTCGGCAATCGCTACGGTGAACCAGTCGCGTTCCGGTAAGCGCAAATCGCGTCGATAGATCCGGCCTTGTCCTTCCGGATCAAGCAGCGCGACTTCAACACTGTGTTCACCACGTGGAATGATCTGTGCTGTGGCAAAGTTACCCTGAGGATCAACCGGTACAGGGTCTCCCATTACAAACACAGCGTAACCCGGTTGTACACCCTGGCCATTGACGGTAACCGTGCCACCCGCCACCGGAATCCGGTGACGCTGCAAACGGTTACCTCCGGTGACCGCCAGCAGATCAGCGCGAACTTCGCCGGGTTCAACTTCATATTCACCACGGGTGAGCTGCAGTGGCTGCATATCTGTGTCATCAAAACGCCCTTCGGCGTCATACACCCTCAGTCGGTAATAGAGCTCATCCGGCAGCTCATCTGAGGGTAGCCACTCACCATTCAACAAGGGGTCCAGTTCAACGGTTTCCAGTAGCTCTGGCTGTCCCCAGCGTGATGGCTTGCCAAAAATCTGTACCTCACCGCGTTCCACCCAATTCATGTAGTTGCTGTAACCACGGAAATAGTGGGTCTGACCAGGAACGGCCATACGCGGTGCGGCGGCCACATTCAAACGTGGCTGAGCGGATAAATTGTCGTAGCGCACCTTGAGGCTGTTTTCAGCTAACGCCACATCGACACAGCGTTGCTGATCCGCCACACCGGCACTATGATCACCTACAGGTTGACCATCGACGCTGATCCGAAACGGCGCCAGGTCTTCGGTAGTCGGAATACCACCGCTACAGGCATTTTGTTGGGCGGGTTCGTCATACCAGATTTCTACTTCGACGCGGCGATTGATCGCCATCCCTTCGGCGGTGGCATTGCTGGCAATCGGTGCATTGGGACCACGAGAGTCCAGGTCAACCTGTGTCGATGACAAATTCAATGCAGCCTTGAATTGCAGCGCTACTTGTCTGGCACGGTCCAGACCCAGTCCATAGTTGTCGGTATAGATGCTGGCGGCACGCGCCGACAGACGTTGGGGATCGGTATGTCCGATGATGCGTAAGCGCACATTATTTTTGTCCTTCAGTCGCTCCATGACCTGCCATAGCTGCTCAGTATAGTCGTCAGGCAAAACGGAACGCCCGGACTCAAACTGCACATTTTGCAGTGCAGTTTGCAGTATCTGCGGCTCATCCGGATTTAATGTCAGTACACCAGCCGCCTGCTGGTTTTGATCAGGCAAATGCCAGAGCACCAGGCGTTCACGTGGCAGTTCACGTTCGCCCTGCTGGGGTAAAGCGGGTAAATCCCCTAGCCCGCCAGCACGACGCTGTAGCAATGATTCATCTTCCATTGCACCGCGTGCACCAGAGAGCCCACAACCTTGACCCACTTCACATGAATCGGCATAGATCAACGGTGAAGCCGCAGCTATCGCCAGAC
The DNA here is from genome assembly GCF_008727795.1 of Nitrincola iocasae. Taxonomy (NCBI): domain Bacteria; kingdom Pseudomonadati; phylum Pseudomonadota; class Gammaproteobacteria; order Oceanospirillales; family Oceanospirillaceae; genus Nitrincola; species Nitrincola iocasae. Next base: position 1,102,522 of record NZ_CP044222.1, on the reverse strand, counting down.
AGAGTAATGATTTATGCAGTTTCATTGGGATACCTCTATACGCTCAACACCTGGAACAATTTCTTCTTCGATGATCAGATCATAACAACAGCCCTGTTCTTCCCAGTGCTCTTCAAGCCAGGCTCTTACCGCCCCTATCCGTTCGTGGGCATTATCAATATCTCCATCCATTTCAAGCTGATAAGCAATGCGCAGGATAGAGGGCTGTTCATGCAGAAGCGGCAGGACCTGTTGCATGTGTTTCGCGTAGTTAGGGCGTAACTCATTGGCTTCAGTAAAGACAGTTGAAGTCACATCCAGACGTACAATGCGATGAATCGCGGCACCGAAATTCAATTTCACCATGCGCCCCTGAGTCACGCGGACAACACGTGGATTCTCAGTGGTTACGCGATAGCCGCTTGGCAGGCTGCGCTCATCCAGCTTGAGGATAAAGTTGCCACCGCGCAGTTCACTGGGAACATCCGCACAGGCGACATGGAAGCGCCCATAATCATCGGCCGTGATCAACCAGCCGCGTGGTGACGCCAGACGTGCACCTGGGATGCCCGGTTCGCCTTCGTTCTGATAACCATCCCGATTTTCGTCATCAAAGACCTGACCAATGATATCGGTACAGTCAAAAATCGGATCCGGAACCACGCGAACCGTTGCGGTACCAATATTGGACACCCGAATACTGGCCAGGCTGTTCATTGCCCAGGCACGGTTCACATACTCATTGAACTCAACACCAGAACCCACAACCAGCATCAACTGAATAATGACTTCTTCTCCGGCTGTCAGTGTGCGTTCCGGCCATTGCAACTGACGGCCATTGATTTCAGGTTCTGATTCAAAGCCATTCAAACGTGCTGAACCACGCACGTATTGGAAACCGGCCGGGATCTGATCCTGAAGCACAATATTGGTCAGCACAGCGGATAGCGTGTTGGTTGCGGTGATCTGGTAAGGCACCAGCTCACCACGACTGACATCACTTTTCGGTGTGGTTTTTACCACACGGACAGCGCCTTCAAGCAGCGGGTCCAAGGGAATGTGGTTGTTCAACACATCCGCTGATGCGGCTGACAGGTTGAAGGCAAAATAATACTGAGTTGTATTTGAACCACCTGGCACAATGCCCTCACAGGCAGCTGGATCATGCAAGGTGACTGCGTTACCTGGCGCCAGTGGCGAGTTCTGGATCAATGCGGGTGCCGGTGCAGCTCCAACCGTCAGGGTATTGCTACAGGCTGGTATCATTGTCGAAGGCGTCTGCAGGTAACCCGATGGATAGTTAGTGATCGAGAGGCCGTACTCACCGTCAGGCGCACCTGGCAGCAGCAGGAATTGATAAAAACCATCCGAGCCGGTCACTACATTGGCTGATCCACTCAGCAGGTGCGTAACTGGATTGAAACCCGGTGGGCCCTGTAAGGTTACCTGTGCTCCTTCGACCGGTGCACGGGTCACGGCATCATAAACAACACCGGCAGGATCGAGTGGCAAGCTTTGCTCGACATAGTTCTGGCCTGATGACAGTGCCATGTTTTGCAGATAGCCATCGCTTACCGCTGCATTTGTCGGGTTATTAGCATTACCCTGCTCGTTGGTTACGGGGTTGCCATAGAGCAGGCGGGTTTCCGGATGTCGGAAACGAATATCATAGCCACTGCCTGGTGGCAGATTGGTAAAGTGATATTCACCCTGGGCATTGGTTTGTTGCGTGGCAACCAGTACACCATCTTTCAATAATTCAACAGTCCAGTCAGACAGCACCGATTCACCGGGCTGACGTGCACCATCACTATTGCCATCCAGCCATACAGTACCCTGTACACTGGCTGACTCGGCAACCCCGATGATTTCGATCGGGATCTGCGCCAGATTGTTGCCCTGTAACCCGTCAGGCTCACTGCCTCCAGAAATACGGCTATGGTTGGTCAAAATGCTGCCAGAACCGCCTGGTTGCACATCGACCTGCACCACGATATTCGGTGCGTTACTGGTCGCAGGGATCACCTCCTCTGTGGTACAGGTAACGGTCTGGCCAACTACAGAGCAGCTCCAGTCTGGATCAGTTCCTTCGAAACTGCGGTAGGTGACACCGGGTGGTAATTCGCTAACCACAGTGACGGTTCCGTTGCTGTCTGCAGAGCCTATATTTCCGGGGATAAGGGTGTAGTAACCGGTACCGCCACCATCGGAAAAGACATCATTAGACACGGTGATATCCAACGTCAAATCAGGATGTGGTCCAGGGGCTTCAGGGAACAGGTTACCCGCAGACAACGTCGTACTGGTCAGATCTATAGCACTAATCTGACTGCTTGGTGCACCTGGGTTAGTTGGCGTACCACCCGCTGAACCAGCTACCGGTACTAGATTGAGGGTACCGGCAGGTTGATCTGGTTGCTCCAGAATGTAAGTGCCCGCTGGCAGCCCGGTAAAGGTGAAATTGCCTTGTGCATCTGTTGTGGTTTCCTCAGTAATGGCATTGCCATTGACATCCGCACCGGTCAAACGAATGGTTTGATCCGCAATACCATGATCCGATCCGTTCAGCGACTGGCTACTATCGTAGTCCAGAAAGACTTGCCCTCTGACCGTTCCGGACAGCGGTAACTCAGCAAAGTTGTTATTGCTGCTGACCGTGTTAGAGGGCAACTCAATACTACTGATCCCACTGGGAAGAGTCGTCGCTGCGGTAGGTGTTCCGATGGTTCCATTTGGCACGGCACCCGGAATTGTCTGGCCATTGACGGTATTGTCAGGCTGATTTGGCTGTTCAATTGTATAGATGCCAGGTGGTAGCTCAGTGAAGCTGTAACGGCCATCAGCATCGGTTGTGGTGGTAGCAGTAATCGTATTACCGTCAACATCCTGTCCGGTTAAATTGATTGTTTGGCTTGGTATACCGGCATCGCTGCCATTCTGAACGCCGTTATTGTTATGGTCCTCAAATACCACGCCACTCAGAGTAGAAGGTGCCCACTCAGCAAAATCGTTATTAGTTGAACCACTGACATCGCCACCACCCAGATCAGCCAGAACAACGCCTGTAATCTGACTGGAATTACTATCAGGATTACTGGCGGTGCCGGAGCTTCCGCCGCCAACGGCATTTCCCGCCGTTGTTTCGCCATTCAATAAACCTGCCGGTTGTGCCTCGCAGACAGAATAGCTACCTGCCGCAAGACCGGTAAACAGGTAGTTACCTGCCAGATTGGTTGTGGTGGTTCCGACAACAGCACCAGCGCAATCCGTGCCGTTGCGCAACACAATTTCAACACCGGACAACGGCTGGTCTGTAGTCGATTCAAAGCTGCCATTCGGTGCCGGGCTGGTGTTATCCTGGAACACACGGCCGGATATGTAGCCTGCCGTGCTGACCAGCAGCGGTACGTTAACGGGATCTTCATTACTGCCCAGGTCGGTGCGTAAAGCGCCACTGGGTATATTGTTGATATGTTCCCCTGCGGCTGTGGCCGTTACGTCTACCTCGATGGTACAGCCCCCGGCAGGCACAGTGACGCCTGAAGCCAGGGTAATAGAATCACTATTCGCTGCTGCCGTAACACTGTTGCAGGTTCCCCCCAGGTTAGGCGTGGCTGCAATCCGCATAGGCCCGGGTGCATTGGGCAAATTATCCACCAGCGCTTGCGTCAGCGTCATCGACTGGCTGTTAGGATTGTAAATAGTAATCGTCAGACGTGAAGTGCCACCCGACGGGATCACAGCCGGATTGAATTCTTTACTCACTGAGGGAGGTGTCGCCACAATCAACTCGGCACGTGTAGGCTCTTCGTTACTGACCCCTTCGGTGGTGGTTATAGCGCCAGCTGGGATTTCGTTGATATAGTTTCCAGCTGAGTTACTCAACACCGGCAAGGTGATGTCACACGTTGCTCCACCCGCCAGGGTGCCGCCTGAGAGGCGCACCGCAGTTGCTGACTCAAATGCACTCACGCTGCCATTACAGCTATTGGTAATAACAGGATTTGGCTGTGCGATAACCAAACCTTCCGGCAAGGTATCAGTCAACTGCATACCCGATACAGCCGTTGTACCCGGGTTAGCAATGCGAATAGTCAAGGTGCGGGCGACACCCGCTGCCGTGGTCGCAGAGCCCGTAGTAAATCCAGCTATGGCAGGAGTATCCAGGGTGTTGTTGGCAATCGCTTTGAACACTTGCAAAGGAGGCCGAACATACAGGGTATCTTCAGTCGGCGGATGAGTAATCGGCGTTCCACCCACTTCCAGTGTATTGGCTGGAATTGTATTCTGGAACTCGCCAGCGGCGTTGGCGACAACGTCCAACTCCAGATAACAGCTATTCACATTGCCTGCAGAAGCACCAGGTAATACTCCGCCCTGCAGACGTACACGATCACTGCCTGGCCAGGACACTACTGCTGATTGGCCACAGGTGGTGACAGAGTTCGGGCCTGCCGCAACAGTCAAACCGCTGGGAAAAACATCTTCAATATTGAAGTTGGTCAGGTTAACCGGGCTGGCATTATTAAAGGTGATACGCAAGCGCGCCCGCTCATCAACATCCACCACATTAGGCACAAATTCCTTAATAACGGCAACCGCAGTGGACGTCGTCATGGACGACTCAGCACGGGTAGTGGTGTTTGTTACACCCTGAGCGGTAGTAATCGAATTTTCCGGGATGATATTGGTGATAGTGCCCGGCTGAACCGAGGTGACACGCACACTGACTTCGCAGACCGCATTGGCATCCAGCGCCGCGCCCGACAGACTGACGAAGGTGCCATTAGGCTGAGCCTGCACACTTCCAGCCGGGCAAGTAGTGCTGGCCAGTGCGGGTGAAGCAACGCGCATGCCATTAGGGTCACCATTTTCAAGACCATCCAGGGTGAAAAAGTCAGTCACCGACAAGTTGCTGACGGCACTGACACCATTGGTAATCGTGATCGTTAGGGTTGCAGCCTCTCCAGGAGCAACATTGGCAGGTGCAATACCCTTAGAAATCGTAGGTTCGGTGGGTGCCTGATGGTTAAGGGTGGCACTGACTGGCGTCTGGTTACTGATGCCGTTATCCGCGGTGATACTGCCAGCAGGAAGGGTGTTGATCCAGTCACTGTTGCCGGAGGTCACTACATCAAACAACAGATCACAACTGCTATTACCGGCAATGCTGGCACCACTCATGCTCAGTGAATTACTGCCATCAGCAGCGATAATTTGTGGATTTCCGGCACAAGTGCTGTAGGCGTTGGCAGGACTGGCAAGCAACATACCAGCAGGCAGGGGGTCGTTTACCGCTACGTTAGTCAGCGGCTGGTCATCATTATTATTCAGACGGATGGTCACGGTGGAACGACCACCGGCGCTGACGCCAGTGGGATTAAAGGCTTTAGAAGCTGTCAGTGCTGAAGTATAGGTAACACGTGCGGTATCAGAGTTAACTCCGATAATGTTGCGGGTAGTACCGTTCACTAGCTGTTGGGTTCCACCGACGCTGGCAGTGTTATCGTAGATGCCCGCCGAACCAACTACATCAACATACAGGTCACAGACGCCTGGATTGCCGCCACTGGCTCCAGGTACGGTAGCGCCATTGAGACTCACAGAGGTGGAATTATCAGCCGCCGTAATACTCCCACCACAACTGGTACTTGCATTTGCTGGTGTCGCAACTCGCAATTGCTGTAAGCCACCACCCGGAAGGGTATCGCTGACGGTCAAATCGGTCAGAGGTTCAGAAGAAAAGTTGCGTACACGAATCAGCATCTGCACGACCGTGCCTTCAGAGCGGGTCAGTGTCGTTGAACCGGCAAAGCGCTTCTGCACATCTACAACTGACTGGTAGCTATAGGAAACAGGGTCAGATGCCACCTGGTTACAGAACTCAGCACCATCATTGAAGCACACCTGACCAGCTTGAATCTGGTTACTGGTTGAACCACTCGCACGCGTTGGGTCAATCATCGCCCAGAAGGTGATGGTACAAGTACCTGGACTGGTAGCTGAACTTCTTCCCGGCAGAGTTGGAATAGTGAATGCCAAATCAGTTGCATTGAGCGCATTAGCGTCCCCAAGTACGCCACAGGCCGCTGATAGACTGGGCGTATAATCCACCCCATTGATTGTACCTGTCAGAAAGCTTGAGCCCTGTGTCAGGGTATCTTCCACACTGACATTGCTGATTGGCACAGCAGAGAAGTTCTGTACTGTGACGCGATACTCAACCGCATTACCTGGTGTCGCACTAGAGCCCGAGTGACGAGACTTGAGTACCCGCAGGCGGTCGGCAATCATCACTGTAGCTGAAGCTGACTGGCTGATGATGCCAGGTTCACCCGTCACCGTAACGCCGCCTTGTGGAATGGTATTGGTATAGGTGGTCGGTTGATCGTTTGCTCCGGTCACACCGCTGTATGTGGCCGTGACAGTACAAGTATTTCCGGCAGGGATAGTAATGCCTGAACCACTTAAGGTCTTGGTACCCTCATTAACATTCACACTGCCAGGACTACATGAGGTCACTGCACCGGTTACGCTTAAATTGGCCGGGTAGTTGTCGGTAAAGCTGACCCCGGTCAGATCCGTGCTGCCCGTATTACCCAATGTAATGGTGAACGTGCTAGCTTCGCCACTGGAAAGTGGTGAAGCAGCAAAACTCTTCGCAACAGTCAGCGGTGAACGAACAGTAATAGCGCGTGTCGCATCGGATGCCGGACGCAGGCCTTCATCGCTGCTGAATGAAGACGTTTGCAGCGTATTGGTTACACCGAGACTATAATTGCCGTTGGTTTGGCGCGCCTGAATAGGCACATCAATGCTGCAGCTTTGACCTGCTGCCAATGTACCCCCAGTAACTTCAACCTGTGCAGCAGCGCCCTGCGTCAAATTAACAACAGCCCCGATGCCGCCACCCACACAACTTCCTGTTGCAGCAACACCCGTGGGCTCGATGACCGCCCCGCCCCCACCGCTGGTGGGAAAAACGTCAGTAAAACTGAAATTATTCAACGCAATACTGGCGGGGTTATCGACGGTGATTCTCAGGGTGCCCGTAGAACCACCGAGGATAATGGTGCCATTACCACTAGGAAAACCTTTCGACCAGGTGGGGCGCGCTACGGCATTAACAGTATAAGACTGAGCCCCCCCGGTTCCATTAGTGATGCCCACTGCATTACGCGTTGCACTGACACTTCCGGTACCCAGAGAAAAACTATGAGATGCTGAGGAGCCAGTATCACTATAAGCCACAATTGGGACGCTTATAGTACAACTGGAATCACCGGGTATTGAAACACCGGAAAGGTCGATCTGCTGCGTATCAGTTACGGCTGTAAGCGAACCACCACAGCTATTGGTTGCCACACCACTAATACGTAAACCAGCATTGCTATTACCGGGAAGAGACTGACTGAATGAGACTGCAGAGAGCGGCGTTAGCGTTGTATTATTGAGTTCAATCTGCAGTGTTGTTGGCACACCCGGTAGAATAGTGGTCGCGCCACCACCCGCGGTGACTGAAACACTGAAATTACTACTGGCAAAAGCAGCCGGGCTCAGCAGCAACACCCCAAGCAAACCGTAATGAAGGTATTTTTTACCCAGGGTAACAGGTGAGGCTATACCAAGCTCCTTTAGCTGAAGCTGAGGACTGTCATCCGCGTTGGGAATAACGTTTTTCGATATCAGCCGCCGCAACCGACGTGCTGCCCCATAGACATTCCAGGCGTAGCCTTGTGACATGATTCCCTGTTCCCCGTTTTTTATGCTTATTCCACTAGTAAGCTGGCTTAAACCAGCTTACTGATGTTATAAATTGATCGAACGGATCCAGGCAAAGTCTATTAATTACCCTGCCAACATCCGCTCTTTTTATAGTTTGTTTATTTAATCACGCAGAAGTCAGCAGGCTCACCACACAATGAATTACAATTACTTTCATTTTCTGTCTATAAGTTTTATATATAGTGAATTTAATTTAGGCCTAGATAATTTAACTCACTAATAGCCATATAAATGTCATCATTAAACTTAATAAATGCGCCTGCTGTTTCCGGTAATTTTTCGCCCGGAGACCGGGCTCCTACAGCTATTTGCTTTTTTGTAGGAGCTCGGTCTCCGAGCGATGTTGTTTATTCTTCGCCCGCGGAGCGGGCTCCTACAGGCTATGTGCTTTTGTGTTGGAGCTCGGTCTCCGAGCGATGTTGTTCGTTTTTCGCCCGCGGAGCGGGCTCCTACAGACGGGCTACTAGAGCCTTAATATTGCTGCTTATACTGATATGTCCTGCATCTGTTTTGGCGGCACAAGACACGGTGCGGTTACAGTTAAAATGGAATCATCAGTTCCAGTTTGCTGGCTATTATGCTGCTATTGCGAAAGGCTATTATGAGGAGGAAGGGCTTTCTGTAGAATTGCTGCTAGCACGTCCTGGCCTGGATCCTATTAGTGAGGTTATACAGGGTAGAGCAGAATTTGGTATCGGTACATCAGACCTGCTATTGCACTTTCATCAGGGAGATCCGGTTGTAGCACTTGCGGTAACTTTTCAGCATTCACCGCTCGCTCTTATTTCCAGAACCAATAACCAACTTCAGACTTTACGCGACCTGGACGGTCAAGCTGTCGCGTTAGAGCCAGGCTCGGCAGAGTTATTCGCATATTTAAAACGTGAGGGAATCCGCACTGAACAATTTGATGCGGTACTGCACGAATATAATCTGATGCCACTGATTGTCGGCAAAGTAGCGGCACAATCTGTCTATAGCACCACCGAAACACTCGAACTCGATAAACTGGGTATCGACTATCAGATTTATTCACCTCGTTCTGTTGGCATAGATTTTTACGGTGACGCACTTTTTACAACCCAGGCGTTTCTTGCTGATAACACCGAGAAAGTAGAGGCTTTTCGCCGGGCAAGTTTACGCGGATGGCTATATGCCATGAATCATTCAGAAGAAATTATTGATGTCATTCTGGAACAATACCCCACTCCACGATCCCGAGAAGCACTTCAGCATGAAGCAGAAAAAATGCATAGCTTGATGCGAACAGATTTAATTGAGCCGGGCCATATGATTACCGGACGCTGGCAACATATGGCCGATGTGTACGCTGAAATAGGCATGCTGCCGGAAAAAATATCACTAGAAGGTTTTTTGTATAACCCCAAGCCAGAAACCATTGATCTGACCCGAATTTATTATGGCCTGGTCGTGGCCTGTGTACTAGCCGCTATTTTTGCCAGTTTGACCAGCATCATGATGTATTACAACAAGCAGATTCGCAAAAGTGAACAAAAATTTCGGACCCTATATGATGATGCTCCACTGGCGTTTATTGTGCTTGATCATCAGGGTAATATCAAAGACTGGAATAGCGCAGCTAGCCGTATATTTGGCTGGCCACATCAGGATGCTATAGGTCGGAATATCGTTGATACCATCATTAGACCTGATGATTACGACATGTTTGAAAGTATTATTAGCACAACGCTCAAGGAAAAAGATTCCGTGAGCTGCATTAACAAAAATATTACCCGGGATGGCAAGGAAATAACCTGCGAGTGGGTTAACTCCCCCTACCCTTACACTCACAAAGATGAAGGCGGCATGATTCTGTCCATAGGCATGGACGTCACTGAACGGGTTGCCATGGACAAGGCTTTACGCAAAGCCAGAGACGATGCCAAGGATGCACTGCATGAACACAAACAGCTTATCACTATGCTGTCTCATGAAATTCGCTCTCCTCTTGCGACCATTGCTACAGCAAACGCTGTACTTAAAGCAGCGCTGACGCAGGGCACTTTCAGCGATACCTCAATGATGATTAACCGAATTAATTCCGCCATTCATCGTCTTCGCGGCTTTCTCGATAACCTGACTTCTGATGACAGGCTTAGTACGACAAATATCACCAACCAGCGCGCCATGGTGGATCTTCCTGCGATAGTACAGCAAAGTATTAATGCTATTCAAAATAACTACCCGCTAAGAAATATCAACGTAACACTCAGTGGACCTAATCAGGTTTTAAGCCCCGATCCGGTCCTGCTGGATATAGTCATGACCAACCTGCTCGATAATGCCCTGAAATATTCGCCCAAAGACACAAATGTCTCATTAGAAGCCATCACTCAGGATGACAATGCTATTTCATTGAAAGTACATAATCTTGGTCACGGCATCGGCGACTCACTTCGCGCTAAGGTATTCCGTAAGTATTTTCGCGGTGAGCAAGTTGAAAATACCAGCGGTACCGGTATTGGTCTCTATTTAGTTAAACGGATAGTTGACAGCAACAACGGCACTATTGATATTATCTCTTCCGATCATCACGGAACTACGTTCCATGTTACATTCCCACCTTATAAACAGGATTAGCATGTCATTGCCCGCCGACAGTAATAAACCCAGACTCGCACTGATTGAGGATGATCCCGAACAGCGCGAAGCATTGCATGCATGGTTACAGATAAACAATTATCCCTGCTGGTGTACCCCAAGTGCAGAGGCCTATTACAAGATCGCCGCTGTTGATCCTGTGAATATTGTAATTATTGATCTCGGATTACCTGGCGAAGATGGGACCACCGTTGTTCAGCATCTTCGGAATCATTCATCGATTGGCATCATTATTGTCAGTGCGAGAAGCAGCTCAAGCGATAGAGTGTATGGCCTTCAGTGTGGTGCGGATATGTATCTGGTCAAGCCTGTAGTGCCTGAAGAATTACTATCCTGTATTGATAACTTATGGCGACGATTACAGCCAGACTCAACGCTATCCATTGACAAAATTTATGCGGCAAATGCCGATAAAATCGCTGAAAATACCTGGCAATTAGATTCTACACAGCGTCATTTAATCGATCCAAACGGGACGAGTGTTAAACTGACACCCAGCGAGCTCGCTATCATGAAAGCCTTTGCGCAAACGCCAGGCCCTATATCACGAAATGATATTATTACAGCTCTTGGGGCTGATCCGAAAAGCTTTCTGATGAACCGTATTGATGTACACCTGAGCCGCTTGCGCAGCAAGATATCCGATACCAGCAATATCAAACTGCCTATCACTCCTCTACCCGGCGCACGCCTTGAGTTTGTGGGTAAAATCCAGCTATTTTGATTACAAGCCTATTCGCCCGAAGAGCGGGCTCCCACAACACTAGGGTCCCATAATATCTACCCCTCCCTTGTGGGAGCTCACTCTGTGAGCGATTTGTATTTCAATCTACTCACCCCTGTGGGAGCTCACTCTGTGAGCGATTTGTGTTTCAATCTACTCACCCCTGTGGGGGGCTCACTCTGTGAGCGATTTGTGTTTCAATCTACCTACCTTTGTGGGAGCTCACTCTGTGAGCGATTTGTGTTTCAATCTACTCACCCCTGTGGGAGCTCACTCTGTGAGTGATTTGTGTTTCGCCCATGGAGACCGTGTAGGTTAAGTTTTGCGAAATTTCTATGGCTTCTTTGAAGGCATAGCCCTTTCCCCGTATAGCCTTGATTGGACTGGCCTTGAAATTGATCAGTAATTTGGTACGCAAGCGGCTGATCAATTTTTCCAGTCGGCGTTCATCATAAAGCATGAAATCTTCACCCAGTGAGCGAATCAAATCAGCACGGGATACATGCGAGGGGTGCTTTTTTGCCAGTTGGATCAGCAATTCAACTTCAGAAGCCGTAAGTACTAATGCGGTTGAGGTATCCGGGGCGTAAAACTGCTGACCTGAAACATCAAGGTGCCACAACTTTTGTTGTGTCTTTTGTATGCGAATACGCCGTAAAAGGGCATGGATTTGTGCCAGTAATTCATCAAACTCAAACGGTTTGGTAATATAAGCATCAGCACCCGCTGAAAGACCGCCGATACGATCACGCAACTCACCCCGCGCAGTTAGCATGATGATTCCTGTACAGTCCCTGCTGTTGCTTAGCTCACGAGCCAGATCGATGCCATCTGCATCAGGAAGACCAAGATCTAGAATCAGAATATCATAGGCGTTCATAGCATGACGAAGCCTGAAAGTAGCAGCATCACCGAAGGACTCAATTTGATAGCCCTCACTTAGCAACAGGCAATCAAGCTCTTCTCTGAGGGCAACATTATCTTCTAATACTGCAACACGATATTGATTCATTTTAAGTCGATAGGCCCTGCTTGCAAACAACATGTAAACACCGCCCCGATCTCCTGATTATCAACAAAAAGGCTGGCGTCATATTGTTCGATTAGCTGTTTTACAACATACAACCCAAGCCCAAGACCCGGAACAGATGCCCTTTCCTCAGCACGAAAGAACTGTTCGAACATATGCTTACGGACATGTTCAGTCAAGCCCGGTCCATTGTCTTTAACACTCCAACACACTCCGTGCTCATCCCTTTGTACCACTACCTCTACAGGAGAACCTGATGGACTGTACTTAAGCGCATTGTCTATCAGGTTACGCATAACCACATAACACGCCTTTTCCGGCAACTGGAAATGATTAATCATTTCTGATTCCGGATAGCTAAACATGATCCGTTTTTGCTCATCCTTATTGAACTCACCGATAACGGCCCTGGTCAACATGATGAGATCATAGGACTCATGGTTGCCGGGATATTGTTCCATGTCAGCTTGAGCTTTGACGACACTCATACTTAACAATTCATGGATTCGTTTAACCGACCCTCTTATACGCGCATACCTGGAGCGCTTAGCATGCTCTGTGACTCCCTGTTCTTGCATTCTGATCAAAGCTTGTGCGGCCGAGTCAATCACCGTCAGAGGAGTTCGTATTTCATGCGACAGCATAGCCAGAAATGTCTGTCCCTGCTCTCTGCGCAAGCGCTCGGATGACGCTTCGTGACGGGCTAATTGTGTGGCTTGCTTTGCCTCATCTATAGCAGTTTGCGATTTACGGATCGAAAGCATGATGACAAAGTGCAGAATCAGCTGAAATGAAAGTATGGTGATTGGCGAAATATAGGATTTAAGCCCACTAATACCAATGAATCCATTCACATACATACTATTGATAAATGTAAAAAATCCGAAGACAATAAAACCGACTACTCGATATTTTTTCTCGGTATCAAATATTTTCCAATTAGGTAATACAAAAAATGATACTACTAAGGGTAATAGTGCCCCTATCCAATTCATATAATCCATCACTTCAACAAATCTATCAGTGAGGGTCATATAAATTCCGAAAAAAACATGGAGAATACCCGCAACAAAAATAAAGTTGACTATTCGCTTTCTTTTGAAGCTAAAATCAATGAGTCGGTAAATAAATAGAATTGCAAATATGGCAGATATCAATAATGAAATCTTAAATATTTCATTTTGATGTATCATTTCCAAAGAAGGATAAACTCGTCTGACAAGTCCAACAGATAATGCTACAGTGGCCAAAAGACTGAATTCATATAAAACAAAATATATAAATAAAGCACTTCTCAACCAGAGGCTATTTATAAAATTTATAATCAAAATAGTTATAAGAACACCAATAAGGATTCCTTCAAATACGATACTGATATCGATATAACTCTCGAACATATTTTCCGGTATCAGCTTCACCAGCAGCAGGGAGGTACTCGTTGTTTTTAAACGAAAATAGACATCAGACGTACCCACTGGAAACAATGCCTGGACAAAATGTAGACGACTGTGAATATCATATTTCGGATCAACAACTTGATCTCCAGCTTGCATATGCCTGATCAACTCACCATCCTGCATAATAAATATGTCTACCTGGTCAAGGTAGGATGGGGTGATGGAAATACCCCATCCAGTGGAAGACTGCTCAGGCCTTAAAACCTGCGTATACCCCCAAAATGCGGAGTTACTGTAGCCTTCACTGACTGAGTCGAATATTGGCTTAAACTGCCCCTGCTGTCTTAATTCGACTACCTGATCGAACAGAAGACTAGCAGATGTATCTTCAAAAATACTCAACTGCCCCTGATCTAAAGTCTGAATATCATCGCCCAGGATTATCTCACTCGCAGTCACTCTAGCCGAAATAAACAATATAAAAATAAACAAAAAAATACAATTATGCTTAAAACTTACATCAGCCAATATCAAAATTCTGACTCCCGAATCATAATAGCCACCAGCCGCTCCAGTTGGTCCCGCAACCTGCTTCTGGGCTGCCCTCCATCGACGCTGTAATTGTCAATGCCTCTTGTCTCACCAGCAAGCGTTCCATTTTGACCTGCAATTGTTTCACCCGCCAATTTTTTAACCTCAATAATCTGAGCTGCCTCAGGTGCATACACGTAGCGTAGGCTTTCTGCTCTGATAACAGCAGGGGCCCTGACCTCTGAAGGCAAAGGTATAAGCGCTGCTAAAAAGAGGATTAACGGCAGGGCCCAACAGCCAATGACGCAGCCTCCAACGTCCCAGTGCGAGAATGCACGCTGCTGAAGGTTTTCTACTCCAATCAGGTCTGAAAAGGCATAATAACCATCGAAATGCAAAAAAGGACTGACATTGACCAGCAGTGACGTTATCCAACCAGTTTTTCAGCCAGGTCCGAAAACAGCCAGTCAAGGCGCGAAAATATTTATTTAATCCGGTTTATAACAAATTTAATTCAGCCAAAGCTGACCAAAGCTGACATTGGCTAATTATTTTTCAGAAAGGTATAAGGATTTTTCGCCTGCAGAGGGACTTCAAGAAGGGTATAACACGGCGTGCCCAGCTATTTTTCCAAGTGTTGCAATATTGACAACCATCCTAAATTTCCACAACACCTATGCGATACACCCGGAAGAATAAGAACCTCAGTGTTGGGTGGTAATCCATGTCGCATATCCATGTAGGGAACATTCCTGTCATCTTCACCAAACACAGCCAGGCGTTTCACATCGGAGCGCCAAGAATTCAGACTGGCAATATTCAACGATCCGGATAGTGGCGAGTAACCATGCAATTCCGCCCAGCGTTGATGATCCAGAGGGGCAGCAATAGCCACCACCTGAGAGACTTGTGTAACACGCTCAGCAATCAACAATGCCAGAACACCGCCACCCGAATAACCAACAAGACTGATATCAGCTACACTTGGGTGCCGTACTAGCCAGTCAACAAGCGCACTGGTCATTATTTGGACCACCTTATCGGAGTAGCGATGGCTGGTCCAAAGCTGTGGTGTGCATGGTGGTTCACTTGATCCAATAAAATAGCAAGGCCGGCCGAGATAAAGCACCCCACGATCATCCTGGGTCATCAATTCTAAGGCCAAAGGATTTCTTGAGGTCGGATCAGCCGCTACCACCTCTCCACCGGCAATCCAAGGCCGACCATCGCCTTCAATATAGATGCGAACATTCTCGCCTTGCGTAAATAGACCAGGCTGCTCAAGAACCAATACACGAAACCCCATGGCCTCGATACTATCTTGCCTTAAATGAACACTGTCCCGAAGTGCCTCAAAACGACCTTGTGAACTGGAACATGCCCCTAAAAAAAGGGGAATAGTCATTAGAGCAAAAAATATAAAGGCTGTTGGAAAGTATTCCAGCAGCCTTTTCTTCGGATTAAACATGGACACTGATCTAGAAGCTCTGACGGTACTTGAGTTCCAGCGTGTAGTCACTGTAGTCGCTATTGCCGACTACACTATCAACGTTGAAATAGAATGATCGTTCACGCTCAATGACCTTACTAACACCAAATGAAACTCGCCCGTAGTCACGCTGTCCGTCAATTCCCTTCACCTGAAAAATGGTATTTGCCGGATCATCAACGAATGCTGTCCTAATAGATCGACTGTCATTATTAAACTCGTGTTCCCAGGCCAAGCTACCATTAACAGCCCACCCGTTGTTCAACTGACGCTCCGCCCCAATACCAATCTCTGAAACCAAAGATTCGATTGTGTTGCCACCATAGAGTAACGCAGCAGCGCCACCTTTTTCACTGTAGCCATCGATGGACACATTGGCATAATGCAATTGACCAAAAGGTCTCAGGGTGACCAGATCACTAACCTCCATTTCTCTGGTCACACCGACGGATAGGTTCCACTGGTCGGCATGGGTATCACCTACCAGACGATCTCCTGCAACCGTGCGCGTAGTATCTAAGGTAACGTGGCCATAGCTTAATACCCCATCAAGATACCAGGAGGGAGAAAACTCATAGGAACCATAGGTTGAAAGCATATAGGTGTTGGCATCTGAACCACTGCCCTCGATACCACGCACATCGGAGTCGGTGGAAATATAACCGAGAGACGCACCAAGCAGGACGTTTTTGTTAATTTGTGTATCAGCCCCTAAGGCGATGCTATAGGTTTCAGAGTTGTAACCATTAATGCCTGCATCAGTGGACTGACGCGCTTCTCCATAGGTACCGCGAACAAAGAAGTTTATATCGCTTGCACTGTCAGCACTGGCACCACCACCTGTGCTGCCAATTCCGGCTAATGCTGTGTCACTGATATTGAATCCGTTTCCACCCGTAAGCGACAGTGGAACTGAAGATGCACGTAAACCTTGTCGAGCACTGGTAATTCGGCTGAACAGGATGCGTCGATACTGTGAGCCACCACGCAGGATTGCAGCTCGTCCTGCCAGGGTCGCATGCGGTAACATCTGATTAAGTTGTGCCTGCATCTGAGCATTAGTTCCGCTCGGGCGTACCGAAGAAAGCTGTGAAGATCCCAACAATGCCGCACACAAGTTTCTCGCCGGACCCGTTGCAACGCTACAATCAACACCAACCACAGTCCCCTGACCTTGGGAAATCGAAGCTACGATTTTTGCCAATTCCTGAGAAAGAGAGTTCAGTGCGGTTACGTCTGTGTAGACACTTCGTAACTCACTAATATCCATCACTGTACCGCCGGTTGCCAAAGAAAGCTCACTGTAGTCACTATCGGTGGTATCAAAGCTATTAATGCGGACATAGCCCTGCACCTTGGTAACCACACCTGTCACTGGATCTTTAACGAAGGCGAAACCCGTCGTAGGATCGGCACCGACTACAGCAATCGCCGTATTACCCTGGCTATCGGTGAAACGCTGATCAACTACGCTATGCAGTACAATGTTTTTATCCGACAGCATCTGCTGCATCACCGGCATATTAGCCGCAGAAATCGAAGAAGGGGTGCCACTGTTGTTATATATTGTCTGGCCTTGCGGGAGCCCGCTAGTCGCTGGTGTGCCATCAGTATCGACATCGCGGTCTTCATCAGTAATCAGAAAAATTGATGCTCCAGCACTGTTTCGAAACTGATAGTTACGTAATACATAGTCCACCATCCGGTAACCATCTTCCGTTCCACCAGAAGTTTGAAGTTGGGATGTTACCGAATTGAAATCATTCGCCGTTCCCCAAATTGAATCAACTCCACTCGAAAGATTAAAATGTCGATAAAGCGCAGAGCCCGTTTCACGTCCAGCCTCATTGGCAGAGGAAAGCTGACCGATACTCCCACCAAAACCGCCCAAGCCATAGCGATTGACAGTGACTTGCTGGGTGTTCAAAACATTGTCCAGATTCTGAATATATGAGCCAATAAATGCATTGTGTTCACCAGACATCGAACCACTTTCATCTATAGCTACAACCATGTCAATGGTGTTTGCAGCGTTCACTGTGCCGCCAACTACAGAAAAAATAGCGGCACAAAGCAAACTCTTTTTGAAACCCTTCATGTAACCTCCTTGATTAATACGAACACTGACATAATAAAACGGCCATTTTAAAGCAACGTATTACCGTCTAACCAGCTCTACTGTTTAGACAAAAGTGATATATCAATACAAAACATGACACACATCAATATTCTTAAACACTACCGTGCCTAAGTTAACTATTCACGTGAACAAGGTTGGAGTTTCAGTAAGAAATTTTTCGCCCGGAGACCGGGCTCCTACAATCAGGGAAGGTCGGTCACTGCGCCCTTGGAGGCTGAGCCGACGGTACGTGCGTATTTTGCCAGCACGCCTCTGATGAATCTGGGGCCAGGGGCTTGCCAGGACTGGCGCCTGCGGTCTAGTTCTTGATCCGAAACGTCCAGTTCAATCCGGTTTGCAACCGCATCAATAGTGATGGTGTCACCCTCTTCAACCAGGGCGATGGGACCACCTTCCGCGGCTTCAGGAGTGATATGACCTACTACAAAACCATGGCTCCCTCCGGAAAAGCGACCATCAGTAATTAATGCTACGTCACTTCCAAGCCCTCTCCCCATGATCGCCGAGGTTGGACTGAGCATTTCCCGCATACCCGGCCCGCCTTTCGGGCCTTCGTAGCGAATCACCAGCACATCACCGGCGACAACTGTGCCATCCAGAATCCGTGTCTGGGCCTCTTCTTCAGAATGGAACACCCGTGCACGCCCGGTAAAATGGGTGCCCTCCTTGCCGGTAATTTTCGCTACAGCACCCGTGGGAGCCAGATTACCGTAGAGGATGCGCAAGTGACTATCGGCCTTGATGGGGTTATCGAAGGCATGAATGATATCCTGATCTTCCGGATAGGGTGCAACGTCAGATAGATTCTCGGACAAGGTCCGCCCAGTCACAGTCAAGCAATCGCCATGCAGTAACCCCCGATCCAGCAACATTTTCAACAGCGGCTGAATACCACCAATCGCGACCAGTTCCGACATCATGTAATGGCCACTGGGTCGCAAGTCTGCCAGCACAGGAACTCGCTTACCTATCTCGGCAAAGTCCTCCAAAGCCAACGCCACACCTACCGTACTGGCCATGGCTAACAGGTGTAGCACCGCATTGGTCGAGCCGCCGAGCGCAATAACGACAGTGATCGCATTCTCGAAGGCTTCACGGGTCATAATGTCAGACGGTTTGATATCACTTTCAAGAAGATTGAGCACCGCCGCCCCCGCGGCCTGGCAATCCTCAAGCTTGTTCGCTGACACGGCATTCTGCGCCGAACTGCCCGGCAGGCTCATACCCATGGCCTCTATCGCTGATGCCATGGTGTTGGCTGTGTACATGCCTCCGCAGGAACCCGCCCCAGGAATCGCTGTTTCTTCGATCTGTTTTACCTCTATCAGGTCCATCTTGCCCTGTGCATGCGCACCTACGGCTTCGAACACAGAGATAATATCCGTGTGATTTTCACCCGGCAGTATGGTGCCCCCGTATACAAATACAGCCGGGCGGTTCAATCTTGCTAGCCCCATCAGACAGCCTGGCATGTTTTTGTCGCAACCACCGATGGCCACAAGACCATCAAAGCCCTCACAACCTGCAACTGTCTCTATAGAATCCGCAATCACTTCGCGAGACACCAGTGAATACTTCATACCTTCAGTACCATTGGCTATGCCATCTGACACAGTAATAGTATTGAAGATCAAGGATTTTCCCCCAGCCGCATCTGCACCCGCCGCCGCTTCTTCAGCCAGCCGATTGATGTGCATATTGCAGGGAGTGAGGTTACTCCAGGTAGAAGCAATGCCTACCTGGGGTTTCAGAAAGTCATCGTCAGTGAAACCAACGGCCCTTAGCATGGCGCGACTGGCTGATTTTCCAACACCATCAACCACTTGTGAGGAATAACGACGACGCTTATCTTCTAACATGGGTTTTTAACTCAGTTAATTTTGTTTTTTGGAGGGCTATCCACTCGCCATGGCATACCGTTACAGGTTGAGTAATTGCTGCAATCAGGCAGGCAACCACGACAGGGTAGCCGATGAGGTGTCGCTGTAGTGTTGTTTTGTGTAGGTTCAGACATAAGATTAGTACTTCATCAGGTTAATTCAACCTGTGTTACGTCCAGAGGTGAGATTTGGATGTGATGTTTCGCCCGGGGACCGGGCTCCAACATTATTTCCGCGACCCCTTGTGGAACCTCGCTCCGCGAGTTTCGCCCGGGGACCGGGCTCCTACAGCAATCATCAACCTATGTAGGAGCTCGCTCAGCGAGCGAACAAGAACACCCGAAGACCGGGTTCATGACGACGAAAAATAAGGACATAAATTGGTCGGGACGGGAGGATTTGAACCTCCGACCCCTTGCACCCCATGAATAAATTTTTCATTTCCATGGCATTCCAGCACATTCCATAAAAACACAATAAATACTTTATATTCAGCAGCTTACTTGATATTTTTCTTTTTTTAAATCCCAAGACTTTTCAATAAATACCAGTTAAGCTAATCTCAAACGGTCACGGAACGGTCACGAGAATAGAGATAAAGATGGCAATAATCACCGATCGACAAATCAATTCAAAACCTGATACCAAAGATCGCTGGCTCAATGAAACAGTAGTCAGGGGGCATGGTGCACTAGTCGCCCGGATTGCACCTTCCGGGGCAAGATCTTTCTATTTCCGTTACACCGACAGTAATGGAAAGCGCGACCGTATGCCTATTGGAAATTATAGCCGAGAAGAAAAGCCTGGCGGCATGACACTGACGCAAGCACGCTTCAAGGCAAAAGAGCTTGCTGGGCTCCACAAGCAGGGCATAACAGATATACGACTGCACTTCGAAGCCGAAGAGCAGCTACAAAAAGCAAAGCTTGAAGCCGAATGGATCAAACTAGAACGAGAAAACCAACTTCACAGAAGCCGGATGACGGTGAATGACCTTTTCGAACACTGGGCCAGCGTTGATCTAATCAGACGCAAAGACCAAGGTGCAGAAATGAGGCGCTTGTTCACCAGGGATATCCTGCCAAAAATAGGTAAGCTCGCTGCAGAGGATGTGCGACGCCGACACATTACCGAAATAACAGATGTCTTTTTGGCCAGAAACACTCCACGCATGGCTAAAGTGGCTTTCTCAAGTATTCGGCAGATGTTCAAATTTGCTGTTGTTAGGGAAATTGTCGATGCTGATCCAACAGCTGCTATTAGCAAATTCAATATAGGCGGTCAGAGCGTTGAACGTGACAGAGTCCTATCTGAAGATGAGCTAAAATTACTCGTCAAACTCCTGCCTGAATCAGGGCTGGCACTAACAACAAAGATCGCGGTATGGATAGCCTTATCCACCGGCTGTAGGATTGGTGAGTTGATGACAGCTGAGTGGTCTAATATCGATCTTGAGAAGTGTGAATGGTTTATGCCGACCACTAAAAACGGCAAATCACACACAATACAGTTATCAGCATTCGCCGTGGAGCAATTCCAATTCTTGTATGAGATTACAGGCGCTAGCCGCTGGTGTTTTCCAAATAGACACGATACAGGGGCACTTTGCCCTAAAACGATTAACAAGCAACTTCAGGACAGGCAACGACAGCCTGATCAAACAAAGTTAAAAGGCCGCAGTCAAAACAGCCAAGCCCTGATACTGCCAGGTGGTAAGTGGACACCGCATGACCTACGAAGAACGGCTGCCACGATGATGGTTGAGGCAGGAATACTTCCAGAAGTAGCGGATCGCTGTCTGAACCATACGGAGCAAAATAAAATCAAAAGGACGTATCAGCGATACTCATATGCGAAGGAAATGCGGCATGCTTGGGAGGTGCTGGGTCAACGCCTGACAATATTAGCCCAACCAGAAGGCAGTAATGTTATTACTGGACACTTTGGAATGCAGGCAGACTAACCATCAACTCATTACTGTTCAGTTGTTAGAGGATACCGTGGTTCAGCTATGAGCTAGTACAAATTATGGATTCAAAAGTTTTTTATACTCTTCATCTAGATACTCATTAGCTGCATCAATATCAAGTCGACCTGCTAAATACCAAGCACGAAGCTCTTTAACGGCTAGAGTACCAAAACGTGCCCATGCCAAAATATTTGCACGCAGCATAAACTGTACAATATTGCCTCCTGATCGCAAGCCTGCGTCAATGCCATCGACCATACACAAGGTTCCATGAGAGACCAAAAGCATCCGTCTTAATTCAGGGTTTGCTCCTACTGGCAAACATTGGCTCCACTCCTTTTTGTGATATAGCCGTTGTTTGAAACTCCATGAAATGCGAGTTAGAAGCTCTGCAATCATAACCGGCACAGCCAAGGCCAAGCCATGTCGAAAATCGTAACCTTGTTCAAACACTTTAACAGCAACTTTTCCAAAAGTGTCTCTATGTTGCCCAAACGCACCAAAATCTAAAAATTGGAGTAAAGAGTAGAAAGGTATAGGTATACCTGCTCCACGACCAGAAGATCCTGAAGAGCCAGCCATATCTGATGCAAGATGTCCTAACCAATTACAGAAACCAGAGAATACTTTTGCGGGAAAATTCGCCCCTTGTAATTCAAAGGTTTCTGTATCGATAGTAATTAAACGTCCATCACTGATAAAGGTGGATGTACTGGTGAATTGATTAATTATTGAAAAAAGCAAACCTATCAAATCTGGAGAGTGTGAGAGACTTTTAATATGATGATTCAATGGTGTTAAGTTTTTGATTTGACCATCAGTACCTCTAGGTCCAGCCGCATTAGAGTGAGTTTGATCATAATTAACTTTAAAATTTCGTTCTAAAAAACCTATTGCACTCGCTTTTGGATCGCTTCCTTCTCTTGCACCCTGCCAACCAAACAATTTTGCTACATTTATAGTTGCATTATCTACTACTTTATCAGCCCCCTTACCGATGATACTTTGGCCTGGAACACCAACAAAAACAACATCAACTAAACCGCCAATCATTCCACAGGTAACAGCGAGCATATAATCATACTTATCGCAATTACTTGCCTTGTATGTTAAATCACTATCTATTCGCTTCTCAATCTCTATACGTTGAGATTCTGTCATTAAGTTTTGAAAGGGATCGCTAGAAAGGTCAACTTGATTTTCATGCGAATACTTACGAACTGAAGCCATATAGGCATCCCAATCAAGATCATCATTCTGAACGATTTCTAATAAAGAAATTTGATGCTTAGCTTCGATTTGAAATTCATCGACAGCTAATGCTAATGCAACCTCTTCAGAAATGGATTGATCACTAACATCAAATTCAACTCCTGTACTAGCTAACAAGATATCAAGTTGTGAATCAAGCTCATCAAAAGCACTTAGATTTTCTTGGCGAGTATTGGCAAGGCTGTCTACTCCACTTTTAAGTTCGCCGAGCTTTTTTTGAGCAGAAGACTGCTGGTGCTTCTGTACCAGCAGTGATTCAGCAGCTTCTCTGTGCTTAGACATTACGAAAAAAATCCTTTTAATTTTCCTTTTATTGCAGATTGAGTAGAGGCATAATCCAACAACTCAAACACTTGTCCTAATTGCTCCATCTCTTTGGAATTACTACTCTTGATAAGTCGATGTGATTGTCGCTCCACTACAACACCTTCCTTTACTTCTTTAAGGATATCTTCTTTGTAATAGCCCATAACAAAATCAAAATATTTACTTTTGTCATGATCTGAAGTTAGAGCTTTTAGACGGTCTACGTCTAAATACTCAGGTGATTTTAACCGAGCACGCTCAGTCTCCGCTTGCTCTGTCTTAGAACCAACAACTTGAGAGGCTCTTATAAACTGAGATAATTTAGCTGCTAGTTGCTCTAACCTCTCCTTAGTAACATGCTCAGATGCCAACGCACTAGATAGTTCCTTGGTAAGAAAGTTAATATCCTCGATAACCATGTTAATCGTTCGTTGACTCTGTCGGATTACTTCTTGCAACATGATTTCTCTGCGTTTATCTCCTTCATCAACACCCGAACCAGTCAAGTGCTTTATGCCCTTGTACGCCACAACACCCAGGATAATAGCGGCACCTATCCCTGTAGCCATGCTAGAAAAACCAAGAACACCACCCATTCCCAGTGTTGCAAGTCCAGAAGTCATACCTGCTGCTGAAAGACCCATTACTGACCCAGAAAGATAAACTGCGCCTAGCGGTACGCCTACAGCACCAGCTTTAGCACTCAACTCTTTGAGACTTTTTGTGATAGCTGTATCTGTATAGGAACGATCAAGTATTTTTCTATCATTAGCAATAGCCATCTGAGCCAACTCAATTTCTTCATCTGATATTTCAAACAGCTCTCGGTTTTTTTGAAGAAATGAAAAATTTATAGCATCAGTTTTAGTTAAAGAAGAGTTAATACTTATGAGGTCTTTTACAAGTGATATTTGTATGGACTTCTCCATACCATCTGGGCTTTGCGATCTAATTACAGATACCAAGTCTTTCACCAACTCAATATTATCAATTGATCCAATATACAGACGAATTTCATTTCTAGACTCTAAATTTAAATTAAGACGAGTCATTAATTGTAGAATCTCAGCAAATTCTCTATCATCAACTTCACCATCATTATCAAAAGCCATATTTACAATTATTTTTATGTATGCAACTTTTAGTAATTCAGACAAATTCTCTATAGGCTCTAATTGATTCTGCTCTTCATAGCCATCATATTTACTAATAACATCATTGATAATTTCCGCCAATTTATCTCGCGCAACTTCTGATCCATATTTTACATTGACCACATCACCACTTTTTAAATTAAACCTTAAAGACTCATCTCTTTTCTCCTTCCCTTTACTATCTAGCTGAACATCTAAAATATAGTCTACAGAATCTATATTTTCATAATATATCTCAATAGGATTTTCAAAAACCTCTTTAAAAACAATTTTTAGTCCAGTAAGTAGAAAACCCTCCTTGGCACTTTTAAATGTTGTATTATCACAGATACCTATAATAGATGCTGGATCCCCATTAAACTTAAACGCATTAACTGCATTATTTAGTTTCTTTTCAGGAATATCTGGTGCTATATAGGTTGCATTACCCATTTCAGACAACCTTTCCTTCAAGTACTGGTTAATTCCTGACATAATCAATATCCTTACTGGTAAAATATTATATATTACTACTTTTTTACTATATTGAATTTATTAAATAAAAAATAACTCTCATCTGAAAGCAACCTATGAGTATCCCTGATACTGGTTAGCAAATGACTTTCCAGATCAACAAGCCTAGTTACTTCTTTCCGTATAACTTACAGGTTATCTGTATTAATTTTCATTATTTATTCGACTATAACTAACCACATATTCTTTAAAATCAACTAGAAATGTCAAAATCCTATTTACAAATTACCTTCGATTAACATACCGAAAAAATTTCCACAAAATCGCTCTCCATTAAAACATCACTTCTAGGCGAGACTATTTTAGCCCAACCGAAAGCCTGGCACTTAATCATGAATGGTTTCATTTTTATAACCATTTAGCTCTCCTGAATAAAAGGATAAAATGGTTCACCCCATTCGTTTTTATCATGCTCAAGCATCAGCTCAAGGATGATTGGTATAGCTTTATCCAATAGTGATACACAGTATTTGAGTTGAGATCTGTTGGCATGGCTATTCCAGGTTGATCCACCGTGCATTATCTGATTACGGAGCGTGTATATTCTTCTGAAAATGATTGAAAGAATATGAGTCGTGTTCTGAGATGCCAATGCCTGAGAGGCACGTTTCTTGGATTGTTTAAAGCGGGCTTCCCACTGGTCTTTTTCCAGGCGATTATTTTGATAATCCCAGAAAGGCTGAAATATGTATTGATTATCGAGTAACGCACGGATCGTGCCAGGAAACTCTTTCCATACCAGATGGTAGAGGCTTTTGTGTTGATCCAGCTCTACAAGTTTTTGAAAGAACTGCTCAAACATACCCTTTTCAGTTGTACGATATTGCTCTTCCACATCGACGGCATAAACAGCATTAAAGGCTATCCACAGAAAAATGAATTTCGCATCCAGATCATCTTCTACCTGTTCGGCCTTGTTCAGCCAGCTCAGAGACCTGTGAATACGAAGAGAGAGTTCAGGAGCTGAGAACTCGCGCCTTTCTCTGTGTATCTGCTTCAGTTCTTGGTACTGCATCGCGTCTATTTCCTTAACAGATTTTCATCCATATAGCTTTTTTAATTCATCAGCTAAGTCTTTAATTCGTTCACGCCATGCCAATGGCTCTATCACTTCAAAATCAGCTCCAAAGCCCATTACCCACCACTGAGTCTGCAAGTCATTCGGCACAACTGCAGTCAACGTCGTCCACCCTTCTTCGTTGGGTTCAGATAAATTTTGTTGTTCGCTTACGGGAGTTTCAGATAATAACCAGGCAATCTCAGGCCTCACCTTAGCGACTAGCTCTATGTCTTGGCTATCTATGCGGTATCCAAATACACCCTGTTGCAGATAGTCATCTACATTAAAGTCAGGTCGTGCACGATAGACTGCACGGCTTTCTTTACTCTGCTTGATTCGGTGTAATGCAAAATGCCGAATATCTTCGTACTCATCTGCTGTTGCAAGAAGATAGGTTACACTGTGGCGAGCAACTAGCCCTAATGGATGCAGTGTGAAGGATTTTTCTTCACCTTTGGCTCGGCTAAGATAGATAACATCAAGTGCAATACTGCGCAGCAAGGCATCCGTTACCTCAGACCAAATTTTCTGATCAATGGGTGCTGGAATCAGCGCTTTGCCATTAGGGATGGCTTTAACGTGACGAGTCCAGTCACTGAAGCCACTCTCTTTGAGTTGGTCTAGGTATTTACGTGCAGCGCTAAACTGATTACTTAACTGCACAACTGCCGTTTGGGGAAGCAAGCCTTTCAAATACTCCTCAGCAAGCACCAGCGTGAGCGCTGTTGGTGTATCCAAAGCTGGTAGATTACTTTTAAACGCTGGATCGAATGCCCAGCGGTAGGGCTTACATGCTTTATCACAGATAAGTGGGAAGTGATTGGACATTTTTTCCAAATCACGCTGAACACTTCGAAGTTCAACCTGGAAACCACGCTCCTCAAGAAGTGCCTGAAGGGTGGGGGTCGCTCTGTATCCTGGCAATCTAGGAATTAACTGCAAAAGCGTTAAATACCTAAATAATGTATTGTGCTGGTTACTCATCCTGAAGCAGGTCCTTGATTCCTATAATTTCATCATATCCAAAGGCTCTTGCGATTGAAACAGACTTAAGTCATATATCAGCCAACTTATTTAATTGGATGTACGTGACTGTCCTCAACGATCTGATGTTGAATTGGTGTCGCTCATTCTGGGCACCAATTACCTGTCGCGATGACACTGTTAAGCTCTACCTGTCGGCTTTATTCATACACCCACACAGAGCCAAAGCTTGATTCAACCTCGATACGCAGATATAGGCTCTTGTGAGGCTCACCTTGGTTGTAGCCTTCCAACTTATCCAGGCGATGTAGCTGTTCCGTTGATACACGATAGATTTCAACAAGCACACTTTCAGAGCCACCACGCTTTATGGCTGGAAACAACCCCAGGTCATAGAGGGTAAATTCAAACAACCTATCTTCTCCGACAAACTCCGAGCCTTTCAGTAGGTCATGATTAAAGTGGCCCTGCTTTAACGATCCATACACTGCAACCAGATGCTCCATAATCTAATTTCCCCCAGATAAGGCAAGGCTGCCCCCTGGTTGCAGTGTTTTAATTTCGTGCTCTTGCTGCAATCCATTCAGCAATGATTGTGGTGTAAGGGTATCGCCCATAGCACGATGATGTCGCTCAACTGCTGCAAAGTCACCGGGGGTAAGTAGTCGTAGTTTTTGCAGTTCACTGTGAATATTGTCGACTGGATAAGCCTTTAAAGCTGACTCATGAGAACGTCCTATCAGATTATTAAACAACATCCACGTCTGCTCAAAATCCAGATAATTGAACCGGATTTTGAAATCAAACCGCCGCATCGCTGCCATATCCGGATGTGTCATTAAGCCAGTAGAAATCAAAAGAATGCCATCATACTGTTCCATCTGACGCAGCAACTCATGCACTTTCGTGACATTCAGTCTATGACGTACTTGAGCACTCGATGACAAGAAAATATCTGCTGCACTGATCAATAGTACTGCTGATTTTTCAGTGGCTTCGTCAAAGGCATGCGCTAGTGATTTTTCGGTGCTACCTAAAAACATATCTAACAAATTAGATGCTTTGTGTGCCACAAGCGGCATGTTCAATTGATCGGACAAGTAGGTAGCAAATGATGTCTTACCGGTTCCTGGCGGACCGAACAAACAAACACGCCCTCTTCGACTACGTTTTAGTTCCTTTGTGAGGCACTCCAGCGAAAAATCCGTGTTTGAAAAGGCTGGATTGAAATAGACAGGCACTTCTGAATGCCTCTTCTTTTTTTCTCTATGACCCAAAGCCTGATAGAGCGATCCCAAAATGGCATCAATTTCGGCGTTAACACGCTCAGGCTTGTGATGGCCAGAATTTTTAACTTCACCCGTCCTTATCCACCCTTGACCAAATAAGGGTTGGGGAGGCTGAACCATCAAAATTGGGCTAGGTACGTACTGTAACAAAGATGACATGGCTGACTCCCTTCACTGCTGGATTTATTGGGAGTATAGGGAATGGGTGCGTTAAATTTTGTCGCAGAGATCATTTTGTAAAGAATGGCCGATATTCAATGATATAAACTCTTTGCAGGTAGGTCTAACCTTGTATGAATTCATCCCTTTTCGATTCGTGCCGTTCCACACTCAACACATAACTTAGCCGAAGAAGAGCGTAACGGTAACGAGCACATAACGCATTCGGGTCCATAGTCATCGGCACGAAAATAGTGAACTAAGTACCAGTCTTTGTGAAGTAATGCAGAACTTGTGATTGAGTTGTACTCATTGACGACCCAGCAATGTAACTGTATCGCAGCACTGGATTTATCAACACCTTGAGTTGATAGCACCGCATAATTTTCCATATTGGCCTGGGATAATGACCACACTTGATTCCACTCATGATCATCAAGCATTTTTTCAATCCGCTTAGTTCGCCAACAATACTTACTGATCATCTGCGTATTTATTCATCTCTTCATGTACTGATTCTAATACCGTTAACGCTGTGCCATCGAGGTTAAGCCATGGACAGGGTGAATCATTAGGTGCAGCCTTGCAGATATTGATCTGCAGCACAGCTAAGGCCTGTTTTGCCAATGCCCAAGTTTTATCTTCTAGTGTCGTGACGGTTGAACCCACACCAATCTCTAGCACAAGAAAGTCACGGCTAGACGCTAAGTGCTTCTCAAAACTTTGCCAATTCAAATAGGCCTTTTCATCAGCGTGATGAAGAAAGCTACGATCACCAAACATCAGCACATGCGGTCGCAACACTTGCCCACAGCCACACTTCGGTAGAATGCCATCTTCTATCAAGTTTAACTGATCATCGGTAATGCTCATTAATCCAATTTTACGGGTATCGCAATGTTTATCACTGCAATACATAGACTCAAGCGATCCATGGCATTCATACACTTGATCCGGATTGAAACCTGACTTCAAAAAATGACCATCTGTGTTTGACGTCAATACAAATGAACGGTGACTGCCGACACGTGTGCACCACTTGTGCAAAATTTCATAACCAGGATGAGGCTTTGTTAGACGATATTGTCGAATACGTTTAGCGTAAAACTTCCAGGATGCCCGTGGTTCTTTTTCGAACAGAGAGTAGCTGGCCAAGGAAAATTGATTACGGTCATCACTTTTCCAGTACCCAGTGGCATCTCGGAAGGTGAGTAATCCACTGTCAGCACTCATACCAGCACCCGCCAGAATGACTAATCGTTTCGCCGACCTCAGATAGGCTGCTGCCCTCTCAATAGATTGTGTATCCAGCATGACGCTTACCCTATGTACTGGAATCTAGTTGTGTTCCATATATGTATGAGTTTACGCGAACATACGACAAATATTGTCGCAATACATCTTTACAATACACAGCAATAAAATATTTTAGTCGAATCACCCTATGCGCAGAGTTAAAGACATTTTAGTGGCGAGTTTGAGCAGTGACGACGAATCATCAACCATAGATGATTTAGCCTTTCATATTCAGGACTGCCTGTCAGACCTCATTCAACTTAAAAAACTGTTTAATTACGTTGAAAGCAATGATGAATCAGCACTGTCTTTGCTGGATGGAGGTCCAAAAAGAACACTGATCTCCATAGCAATACATGCGTCTAATCATCTCATTGGTGCCGCCTACCTTTACACAAAGGTAGGTCTTACTGATCAATTTCAAGTCAATATCTTTCATGACGAACCCGAGTGCCCAGATCATTTAATGCACACACCCTGCCCTGAGCCAATGTGTGAAAGAGAATTACAACATTACATATGAAGACAGCATGCGCCCTTGCCGATTAAGCAGATGTCACGGATGGAACAACTGGTATACCATGAATTTTTAAGGGGTGATGCCAGTGCTGGCACGCTAAAACAGGCTGTATTTCTTTTGACTGACTGGCACACTGAATCTCATATGCCAGAAGCGCCACAGGTCAGAAAGATCCTGGCGCATTTTTTCATCAAGACGCCTGAGCATTTGGCAGCACTTGGAAAATTGCAATCTCGGCGGGCCATAACAGATGTGTTTGGATTAGGTATTTTCAAAACGGATTATTCAGATGCTGGAATTCAGAGGGTAATAGTGGAATGAATGCTTTATTAAACGAAATCATGGACCAAGCGGGTGTATTGAATTCAGTGGATACACAAAAGGATTACGACTGGTCCTATCCCTACTTTGTGCGCTATTTTTCAGATAGAGCTGTGATTACTGAGCATGATTTTATTATTGGTTCTAGCTTCACCTATTCTTGGATGCCAACGATTCTGCGGTATAAATCTATGAATAACGACCAATCGAATAAAAACCTGTTTGATGAGAAAGCCAAACAAGCCGCTGACATACTTTGTCGCGCCAGGTGTTTTGAACCTTTATCTATGGAAAGCCTTTACTTTCTAAAAGGTGTTATCAACAACTCACTTGTCGGCACATCGAAACTACTTCACTTCGTTAACCCTGATGTGTATGCCATTTGGGATAGCCGGGTGATGAAATTTTTATTGGGAAAGCGATACAGATACAGCATGCTCAAAGATCCCCAACTGTACTATCGCTACCTAGACCTCTGCCACGAGCTTACCAAGCATCCAGATTTTAACCACACTAAAGAATGTTACATGGAGCGACTGGGCTACCAAGTCTCCTCACTCAGGGTGGTAGAGCAAATATTATTTTTAAACAGCAGCCATGAACTGAAGAACACATGGGAATATTGTAAAAACGCTAACAGATTACACAAAACTCTTCCATTAGCTTCACAGGTGCGTCATTGAGTACCGAACCTTAGTGATGCCATACTCAAAGATACAAACGCTAAAAACACCACAAATTGATGACTCATTTTGCGTGAGCGAACTCAATGGATGAGTTCGCCTAATTTGATAAGGACCTTTGCTACGTGACGCGACTCCACAAGATCATCAAAGGAATCTATTAACGCTTGTTCAACAGCGTCATACAGTGCAGTTTGGTCATCAAGCGAAGCTCTAACCTGTGCAGCAAGATACTCATACTCATCTGTGCAATCATTTTCGACACAACAGGTATTCATTGGGTCTGCCAAATAAAAGGCTTCAGACAACTGCTCAAGACTGAAATGATCATGAGGCCGCACACTGACCGTCACAAAATTTTCAGGCTTAAGGTCACCGTCATCGAACTGATAGGCAGCGAGAGCACCTTTATCGGCAACGGACCAATCAACACAGACGACGTGTTTGGAGACAATCGTCGGATACGGGGAAGCCTTCAACCAATAATGTCCAATAAAAAGTGGTTTCTGATTATCATAACCCGGCATTTCATCGGATGAGATAGTGCAATCTGGGAGGCTGTCTGTATTAGGCACTCCGAGGGCAATTCTTCGGTAAGTGCTGTTCTGATCCAACCACCACTGCGTACGAATGCTATCCCGAACATGCCCATCCTTATCGGTAAAGCTATAGTTTTCAGGAAGTTTGAGCTCCCATCCTTTCATTAACACTTCGATGGCATGGTATAACGGGTGATCAGGATCATTGGCATGAACCCAAGCACTTGGCAGAAGCCTAAAGTGTTCGTCGGTGTAGGTCTTGAGCCCATGAATTGAATCTGAATGCCAGCAAGCATGCACCACACGAAATTCAGGTAAATCTAACAGCAACGGTAACGATGTAAACCAGTGAATAGTGTCTTTATACCAGTCTTGATGATTCTCCATCTCGTTCAGAAACTGTTGGTGCTGCTTTTTGTTTTTGGGTGTGTGTGCTCTAAGTGGCTTTTCGTTTGCATCATAGGTTGCATAAGAAATCGCGTTAAATTCGTGATTACCCTGAATGACGATGGCAGAGCGGTACTCTTGCATGGATCGCATGATATCGACCGTTCTTTTTTGCTGTGGACCTCGATCGATTAAATCGCCAACAGAGATCAAGACGCGTGTTGGATGTTGCCAAACTGTGTTAATCCGCTGGTAACCCATTTTAGCTAGCAACAATTCAAGCTCATCTGCATAGCCATGTATATCACCCAGTATGTCGTACATACCTAACCTCACAAGTAACGACCATATTTTTTCCAATCGGGTTTAAAAACAACTAGCTCAATGTCGTGGTTAGTTGCACATACCGCTCAGCCAGAGAGCCGGCACCCTTTGCACCACCCTATAAGTTTGCTAATCTGATAATTCACTAAGGTCTCTTCTAACAGATCATAATCGGCAAATGTTCTTGATCCGATAACGGCAACGCTTTTCATGGTTTATCCTCAATGATGTCCTCAATTGAGTCCATGATATCTACTGGTACGACATTTACTGTTGCTTAAAACAAATATACATCCATAGCTTGATCATTTCATTTGGTTGTATAGTTGAATAGTGCTACCAAGCATGCCGGAATCGAAGTTTTTTCCTTCAAAAAACCATTCAGATATTTCTGCTATCAGAGCTTCTTCAAAGCAACATCCTCTTGAAAGCCGGGCTTCAATAGACTTAGCGATATGATCATACTCATCAAAGGATTTATTTTCCCTGCAACAAGTGTTCAATGGGTCATTTGGCCCGCTGGTGGTGGAGGAAGATAACTTAGACCAATGCCGCGTTGAATATAGCTTGCTCTGAATGTGGTGATGCCAAAACTGAGGTGATAGAGGTCAGAGTAAAATCTTCATTCCTTAGACTACAGCTCAAAATGGGTTTGATTAATATGTTGACCTTACCCATAAATCACCAAAACGATCTCGGTGACACAGGTACAAGCGAAGATCAAACTCAAGTTGATGATACTCAGGCTCCATATAACAACAGAGCTTGTAAAACGCTTTGTCATGCTCTTTTTCACGCTGGTGTGCGAGCTCATGGACCAGAATCATCCGTAAAAATGGCTCCGGCACTTTACGAAATAACGAAGAAACACGAATCTCGTTTTTCGACTTCAACTTAGCGCCCTGCACCCGAGATACATAGGTATGAAGGCCTAACGCATTATTAATGATATGAATTTTATCATCATAAACCACCTTGCTGATCGGTGTTGAGCTGCGCATATACCTATTCTTGATGCCTTGGGCATAGTCGTACAAAGCCCTATCTGACACCAAATCATGCACTTGCGGATATTTTTTCTGTAACCAAACGCCAGATTTGTTGTTATCTAACAATGCCATCGCCTGCTGCTGAACCTGCAGGCTGTAACCACTAAGGAACCTGCGATCAAGTCCCTGATGTGAGATAATCTGAGCCAATAGCCATCAACAAAGACATTCATTCCATGAGCCATCAACTCACCTTTGCCGATAGTGAATTTTCCAGTAAACGCCGCCAGACTCGTAAAGAGATTTTCCTGTCTCGGATGGATGCTTTATTGCCTTGGCCACAGCTGTTAGATGTCATCGAGCCGCACTATCCCAAAGCTGGCAATGGACGCCGTCCCTATCCACTTGAAAGCATGCTGCGTATTCATTGCATGCAGCAGTGGTACAGTCTCAGTGATGAGGCCATGGAAGATGCACTCTATGAGATTGCGTCCATGCGGTTGTTTGCTCATTTATCACTGGATGGGGCTATTCCTGATCGGACCACCATCATGAACTTTCGGCATTTACTGGAAAAACACAAACTGGCCCGCAAGATACTCAAAGCCGTGAATCGCTGGTTATCTGACTGCGGTGTCATGATGCGGCAAGGCACACTGGTTGATGCCACGATCATCGAAGCGCCGAGCTCCACCAAGAATAAAAGCAATCAGCGCGACCCGGATATGCACCAGACAAAGAAGGGCAACGACTGGCACTTCGGCATGAAGGCTCATATAGGCGTAGACGCCAAGAGTGGTTTAACCCACTCGTTGGTAACAACCCCTGCGAACGAACACGACCTGAATCAACTCAATAACCTGCTGCATGGTGAAGAGGAATTTGTGTCGGGTGATGCAGGTTATCAAGGTGCTGAGAAACGGGAAGAGCTTAAAGAGACAGGCGTGGAGTGGCTGATAGCTCAACGTCCTGGCAAAGTCAGAGCATTGAAAAAACATCCGCGTAAAAACAAAGTCGCCATCAAAATTGAATACCTAAAAGCCAGTATCCGTGCCAAAGTGGAGCATCCGTTCCGCATCATCAAATGTCAGTTTGGATTTGTGAAAGCCAAGTACAAAGGATTACAGAAAAATGACAATCAACTGGCGATGCTATTTGCATTGGCTAACATCGTTCGAGTAGACCAAATGTTGCGCTGGCAGCCTAAATCCGCCTAAATTCAGGATTGGCACGGGAAAACGATAAAGTTTAGCCATCAATGGCTTTATATCGGCCAATAACGGCAAAAATCTGCTTAAAAAGCACTCGATTGAGAATGAGTGCCGTCAGCAGAGTAAAAGCTCCGGCTTAATCGCTGGTTCCCTAAGATAATTGAGTATTTTTGACTGGCTCATAAAGCTATGTATCACAATCCTAAAAAGAAGACTCAGGGCAGAATAAAAACTCATCTACCTGGTACTTATATCTGCTCATAATACCGCTCCAACTCGACCCGATAATGCTCTTTCAACACCTTAACCTCTTCACCATGACCAATCTTGCTCCACAGCACAGTTGAGAAGGCAATGTGATTAAGATCTTTGCAGTGATACATAAAGCGTTTGCGCTCAAATTTCTCGAAAGGGTTTTGTAGTAAGCTGGTTTTTATCAGGGTTGAATTGGCCAGAAAGTCTTTGTCTTGATATGGGCACTTAGGTCTATCGACGGGCAACCCTTGCTCCAGTCTGTCCCGGTAGAAGCCTGTATACTTTTCAACCAACGTATCCAAATGACACTCACCGTTGTGATCCATCACTTCCAAAAATGACAACATCATCACGATTTTATAGGAAAAGGTGTAATTCCCTTCCCTAACGAACTCCCAAAAATCTTCATAGATCGTTGTTTCATCGTGTTTTTTAAGATCTAACACTGCTCGTATCTGCTCAACTTGATCAGCAGCATAGTAATTTAAGACTCGGCGTCCGAGAGGAATGCTGACTGCCGGAGTAATTCTACCCTTCTTTACCCAACTGTTCACAGTTCCGGTAGAGACAAACAACTCACGTGCTAACTGTTCATCGCTGATATGATCGGGATATTCACTTTCAAAGGTAAAGATATTAATTTTTTCCAACAACCGTTCCTGTTCATATAGACCCGCAAGTATCACCTCTTCTGATGTTAGCGCTGGCTTGTCCGTGTCTAGAACCGACTCCCAGGGTCTGTATTCAGGTACTCCAAGTAATGCATGAATCGACCAAGGCATTTTGTTCACACCCGAACTGGCACCGTAGTTATCCACTACATCAATTACATACAAGGCTTCTTTGCCTGCACACTTTCGAGTGCCACGTCCAAGCTGCTGGGTGTAAAGCACCTTTGACATCGTTGGTCTTGCCATCACAATTACGGAAGTGTGCGGTGAGTCCCAGCCCTCATTCAATAATGAACAAGTGGTCAGGAATTGAATTTTTCCGTCTTGGTAGTCTTGAATATAGGCGGTTGATTTATTGTCTTTACCACTGACGGCCACAGCTGAAATTTTATGCAGCTTCATCAGCTTTGCGAGGCTTTCAGCATGCTTCACCGAAACACAAAAGATAATGCCCTGCTTGCGATTAAGCTCAGTATCGACAAAGTATTTTAGTAAGGTATCCACCACCAACTGATCGCGTGATGGCACAATGACATGCTTTTGTAGATCGGTTGAGAGGTAGTCTTTACCATTAAATCGAATGTCACTGAAGTCCAGATTACTGTGCAAACGAAAAGCTTTAATGGGCGACAATAAACCTTCTTTAATCGCATCGACCAGGCTTAAGTCAGTATCATAACTGCCAAAAATATCTTCAAGTTTTCGAGCATCCAAGCGTTTATCCGTTGCCGTTAAACCGATCAACGTTTTCGGGCAGAAGTGCTGAATCACTTTCTTAACCGTCGGCGCGGTTGCATGGTGTGCCTCATCGACCGCAAGGTAGTCAAACAGGTGTGATGGCAATGCATGAAAATGACGACTCAGCATTGAATAGGTCTGAACGACAATATCGCAATCTACTCTTTCCCCCACACTCAAACCCTGAATAGCATGATCACAGAGCCGAAGGGTAAACTTCTGAATATGATCCAGCTTTAACTGTTTAGAAGACACCATCACCAAGCACTTTTTAGCCAAACCCGCTTTATACTGTTCAGCAAAATCAGCGATCAACACTTCAGTTTTACCGGTACCTGTTGGCAAGACCACTAAGAACGCATTGTTGCCTGATCCTCTCGCCTGCTTCAGCGCATCGATCTGATTCACTTGATGCGTTAGCAACGCAAAGTTACGGGAAACCGATACCTTTTGCGCTAGCTGGAAATACTCGGCCGGACCGAAAAAGCGCTTCAGTTCTTCATGAAAATTATCAACAAAACGCATCCCCTCCATCGACCACCGAAACACTTTCGCGCCATAGGCAACCAATGAATTCTGTTTAACCAATTGACGTTGGTACTGCGCTTTACCGGTAATAATAGGGTGGTGATAGGTTTCACCGTTTTTCTCAATGGCGATATCACCCCCATCTTGACGGTGCAGGTAATAATCCACCCAGCGCGTTTGACCTTTGATATCGATCATTGGCAATTCACGCGACACACGGTCTAGCGCTTCACGACCATAGCAATCGATAAAGGCTTGTTCAAAAAAAGACTCAGGTAACGTTGGATCAATCTCAGATAAAGTTCGGTTACCGCCACTGCGAATTTCATCTTCGCTGAAATCACGTTCGAGATAACGCTGCAGCAGACGCCACTGTTCTTCTAATTCGCGCTCATCATCAACACTAATTCGATAGACCTGGGCATACTGATGCATCAGGCTGTTTTGCTCTTTGGTGTACTCAGTGTAAGAATAGGGATGCTCACGATGGCAGATGAGATGATCGATGATTAACGCAATGTCAGACTCACACTGATAGAACAACACACCTCTTAATAGACAGTATTGAAACTCAAACCCGTGGCTCTCAAGTCTTTGAGTCAGTGTTTCTAATAATTGAGGCTGAAATTCGGGGTAATTTTCGACAGTCTGTTTCAAAGCGATCCATCCGTGTGTGGTCATGTCCGTTCACCCATCGGATCTGGGAATAGGTGTTAACGAAGTTACTGTAAACTCAATCCATTTCAGAACAAAAGAACTTAACGATGACGCTAGATTTTTACAACCAAAACGCTCAACAGTTTTTTAACGATACCATTCAGGTAGATATGAGTGAACTCTATCAGCCATTTATCACGCAAGTAAAACCGAATGGATGCATCTTAGACGCCGGATGTGGTTCAGGTCGCGATGCTAAAGCGTTTATGGAGTTAGGCTTTCGGGTTGAAGCCATGGACGCCTCAATAGAAATGGTCAAACTTGCCTCATCCTACACCGGATTGAACGTTAAACATCAAACCCTAGAGTCCGTCACTGACATTGAAGTGTATGACGGCATATGGGCCTGTGCTTCCCTCCTCCACCTGTCTGAAAAACAACTGCCGTTGGTAATCAGACAGTTTGAAGCAGCGTTGAGACCTGACGGTGTTTGGTATATGTCGTTTAAATATGGGGATGGCGAACGGGAAAAAGCTGGACGTGTTTTTACGGATATGAATGAGGCACGCTTTGCGGCTTTAATGGCGCAACGCCCTAATCTGACAGTGCTTAAGCAATGGATTACAGAGGACAAACGGCCAGATAGGGATGAGCAGTGGTTGAATGTTGTGGTTGGAAAATCGGTCGTTAAAGCTTAGACTACTGATATAACTGCATTATTTCATATCATGGAGCGGTAATGACGATTCTGAAGCAAAAGGATTTTTTAGACACTAAAGATCCACGTTTGGCAGCCGGTGATAAACAAGAAAAGGATGTGGCTTTTTACCTACGACGCGCATTTAAGGATGATGAAAACATACTGGTTTTGAATGACTTTCGCTTCACCTTCAACGACGAAGTTGCGCAAATTGATCACCTCATCGTACATCGCGCAGGTTTTATTATCATTGAGTCTAAAAGCATCTATGGTGAAGTGAAAGTTAACACACGTGGTGAATGGTCACGGAGTTACAAAGGACAATGGTCAGGTATGCCATCGCCTATCATCCAAGCAGGATTACAAAAGGACTTATTACGCCAGCTACTCATCGATAACGTTGAATTATTTTTAGGCAAACTACTCGGCATTCAAACACAAGTCAG
Source organism: Nitrincola iocasae (assembly GCF_008727795.1). NCBI lineage: Bacteria > Pseudomonadati > Pseudomonadota > Gammaproteobacteria > Oceanospirillales > Oceanospirillaceae > Nitrincola > Nitrincola iocasae. The sequence continues at coordinate 1,063,974 of NZ_CP044222.1, read as the reverse complement.
GTATCGAGAGTGGGCTGTCTTATGTACTGTATCGAATAATTGCATTTTACATAGAGAAGAAATGCCAAGCGATATAAGCAAGCAAGTTATCAAAAGCGAGAGCATTTCGGACGAAGTCAAAAAAATTGGCGGGTACTCAAAACTAGGCTCAGCCTTCTCAACTAAACCCTACTTCAGTCAAAATGAGCTAAACAATATCGGGCAATTTTTGCTTGATACATGTCAATCAAAACCAAATATCGAAGAATTAAAAATCGAAGAACCAAAAATATCTTTCGATGATAAAACTAACACCATTAGCCAACCAGTTGAAATTGTCAGCCCATCAAACACTCAAAAAAGTGACGAGGTGCTGGGCACATCAGTGATCGGTATCGCATGCAAAAACTGTGACGAGACAGAAAACCTAACCGCTAAATATGGCAAGTTTGGTTACTATGTTCAATGTGGTAGTTGTGACACCAATACATCGATGAAAACAGCATGTCCTGAATGTGGTAACACTAAAACTCGCATTAAAAAACAAGCAGATGAGTACTGGTTAAGTTGTGACTGTTCAATGAATAGATTGCTGTTTGTGCAGGCGAAATAAAAAACTGCAATTGAAATGATGTAGAGGGCGTTCAGAATTCTGTGTGACTTTAGGCTATCGGAGGCGTTCCTCCCAAACAACTATTGCAAGCGGCTTAACTTTCTACGAATAACTGCTGCTTAAAATGGGGGGATTGCAATCTGAACTTCTTGAACGTAACCATACTCTTCATGATGCTCTTGAACAAAGCCAGAACTGATTATTGAAGGAACAGTCTTAAGCAGCTACGAAATCTTTGGAGTAGCTTCAGTATTTACTGACACAGGTAATCTAATCTTATGAACAATAGCAATAAAAAAAAGGCTAAAAAACAGAATAATGATAACAAATTAATTTCTGCACAAATCTCTGAAAAAAGAAAAGAATTTTACAGAGCGTGGCATAGAGATGTAGAAGAAAAGGCACAAGCATTGGGCATTAGTAAAGAAGAACCTGAATTCAGATAATAACCGCAACACTCATGTGATGGGCCAGGTCGGAGAGAGGCCAGCTACCGAAATGTGGTAGCCTTATTTTTCGACCAAAAAAAATGAGATCTACACATGAGTTATCGGCAGCTGACCGAGGGACAACGATACCAGATTTCTTTGCTGCTCTCACAGGATTTTTCGCAGCGAGAGATTGCAAGAAAGCTAAACATTGCACCTTCGACCGTCAATCGAGAGTTGCGACGTAACAAAAATGAAGCAGGTCACTATGACCCCGATAGAGCTCAACAGCGCTCATTATTTCGCCGTTTAAAGCCAAAAGCTAAGCGAATATGTGAGAACACAAGGAATGCCGTTGAGTTCATGCTCGAACTTGACTGGAGTCCTGAGCAGATATCGGCTATTTGCACCAGGATTGGTTACACCGTCAGTCACGAGTGGATCTATAACTATGTACTGGCTGATTTTAATGAGGGTGGCACCTTGTTCACCCACCTGAGACATCGGTTGAAACGTTATAAAAAGCGGCTTCACAAGCAGCGGGGCCGTATCCTGGGTAGGCGCTCAATACACGATAGGCCTGGGATTATTGATGATCGAGGCCGCTATGGAGACTGGGAAATAGACACGGTCATTGGCAAACAAGGAACGGGGGCTATCGTAACTATTTTAGAGCGAAAAAGCCGCTTTTATTTAGTTAGGAAAGTGACTAGTAAACGTGCCGATGCGGTGGCTGAAGCAACGATAGATATGCTACAGCCTTTCAAAGCTTTGGTTCACAGCATTACCGCCGACAACGGCTTAGAATTCGCTGACCATGAACGCATTGCTCGTGAACTGGAAACTGATGTTTACTTTGCAGACCCCTATGCGTCTTATCAGCGTGGCGCAAACGAAAATGCAAATGGGCTCTTGCGTCAATACATACCCAAGGGCACGGATTTGCGGACAGTAACCCAAGCCTTGATTGCAAAGGCTCAAGTAAGGCTGAACCTGCGTCCCAGGAAAATACTGGGTTTCATTCAACCAGACGTAATTTTTAAAGAGCAATTGCGACAGAATATAAGCGGGTGTTGCAGTTAATAGTTGAATTCAGGGAATACATTAAAAGGTTCAAGCCAAGAAAGAACAATAGGGGGGATTTGTGGCTTGGTGGTAAAGGTTTAAATTAACTAGCAAATTTAGAACATTAGTAATCTCAAGAAACTTGCATTTTTCATCTATATCTCTTCAAAGCTTCTAATAATTGAAGTCTAAAGTCCATATTACAAATTGGGCCAGCTGGTCCACCAACATGAAAAGAAAAATATTTACATATGTTTGCTGAAGATTCAAAATATGGATATATTGAACTTTCAAACATCTCTTTCATTTCTATCTCATAGTCAATCATAGCCTGATTTGGCTTTTCATATGGATAATTATCAACCATTGATATCTCGTCAACAAGAGCCATTATTATTTCATCTGAATGCCGTATCACTTCATTTGTGCATGAGACAATAGCACCATTAGAAATTCCACCTTGATCTTCAATACATTTATTATAATACTCTATTGAAGCTTTGTTATCTTCTGCGTATACAGAATATATAGATGAAATCAACAAAAAAAATACAGAAATAGACTTAATCAAATTCATTCAGAATCACTCCTATCTAAATCAATAAAATAATTTCTTATTTCTTGAATTTCGTTTCTAATTGGTCTGAAATTCCAATCGTTCAGTTTTTCTATTTCCTTACTAATTTTCTCTAAATCTGAGACAATAAATTCTAAGCCATAATAATCTGATTTTTTCAATTTATATTCTAAACATCGCTCAACAAGATTAAGGAAAGCTTCAGATTTTTCTAAGAACTGAATATCAGAACTATTAAAAAGGTGCTTTTGAGATTTATATCTATCCTTAATGCCATTTATTTTTTTATCGAGCTCAAAAACAAATGAGTAAGAAACAATACCATGAAGTATGAGATATTTCATGGATGTAAACTCTTCGTTTATTCGCGGAAACATAAGATACGCTCCTACTTTAAAATTAGTTTATATTGCATCCAAAAACTCTTGTTTTAAGAACTTTTTTCCACCAACATTCCCTTTCAATGAACACCTTATCTTCAGTAGTTGATATGAATATATCTAATATTGAGAATTCCAAATTCTTCATAATATGATCGAAGATTCTCTAGATAACCATCAAGAAGCTTAAGTTCAGCTATGAACCTGGGCAGTTGTTTATTCATTTATGTATCCATCTTGCTTTTTTTAGGGCTGGTTACCAAATTTAGCGATGGCAACTCTTCTTTCTCTTCTGATTCAAATAGCAGATTTTCAAGTTGGACCTTACATTTTTTAGCAATCATGACAGGAAAGCGCAACTTTTCACTCGCATCAACATCTGTAATACCCACTTGAAACCTTTGTAATACGTAATGCGCAAGTGCTTTTCTAACATGTACTTCTAGTTTACCATTCGACATGCAGAAATCTTGCTCAATCAACTTTTTTTGTTCAAGACTAAGATGCTGATTTGCAATAAGAATTAGTGTAAAAAATTCATTCCATAAATAGTCATTGCTAGAGCCAACATATTGAGCTTTGCTGAGTTTTGGTTCAAATATCCTTGATAGAATAAAGTCACGATACTCTTGTCGAGTATGACAAAAAGCACGAACGTGCCAGCGAAATCCTGTATAAATCAGCGTATGAGGACTGATAGACCTATTATGAGGTGTTGGGTTAGACATAGAAGCGTAGATAATCTCTAATGAAAATTTTGCTTTACACGCCTTAATGACCTCCCTTAACACCTCAGGCATTACTGAACAATCGGGTAATTGAATCGCTGTAATATGATCATTAGCCTCTAGAGTAATGGCTATTGGTTCTTTTGGTATTCCAGCAATCAGATTGAGATACTCACTCACATGCCCGTGAGAGATCACAGGATGAAAATTGGGCGACGGGACATAACCTTTAGCGGAAGGACTGTAGACTAAGGAGCCTGGGTTACGCTCTGATACATACCTTTTGATATCTAAAGATGCCTGTTGTCTGCTTACACCGAACCAGTCTACAAGCCTGTTTGTAATGATACGTCCTTCCCAAAGAGCTAATAGCTCTATAGCACGCATTCGGAGTAACACTTCGTGTTTTTCTGTAACCATTGTAATTCAACTAATGCTAGACATGGATCTAAATTAGTCTATATTTGAATATATGTAAAGTTGATATACTGTAAGGTAACTATACGTGACTTGTAATAACGATATCATTCAGATTTAAGTCACTATCATCAAGAGGATTGAAGATAAAGTGGGGTTTTTAGTCATTTATAAAGGGGATGCGGCTGGAAGCGTCAAAATTCCCGACTCAGACTTTGAGAATGTTACGCCACCACCGAGGGTATATATTTGCCCTCATTGTGACTTAACTTTTGAATCTTTGCAGTTACTTCAAGACCACAAAATTTTGGCTCATCCACTTAAACGCCCTTACCTTATGATACACGGTTCAGCTGTAGGCAGTGACACTATCTCTCTAAAACAACAACTTTATCGAAAAGACTTAGCGTTTGAGAATGCTGAGTGGGTATCTTTAGACGAAGTTGCATATGATGATCCAAGTGAAATGCTAGACGCTCTGGTTGCAAACCAATCGGGAAGGAGAGTTGTTAAGCTTTCGTATCAATCCTATCAGGTTGAAGTTAGTTTGATATTTGATTTAATATCCGATGAGGAATTAGATGCTGTTGAACGATGTTTTCAAGAAGTATTCAGTGGCCAGGAATTATCGAGCACTAAGCTTAGGCAATTTGACACAAAGCTACATGAAGTCAAATGTGCTAACGCTTATGCTGGCGGGCTGGGATGTTACGTTTCTGGGGTTATGGCAAAAGATCGAGTCAGAACGAGTGGTCTAAAATTTGAAGAGTTCAATATCAAGTTTGGTGAAGCATTGGATGCTCTTAGTCATATTGATACTGAGTTGTCGAAAAGCATTAAATTTGCAATCCTTTTTTCCAGGAATCAATTTAATCGATCAATGGATATATCTTTCCTTCCACAACTATCAGCTGTATCCAGGTTTATGATTACTGGTAGCTTTCATGAAATTGATATTGACTCAGGCTCTGAAGCAACGCTTTTACCAATCGATTCGATTACTGAATCTTTAGTGATGTTTTGCACTAAGGGTGAGTCCTATAGAAGATCTAGCGTAAAGTCATTAGAAAACATGATTAAGACATCAAGTATCAGTTTGGATGATCAACATAAGGTAAACTTTGCATTGATGTGCCACTATCTAGATGTTTCAGAAAATGACAAAGCAATGGAATACTTTCGAAAAGTAAAACATGCCTCAACCTTTAAAGAAGTAGCAGCAGAAAAAATAGGTTTATTTAATGACTGACAAAAGTGAAATTCCATCTATTGTTACTGATGATTCAGTTCCAAGAGAAATTAAGCCGGATGAAGAAAAAGGCGATTCGATAAAAACAGATGCTATTGCTATCAATTCTACCAGCGCTTCTGTATTGCCTCCAACAGAATTGTTCGATTACATTGCTAATCTTTATCAGGGTCAGAATTTTAACAAAGCTTACAAAAATGCTTTCAATAAAATTGATCTTGAATCTAGGCTAACACCCGATCAGCACGAACAACTGCTACAGCTTTCAAAAAATGGAGACAAAGACAATAAACTACTCATCTCCCTAGCCGAGTTTTTGCTTGAAGGACTAGGAGGGGTATCTTTGCGCGATACAGTCATGAAGCATATTGAATATGTAATTAGTGACGAAGGTGATTTAAGCAAAGTCCAAACGAAATATGTATTTCAAGCATGGATGGATAAATGCGATATTGCTAACCGTGTCAGCTTCATGATGGATCAGATAGATAATATTAATGACGGCATTGACAAAAATGGAAAACCAAAACCTCTGACGGATTCCCGTAAAAACATTATTAAGTGCATTGCCTCAATTTGGCTGTTTTATAGAGGATATGCTGACTTAAAACAGATTTTTAGAGAATTATCGAAGGAAACATTTGGGGTTGACACAGTTGCATCTGAATCAGTAGAGAGAAGAGCTCTTGGTTTCGCAGCTAAAATGGCCATATCAAATAGTCGTGATGGCTTTGCTTTTTTTATCAACTACTTCAGTCGACAACAGTCTATGCTAGCAAATGATCTGAGTCATTCTAGATCGCATGTAGAGACTTTGAGGTTGAAAGTTCAGGCTTTGACCGAAGAAATATCACAATTAAAGGTAGAAGCTGACACCACAAAGAACCAAGTTCAAGACTTATCAAGCAAAATCGTTAGCCTTGAGGATGAATTAACCTTATCAAAAGAGAAAGCTAGTCACCAAGGAATACACCAAAGAGATGAGCTGGACACTCTCAAAGGGAATATATCAAGCTTTCTAGAACAAGAGTTGGCTCCGCTGTTGCGAAGTGCTTTAGCTGCAAACTCAAGAACACCACCAAAGACTAGAGTAGTAGATATTAAATTGGACGATACATTGCAGCAAGTTGAAGGAAAAATACAATGGCTAAGACAATAGGAATAGATTTCGGTACCACTAACAGTTTAATCACTGTAATTTTAACCGAAAAGGCGAGGTATTTTTTAGACGGTAGTAACACCCCCTACCCTTCAATCATTACGTATGACAGTGGTGTTCCAGTTGTTGGTAAAGCTGCAAAATCTCGATTAGAGAATGCTGGGGTTAGCAACGTTGGTGATATAATTAGAGCACCAAAGAGGCTGCTTGGTAAGGGTTCTAAATACATTGAAGGTAAGGAATATCAGCCATCAGAAGTTGTGCGAGATGTAATACGCTACCTAAAAGAATCAGCCTTAAAGTCATCTGAACAGGATGTCGTTGATCATTGCGATTTTGAAAAAGCGATCGTTTCTATTCCTGTTGCAATGGATGGTCGTGCAAGAAGTGAACTTCGAGATGCATTCTTGCAGGCTGGAATTAACATTGTCCAGTTTGTTCATGAGCCTCTAGCTGCACTATATGCTCACTTCCGTGTCGATGGAAACATGACAAATGCTTTAGAAAAGTACCATGACAAACTTGTTCTTGTTTATGACTGGGGTGGTGGAACATTAGACTTAACTTTATGCCATATCTTGGATAATCGCATAACACAGATTGCTAACGAGGGTGATAACGAAGTTGGTGGTGATTATGTAGACGAGGCTATCGTAGATTATGTCTTAAATGCCGAACTCAAGGAACGTGGCTTAGAGACCACACCACCTGTTCAGGTTGGTGCAAGAGCAAGACTCTTAGACTTTTGTGAAAAAGCAAAAATACGACTTTCAACACGTAGCATTGAACATATTTACGTAGAAGACTTTTTTGCATTTGATGACGACACTGATCCTGATATTGAAATTGAACTTGCTAGAGAAGATCTCGATTTAATTAGTGAGCACCTCATAAACAGAGGCTTATCTAAAATAGATGAACTACTAAAAAAACTTGACATTGATCAGCGACGGATTAGCCTGTGTTTAGCAACTGGCGGTATGATTAATATGCCGCGGATAAAAGAGAGACTCATCGAAAAATTCAGTATTGATAGACTTAATTGTTCTGATAGGGGCGATAGAATCATATCTGAAGGATGCGCATGGATTGCTCACGATAACGCGAGACTTACTTTAGCTAAACCGATTGAAGTACGTGAGGCAAGAAATTCATATCTCAAGATTTTTCGCGCAGGTACCCCTTTACCTATTGTTGGACAGGGAACTCCTGATGAGTCAATAATACTTTATTGCGTTGACCCTAGAGATGGTAAAGCAAAAATTCAATTATGTCGTCCAGAAAATGCACAACAGATGGCTGCAATGGATTCCAGAGTTACCTATGACAATTTGGTCGTACCAGTTGACCCAGAATTGAAGCCATTTGTTGAACGTATTGAGTTGAAGCTTAATATAGATCATAACTTGATACTTTCTGCAAAAGCAAAGTCGGGAATCAGTCAAAAAATAACAGAGCCTGAATTCAACTATTAACTGCAACACCCGCTTATATTCTGTCGCAATTGCTCTTTAAAAATTACGTCTGGTTGAATGAAACCCAGTATTTTCCTGGGACGCAGGTTCAGCCTTACTTGAGCCTTTGCAATCAAGGCTTGGGTTACTGTCCGCAAATCCGTGCCCTTGGGTATGTATTGACGCAAGAGCCCATTTGCATTTTCGTTTGCGCCACGCTGATAAGACGCATAGGGGTCTGCAAAGTAAACATCAGTTTCCAGTTCACGAGCAATGCGTTCATGGTCAGCGAATTCTAAGCCGTTGTCGGCGGTAATGCTGTGAACCAAAGCTTTGAAAGGCTGTAGCATATCTATCGTTGCTTCAGCCACCGCATCGGCACGTTTACTAGTCACTTTCCTAACTAAATAAAAGCGGCTTTTTCGCTCTAAAATAGTGTAAGCGCCGCTAAATCCGCACCTTGACTCTAATCGTATTGCGCCACTTTTTTCGGAGTTTTATCCATCGATACATTCCATGGCAGCAGTTGCTCTAACGCTTCTACTGTCTCAGCTTCAGCGATATGTTCCAGGACATGCTGGATATAAGCAGCCGGTTCGAGCTGATTCGCCTTAGCCGTTTCTATCAATGAGTAACAGGTTGCACTGGCACGTGCCCCTTGAGGGGTATCGGCAAACAACCAGGCTTTTCGGCCTAAAGCGAAGGGACGGATGGCATTTTCAGCCAAGACATTACTGATCTGTAGATCGCCACGTTCGCAGTAACCCACAAGGGTTGGCCACTGGTTAAGCGTATACTCCATCGCCTTGCGAGTCAGGGAGTCTTTTAGCACGCGTGTGACGTTGGCTTCCAACCAGGCCTTAAGCTCATTCAGCTTTGCCAGGCTCAACTCCTGACGAATGCGGTAACGCTCAGCCACGCTCAGGTCTTTAATCTCTCGTTCGATGACATAGAGCTTGTTGATATAACTCAGTGCCATGTCAGCCTTAGAGAGCTTAGCCTGTTTGCCCTTACCTTTGGGCTTGGCGGCTTTTGATGCCTCGACGAACTTGCGGCGGGCATGATCCCAGCAACCAATGCGGGTGATGTTGTTTTCAGTACAGACACGGCCATAACCGGAATAGCCATCAGCCTGTAAGATGCCGCTAAAGTCATCCAATAGACGTACGGGTACACTGCCAGCACGGGAGGGATCGTATTCGAACAAGACCGAGGGATGGTCCGGTGGCCCTCCGCGTGTCACCCACATCCATTTATCCGATTGGGCTGTTTTACCGTCTTCTTTCAGCACTTGTATCCGCGTTTCATCCGCTTGTAAGTAGTCGCTGCTGTTTTGTACTTCGCGCATCAGATTGATCAGTGGTTTGAACACCTGTTCTAAGCGGATCACCCAATGAGCCATGTTGGTGCGGCTGATCTCGTGCCCATGACGCTTAAAGATGTTCTCTAACCGATACAAGGGTAAGCCATCCGCATATTTTGCAGTGATGATGTAGGCCAGCAATGACGTAGTAGCAATACACTTACCTAAGGGGTGTACTGGGCGTTGAGCGGCCACAATACGCTCTTCACCCTGCTCAATGAAGACGGCTTTTTCCTGCCAGATTTCACGTACCTTCAGTTGAGCTGGGATAAACTGTAGCTCTTCCTTTACCTTGGTAAAGAACACTTTGCTGGCACCGGCTTTCTCTGCATCGGTCAGTGTCAGTTCGATACGTTCACGCAGTAGATGTTCAGAGAAGCCCCGGTGACGCGCTTTACGTTTTTCACGCGGTGCATCGGCTTCTTCCATGTCGTCAGGTAATTGGTCACGCCGTGCATCGATCTCGGCTTCAAGCTCAGCCTCATCGAATAAGTGGTGTTGATGAGCCGACTTCTCGCTACTGGCAGCGAACTGCTGGATGCGTTTCCAGCGCAGGAGTTCTTCAAGCAGCTGAATATATTGATCGCGTTGCTTGACGGTTTGGTTACGCTGTTCGAGCACGTCATTGCGCTTCTGGATTTCAGTTTCTTTTTCAACCAACTGCTGCTGAAGCCCGGCAACCACAGACAGTAATTCGGTGGCCGAAAGGCCACTAAAATCAGGGGTTTTGACGGGGTTTTCAGGTGGTTTTTTCATGCGTAAAGTATAACAAAAACAGCTTGTTATGGCACGTAAAAAACCTATCCAACGGCCTCATAATGCAGAGTTTTATGGCCCTTCAGCAGGGTAATATCATAGCCATCTAACAGCCAGTTGATCTGCTCACCCGTCAGGGACATTAGCTCATCTGACGGGCTTGGCCATTTGAATTTCTCTTCAGCCAACGCTTTGTAATACAGGATAAAACCGTTATCTTCCCACATCAGGCACTTGATCTTATTACGCTGCCTGTTGGTGAACGCATAAAGTGCCCCATTAAAAGGGCTGTGTCCCAGCTCGTGTTCCACGAGCAGTGCCAGTCCATTGGCTTGTTTGCGAAAGTCGATCGGTACGCGATACAAATATATCTCAGGCAACGCATAGGAAGGACGCAAGTATCGACCTTTCATCACAACTGCCTCAAAATAGCACCTAGCAGATGGATGTTGTTGGCCTGCAGTCCGGTGATGCTAAAGCCACCTGGCAAGGTCAATACAAGCTCACTGGCGGTAATGGATTCCTTGACCTGAGTGACGCGTGTAAATCCTGTTGGCTGTATTGACTCACCGATCTGGTCATCTGTCAGCTTTTGCCGCCAATAGGAAAACTGATGATACGATACGGACTGCTGCCGACAAAAAGCGGCACCTGAAAGATCAGATTGCTGCCATTGTGTAATAATCTGCTGCCAGTTGTCTTGGCGTTTTTGGTTGGTCATTTTGAACTCCATACATTGAATTTGATGGAGTTAGTTTGAAGCGGTTACATTCTAAATTGTAGGTGCTGATTCTTTGGCGCTTACAAAATAGTTACGATAGCCCCCGTTCCTTGTTTGCCAATGACCGTGTCTATTTCCCAGTCTCCATAGCGGCCTCGATCATCAATAATCCCAGGCCTATCGTGTATTGAGCGCCTACCCAGGATACGGCCCCGCTGCTTGTGAAGCCGCTTTTTATAACGTTTCAACCGATGTCTCAGGTGGGTGAACAAGGTGCCACCCTCATTAAAATCAGCCAGTACATAGTTATAGATCCACTCGTGACTGACGGTGTAACCAATCCTGGTGCAAATAGCCGATATCTGCTCAGGACTCCAGTCAAGTTCGAGCATGAACTCAACGGCATTCCTTGTGTTCTCACATATTCGCTTAGCTTTTGGCTTTAAACGGCGAAATAATGAGCGCTGTTGAGCTCTATCGGGGTCATAGTGACCTGCTTCATTTTTGTTACGTCGCAACTCTCGATTGACGGTCGAAGGTGCAATGTTTAGCTTTCTTGCAATCTCTCGCTGCGAAAAATCCTGTGAGAGCAGCAAAGAAATCTGGTATCGTTGTCCCTCGGTCAGCTGCCGATAACTCATGTGTAGATCTCATTTTTTTTGGTCGAAAAATAAGGCTACCACATTTCGGTAGCTGGCCTCTCTCCGACCTGGCCCATCACATGAGTGTTGCGGTTATTATCTGAATTCAGGGAGTGTGAAGTCTATGATTTGGAGTTCGGGCTATCGCTGCCGGGAAAGTCACAAGGCGAGACAGTGTTTAGTGAATTAATCTGCTCGCCGCATATTTCTAAACAGTCAAAACATCATAGAGTAGTTTCTACATCAAATGTGTCATCTACTATGACAAAAAGTAAAGTTCCAGGTGAATTTTTGCGATCTTATGATTCTAGAGCATTTGATCCTGAATTTGGCGATGCAACCCGGCTACAACATCAAGAGAGTTTTTACTATATACCCTGTTCAACCTGTAAGAGGTACTGGAATCATCCAGATTGTAAGTGTAGCACCCTACATGTAATTGTGCCTGATGATTAAGCTTTGGCATCTGAGGTACGAAATCGAATATCCCCTTATGCATTGCTCCTACTTCAGCAAACAGGTCCTCTTCACTTAAACGAGAACGATTGGAAATCGCCTGGTAGCCATGTGTATCAACATGTAGCCTAACCAAAGAAATCGGGCTAGATATGGCGTGTAACGAAGATGACATGACTGACTCCCATCACTGCTTGATTAATTGGGAGTATAAGGAAGGTGTGCGTTATATTTTGTCGCAGAAACCGATTAGATGTTTTACATACCTATTTTCTTGAGAGGATTCTAGGCAGCCTGCCTAGAATCCTCTCAATTTATGGAATGGTGTTTCAAAATATGCAAAAACTTAGACTCTCAACCCCCCTACTAGACAGGGCCACATCACTGGAGAATCGATCAGGTAAATAAATTGATGAGGTGATGCTATATGAATATTGAATTTCTTGGTCCATTGGATAGGGTTACAGGGTCATGTACTTGGATGCATGATGCATCAAATGGTTGGAACTTTCTTGTCGACTGCGGCATTCAGCAAGGAGAAGGTAATCCCGATATATGGAATAATGGTACAGATTGGCCATTCGATCCTGCCGAGCTCAAATTTGTGCTACTAACACACGCACATATGGATCACTGTGGACTAATTCCGCTGTTATACCAAAAAGGCTTTAAAGGCAAAATTATCTGTACACATGAAACTGCAGAGATAGCCAAAATAATGCTAGCAGATGCCGTTAAGCTAGGTGCACCTTATGGTAATGAGGATATCAATAGCATTACTTGGTTCGAGCCCCGTGGAAAATCGCTCATTGGTGGTAATTTACATGCAGTCGATAAAGACCTATTTATCAACTTCTACCGAACAAGTCACATCATAGGGGCTGTCGCAATTGGTATTTACTGGGGTCCTGTTGGTACAGGAGAGCAAAAGAGTATTATTTTTTCAGGTGATATAGGAACTTCTCTAGAAAACGAAGAAAACTTACCAATAATTCGTCATATGATGCACCCTCGTGAGTTTGACTATGCAGTTATTGAGTCAACCTATGGAGGAAAAATAAGACCTATTGAAGAGCTATCACCTAATTTCCGTTGGCAGCAGCTAACTGATATCTGTAACCATATTGTTACCCAAAAAAGCACCACTCTATTGCCATCCTTCTCACTAGGGCGTATTCAAGACCTTCTGTTTGATCTCCATTGGGTGTTAAACAATGAACAAGCTAAATATTCTGATATTGAGTTAATACTAGACTCACCAACAGCTAATAAGCTTACACCTATTATTTTAGAGGCTATTGAGCGAACAGATTTTCTTGGTAAAAACCTAAAAAAGGTTAGGCCAATGTGGCTAGGAAAACAAATATTTCGTTGGTTTGAACTCGATGATACTGATCCATTTCAGGTAGACAGAGCTATCGATATTATTCGTATTTGCTTAGGAGAAACACCAAAATTTCCAGAGCTCGCCAAAAAATTCGGAAATTCAATTGCCAAGAATTGGAAATCAAGAGTAAAAGTAATAAAATCCCATCAAGAAAGAAATGCTATTGAATTAAATCGTCCTCGTATAATTGTTGCTAGCGCTGGAAGTTGTGATGGTGGTGCAGTTACTAACTGGATACCTAAAGTAGTACTCGATGAAAATAACATTTTAGGCTTAGTTGGATACGCGGCGCCTAACTCAATAGCATCTGAATTCAATTCTTTAAAAAATATTGAAAATTGCGAACGTAAACGCCACCGTGGGAAAATATATATAGAATATACAAACACTGAAATTCCTTATCGGGAAATCTTGTGTAACATATCTACGGTTACAGGTTACTCTGCTCATGCTGATCAAACAGGTCTACTTGGCTGGCTTTTTTGGACTTTTAAAGGAGAAAGCAAAATTACAGCTCCGATCATTTTTATTCAGCATGGTGATGACCATGAACGTTTAGCTCTTAAGAAAGCAATAACAAATACAGCTGGAAATCGGAATATTACTGTAAAAAGCCCTTCATTAACGAACAGTAAATTCACACTCTGAAATTTAAAAAACGAGGTAAGGCATTGAAGCCTTACCTCGTAAAATCTTCAACACCAGCATATTTATTTTCAAAATAAGAACGGTACTCTTTATAACGTAGAACAGATTCCTCCATAACCTTGTAGCTATCAACAGACCTAAAAACTTTTAGATCATCCAACAACTGCAAAAATAGTTTATCTAAAATAATTGACACAAAACCTATATCAGTAAGGAAGGTCGGATCACATGAAAAATCATCACTGAAGTTAATAATGAATTGGTAAAACTTTTTATGACTGGGGTAATTTGATTTTTTCCAATCCTTAAGTAAATCCTTTTGCTTTTCATCTCTAGTGTATCCATTAATAGTATCCTCTTCATTTTCCAGGGGGATAAATGAAGCTAACTTAGCCCTACTTATAGGTGAATTACTAACTAACGGCCCATCACTTCCTGCCAACCAATCAAGGTAAAGTGAAAAAGGGTTTTCAATATAAATATAATTTTCATTAAATCGTAATTTTCTAATAAAATTATATATAACCCCATCAACAAACCAATCAGGCCTTGCCTGAATCAACTCTGGAGATTTAATTCTTATTAAACGAATCAATCCTACTTCCAAGCAAGCAATCGCAGAATAATAAAAATCCAACTTCAAACTACAGACTAATAATGATTTAATATAAATTGAATATTGATATTCTTTATTTTCAGAAAGTACCCTTATGGCTTCAATTACTTCATCTTGAATAAGAGTTTCTTTAGTCAAAGTATCAAAATATAGACTACGTCTATCTTCATCACTTATTGACGCATTTGAAACACGCGTCAATAAATCAGCCTCTTTATTCATCCTTTCAGTAATAAACTGAATCAAAACAGAAAACTCACCCAATCCACGCTTAGAGTTTTTTATTCCATCAATCAACCCAAGCCATCCATCTGCAGCGCCACCATTAAAATCCTTAGGCAACCGGATCGATTTACTTTCTATATCACCAGGAATTTTTTCAAAAAAATAGCTAATAAACTTATGCTGCGTTTTTTTACTAAGTGATACCAATCCATTAAAAAATTTAGGTATTTTGAAAATAGTAGCTCGACTAAAGGGCATTTGCTCATTTTGTTTATGACTTGACAATATCAGAGATACTAATATGTTTGATTCATACCCTATAAACTCTAAAAAATCTTTCGCAGAAGGAAGCAAGGGTGTAATCTTTGACTCAGGCTTAATCGCCTTTCCCTCTAATGAATCAATATAGCTTATTACTTCTTTAGCATTGCTAAAATAAATATAGTCTCTTGGAGTAACATTATTGCTTTTGCCACACACTCTTATTTACCCCATTGACTTTTAAAATAGTTACTAAATATTATAATAATTTCAATACAGGCTTGCTTTTCTTGAAATATTTACACACAATAACCTAACCAAAAAATATAAAATTAGTCAACGCTCCATATACATGGTTTAAATATATTTAAATGATTATTTTGTATATATATCTACCTTAGTTTCTAAACATTTCCTCAGTGTCAGATCAGTAACACCTATACCAAACCAACTATCCGGTTTTTGGAAGAAGTCTAAACCGCGACCTATCTTAATTATCCAGCCGTTATCAATGCGGATTTCTCGGTCGTGCAGGTTTTCATTGATTTTCACTTCTAGCTCAACATCCAGCTCAATCAGGCTCTGCTTCAGCTCCTGCAGTCGTTCAGACAGTTCTTTGATATCTGTATCCTCATCATAGCTAGTGGTGAGGACTATTTTTCTGACGGTGGATACTTTCAACACGGCTTCGCAAAAGCGGACGAAGTTTTGAACCTGGTGTGTAGCTCGGATATAAGGGTCTTCTATCTCAACGACTTTTGCCGCGATCAGGTAGGGTCCTACGATGGATTCGTAGCTGTGTCCGGTGTCACCATAGTAAATAGTGAAGTGCTGCTCTTGGGGGGTATCCTGCAGCATTATAGGCCCAGCTTCTGTTGCGACAGGCTGAATGCTCTTTACTTTTGCCACCTCCATTTCAGGTGCCTGCTCATCCTGCGTATAAACGTCAGGTAGATCAGTCGCAGCTTCGGGGTTATGGATATTTTTCCGTAATGGTTCCTGAGTGGCATCAGCGTTTTTAGACTCCGGGCAGTAAACGACCACTTCACGACCGTTGGTATCGAAGTAGGATAGGTTAATACGCGCAAACTCGTCATCGGTTTTGCGCTTATTCATCTGTTCCTTAACTCGGCGACGGCATTCAACCGCATACGCCACGTACTCAGTAAACTCTTCATCACTGGGGGGGGCTGATGGATGCAGGATTTTAATCAGTGCAGAGACTGTTTTCTTGATACCCTTCTCGTCTCGACCTTCTACTGCAGAGCCCAGGCGAATCCGCTTGGAAACTTCTTCGTAGCGGTTGGTATGCTTCATCTGGTAGTGGAAGGCTTCCGCCAGGTAGTCGGTAATGAAGCCATAATTGTTGGTCAAGAACTCACTGCTATTCTTAGGCATTTCCCAACCAGGTAAGTAAAATGCAAAGCGATCCATCACAGCAAGATCAAACTCTTTAGGTAATGGCTGGAATAAGTCGTAGACCTCAGAGTTAACAATCTGTTGAACAGAAAGATCAAGGTTACCAACAAATGCCATTGAGGCATCAGCGATCACTTCGACACCACGAGAGAAGCGGCCATTGGCCATAAAGTCCTTCATGATTTGGATAGTGTCAGGATCTTTCACTTTGATCCCACCTACTTCATCAAATGCAACAGTATCCCAAAAACCGACCAGTCCTATTTTTTTACGCTGGTTGTTGTAGAACAGCGTGGCTTTTGTCGCCTGGCCACCACTGATCAGGGTGGAGTAAGGTGAGAACTCACTGAAGAAGTAAGACTTACCAGTACCTCGCGGTCCGAGCTCGATGAAGTTGAAATTGGGCTCTACAAGTGGCAGCAGTCGAGCGATGAAATGCATCTTCACCCGCTGCGTCAGTTTTATTGGCTCTAAGCCGACAGAGCGAAGCACCACATCCATCCAGTCATCACGGCTGAACTCATCACGTCCCTCGCAGTACTGATCATAGCTGAAACGACTTAGCTGAATTGGACGCAAATCTTCAATATAGAATGCGTAATCGTCGTCTTCGATTTCGTTGTAAGCAATAGTCACCTCGCACCAGAGGCCACCCTGTAACAAGCGGTCGTTGTCACGGTAGAACTTCTCGCTGATAGCTACTTTGCGGGAATCGAAGTTTTCCAGTGCAGCCCAGTGACGTCGGTCTTTTTCGACATAGTTCACATGCACTTTGTCGATAAAGCGATGCTTACCCTTGGTTGCCACCACCGATTGCGCTTTATTGGCTTCATTAGGGCGCACATAGTTGTCCTGCAGGGTTTCAAGCACAGCCTCCATACCCGCGGTAATTTCCGCCTCGTCATCACTGGCACAATATCTTGCCAGCAGGAACTCCAGTACAAAGGTAGGAACATTTGTCCCTTTTTTTATACGGTGAACTAAATCCTTGCGGACAACTTTACCGTCAAAAGCTTGGCTAATTCGTTGATCCAGAGCATCCATGAGCTATACCGTGTAGTCAGTTTCCAATTCTAATTGAGCATATACTGCTAAGGTCGTTGGGTTAAGAGCTTTTACTTTAAATTTACCCTCATACTCCATCAGCATACGCAGAGTCACCTGGGCTTTATTATTTGGTTCAAGAGTAATTGTGCCAGTAGCGGAATTAACCACTCCACCAGGCTTAGCCTCACCTACCACTTCACCTTTTTTGTTCTGGGCTTCTAGTAGCACCTCAAACGACACCCCCACAGAGAACATATCCTGGGTTTCAACACTTAATTCAACCACTGGCATCCGGGTGGTGATACGCTTGGCGCCATTCTTGTAATTCAGAACCACACTAGCCTGTTGAATCGCTGGTTGTTCAGCCTCTTTAAGTTGAATATCCAGCACAGGTACCACACATTCCTGCAGCGATGCTCCGCCATGGTAATAAAGCAGCCCAGAGCGATACGCTGCCATGGATCGGGGCCCTGCTAGCTTACTGAAATCACCTCGAATCCCTGCCTTCTCAGCACTGAGTAAGTAATGGTTGGGATCCTCAGCACCATCACCCAACAGGCAGCGCTCATGGATATTGAGCCAGTTCCCCGGAAGCTTCTTGCAGGTATCCCCCGCACCTGCATGGGTATTCATGAAGAATCCATGATCGGTGGCAATCACAATCTGGTTAAACCCGCGTTCCTGTAACTTATGTACAGCTCTGCGGATACGCTGAAGTGCTTTTGTAATCTGCTCAGGTGCTGTATCAGGATGGTTTTCAAAGTGGCTATCGATCTCAACTGAGCGCAGAATCAAAAGTTCTGTGGTATCGTCCACATCAAACTTACTGCGCACAAAATCTTCCAGACGCCCTTCCTGGAAACGCTGACCATAACGTTTACGCACCCACTCCATCCGCTGAGGAACGGTACTAACTGCCTGATCCCCCATCATCGGCACCAACCCAGCATCCGTATTTTTGAGTACCAGGCTGGATGATGCGCCAGGCAAAAGACTGGCCATACCTACCAAGGTAATACTGGGGAGCTGTACCAGAGCAGGTTTGAGTTCTACTTTTCCATCTTCCTTGAGCTGCTGCTCCAGTGCAACGCCGAGCTCATATCGCAGGGCATCTACCATCAGGTAAGCGACTTTGTGACCGCTTTGCTGCAACCTGGGTGCCACCAGCTTATCGAACACATCTGTATTAGACAGATAACCTGTCACAGGCCAACCAGTCTGCTCTAGGTGCCGAGTGAAATTAATCTGCACCTTCTCAATCAAACGACCATAGCTCTGCCGTATGCGGTGTTTCACAGGTTCCATTACACCGAAGGTATCCTGCCAGTCATAATCGCTGACAGCCTGCTCAAACTCACGGTGCAAACGGTCCACGTCACGCAACTGACAAACGTAGAACTCCAGTAAGGATTCCATATTGCGGACATAATTAGGTAGCTCCAGCTCCCGCTGCTCACAAGCCTCCTTCAGCATCAAAGCTGAACCCAACAGGTCCCACTGCGCCTGACTTTCCCCTTTACCTGTCCAAACCGACTGGGAATGGCGGTCGAGAATATCGCGCACCCGATCAGTATCATCCGCTTGCAGGGCGACAATAGCTTGATGCATGAAAGTACGCTCTTCAAACGGAAAGGTGTCCTTACGGCCCAGATCGGCCATTGCCTGACAGTGGTTCACCAGCTCCAGCTCGGATTCAATGCGTTCGGCCCGATCAATGTAAGCAGGCTGGGTACGACGATCGTTACGCAGTCGCTCACATAGGTCTTCAATCAACGGCTCTGCTTCAGCGGGTGCACGTGGCATGGTACCCAATGCTTCAGGCAATTCAGTAGGCAAATCGAAGGCAAATTCACTAAATAGTAAGTAGGTCCAAAGCTCATCTGCTATGCTGCTCCAGCTCTTGGCACGGGTGCGCAACTTAAAGCCAATGGCATTTTGTAGCAAGGTTTTAACTTCGGTCACCCAAGCGTCTGTTCCTTTGAGCGACTCTTGTTGGCGCTCACTCGGTGACAGCAATGCAAACAGAATATCGCGACTGGATTCAACCTCCAATAAAGTACGTAGGTTGGGCCACTCAAGCCCTCCACCTACGGCATCAATCACCGCAAAGCTAGGGTTAGGGTCTTTGTCAAAGATACTGCGAATCTGGGTAGCATGGTCCGGCTTAGCCTTCATGCACAGGTTGCGATACTCATCACCATCGCCCTCAGGGAAGACCGCGCCACAGGCGGCATAGAGAGCAAAGGGGTCGGTCTGTCGAGTTTCATCTTCCAGCGGCTTTGCTACCGGCACATAGACTAGAAGCTGATCAATGAGTTTTTGCCCCAGATGCTGCAGTGCTTCCAGTGCCTGTGCACGGCTTTGCAGACTGGATTTAGTGGCGTCCACCACAACCCTGTGCTTATCGGCCATATCTAAACAAAGTTGGCGATAACGCAGGTCCGGGTCGTACACCACCAGCACTTGATGGGAATCAGCACTGGCAAGCCGGGCGGCAAAAATTTCTTGCTGGATAAATGTTGCGATACTCATGCAGTCGTCTCCTGGTGCTGCCAAATGCTTTGTATGTTCGGTTGTTTACCCGCAGCAAGTTCTATTACAGTTTTTTCCACCAGCATGGCCCTAGTACGCATAAACGCATTGAAATCGGCTTCAAGGCGCTGCTTGAGATCATCTCCCGTCAGCTGACCATAGTGTGCTTGGCTAAGTTGCTCGTAAGAGATCAGGTGAGTGTCTAAGCGATCTTTGACACTGGCTTCATCAGCCAAGTCTACACGCTCCTTGATATAGGCTAGCGGATCTTTACGGCCAATAATTCGGTTGGTTTTCCAGGTAATCAGAGCACAGTTCAGAGCATAGTAGCTCTTGATACCAGCCTCAGATAGCAGTGCATCAGGGAATATATGGTGATATTCACGCAGCACAATATTGGCTGCTGATATGGGCTTATTATCCGCAAAGTCATGTGCACCAAAGTAACTGGATACGGCTAAAATACCCCTAGCCTCAATCCCCATGGCTTTGGGCCACCCTGCATTCATCAACGCATCGTTGCCGACCAACGGGTAATCATCACGGTTTAGAACTGGCACTTTTACGCAGTCGTTAAAATCAAAACTGGGGGTTGAAAGCAACTCTTTTAGTGCTTTGAAATCAGCATAAGCACGGGAAGAAGCCGAGTTTTCATAACGATCAGTAAAAAAAGCCGACCACAAGTAACTACGCAACAGCTTTTCAGCCTTGGCAACAAAGTCACCATTTTCAGGAACCAAGTCATAAAGAGCTGCAATCACGGCCAGCACGGCATTCGTAGGCAATCGGGCTTCATCAAAAACACCCTGGCACTCCAGCAGCTCCGCCATTCGCTCCAGGCCCCGTTCAAGCTTGTACCAGTTATCGAGCAGAGACTGCTTATTCATTTCAACCATGCCACGGTTGTTTGGTATCTTCTCCTGCAGCAGTGCCGAGGTAGCCAAAATCATGTTGCGTACATCACCAAAACGAGCAGCTTTTGGGCACTTTGCCCTCAGGTCATCTTCCAGGTCATGGAGCGATTGGTCAGCTACCTCTTCTATTTGAGCCACAATGATATCGTACAGAGAGAGCGGCTTGCTGTTGGTGTTCATGTTGATAAACACCTGCAGTGCCACATCCTTAGAGGTATCAGGCGGAAGCGAAAGGTAAGGCAAGTTAAAGTGTCTCACCCGTTCACGTAACTGAACAATCTCATCTTTCAGCTTATCTCTTGTTGCCGTGTAGACTTTGTACTTTTTCAGAGCATCAGGATCGTTATCATTCGGCTCTAGCGACTTAGTCGCCTGGCTAATCCAGCTATCCACTTTGCTGGCGATATCTCCAGGACAGAGTAGATCAACTGGAACCAAACCGCGAACGAAGCATTGCTCAGGCTCGTCCGTCCATAGAGGCATGCGGTTGCCGTGCTTGTTTAACCACCGTTTCTGGCAACGGATGGTTTTTTCAAACTCATCCGCTGAATTGCTTTGATCAAATTCGGGGAAGTATACAAAGTACATTTCCCACTCGTAATTATTGTGCATACTGCGCCAGAATGCAGTTAGGCGCTGCTGACCATCGAGCAGGTGCTGGGTAACAGCCACCTTGGTGGACACCTCAGCGGTCGCGATGTGCCTGGATATAAAAGGCTCATCACCTGCCACATCCAGTGCCAACGTGACACCGACGGGCAAGTTATTAATTACTGTGTTAAGAAAGCTGACGATACGGCCTTTATCCCAGGCTTCGTAGCGCTGAAAACGGGGTAGTTTGATCTGCCCCTGCTGAATATGCTGGAACCATATACCGAGTGGCCGGTCCTGTGCTTTGCTCGACTGCTGCATAATGCTCATGTATAAAACTCCTGCCATAACCCACCAAGGTCACTATACGTCCAAATTTTCTTAGCTTATTCACATACCCTGATGGCGTTAATGGCCTGTACAAACGCATTGAAGCTGGCGGAGCGATTGGCATCAGGGGTCATGTGAGTAGCGACTTCACGAGCGCATTGCAGTTTGTTCAAGCCTGCGGGGAAGTAGCCCGCCCTTTTTAGCAACCGTTCCAGAGCTTCCCAAGTCCCACCTTTGATTGCGTCGGGGTTACGGAAGGGGGCTTTTTGCGGGA
Organism: Nitrincola iocasae; assembly: GCF_008727795.1. Classification (NCBI taxonomy): domain Bacteria; kingdom Pseudomonadati; phylum Pseudomonadota; class Gammaproteobacteria; order Oceanospirillales; family Oceanospirillaceae; genus Nitrincola; species Nitrincola iocasae. Next base: position 1,041,744 of record NZ_CP044222.1, on the reverse strand, counting down.
TATTGTCCGGTACACGCGGGTAGGCCTGTTTGACCGCAGGCCAATCACCAAAAAACCAGGCTTCTAGCTCTTCAATGACGATGCGGTTGACCACCTGAAAGCGGTCACCTCCTTGGGTTTTGGTACTCAAACCGGATTGTTGCGCCACAGTTTCCAGTTGCTGCTTTAACTCACGGCAGTCGTTATTATCTCGATCTACTAGCACCAGAATAGCCCATTCAGGTGGCAACCAACTGCTGTAGGCACGCAACCGTGCTGGAAGGTTTTTCAACAGATCGTCTTTACACTGGAAGCGGTAAATTTCAAACTCAACATCCTGCAAGAGCTTAGGCATGAGCTGCTCAAGTGCGGCTTCCATGGATATTTCTTCCACAAAGATCATCAGCTTTTCAAGCATGCTCATTTCCCTATTTTGGTACGTGGTGCACCAAAGTTCACCAAAGGATCACCCATGCCAAAGTGACCTTCCATCCAGAGATAACCCAGGCTGGCACCTTCTTGTACAAATTCCTTAATACCACGGATATCCGACACACGTACCGCTTTAGTGAAACCTTGCTCATCACGGTAAAGTACCCGCACCTCTTCTGGACGCATGGAATTGAGTAGGAACGGAGAATGGCTGGTGATAAATAGCTGTGAATTAGCTGCAGCGTTGCGGCACTCCTCGGCTAGCTCCGGCAACAGACGTGGATGGAGAAAGTTCTCCGGCTCTTCTATTCCGATAAAACGAGGGGGTTCAGGGTCGTAAAGCACTGCCAAGTAGGCGAGCATTTTCATGGTGCCATCGGAGGCATAGCGAGATAGCACTGGTTGCTCAAAGGGGGCATCTTTAATCTGTAGCAGCAAACGCCCATCCGGCATGGGTGAAGCTTCTACTTGTTCCAAGCGGGGTATGCGCTGGCGCAGCACTTTAAAAATCTGTTCCAAGCGCTCCGGGTGCTGCTCTTTTAAGTACTGAATCACATTAGCTAGATTCTCGCCGCTTTTGCTCAGGCGCTCCTGCGGCCCGGCTTCTGGCTGGTGTCGGGTTTGATCGATCGACAGATAAGACACATACCAGTCAGTGATGAACTCACGTAAGGCGGCAATACGTGGATGATCTGAGAGCTGACCCAAGGTGTTCACTGCGATCAAATCCGGCGAGCGTAGGTTAACTTCTTCGCGCTGATTATCTTCATCAGGGGTTTCACCACTGACGGCACGACCTTTACCACGTGAAAACTCCAAAAAGCGGAAAGGTTTACCCTTTTGGCCTCGACGCCACTGCAACCACTCCTCAACCACCTCAGGCCCTTTGGTGCCTTCATCAATAGCCAAGTGATAAGTGATCACAGGCATACCTGGCTGCTCACGGTATTTAAGCTCAAACACAATCGGACCAGTTTGACCGCGAGTTTTCAATTCTTTAGCACGCCCACGGCGATCCCAGGCTTGACGAAGATTGAATTGAAAGCACTCCGACAAAAAACTCAACACATCAAAAATTGTCGACTTGCCGCTGCCATTGGGGCCAAGCAGCACGGTGAGCGGCGTCAAGTCTTTCAGCTCAATTTTTTTCAGCGCCCGGTAGTTCTCGACCTTAATCGATTCAATACGAGGGATGCCTCGGCGTGCAGAGGTACTTTGGGTACTCATAGACTTAGTTCCTGACGGACTTGGTGAATCAATGCCTGCAGCTGGGCTTCAGACAGATCTTTAGGTTGCCATTCTAGCTTAGTCTCGCCGGTATCCTTACCACGGCGAATCACCGGTACTTCGACCTCTTCCCAGAACTCTTCTTCGACATCATGGGCTATGGCCAGGCTCCGGTCTTCGTGGCATTTGCACAGCACGCGATCGGGCCAATAGTTCAGCGCCAGGTGCGCCCAGTCGTAGTCGCCTTTCTCCAGCTTGACCCAGGTTTCTTTGAGCTTTTTCTGCCAAGCTTTGTGTTGGAATAGCTTCCATAAGGGTGCAGCTGTAATTTGCACACCATCGTTTAGATTCGGCTTCCAGAATTTGGCCAGCTGCAGTAATTCATAACGAAAGTCGTACAGCTCACTGGAAAGGTCGCTGAGTTTTTCTAGATCATTGTCTTCTTGTCTGCTACGGGCAGGTTTTCCACGTAAGCTATTCAAATCTTGCAAAACCTCCTCTATCTTAATATCAACAAAATCGTTGATACAAGCATAAAGCGTTTGCTCGTTTAGGTGATTATAATAAACCCATAAAGTATAGGATCCGGATGGTGTTTGTAGTGGCCAGTATACCGGGCTTGGTCGTCTTGAGCATGTGAATTTTTTAAGATGCCATTCGAAGAATTTATTTGTTTGAGTGAAGAAAGTCGAAATCCCCTGCCTTCCTGAGGCAATACCTACGATAGGTCTTAAGTCCTCGAAAATAGGCAGCCACCTATCACTGATCAAATAGGAAAGACCATTTAAGGTGTCATCTTCCACTATACAAGAAACTTTTTCTTGCTTTTCATCAAATCGGCCAAATAAGCAACCAACAAGGTAGTTAATAAATTCAAAACACACAGTTTCTTTTATTTCATTTCTTTCAAGCCCCCCCCATACAGGAACAACTTCATCTGGTGACTGAAGCATATCGTTTTTCACTTGAGAAATTGATTCATCATCTTTAATTCCATAGAACTTAAGAATAAAACAGTTTATTTCATGATGAATTTTTTGAATATTTCTGTTATCAGATTCAATCTTTTCAATTAGATCATGTAACAATTTCTCCACTGAATGACCATCATTAAAAGCTGTTATTAAATAAGGAGCATCAAAAAAAACAGTTGTTTCATCGTACTTATAATACGATGATTTAATGAAGTGTATTTCTTTTGTTAAATTTATTATATTTCTAGATAAAGATTCACAACCAGCGGCTATAGGCAGGAGGTTCGTATACCCTGAATACTTGTGTTGTCCTGAGAATGTATTTAGCAATGTCGAGGTTATTTGGCTATTTAGAATAGCCAACAAAAGCCAACGCTCATCTTCATGAGATATTGGTATACACTGTCCTTCTACGGTAAAAATTGTATTGTCATCATCGATTAAATGTGAATCAAGAATATCACCCCTAACCCCAAAACCGACACCCTTCAAAAAATGCTTGTCTTTGTTCTGAAGTCTATAAGAGTATGACGGAAAGTTTTCCGAACCAATTTTTGAATAAGGACCAAAAATAGCCACATCTCTGCGAGGGTGAACATACCGAACAAACTCCCCACCATTGTACATTTTTACATACTTTTCGTTTTTTTCGACTTCTTCGGTGAGAGGGAGCTCCCAAAACAATCGAAAATGCCTGTCAGACTGAAGTTGATGTCCAGTATATCCTGTGAAGCCTTGGTTACTAAAATTAGGTAGCCGTGAAAATAAATCTAATAGATTATCAGACAGCTCGTAAACTAAGGAAGAGTTTGGAAATTGAGCGAAACTATTGGTTTTGTGAACGAACAATTCCTTATGATCATTTATAGCTTTATATATATACGTAGACTTATCATCAAGACTGTATTTTCTCGAATCGATAAAGGTAGTTAACTCCGAAGCGCCGACCTCTTCACCAAGAATTACTGATGAAACTTCAACATTAGCATCTAACACACCCCAACCTAAATCCAACACCATTTCCAATGAGTTATTTTTAAGTAAAATACTCTCCCTGAATTTGCTGTAGCTCGACTTATTTAATGGACTTCGATCAATTACGGAAGCCAAATAACCTTTCGGGCATAACAGCATAGACAATCGTTCTATAAAAACACATAAAATATTCTTATTCCAATTCGGGTACTTTTTACTAATATAACTTTCTGCTCCTGAACAAGCCTCTCCGAAAGGAGGATTCATAACCACCACATCAAAGACTTCACGAGTCAGATCAATCAACCGCAGCCCTTGGAGTGCATCCAAGGCGAACAGTCTGCTCTGGTAACTGCTACTAACCTGCTCGGTAAAGGTACTCAGCGCCTGCCGCAGCCGTTGCTCTGCCTGCTGCCAGGTTTCCTGCTCCTGTGCTGCAAACAGCCCGTAGCCACTACCTCCGTATACCTGCTTGATCAGCTTGGGCAGTTCTTGCTCAACCTGCAGTAGTACACCAAGCTCAGGCAGGTTATGCAGTAGCTGCAGGGTTTTCTCGAATAGTTCAGCGTCCTTTTTATCCAACTGTTCGGCAAACTGTTGGCGTAGCTCTTTTTCCGCAGGCGGCGCGATGGCAGCGATCACATGGCCTTGACCAATAATCGGGCGTTGCGGTGCCTTAACGCCAGCCTCATACCAGGCACGCTGGGCACGCAGCCAAAGTGCCAGCGTCGCAATTTGGGCGGCACGGGGGTCGATATCCACCCCGTATATGTTGTGCTCAATGATCAGGCGTGGCACATCGCGCAGGTAAGCCGCTTCGTCTGTGTAGGTCTGGATTAACGGCTTAAAGCCTGCATCAGTCTGAGTGGACAGATCCAAACTGCCAGGGCCCTGCTGTTGCTCCCATGCCCAGGCTTCGCGGTAGATCTCCAGGAAGAGGTCAAAGGCATAGAGGCCAAAGTGCATGGAGCCACAGGCCGGATCGAGGAGTTTGAGGGTACGTGGGTCACGCAGGGTACGTGTTGCCGGTTCCGCCCGTTTGGCTTCCAGCTCTTCCGGCTTTACCAGCAGGTATTGGCAGCGGTCATAAAGGCTGGTGCTACCCTGTGTTACATCAAACCAGATTCGTCCAAGCGTGTTGTCCACCAGAAACTCGACCACATAGCGCGGGGTGAAAAACTGGTTACGAACGGCCAGCTCGCGGCTGTTACGCGGCGCCTGGGACTCCTTGCGCATTTTTTTGCGCTCTTCCTGAGAGTTGAAGTACTGGTAGATCCAGCCGATGGTTTCATCTTCTGCCCAGAGGTGTTCGATCTCCGGGTGATTAATCTGCTCCAGCAGTTCCAGCAACGCGGATTCCCTGGGGAAGAGTTGGCCCTGGGCACCATGGCGATCAAACAGCAGCTCCAGATCGACACTGAATTCGTCAAACAGGCTGAACAAGTAGTTGCGGTAGGCATCACCGGTTTCACCCTGGCTGGTGCCCGACAGCATTTTATACAGCTCAAAGCCTCTGGAGTTGTAGCCTTTGGCGATGGACTCCATCAGTACATCACGGGCTTCCATCATGCGCAGAGCGGCCATGCGGTTGAGCACAGTAAAGGCCTGTTCGCGTACCAGCCGGTCCAGCGACTGCAGCGTTTGCTCCTTGGTATTTTTACCTGGCGTGGCAGCGATATAGTGCTGCAGAATCTCACGCAACAACTGGGCGGTTTGACGCTCGCGGTTGTCCAGGTGCTTGAGCTCACTCAAGTCGGCAACGGTGCCAGTCTTCGGGTCGAGGCCGTAGGTGGCTTGCAGCTGACGGGTCAGCTCTTCACTGAGCAGTTCTCGGCTTGCGTTGACGAACTTTTGTAAGCGGCCACGGGTGGTCTGATCAAACGCCATGGATTAGTCCTCGTCCTGTAGGTTCAGGGTCAGCTCAAACTCGTGGGCATAGCTCAATTCACCACGCAGACGGTTGAGTTCGCTGATCAAGGTGTCCAGCTCGTTGATGCTGGTGATACGAGGCTTCGAGGAAAGCTTACGTTGCATACGCTTGGGCTTACCCTCTTGCACCGCTTTGTCCTGCTCTTGCTTAACCTTTTCCTGCAGGCGCTCGCGGCCGATGCGCTGAATGCGCTGTTTGAGATCTTGGATGGTGTTGTTGATGCTGTAGTCCTGGTTGACCAGGGTTTGCAGGCCACTCAGGTCTTCACTGGCTTCAACCCCTAGCTGCTCCAAATCCGCCAACAGGCGGTTCTGTTCCTGCTGGGTCAGTTCGGTCCACTCCGACAAGCGGCGCAGATCCGGTTCAGCCGCTTTGATGCGCTGAGCTTGCTCTGCCTGCATGGCGATGACGGTATCGCGCATACGGGATTTAAGTGCGGTCAGGGTAGAGGCAAAGTCAGTGCTGAATTTGAAGAAATCCGGCTGCTGTAACCGTGCTTCTGTGTCTTGAATTGCTTCTGCCAGCTCCGCTTTCAATAGTCCCGGCGTACCACTCGCGGGGAGTGCGTTGATGCCTTTGATGTGCGTTTGCAGGCCGCTCAGAGTTTCTTCCAGCCCCTGTCCCAGTTTTGTCTTCAGGTCTGAGGCCCATTTCAGGCTATTAAACAGATCCGACTCTTCACCACCCAGGCGCTGGGGGGCGTCCGAGGCATCGGTGAATAGGATGTCACGCATATCTTGAGACAGCGCCTCCAGACAATCTCTGCCCGGCAGACCCATAGCCCTGAGCTTTTCAGCCAGGGGGCCATATTCATGCTGCAGCCGTGGCAGCAGCTTGACGGTGGCTTTGCTGATCTCGTCTTCCAGCGGGATGACGATATCACCGGTGAGCTCGGTCAGGCGTTCAGCTGCCCGAGCTTGTACTTCAATGGAGGGGCGCTCTTCCCGCAGGGAGATGCCCACTGACTTGAAGGTATTGTTGGTTTTGAGGGCATCGATCGCTTGCTGGCCGTTGACAGTAACTTCACGACCACCGGTTTTAAGTTTGATCTCGCTGGCAATTAACATGGCGGCAATCAGATAGCGCAGAGTATCTGGCGACCAACCAAAGGGTGGGCTGGTAAACAGATCGGTCAGGCGCTTGCCTTCAATGGTGCCTTGACGGTCGATCATATCGCGGATGCTGATGATTGCTTTATGCTGAGTGTTAATACTGGGGATGCCGCCACTGGTTTGTACCAGGTTCAGGGGGTCAACCTGGTGGGTGACAGCGGACAGGTTACCCAGGCGCAGGAACTTTTCGGCCAGATCCGTACCAGCCCTTACCGGCACCTCGGCATAACGATCAAACACCTGTTCAGCCACATCGGCCAGGTGCTTTCGTGCTGCTTCGATCAGGTCTTGGCTCTGGCTATCCACTGCGGTCAACGTACCACGGAACAGGAAGGAGCCTTGCAGTAGGCTACGGCGGATATGGCGTTCCAAATCGCTCAGCAAGCGGCTGGCACGGTCGAGCTGACCGGCACAGTAGTCTTTCACTTCCTGGTCGGGTTCGTTGCGGTAACGGGTGGCCACTTCGCGGCAGCGGAAGATCTCGGTGGTCAGTTCATCCATCTCTGGGGTAGTCCGCCCCAGCAGGTAAATGTTCTGCAGCTCACCCTTTTGGCGGCTATCGTTGGTCAGCCTGGTTTTGGCGTTGTCGTACTCCACCGGGTCAACCAGCTCGATAATGGTCTGCACCGGGTTGCGGTCGCCAGCCAAGGCAGTGGGGACTGCGCCAGCCGTGGTGAGCACCTTAAGGCCGGTTTGTACCGAAAGGGTGCCGTTCAGCTGGGTTGCTGGCAGTGGCGAATACACTTCTTTCAGGGCATCACTGATGATGCGACGCAGCTCAACTGAACGGGTGGCGATGCTGGCGCGCTCCTGTTCGATCTCATTGAGCTTTTCACTGAAGAAGCAAAGATTACTGTCCTGTTCACCAAAGGGCACGATGGGATCAGAGATCAGCTCTTCGATGGCGTTGGCGATACTATCAGCCGCTGATGCCTGTGCAATGCCTGAGTGCAGCAAGCTGGTGACGTTCTGACGGGACACCGGCAGGTTGTTGAGTACCTGAAGGATACACACAGTTTTGGCAATATCCTGGTGCAGCGCCGAATCCGGGAAGCGCAGCTTCACCTTATCCACCGATGCGTACAGGGAAGCGAAGGCCCGACGGATATCTTTTTCCAGGGCATCAAACAGGGTGACGGTATTTACTAGCCAGCCCATCGGCTGCTTGGCAATCGGGGTGCGGTTATCCGACTCATCCACCAGAATATCCTGCACCACTTTGATAGCCGAACGCAGGCCATAGCCACCGGTGGACTTAGCTAGCGCACCCAGCAGGTGTAACAGAATATCAAAATGGGCAGGTAGAAAGGGGTATAAGTCGATAAAGGTTTGGCGTTTAAAGTCGGCACCGTAGGCACGGGCATCTACCAGCTTGGTGTTGTGGCGCAGTGCCTGGCCATGCAAATCGAACAGCTGACCCAGCTCAGATTCACCAGTTGCAGACTTACCCAACAGACGGGTGTAGCAGATCTCTTTGATATCGTTGGCTTCAAGATCGATCTGAATCGGAAAGCGGTCTTTCAGTTTGAAGAGCTCAGCGGAGTTGAGCGCGGCTTTGCTATCATCTTCGGTCAGCGTCTGCTGAGCAGTACCGATGATCCAGACTTTTCCATCTCCGATGTTTTTCAGGTTCTTGGCCAGGCCATCCAAGTTGAGAATTAAATTCTGACGTGAGCCTACATACTGACCGACCTCATCGATGATGAAGATGATGTACTCTTTGCCAGTCGCTTCACGGGCGATATCGAGCATCTCGGTTACGCGGTCGTTCTCAAAGCGTATGACTTCGCTGCTTTCAGTGGTGAAAGAGGTGGGCGTTTTGAACAGCTGTGGGTAGAGCTGGTGTGCCATTTCCGGGATCACGCTGTCCACCACCAGTTCGTCATTACGATAGCTTTCCCACTCTTCGCCTTCGGTGAGATCGCGGAACAGCTGCAGAAACTCTTCATGGCGACCGTCAAGCTTCAAGCGACGTTCAAAGGCAGCCACTTTGAGGTTGCGGGAGTATCCCGCCCACTGCAGCACCTTGTAATATAGGACGGTAGATACCTCTTCCATGGTAGCACCTGCAACCTGCTCACTGGCAAGGTCGAGCATCAGCACCGCCGCAGGGAAACGGCTGGCCACTTTAGTCAACAGGGCTTTAGTGGTGTTCTTTTTCAACCGATCCTTGAGGTGTTGGATAAACGGCACACCGTCGATCTGTACGCGATCATCAAACGCCAGGCCCAAGTATTTGGTGAGGGAGCTTTTACCGGAACCGTAGAAGCCTGATACCCAGACACCCACTTCGTTCTGGCCACCCGCCTCCATGGCGGCATCCATCTTCTGCAGTAGGCTTTCCAACTGCTCTTCAATACTGTCGGTAACAACATATTCAGAGATCTCCGCCTTAAGGCGCTCTTCTTGTGACGCGCCGTAAGTGATCACCTTTTCGATGGTGCGGTAGATGTTTTTGTTGCTATCAAATAGAGATTTAATTTCCACTGCCATGTCCTGTGATTTATCCTTTAGCCGCCTACGTGATCCGAGCGGTAGTTGCCATCTTCTGGGTAGAAGCTTAAAAATTTAAGTCGTGTTTTACCTGTACGAATGCCCGGATAAAAGAAAACCGTTGGCACGCAAAACTTGCCTTGTAGCTCACCTTCAATAACACCTATGCGTGTATAGGGGTGAAGGGCCTCCAAGTCGGTGACCAGCAGGATGGAGTTCGCATTACCGTCAAGAGATGCCAGCTTTTCAGCCAACTTTGCCGTCAGGGCACCCTGCTCCAACCGGTTGGCCAGTGATGTATTGGTTTTGTCCCAATTCAGCGGTGCGGCGGCATCCTGCTTCTGCCAGATGGTTTTCACCATGTTCGGTACAGAGTCAAATATCTCTTGAATGGTGGTGGTGATCGAAAAAGTGTGTACATCCCAACCATCATTCGACAGGCGGGCTTCCCAGGCTTTCATCTGCCGCTTCACATCCAGGATGGAACGCGGGGAAAACACCAGGTAGTAGATGGGTTCATAGCTAGCATGGCCAAATTCGCGGCCACGCTTCATCCGTTCCATCAATTCGTTGAAGTCAGCACTCAGCGATGACATTGACGACATCCTCCATTGATTTGAATGGCCAACTGATGCGTGTAACATCGCCAGCCGCCTGTACGATCAACCAGTTGTTGAGCGACATGCGTTTGAATTCATTCCTGACATCGGCAGACTCCAGTCCAAACAGAGCCCAAGCCGAGTGAGCGATAACGGCATTGTCGCCATTACCGTCAAAGTGCTGTTTATAGGCCAGGTAGAGTACCGTGGCCTGTTCAATCCGCAGGGGTTGAATACTGCGCTCGGCAGTTCTGCGAGAAGACAAAAGGCCATAGTCAGCACAGCAACCTACCAGGTAAGACGAAATGCGTTTGACGGTAGTCTCTGACCAAGGCTTTTGCGTCTTGCCATCGCGTACGGCTTGCTCAACAAAGTGGCGGGAATCTTCCAGCGATACCTGATTGCCGCCACCAGCATAGCGTGCCCAGTACACTTCACGGATAAAGTCCGCCAGGATTAGGTTTGCACTGGCGGTATAATAAAGAAACAACTGATTCATCACCGATGAGCCTGCCCTGCCCTGCAGTGCCTGTAGATGTTCAGCCGCCCCGGTCTTGATATAACGAGGGGTAAAGCACTCCACCACGATGTTGCGCAAGCGGCGGGCTGAGACAGTGGGAAACATACCGGACTCAAGGGCTTTGTCATACAGAGCGGCACCACTTTGCCCAGGCTCATAAAGCGACAGCAGCAGCTTGGTTTCTTCAATCAAACCCAACCCGGCCTGCAGCTGGGTGGTGTAAAACGGGGTAGCGCTCACGCAGCTTCTCTCATAAACGGGTAACAACGAACATCATTCTGGAAGGCTGCGAGGTAACCTGCAGAGACCTGTTGTATTAGGTTGACCAGATCATCAGGACGATAGTCCCCCACCAATATGGGCCCTTCCTTAACGTCTTGCGAATTACCGGCCAATGCTTGCAACTGCTCCCGTGCAGTTTGCGTATCCTTGATAACAGCCAGGTAATGATCTGCTGGAGTAGCCTGGAACAGGCGATCTAACTCCAGTTCGATAGACTCTGGCATACGGAACAGATGATAAGTAGCACCGACACCGATCACTTCATCATGCACCAACGTCGCTGCTGCTGTGATGCCACGGTGCTGCGCCTGCAGCAGGGTACGAGGAAAAATGGGATTCAAGTAGGTTTTAGCCGATGGCGTGAGAAAACTGCTGGACCACCAGTTCTGCTGGTTCTTTTCACCCAAGAAACCAACCAGGATTCGCAGGTCAGCGATTTGCTTGATCACATCCTTATTCATAATGCATTTCCAAGTGGGTAATTTTGCCGTCATAATTACATTTTTAGTAACAGCATCCTACAACATATAAAGGCGCGACGAAATCTAGAAAGTACCTTGTATATCAAAATGCAACACACTTTTTATCTATGGAGCCAGCGATTAAGCCTCCTGTCTTACTCGACTGACGGTTTAGTAATCATTAACTAATCCCAGCAGTATTATCAGGTATTCCTCAGCATCAACGTACTAAATGCCATCATTGAATACGTGAAGCCGTTGCCGATTGTAGTAATTCATCAAGGTAGCTTCCAATACCCCTCTAGGCTTCGGGAAGGTTTCAGCTATTGAAGGGCGGCGTCAACTATTACTTCTGACTTCGAAACAATACATCCTCGGCTTGCAATCTACTTAGCCTAACCAACCAGTGCCATCACACTTCCTGCAACCTCCGCTACCAAGAAATCTAGGTATGTGCCTTTCTCGCTTACCGGCGGATACCTTGTCAAAGTGAGGACGTTATGACGCCTCTTAGCTTTATTTTCCTTTGTCTTGGGGCGTTGATTTCTTAAAGGAGAGAACAAGCTTACGATGTTCTGCGGATTTATCCGACCAATGTTGGGCATCAAGCTTGCTGGGAAAACGGACAATAATTTTTCCTGCTGGAGTAGCTATTACCCATTGGCCGCTGTCCTCATAGGTATAACCCTTCTTCTATCCGCCCAGTCCAGTCAAGTGGAGAAAATAATACCCTCATGCCCAGAATCAGCCTCATGAGAAGGCAATGCTTCAGTTCTTCCTGTATCGGGGTACCCCGACCACTAGCAGTGTGACTCGGAAGATATTGGTGTACATTTAATCCGAGCAGTCAAATACATCCAAACGAATGCCAATATTTCACCAGACCCTTCTGGGGGTGGTTTATTTGATAGCCAGGGTAATTTAATTGGCATCCCTACATTTTCTCTGGAAGGAGCCAGCGGGTTGAATTTCGCTGTAACCATAGATGAAATTATTAAATTTCTTGAATAGGCTCAAAGAAAGAGAGTGTTCAAGATCAGTTGCCAGCTGGGATATTTTAGGGGTCCTAGTCGCTCATATCCTGTCACTGGCTCAAAACGTCTTGGCTGCATGCCTAACTGACGATACTTATTATCAACGGATTATTTTTAAGCATGTTTTTGCTGTTATTTGCCAACTAACTCACTCAGGCACAGCCCCCTCAACCACACAGAGTGATTTTGCCGCTCGGGTCACGGCAGTGTACAGCCAACGCAACCCCCTCTCCTCGTAAATCCTGGCACCACTGATATCAATGATAACCTGATCCCACTCACCGCCTTGAGCTTTATGGCAGGTTAATGCATAACCGAACTTGACCTGGAGTGCGTTGTAAAAAGGGTCTTCTCTCATCAGTTGGTGGTACTCATCGCTATCAGGATCTTCGTATGGGTGCCGTTGGTGAAAATGCCTAACTAAAGCCGTCTGTTCATCATCGCTCAAATCACGCTCTTTTGAAAAAAGCTGGTTCTCCAGCATCAGGCATTCAATGTCTTCCCCCGGAGTCATGTCCTTCTGAAACACAACCAGCCTGAATTTGAGTGATATCTCCCTACCGTCAGACAGGGTCACTATTTCTCTTATCTGCTTCAAAGCTGCAGACTTCAGCTTGATGATGTCACCATTGCTGACACCGAGTTTGGTCGAGTTTCGTGTTACCAGCAGCTGATCACCAGATCTTACTGCACGACAGCCATTACCCCAGAGCGAGTGGCGAACAGCCAGGTTGTATTGCAGCGCTTTTTCGTTACTGTACACAACGGCGGCCGAGGAACGCATCATGTTAATATTGCTGACGATCATATTCACAGCATCGATCCGGTCCCCTACCAGTATGTCATCGCCATTGTGTTCAATTTTTACAACTGTACCGGATGGCTCAAAAATTTCTTTGCGTATTCTGTTCGCAAGATCCAGGATACCGCTCTTTTCAGCCTGCCGCATGACCGTGGTCAGCTCGTAACGCTGTACCTTCATATCGAACCGTTCCTGCAGATACTCAGGCGAGAGTGCCGGTGATTCCTCTGAACCCACCGGTGATAACTGCGCGAGATCACCTACAAACATCAGCTTGATTGGTCGCTGCCCTGGGTTATTTTCTTGAACGCGGTTAAGGAAATTGACCAAGTCACGCAGCAACTTGCCGGATCCAAAGCGCATGGTATTTTGGGGCATTCTCATATCGCCCACCATTGAGGCCTCATCCACTATGACCAAGTCGAAGGATTCCCCCTGCTGCTTTATTGGGAATTTCATTTGTAACGCACTTTGCCCATATTCAGTGCGTGCCTCATCCAGAGACATCTCTGCCAGGTAGTAAATCGCACCATGCAGGGTACTAACCGGTAAAGGCCCCATATTTACCGGCAGCATTTTATTCAGTTTGTTCTGTAAAATTCTGGCCGCCCTGCCCGTCGGTGCAACCATCATGCAGCCTAATTTCATTCCATGTAAAAGCTCAATAATCTTTGCCACCAGGGTGGTTTTGCCAGTACCGGCACTGCCACACAAAATAAAGGCCTGCTGCTCTGGGTCCAGCATAAATTCTTTAATCGCTTCAATTGCAGCAAGTTGATCCGGGTTTAACTGGATGTCATGATTCATCTGTTCTATTTCCTTTAGACGAGCATCAGCCTTGGATAACTCAGATCCAATACTGATGCTGTCGTGATGATGGAGTGGGTATACGCCAGCTGGGTGCTTAAACCTGACCGGTGTTGATCATTTCCAGTAAGCCCTGAATGCCAAAGCCGGTGATGGCTTTGTCTCGGCTTCTCCAGCGTCCCGTTCCGGGCCAGAAGTCTATGAGTTGGTAGTTGCCTGCCACAATCAGGTGAATGCCATCGTTCTGTGTCCAGTAGGCGATGCCATGACGCTCCAGCAGATGACGGGCGTTATCACGATTAAAGTGGCGGGCTATTTTTTTGGCTTTCGGCTTAGTTGGCTGTTCGTTGTTAACATCTTCATCTGTCATGATGTATCCCCAATGAGGTTAGATAGCTTCCGTGTAATGATGCGAACCTCCCTGTCCGTATCATGCGTCCGGCATGTAAAAAATTACGGCATTGACGGCTACCTCATGGGAAACGTATAGAGGCACTCAACAGACTTCCCCCCCTGCTTTACTACCTGCGCAATGAGCGACTGGCTATCTTTAAGTGCTCTGGGTTAGCAACCACCCAGACCAGTAAAGTACGTGCTGCACCACTGGGTTTACGCTTACCCTGCTCCCACTCTGCCAGTGTGCGTGGACTGATGTCTAAACACCTGGCAAAGCGTGTCTGCGTGAGCTTTAAGGATTTACGCGTTTCAATAGCAGCAGCAACGACTGGATCTATATCAGCCTGCTCCTCGCATTGCCGTAGCGAGTCGGTCCAAAGACGCGCATAACCCTGCGTTTTCGTCGGCTCTGACGGATTATTTACTATCGCTGGTAAGGCTTGGCGTTGAACTTGATTTTTAATCTCCATCGCCTTTTCAGGATTCTCCTCTTCAAATTTACGCACCCAATATTCTGTAAATGATCGATATTCTTGTGGCATAGTGACGACTCCTACACAGGTTTGTTTTTTGGCGATTGCCATAGCATGTGCAGGAAACTGGGTAAGGGTCACGCGTGAGGGACGTGGGATCCGCCGAAACTCTGAATGCCTTTACCAAAGCACTTCGTATGTACTTTGCATAAATAACTGCACCGATAAAACAGATCTGGTAGGGCCGCAAAGCCATCATTACGCTTCAGCCAATAGACCGCATTTTCAGGGATATGTACTAAGCCCATGTTCACGTCAGCGGGTATCTGCAACGCCGAATTCCAAGCATTCTTTATGATCATCATCAGGCTACCCGTCTGTGTGTGGTACTCACCCAGGCTGTGAAAAACATCCTGGTTGAATAGCAGCAGTAGATGGAAATGCGGCACATCCGAGGTCTTTTGTTCGCGTGCCCAGAGCCACATCACTTTGCAGGGATAGGTACGCTTGCCTTGTGCTTTCCGCCGAGCCAGGTATGCAGCAATACGTGCATCCAAGGCATCCTTAAAGTCCTGCATCATACGGTTGCTGCAAGCGATTTCTTGTGAATCAAAAGGGCAATGCAGATCAACACGAACGGCCATCACTCTTGGCGTATGCTGAGTGTAGTGATTAATGACATTCCAGAGCTTATCCAGATACTGCTTCACTAAGGGCTGATCTATTTGGCTCTGAACCTTCAGGTCTTTGTATTGCGGCAGTAGCCAGTAGTTGAGATTGTGATTTTCAGGGATATATTTCAGGTGCATGGGTGCAATCCAATAAAGTGATTACCCTCAACGGTGATACATGGCAGCTACTCTCAGGATCAAAATGATCCTGAGTTTTGCATATAGTATGAATAACTTGGCAGTGTTAATGCCTAGAGAGGGGGGAGGCTTTTATATTCCTATACAGGCACGATGGGGTATCGACTGCCTGCATTTCGCCCTTTATCACCGTTACTTCACGGCATTTCCGACTGCATCACAGGTCGGGTAATCTAGAAAAACAAGATTGATAAAAAGAAAAGCTGCTGACTCACCTCAGCAGATAGACGGAATGATTACGCAGTTGGCTTGACCTCCCGCTCGTTAATTCGCTCTTCGATCCAGCGCTGCACCTCTTCTTCGCACCAGGCTACTGAGCGCTGACTAATACGTATGGATGTTGGAAAAGAGCCATCATCAAGCTTACGGTACAAGCTTGAACGTGAAAGGCCAGTGGCATTGAGAACATCGGGTAGTCTTAAGAGTTTCATGATTTTTTCTCCATCGCAGATTAACTCATGCAATGGCGCAACCCGATAAGAAATTACTTGAGACGCCCTGAGATCTGATTTAAAAAAATTTCAGATCTATATCACCTTTTTGAGTACGGCACTTGCTGTCCTTACGAGCCATAGCTCGTGTATGTGTTAACAATCTCGGAGGTCTCTATGTCTATTCAATGTCCGTCATGCGGGTCAACGCACATTATGTCACGCCATGTGGCGCGCAAGGTGGCAGCCACTGCCGGTGGAGTGGCTGGAACAGCCAGTGGTGTTGCTGGCGCAACAACAGGGGCCAAAGCTGGTGCAGCGGTAGGCTTTGTCGGTGGACCGGTGGGAATTGCACTGGGCAGTTTATCAGGCGCTATTATTGGTGGACTGATTGGCTGCGTCGCTGGGAGTGTCGCCGGATCCAAAATTGGAGATACGCTGGATCAGCGTGTGCTCGATAATGCTGCCTGTGCCGATTGCGGCACCACCTTCCGCGTCGAGTAGTACCAGAACCACTCTAGAAAGCTCATTCTTTCCCAGAACATCCTATTTTCATAATCATCGCCCTCTTTCGATTACAGCCCGGCATTGGCTGGGCTTTATGCCGTCTGCAGGGTACTGGAGGTTTTATGTCACATCACAACAGCCTAGAGGCTAACGCAAACGCCGTTCCTGCCATTATTAGCAAAACCCCTTCTCCGGCACACCGTCGCCATGCACGTGCTCACCGGTTAGTTAATACACGTAGCATGGATCGATCTACTTGGCTGGCTGTGCGTCAAACGGGTATCGGTGCCTCAGATGCCGCGGCGGCAGTTGGGCTCAATCCGTATAAATCACAGCTTGAACTCTGGATGGAAAAAACCGGACGCCTGAAGTCAGGCTCTGGCGATACGGATGCAACTATTGATCAGGCTGATAGCCCAATCTTCTGGGGCACGCTACTGGAGCCCATCGTGGCAGAACAATATGCCCAGCGAACGGCTCATCGTGTCCGCCGGGTTAATGCTGTGCTGCAGCACTCGGACTACCCCTGGATGCTGGCTAATCTAGATCGAGAGGTGATCGGCTCAGATGACGTACAGATCCTAGAGTGTAAAACAGCCGGGATTAATGGCGCTAAGCTTTGGCGTGATGGCGTGCCGGAATACGTGCAGCTTCAAATCATGCACCAGCTGGCAGTCACTGGCCAACAGGCAGCCGATGTCGCTGTGCTAGTCGGTGGTCAGGAGTTACGCATTTTCAGGATTGAGCGAGATGAGGCGTTAATTGAGCGGCTTATTTCATTGGAGCAAGATTTCTGGCAATACGTGACCGATGACACTGCGCCACCTGCCGATGCCAGCGATTCAGCAGATCGCGCTTTACGAGCGCTCTACCCTCATGACAATCGCGAGGTGTTGGACCTGACAGACCATCAGGAGTACTCAGCGCTTTTTACTCAGTTACAGTCAGTACGTTCTGAGCTGGCCAAGGCTAATACCGCCGAGGCTCAACTAAAACATACACTGCAACAAGCCATGGGCGAATTCAGTGAAGCGGCTTTTGCGACAGGCCGCATTACCTGGAAACGCTCTGTGGATAGTCAGGGAGTGGATCTGGCTCGACTGAAGCAAGAGCAGCCTGATCTGGTAAAGACCTACCAAACCCTAAAGCCCGGTAGTCGGCGGTTTGTGGTGCATAGCCGCTGATCTGCTCAGATTACACCTAGCACCTCATACCACGGATCCTCGGCGAGGGTCCGTTTTTAATACCCACTCTCTGGATTTCATGGAGGCTCACCATGCTGAAAGGCCTAGCTATTACACCGCCCATTCTCGGTCGTATCACTATAGGGAAAGTAATCGAAAAAGACGGCAAACGCTTACCGAAAAAGGATGATCAGTTTACCCTCACCTCACAGATTCAAACCCGCGATGGCTGGTTACCGCATCCCCTGGATGAACAGCTGCGTGATAATCAACAGGGCAAACTCCGGCGTATTCCCATCAGGTTTTTGTTCAATGACCCCGATCTGAACCTTCGGGCTGAATATGCGCTGTTTGATCGCAATACGGCTCGGCCTCTCTGTGTTGGGGATGGCGTTCAATGCCGTCGCCGTCTTAAAGGTGAGATGCAAACGCTCCCCTGCCCTGGCCCTGATGTCTGTGAACTGGCTCAGGGTGGTCACTGTAAACCCTATGCTCGCTTGAATGTATTGATCGGCTCGGATGATCCGCTCGGAACCTTCATCTTCAGGACCACGGGGTTTAATTCCATTCGCACCCTCGCCGCACGGTTAGCCTACTTTAAAGCCATCTCCAATAATCAATTGGCGTGTCTGCCGCTGGAGTTACGCTTGCGCGGTAAATCAACTCGGCAAAGCCATGGCACCCCCATTTACTATGTCGACATCACCCTGCGTGAAGAACTGGATCTGGAAGCCACACTGGCGGGTGCACAGCAAATGGCTCAGGACCGGCAGGCGGCTGGTTTTGATCAGACAGCCTTAGATGCAGCCGCTCAACAGGGATTTGCCAATGGGGATTTTGAAGAGCAGGAAGAGGATGCCGCCGCCATTGTCGAAGAGTTCTACCCGGACCAAAATACAGCACCCGCAACCACTCAGGTATCAGGGGTTCGGCATAAACGCAGCAACCCCTCCCACACGCTAACACAAAAACTTACGGACAAATCTAACCGGGTCAGCACAGCGCAAACCTAACCCGTTTCCACACACTGACCAATCAAACAGCAAACTGAAACTAACGCCCCTGATGGATGCATTCCACAGGGGCTTTTTTATGCCCTTTTTATACCCAGGAGAGAGACCATGCATACCTTATCAACAGAACAGCTTAACACCCTAGCGCCAGTAATTTTTGCCACTGCCCCTGATCAAGCCGTATCTGAACGTTATGGCTTCGTACCCACTATTGCCGTAGTGGAAGCCTTGCAGGATGAAGGCTGGTTTCCAGTGCGTGCGCAGCAAACCCGTGTCAGAGATCCACAGCAGCGCAATACCACCCGCCATATGGTGCGATTCCGTCAAGACCCAGCCAGACAGATCCAGGTCGGTGATAGCGTAGCTGAGTTGGTATTAACCAATAGCCACAATCGCACCGCTGCCTACCAATTGGACTTAGGACTATTCAGGCTGATCTGCAGCAATGGCATGGTCACGCCCGTTGGCACCATGGGTGGCATCCGTGTTCGTCATGGCAATAAAGTCGTTGATCAGATACTGGAGGGCTCTTTGGCTTTGATTGATGAAGCCCCGTCTATCACTGAAAGCGTTGAGCGGTTTCAAGCAATGCGCTTGACCGAAGACGAATCACAGCTATACGCACAATCAGCTCTAACCCTGCGCTACGGGGAAGACTGGAAAGAACTCAGCCCGGTGACACCGGAAGCCATTCTACAAGCTCGCCGACCTGAAGACCGTGATAGCAACCTCTGGCGAGTATTTAACCGCACCCAGGAAAACCTGATGAAAGGCGGCTTAGCCGGTCGCTCTGCAACCGGTCGCCATACCCGCACTCGTGCCATCCACTCAGTGACCGAAGATGTGCGTTTAAACCGCGCACTCTGGCAATTAACGGAACACTTTGCCGCACTCAAATCCGGGTCCATCGCTGCCTGATCACGACCAGGCTCAAAGCATACCCACATTCTGTAATCATGGAGTCAACCAATAATGAATATTACTAATTTACGTGCCGGTGAATTACCCGGCACTTATGTCGTCACCGAGCCCGTAACTGACACTGAACTGATGCGTTTGGCAAAACTACTGGCGAAACGGCGATTAGCACGTGGCCGGAAAATCGACTCACCGGGAGAGGTACACCGGTGCTTACAAACCCTGCTGATGGACTATGAGCATGAGGTGTTTGGCATATTGATGCTGGACAACCGCCATCGAATTATCCAGTTTTCTGAAATGTTCCGTGGCACCATCAATAGCGCCAGCGTTTATCCACGTGAAGTGGTCAAGGAAGCCTTAGCCCAGAATGCGGCAGCCGTCATACTGGTTCACAACCACCCTTCGGGCGAACCTGAGCCCAGCCAGGCAGATCGACAGATTACGGATCGAATCAAGCAAGCGTTGGATACAGTGGAAGTGCGAGTTCTGGATCATGTAGTGGTTGGACATGAGGGGACTGTGTCGTTTGCGGAAAGGGGGTGGTGTTGACTATTTTGCTCATTGGCATGACACACCAGGCCTAAATGAAGCCTGGTGTGTTCTTCTGATTTGTCATCCACTTCTTTGCATTGCTCTATGGCTTTAATGTTTTTAGAGTTAAATTAATTACAACTATCTACTGAAACCCCCTATATTCAAGGCATCAAGCCAACTATTACTACAATAAAACCACAAAATAATTACTTGTAAGTTACTTCACAATAATGCTTAAATTACTTTTATTTTACTTAAAAGTGACTTAGTAGCAACTACAAATGAACACATTTAAAGGCGTTAAACTCATTCCCGGGGATGATAAAAGACTGGTTGAGTCTTGCTTAAGAGCTCTTGCTGGAAGAAATATTGAAGTCCCTACAACAATAGTGGATATAGGCCAAGAGGGTGCCAATATCATCAACAGAATAATCGCCTATATGGAATATGATACGGCACAGAAAAACCACATAGTTGACGATCTTCTGACCTCGGCCGGACAAAGCTTACTGCCACAAAAGGAGCTCAGCTGGCTTCAGGATAATGAACGAGCTTGCTTTTGGTTTTGGGGAGTCATTTCAAAATCACATTTTTTTGCATCCCCAGACCACCCAACTACTCAACCATTCAGAGGTCAACAAGTATCCGTAACAACGCCCTATAAAAACCTAAAGTTGAAAAGCTCACCTGCTAGTTCGAATGAAAGATTCGAAGAAATCATCAAGTTCTTTGATCGCGTTGGCCAACCAATGGAATGGCAGCGACTATTGATTGATGAGTTAAAGAAAAGGTGGGCGTATATATATAATGCCCGCAATCCCTTCTCATGGTTAAAACAGGATGATGCTGAACAGTGCGCTTGGGCATGGGACTATATCTCACATCGCAATACGCCGGTAAGGTATGACAACTCACCTGCGACTTCCGAATTTTCACCGGTAAACCTCAAAGAAAAATATTTATCTATCTACGCAGTTTACGACTGTTGGGAAACTCAACCAGACTCCAAAAAGCTTTTTTGCCACAATTTCAACAAGGCCTGGCATCAGAAAAAGCTCCGCGATAGTCGTCAAGGCAAAAAGGTTTGCAACTTGGTACTTCGTGAAGACGTAAAAAGAAAACTGGATCAAATGGCACATGACCAAAACATGACTCTCAATCGAATGGTAGAATCCCTGATTGAGAACGAGTACTTAAAGCAAACTGAAACGCCAAGATGAGTCTCACAGATGAGATGGGTTTTGTAGAAGTCTATTTTTGATTGCCGCCCCAGACTAATGCCAAACCCATTTAACCACCTGCCCTCCAACGGTGGCCGAGCACAATGATAAAGCAGCCCTGTGCAGGCTTCCGGTTCCGTATTAGCATGGTCCATTTTTTATGGGCTGCAGCATGGGGCAAGAAAGCACAGGTTTAAATCCATTTTCAAGGACTCTCCGGAATCAGTAAATTTTCATCAAATATAATTTCATTTTCCGTATGCTTACAGCACTCACCTTCATTCCGATAGTTCTTGCACCCCCAAAACTGACCATATCGACCTTTCCGCCGGACCATTTCTGCACCGCACTGCGGGCAAACGGGGACCCAGCTTGAGCAATCGGGGTTGATACAGATCTTGAAGCGCCCAGCGCGGCGCATTTGTGATTCACACCGCTCACACCCTCGTTCTTTATGAGAGCAGAGCGGGAATTTATTACAGCCAAAGAAGCGCCCGAACGGCCCTTGTCTCGGAACCATGGTTCCAGTCTTGCACTTCATGCATTTGAGAAGGTTCAGCAATTGCTGGCTGAGTGAGGTCGAGAATTCGTTCAGATCGATCTCATAATCACCCATCAGAAGCTCCACAACAAAACCCGAAGCAACAGCCATATCAGCAATCAGGTACACTCGACATCTGGCCCGCGTCATCGCTACATACAGCAGACGTCTCTCCTCGGCGTGCGGGTAGTCTTCCAGCGGCGGGAGCAAGGCTTCAAGCAGTGGATGTGTAGTTTTCCCGGAAGGGAAACCAAACTTTCCAGTCTCCAGGCCAAGAACGATGACGTAGTCCGCCTCTTTGCCCTTGGATGCATGAACTGTATGACACGCCAGCGTTATTGAGGGATAGCGTGCTGCGAGCCACTGTAATTCCTTCCTATCTGGAAGGTTGAATCCATAACGCCCCAGTAGATAGACACTACTGCCTGGCTCGGCTATGTCAGCTATGCGAGATATCACTTTTTCCAGACGACCTGGCTCCTCAGGGCTCTGCTGGGGCCGGTTGTCCGCCCGGAGAAGTGATACCGTAGGGTGTTTCACCTTCTCCTGGGTATTGAGCTGCTTCTGTATCTGTACTGGGTTTTGCAACACAAACCCTGTTGCTACATCACTGATGCCACTGTTAAATCGAAAAGTAAGATCAAGAGCGGTTACCTTCGTGGCGCCGAATTTTTCACGAAATGCTGTTGTAAAGCTCAGATCACTGCCAGTAAAACGATAGATAGCCTGCCAGTCATCTCCGACACAAAACAGCGAGCAATCCTTTACAGCATCTCGCAGGTAGCGGACTAACCGCGCACGGGCTTCGGATATATCCTGAAATTCATCTACCAGGATATAGCGCCAGGGACTGCGGAAACGCCCCTGCCGAACATACTGAATGGCCTTGCCGATCATGTCATCGAAGTCAATCTGCCCTTCACGATCCAGGAGAGCCTGATAGTCATTCAGTATGGGGCGAAGAAGATTCAACGCCGCATCCACCTGCTCCGGGTTTTTGGCATCGGCGATAACAGCTTCTACCTGCTTTTGCTCGTAGCAATTGGCACGATAGCGTTTTAGCAGATCCGCCAACAGAATTGCAAAACTACTTATGGCGCCGAACTCACGCAACGTCGCCAATACTGCTTCTGGCGGGAGTGGCTGATATTCCACATTCAACTCAGCCAACTGCGCATCAAGGGTGTCAAACAGTACACCTTCTTGCAATTCGTAGTGGTACAGCTCTATCAGACGAGTACCTTTTTCAGTGTGGAGCTGGCGCTTCCAGTCCATACCCTGATGGTACTTTTCATGATCTACATAGGGCGCGGTATTACCCTCCCGGTCAATACCGAAATACTCAATGTAGATCCCATGCTCAGGCAGGTAGAAATCCGGCTGATACTGCCGATACAGTGAGCTGGCCGTCCTATGCTCATAGGCGGGCTCATACTGGTATTCAATACCTTGCCTAAACAGATAGTTAGCCAGTAGACATTCACCCAGGCTTTTAACCACTTCACCTTTCAGTGTGCGAATATCATTGGCCAGAATATAGTCGAAATACTCTCCCTCCGACTCAAAATCAAAGGGGTTTACCGCTGGGTAGAGATGGTGCTGAAAATATTTGATCGCCAGCTGCTGATATACCGGCGCCTTCAGGTGCTCCTCAAACCACTGACTCACCTGCAGAGCCAAGGCTTTATCATCTTCCGCCAATGGCGACAGAGAGGGCTGCTGCCCCTCTACGTTCGCAATGATCTCTTTACCCAGTTTGTGAAACGTACTGGCGGTAATTCCGCACTTGCCCAGCCGGTGGTCGATGCGCTCCTGCATCTCGGCTGCAGCCTTGTTGGCAAAGGCCAGCATCAAAATCTCACTGGCCTGGGCCTGGGCACTCTTGATCAGATACCCGGCACGGCCAACCATTACACTCGTTTTTCCCGTGCCTGCCCCAGCCAGCACCAGATTGTTATCTTCATCCACTACACAGGCTTGACGCTGACATTCAGTAAGCGGCAGACTCTCCACTGCATCAAAGTAACCTGCGTAGCGCTGCAGTTGACGAGCTACATAGCTCTGGCGTAACTTCTCCAAGTCATCATCTTGCCACCCAGCGACAGCAGCTACCCATTTGAAAGGGACACCTTGGACATCCGCGCACCATTCTGGATCAGGTACTCGAACAAAACGCGACAAAGCTTGCTGTGCCAATGCCCTAGCCGCTTTCAACCGAGACTGTCGGGGATAGCCTTGGGTCAGTAGGGTGCGAATTTCATCTGCCGCTATTACTACCTCTGGTGCCACCTGCCTTAGCCAGTGCTCACGCATCCACCAGAACAGCGCCTGGGCATCTTTCTTGCGCAAACCTGGAATCGATTTGCGTCCAATATTGGTTTGCAACTCTAGCCTGGCAAAGAATACGCCCTCCTGAAGACTTGCTTCATTAGCCAGCGAAGCTGCAAGAACCAGGTACTTTTCATCACACTTCGTCACCACCTGCAAATCATCACCGACCAGATGGCAAGTAACAGATTCAGCGCCAAAGCATCGCATCAGCCAATGAGGGACTACATGTATGGGAGCATTCTGAGAGTTCATATCTCGTAAGGTATCATTACTTTGTTTAACACGTCACGACATCAAACTCATCAAAAGATAAGCAAATCTCAAACGGTCACGGAACGGTCACGAGAAAGGCTCTAAACCCCAAAAAGCAAAAAATCGCCAGGCGGCGATTAATGTAACTCTTTGATTTAATTGGTCGGGACGGCAGGATTTGAACCTGCGACCCCTTGCACCCCATGCAAGTGCGCTACCAGGCTGCGCTACGCCCCGACTAAGGCGGGATCAGAGTTGCTCTGATCCGTAAGAGGTTGCAAATAGTACACTAAGCTTTTGAATGTGTGAAGCTATTATTTAACGGATTTTAACAATTTAAGTATTTCGTCCAGCTCATTAATGGTCTGGCGAATCAACTGCTGGTAGCGGGCAGAGTCATCATTGGCTTCGTCACCACTGAGCCATTGCCTGGCACCAGTAATAGTAAAACCCTGCTCGTAAAGCAGACTGCGTATCTGGCGGATCAGCAATAGATCCTGACGCTGATAATAGCGACGGTTATTGCGCTTGACCGGCTGTATCTGCTTGAACTCCTGCTCCCAGTAACGCAATACATGCGGCTTGAGGTCGCAGAGTTTTGCAGCCTCGCCGATGGTAAAATAGCGTTTGCCCGGAATGGGTTCCAGCTCAGGATTCTTCTCTCCGGCTGCCGGCATAGATGTCCACGCGCTCCTTCAGTTTCTGGCCTGGCCTGAACGTGACTACCCGGCGCGCCGAAATGGGCACTTCCTCGCCTGTTTTCGGGTTACGACCTGGACGCTGGCGTTTGTCACGCAGGTCAAAGTTGCCGAAGCCGGAGAGTTTTACCTGCTCATTGGATGCCAGACATTCACGTATTTCGTTAAAAAAAGATTCCACCATTTCTTTAGCTTCACGCTTATTCAAACCCAGTTCGTCGAACAAACGCTCAGCCATCTCGGCTTTAGTCAAAGAGCCCATGACAATCACCCTGTCTTTAATCTCTTAACGATGCACCGCAATGTGTTGTCAGTGCCACCACAACAGCAGATACGCTATTGTTTATTTCTTCATCAGTAAGAGTGCGCGAAGGATGCTGCCAGGTCAAGCCCAAAGCAAGACTTTTTCTACCTGCTTCAATGCCTTGTCCCTGGTAAAGGTCAAAAAGTATGACCTGTTTTAGTGCATCGCCAGCTGAACTGGAGACCACATCACGAATAGCATCGTAGCTGACATGCTCGTCCACCAGCAATGACAGGTCACGGCGCATTTCCGGGAATTTAGACAAGGGCGTATAGCGTGGCAGACGTCCAGCTGTGACTATATCCTGTTTTAATTCAAATAGATAAACAGGACCATTGAGGTCTAGTTTTTTCAACAAAATCGGGTGCATCGCGCCGATATACCCCAGCGTTTCGCCATTACGCTCAATCTTGGCTGACTGCCCTGGGTGCAGTGCCGGATGCTGCGCCGCCACAAAACGGAAGCTATCAGCCTCGCCTCCCAGCGCCAGCAGGGTTTCAACATCACCTTTTATATCAAAAAAATCGACTTTATCTTTTCCAGCCATCCAGCCTTCAGAATCACGTCCACCGGTAATAACACCGGCAATGGCATTTTCCTGCACCAGTGTGTCGCCCTGAGGGATGAAGCGCTGGCCCGTCTCGAACAGACGAATACGCGACTGCTGACGGTTCTGGTTATACTGCACCGCTTTAATCAGACCTGGCCAGAGCGTGGTGCGCATCACCGCCATTTCGGCTGAGATGGGGTTTGCCAGCGCCAGCGGCTGGGTATCCGGATCAAACAGGGCTGACAGACCGGATTCAATGAAGCTGTAAGTAATGGCTTCCTGATAGTTACGACTGATCAAGTGGCGGCGTACTCGCGCCAGATCAACACGCGCTTCGCTGATAGGCGGCAGCGGTAACTGGGCGATAGGGATGCGTACCGGTAAGTTGTCATAGCCATACACCCGAGCAAGCTCTTCGATCAGATCAACTTCCAGGGTGATATCAAAGCGCCAGGAAGGCACCTGCACAGCCCAGGCCGCCTCTTCCGTTTTACGGCTCAAGGTCATGCCCAGACGCGTGAGAATATCCTCAACCGTGGTACTGGGCATCTCCATCGCCAACATGGCATTGATTTTGGCATCTCGCAGGCGTACCACTGGGGTAACGGGCAAATCAGTTTCACTCACGGCCTCGGTCACAGGGCCGGGTTCACCACCGACGATCTCCAGCAACAAGGCAGTCGCGCGCTCGATGGCCTGGCGTTGTAACTGCCAGTCAACACCCCGTTCAAAGCGATGTGATGAGTCAGTATGCAAACCGTAATTACGCGCCCGACCAACAATAGACAGCGGGTTGAAATAGGCGCTTTCCAGGAAGATATCGCGGGTTTTATCGGTCACGCCACTGGCATCACCGCCCATGATACCGGCCATGGCCAGTGGCCCTTTGGCATCGGTGATCAGCAGCGTATCTGGATTGAGGGTCACCTCGGTTTCATCCAGCAACACCAGGGTTTCACCCGCCTGAGCCATGCGCACCGTAATGCCATCGCTGAGCTGCTGCAGATCAAACGCATGCATCGGCTGACCCAGCTCCAACAAGATATAGTTGGTCACATCCACCACAGGATCGATACTGCGAATACCGGAGCGACGCAGTTTTTCCTGCATCCATAGCGGCGTTTCAGCACCAGGATTGATATTGCGGATCACCCGACCCACATAACGTGGGCAGGCGTCTGGCGCGGCGAGCGTGACCGGGAAGGTATCGTCAATTACCGCCGCCACCGGTTCAATCGTTACCGGCTTAACGGGCACCTGATTGAGCACACCAACTTCACGGGCCATACCGGCAATGCTCAGGCAATCGCCACGGTTTGGAGTCAGATCGACATCGATCAGGCTGTCGTTCAGATTCAGGTAGTCACGCAGGTCAGCACCGACCGGCGCATCAACTGCCAGCTCCATGATACCTGCATGATCGTCAGACAAGCCCAGCTCATCTTCGGCACAGAGCATGCCCATGGATTCTACACCGCGCAGCTTGGCACGCTTGATACGGAAGTCGCCGGGTAAGTTGGCGCCGACACGGGCAAAGGCCGTTTTCAGGCCAGCACGGGCATTGGCGGCGCCACACACCACCTGATAGGTCTCGCTGCCATCGCTAACTTGACAAAGCTTGAGTTTATCAGCATCCGGATGTTGCTCTGCCGAGATGATTTCAGCCACGACCACACCGCTGAACTCACCTGCAACGGCACTGACGTCATCGACTTCAAGACCAGCCAGGCTCAACTGATCGGCAAGCGCCTGTGTTGCCAAAGCGGGCTGTACCCATTCACGTAACCACTGTTCACTGAATTTCATTGTTTAATCCTGTTAATCCTTAGAGCTGACGATGACGACGACTTAACTGAACTGACCTAAAAAGCGCAGGTCATTTTCAAAGAACAGGCGCAAGTCATTCACGCCATAACGCAACATCGCCAGTCGCTCTACCCCCATACCAAAGGCAAAGCCGGTGTAGACTTCGGGGTCGATACCGGAATACTCAAATACTTTCGGGTGCACCATGCCGCAGCCCAGCACTTCCAGCCACTTGCCATCACCGCGATCTATATCCACTTCAATAGACGGCTCGGTAAAGGGGAAATAGGAGGGACGGAAGCGGACTTTGACATCCTCTTCGAAAAATTCCCGCAGAAACTCTTCCAGCGTACCTTTCAGGTCGGCAAAGCTGACGTTCTTGTCGACCAGCAAACCCTCAACCTGATGAAACATGGGTGAGTGGGTCTGGTCATAGTCGCAGCGGTACACCCGGCCCGGACAGATGATCCGGATCGGTGGCTGCTTGGTTTCCATGGTGCGCACCTGCACAGGTGAGGTATGCGTACGCAACAGGGTGTGGGCATCAAAATAGAAGGTATCGTGCATGGCACGTGCCGGATGATGCGCAGGAATATTCAGCGCCTCAAAGTTGTGGTAGTCATCTTCCACTTCCGGACCTTCAGCAACACTGAAGCCAATGCTACCGAAGAACGCTTCGATACGCTCCAGAGTACGGGTCACCGGATGCATTCCACCCAGACCCTGACCACGGCCCGGCAGAGTGACATCGATCTGTTCAGCCGCCAGCTTGGCACTCAGAGCCTCAGCTTCCAGAGTATCCCGACGCTGATCCAGTTCAGCCTGCAAGGCTTCCTTGGCTTCGTTGATTTTTGCGCCTGCCGCAGGACGCTCTTCAGCCGACAGTTTACCCAGGCCTTTCAATAACTGGGTAAGCTCACCTTTCTTACCCAGGTACTGAACGCGCACCTCATCCAGCAGCCTGACATTATCAGCCTGTGCTACAGCTTGCTTGCCCTGTTCTAACAGTTGTGCAAGATTTTCCATTGTTTCAACTCCGCATAAAAAAGGGGAAGGTATACACCCCTCCCCTTATCTGTCAGTTTCTAACCTACCAATAGGTGGGTGTTGGCTTACGCCAGCGCTACTTTGGCCTTTTCAACCACGGCAGCAAAGGCATTCTGCTGATTAACAGCCAGGTCAGCCAGCACTTTACGGTCGATTTCGATGTTGGCTTTTTTCAAACCAGCAATGAAACGGCTGTAAGACAGACCATTAATACGTGCAGCCGCATTGATACGGGCAATCCACAGAGCACGGAACTGACGCTTACGTTGACGACGGTCACGATAAGCATACTGACCGGCTTTGATAACCGCCTGTTTGGCTACACGGAATACACGGCTACGGGCACCATAGTAACCCTTGGCCAGTTTCAGAATTTTCTTATGACGACGACGCGCCACAACACCACGTTTTACGCGAGGCATAACATTTCCTTCCTATAAAATTTCAGTCTTGACTCAAGTAACACTTACAGTGTCGGGAGCATACGTTTAACAAGTTTCACATCACTCTCGTGAACCTGCATCATCGGGCGCAGCTGACGCTTACGCTTGGTACTCTTCTTGGTCAGAATGTGGCTTTTAAAGGACTGCTTGTGCTTGATGCCATTCGCAGTTTTTTTGAAACGCTTTGCCGCACCGCGGACAGTTTTAATCTTTGGCATTACTTTCACTCCACGCATTCGTTTATTAATCAGTCACACGCGAAACAACAAAACCCGCCCGCCACTCAGATAACTGTGTGGCGAGCGGGTCTGCAGCCTGGATGACTATTTCTTCTTCGGAGCAACAACCATGACCATTTGACGACCTTCCATTTTTGGATGCTGTTCTACAATGCCGAATTCAGACAGATCAGCTTCGATCCGCTTCAGCAATTGCATGCCCAGCTCCTGGTGAGCCATCTCACGACCACGGAACCTAAGGGTTACCTTGGTTTTGTCTCCGCTTTCAAGGAAACGTATCAGGTTGCGCAGTTTTACCTGATAATCCCCTTCATCCGTACCGGGACGGAATTTCACTTCCTTGACCTGCATCTGAGTCTGTTTCTTCTTAGCCTCATTTGCTTTTTTCTTCAGTTCATACTGATGCTTACCATAATCCATTATCTTACAGACTATGGGATCAGAATCAGAGATCTGAACCAGGTCAAGTTCAGACGCGAGAGCTAGCTCAAGCGCCTGATCAATCGTTACGATACCAACCTGTGCACCATCTGCAGCAATTAAACGCAGTTCAGTTGCACGGATATTTTCATTAATGGGTGGCAACGGCGCACGGCCACCTCTTTTGTTATCACGCCTGATAGTACTATCTCCTGACGAATTCTTTATTCTTGAGCCGACTTGCGGCTGATGTCTGATTTCAATAGTTCAATCAGATCATCAACGGGAAGACTGCCTAGATCCTGACCGGAGCGCGTACGCACTGCTACGGTTCCGGATTCCACTTCTTTATCGCCCACTACCAAGAGGTAAGGGACTTTCTGTAAAGTGTGCTCGCGGATTTTAAAGCCGATCTTCTCGTTTCTCAAGTCTATCTGTGAACGTATTCCTGCTTCTTGCAGTTTTTCGTTCACTTTCTGGCAAAAATCTGCCTGTTTATCGGTAATATTCAGTAACACCGCCTGAACAGGACTCAGCCAAACCGGCAAAGCACCTGCATAGTGTTCGATCAGAATACCAATAAACCGCTCGAAGGAACCTAGGATAGCACGATGTAGCATGACAGGCACTTCTCTATCACCTACTTCGTTAACAAATTGTGCTCCCAGACGACCTGGCATGGAGAAATCCACCTGAATCGTGCCACATTGCCATACACGTCCCAGGCAATCTTTGAGCGAGAATTCGATTTTCGGGCCATAAAAGGCACCTTCACCCGGCAACTCTTCCCAATCCAGTCCAGCTGCATCGAGTGCATCTGCCAGGGCTTTCTCGGCTTTATCCCAGCTCTCATCCGAACCGACGCGTTTTTCCGGACGTGTCGACAGTTTATAAATGACGTTGGTAAAGCCAAAATCATTATAGACTTCATGCAGAAAATTGATGAAGTCAGCCACTTCTTTCTGAATCGTGTTTTCGGCACAGAAAATATGTGCATCATCCTGGACAAAGCCACGTACACGCATAATACCGTGCAACGCACCAGAAGGCTCATTACGATGACAGGAACCGAACTCAGCCAGACGCAGCGGCAGATCGCGATAAGAACGCAGCCCCTGGTTGAACACCTGCACATGACAAGGGCAGTTCATTGGCTTGATGGCAAAGTCGCGACTTTCCGAATGGGTGGTAAACATCTCTTCGTGGAATTTGTCCCAGTGTCCGGACTTCTCCCACAAGGTACGCTCAACCACCATCGGAGTTTTGATTTCCTGGTAACCATGCCTGATCTGCTTGGCACGCATATACTGTTCAATCTGCTGATACACTGTCCAGCCATGCGGATGCCAGAACACCATACCCGGTGCTTCTTCCTGCATGTGGAACAGGTGTAGGGACTTACCCAGTTTACGGTGGTCACGCTTCTCGGCTTCTTCCAGGCGGAACAGATAGTCTTTCAGATCTTTTTTATCGCCCCAGGCGGTACCATAGATACGCTGCAGCATTTCATTATCAGAATTGCCACGCCAGTAGGCACCGGCCACCTTCATCAGCTTGAAGACTTTGATATGACCGGTTGAAGGCACGTGCGGGCCACGGCACAGGTCGATAAAATCACCCTGCTTGTAGAAGGACAGTGGCTGGTCGGAAGGGATATCACTAATGATCTCAACCTTGTAGGACTCGCCCATCTCTTCGAACAACGCAACCGCTTCATCACGACTCATCAACGAACGCTCGACCGGCAAATTCTGCTTGGACAGTGCATGCATGCGCGCTTCGATCTTCTCCAGATCTTCCGGTGTGAACGGGCGCTCATAGGCAAAGTCATAGTAAAAACCGTTGTCGATCACCGGCCCGATGGTGACCTGTGCACCCGGAAACAGATCCTGCACAGCCATGGCCATCAGGTGGGCACACGAATGGCGGATAATATCCACGCCTTCTTCGTCTCGTGCCGTCACGATTGCCAATTCAACATCTGTATCGATAGTGTAACTGGTATCAACCAGCTCGCCATTAACCTTACCGGCCAGGGCGGCTTTAGCCAGACCCGCGCCGATATCGGCGGCGACATCAAATACAGAAACAGGGTGATCGAACTGGCGTGAACTGCCGTCCGGGAGCGTAATTACGGGCATGTTGAGTCCTTATCTTAGTGGTGACCCCTACGACAGGCCACATAAGCATGTGAATGCTGGAAAATAAAAAGCCGTACAAACCAGGTACAGCGGGTGAATATTATACAGATTTCAGGCTGATTTTCCAGCATTGACGGGGGATTTGTGGTGCGTATGGGGTAACTCTGTGTGGTACTGCGAGGGTGTCTCGGTGTGGTGTCTCGGTGTGGTCCGGGTGCGCTACTCGCTGTGTCTGACCCATTTTTTGGTGCGACGGAACGGCTGTATCAGCATCTGGTCCAGCCGCAAATCGCGTTCCGTCCGGAAATCCTCAATGCCGATGGTCATGCCCAGATGCCCCTTTTCAGGCTGAGCGCGGTAGGTTCCAAAGAGTCGGTCCCACCAGGATACGCTAAAGCCGAAGTTACTGTCGGTTTCACGCTGAATGGCAGAGTGATGCACCCGGTGCATATCCGGGGTCACCAGAAGCAGTCTTAACCAGCGATCAACCCTCTGTGGAAGACGAACATTGCCGTGATTAAACAGTGACGACGCATTCAGTAGTACCTCGAATACCACCACGGCCAATGCTGGGGCACCAACAAGCACAACAACCGCCATTTTGATGGCCATGGACAGCACAATCTCAAGCGGATGAAAGCGCAAGCCGGTGGTTACATCGAATTCCAGATCCGCGTGATGCATGCGATGCAATCGCCAGAACCAGGGAACGGCATGAAATATCCGATGCTGAAAATAGATGGCCAGGTCCAGAGCGATAATAGCGAGAACCACTGTTACCCAGCCTGGTATTGAAACCAGATTCAGCAGCCCCCACCCCTGCTCGGACGCATAGATCGCCGCGCCTACAGCGGCCAGGGGAAACAGCAGACGAATAGCCAGGGTACCCAGAACCACGATGGCGAGATTGGCGGGCCAGCGCAGCAGACGTTTAATGGTTTGGTGACGTCGGGTAGCAAGAGTCTCCCAAACCGCCATCAGACTCAGTACCGAGACAAAACCCAG
Source organism: Nitrincola iocasae (assembly GCF_008727795.1). Taxonomy (NCBI): domain Bacteria; kingdom Pseudomonadati; phylum Pseudomonadota; class Gammaproteobacteria; order Oceanospirillales; family Oceanospirillaceae; genus Nitrincola; species Nitrincola iocasae. Next base: position 1,008,792 of record NZ_CP044222.1, on the reverse strand, counting down.
AATGCGGATAGCCGGCTCATTGGCCAGGATGAAATCAGACATGGTTTGCCCTCCTCAATGTAAATGTTTGCAAGTTGATTCATACAAAGAGCTAAGGACGGTAGTTGGTCCGGATGCGCTACTCGCTGCGTCTGACACGCTTTTTGTCATCCCTGACCGCTTGACTGCCGCCGTCCTGGCGGCAGACAGTCAGACACAGCGAGTAGCACACCCTTCCTCAGATCTCGTGCCATCAGCAATAATGAAAATACCATCAACGCTTCATTCAGGCCCCGCCCAAACCCGACACCAGACACACAAAAAACTACCGAATATAATGCAACGGCACCGCCGTAGTATCGACCACCTTACGCATTATAAAGGATGACTTCACCCCACTCACCCCGGTAATACGAGTGATTTTACCCAGCAAGATGTCGTGGTAGCTGTCCATATCGGCAACAGCGACTTTGAGCTGGTAGTCAGCATCATGGCCGGTGATCAGGTAGCATTCCATCACCTCGGGAATATCGGCAATGGCGGCTTCAAAGGCTTCGAAACGCTCAGGGATATGCTTGTCCATAATGATGTGCAACATGGCAATCAGGTTTAAACCTACTTTACGCTCGTTCACCCGCACCACCTGCCGCTCGATCACACCGGTATCCAGCAGTTGCTTCACCCGCCGGGAACAGGGCGCGGCGGTCAGACCGATCCGGTCAGCCAGATCCTGATTGGAGATGGACGCATCCACCTGCAACTGCTGCAATATTTTTATATCAAAACGATCCAATTCAACATACATACATCACCTAAAAACCCGATAGCGCAATAATTTATAACTCTAATAGTAATACGCCACACTCTAATTGCGCAAACCTCGCAAACAAACCTGAATTCGCAACCCTATTGCGCGAGCAAGGGCGTAAACTTGTCTCTGTACTCAGTTAATCCGATTCTAAGGACTTCAGCATGTTTGATCATCGCAAATACCGAGCGTTTACACCGATTCGCTTAACCGATCGCACCTGGCCAGATCAGCAGATCACCCAGGCACCTCACTGGTGCAGTGTTGATCTACGCGACGGTAATCAGGCACTGATCAATCCAATGAATGTGGATCAGAAGACACGTATGTTTGCCCTGCTGGTCAAACTGGGCTTTAAAGAAATTGAAGTCGGCTTTCCATCGGCATCACAGCCAGATTTTGATTTTGTGCGCAAGCTGATTACTGAAGAGCTGATTCCTGCTGATGTGACCATTCAGGTTCTGACTCAGGCCCGTGAAGACCTGATCGCACGTTCCTATGAAGCTCTGGAAGGTGCGAAACAGGCGATAGTGCATGTGTACAACTCAACCTCCCAGGTACAGCGTGAACAGGTCTTTGGCCTGGACCGTGACGGCATCAAGGCAATAGCGGTTCAGGGTGCGCGCTGGGTACGCGACTATGCCACCAGGTATCCGCAAACCGACTGGGCCTTCCAGTATTCACCCGAGAGTTTTACCGGTACTGAGCTGGATTACGCCGTTGAGGTTTGTGATGCGGTAATCGCTGAGTGGCAACCGGAAAATGGACGCAAGGTGATTATCAACCTGCCCGCCACAGTGGAAATGTCGACGCCCAATGTGTTTGCAGACCAGATAGAGTATTTCTGTCGCCATCTGCAACAGCGCGATCGGGTGATCATCAGCCTGCACACCCACAACGACCGTGGCTGTGGCGTGGCTGCAGCAGAGCTGGGCATTATGGCCGGTGCTGACAGAATTGAGGGTACTTTGCTGGGCAATGGTGAGCGCACCGGTAATATGGATATCGTTACCCTGGGGATGAACCTTTATTCTCAAGGTGTCGATCCGGAATTGGATTTTTCCAATATCAAAGAGATTATCGCGGTAGTGGAATACTGCACCGAGCTGCCAGTAGCCGCGCGCCACCCCTGGGCTGGCGAGCTGGTGTATACCGCCTTTTCCGGTAGCCATCAGGATGCCATTCGCAAGTCCATCAACTACCACGAACAGCATCAGTTACCCCATTGGGAGGTGGCGTACCTGCCCATCGATCCACGTGATATCGGACGTGAGTACGAAGCGGTGGTACGCATCAACAGCCAGAGTGGCAAAGGCGGTGTGGCGCTGGTACTGGAGCGGGATTACGGCATCATCTTACCGAAATGGATGCACAGCGAAATCAGCCGCGTGGTGCAAAAAGCCTCGGAACAGACCGGCGCCGAAATCACCTCACTGCAGATCAGATCACTGTTTGAAGAGTGCTTCAATACCACCCAGGCTGACTGGGCCCTGCTCGACTATGACCTGCATACTGAACAGGGTGTGGTTAAAGGCAGCTTTAAAGTGGCCGAACACTTGCCCAGCCTTCAGGGACAGGGTAGCGGCGCCGTGGATGCCCTGGTGAACGCACTGGAAAAACGTTTCGGTGTTGGCATCGAGATACTGCAGTTCGATGAACGTGCTCTGACCGAGGGCACCCACGCCCAGGCGCAGGCCTGTGTGGCACTGAAGGTTGACGAGGTGAGCTATGCTGCCGTGACAGTGGCAGAGGATACCTCGGCGGCAACACTCCAGGCGGTCTTAAATGCATTTGCCCGCAGCCGATCCGCTGTGGCCATAGAAAAAAAGATTGCCTAGGTTCACTTGGCCAGGCAATCCAGGTCAGGCTTTTTCCAGCAGGCTGCGCGTATAGAGGATGTGCTCTCGCGCCTCGGTACGCGCCAGCTCAGGATTACGTGCCTGGATCGCCCGGTGTATTTTTTCATGCTGCTGCGCTATACCTTGCGGATAACGTCCGTAGCGCTTCAGCGTGGTGAAGAGCGCCTGATGTATGGCATTAAAATAGCGGGCATAGAATAGCTGACTGAAGCTCACCACCAGCAGATGATGGCTGGACTCTGCAATCATGGTATGAAAGGTTAAATCCTCCTTGGCCTTATGCAGGGTGGATTTTCCCTGATTGCGCAATTGCATGGCCTGATATTCTGTTGCCAGCGCTGCCAACTGCGCATCACTGGCACGCAGAGCACAGTAATAGGCTGCCTCACCTTCCAGTAACGCCCGCGCTTCCATCACATCGAGCTGCAGCGTGCGATTGTCCGATCCGGACTGGGGCAGCTGCAAATGTGTTTGCAATAAATTCAGACAGCGACTGCCACCGCCATGCCGGGTTTCTATTAACGCCTGCCCTTGCAGCGTCTGTACCGCCTGGCGCACACTGGCGCGGGATACCGCATAGTCGGTTGCCATACGCCGCTCTGATGGCAGCCGGGCACCCGGAATCAGCTCACCGGTCGCGATAAGACCGGTCAGTTGCTGCAACAGTGTCTCTTGAGTACTTAGGGCTTTGTTGTGTTTCAAGCCGCCACCTTGGTCAGACCACTTTAGGGGATAGTGTTTATTTTACCTGCGCTCTCGCCTATCTTGTAGTGATATACGGCGGTTTACCGCTTTTTGTTTACAGCCCTCTGAGGATTGAGTGTGAAAGATAATAAGAGTCAACCTGTTGTCGGCTTGTTTGTTACCTGCCTGACTGATCTCTACCGCCCCGAGGTGGGCTTTGCCACCATCAAACTGCTTGAAATGGCTGGCTGCCGAGTCGAAGTTCCCGAGCAGCAAACCTGCTGTGGACAGCCCGCATTTAACAGCGGTGACTTCAACACCTCGGCCGATATTGCCCGACAGACCATTGCGGCGCTGGATGGCTATGAATATGTTGTAGCGCCTTCGGGTTCCTGTATTAGCATGCTGCACCACTATCCGGAGCTGTTCAGTGCTGAGGACCCCTGGCAGGCACGCGCCATCGCCCTCAAAGCACGGGCCTTCGAAATTACCGCCTTTCTGGTGGATGTACTGAAGTATGATCAGTTCAGCAGCCAGTTCAGCGGCAGCGTCACCTATCATGACTCCTGCTCTGGCTTGCGTGAGCTGGGCATCAAGCAGCAACCTCGCCAGCTCCTGGCTCAGCTGAAGGGCGTTGAACTGAAAGAGATGGAAGAGAGCGAAACCTGTTGTGGGTTCGGCGGCACCTTCTGTGTCAAATATCCGGAAATTTCCAACCGCATGGTGGGTAATAAAACCGAAAGCATCAGCCAGTCAGGCGCACAAACCCTGCTGGGTGGTGACCTGGGTTGCCTGCTGAACATGGCCGGTAAACTGCAGCGTGAAGGTAAACCCGTAACCGTGCGCCACATCGTAGAAGTACTGGCGGATATGACCTCACAACCGGCACTGGGCGAATCTGCCTATGCCCTTGGCAAATCGCTGTAACAGGAGCCGGATATGCAAATTACAAGCCCCGATTTTAAAGCCAATGCACGTATCGCCTTGCAGGATGTCGGCCTGCAAAAAGCCCTTGGCAACGTCAAAACCGGTTTTCCACACAAGCGTGCGGCAGCCATGGCGCGCCTGCCGGAATTTGATCAGTTGCGTGATGAAGCGCGTGATCTGAAAAACCATATTATCGAACACCTGGATATCTATCTGGAAACCTTTGAAGCCAAGGTACTGGAAAATGGGGGCCATGTGCACTGGTGTCGCAGCGCCGAAGAAGCGCGCGAAACCATTCTGAAAATCTGTAAAGATAAAGATGCCAAAACCGTCACCAAGGGTAAATCCATGGTCACGGAAGAGATCAATCTGAATGACTACCTCCAGGCCAATGGCGTCACCCCGGTCGAAACCGATTTGGGTGAATATATACTGCAACTGCGCGGTGAACATCCCAGCCATATCATCGCCCCTGCCATCCATTTGAATCTGGAGGATGTGTCGGAAACCTTCCATGAGCATCATCACCAACCCAAGTCCATGGACCCGGCGGTGCTGATGCAGGAAGCGCGTGAAGTGTTACGCACCAAGTTTGTCGCCGCCGATGTGGGCATTACCGGTGCCAACTTTCTGGTCGCTGAAACCGGCTCCAGCATTATCGTCACCAACGAAGGTAATGGCGATCTGACCCAGACCCTGCCAAAAACCCATATTGTTGTTACCTCAATCGAGAAGGTAGTGCCCACGCTGGAAGATATGACTCTGTTTTTACGTCTGCTGGCACGCTCAGCCACAGGGCAGGAGTTTACTGTATACAACACCCTTTCCACCGGTCCGCGTCGCCCTGGAGATCAGGATGGCCCGGAAGACTTTCATGTGGTGCTGGTCGATAATGGCCGCAGTGAGATGGTCGGCACGGAACTCCAGGATATGCTGCGCTGCATACGTTGTGCCGCTTGTATGAATCACTGCCCTGTCTATGGTGCGATAGGTGGTCACAGTTATGGCTGGGTGTACCCAGGCCCCATGGGTTCAGTGCTGACACCCCAGATGATCGGTATCGAAAAGGCCGCGCTGCTGCCCAACGCCTCTACCTTCTGCGGCAAGTGTGAATCGGTTTGCCCGGTGCATATTCCCCTGCCCAAACTGATGCGTCACTGGCGTAAAAATGAGTTTGAAAAACACCTGACACCTCGCACTGCCCGCTGGGGTCTGGGGGTTTGGGGTTATCTGGCCAAACGTCCGGCCCTGTATCGCACCGTAACCTCTCTCAGCAGTGGTGTACTGCGGCTGATGGCAGGCAAAAAAGGCCGCATTAGCAAACTGCCCCTGGCAGGTGGCTGGACAGAGGGTCGGGAGATGCCCGCACCGAGTGGTAAAACCTTTATGCAACAGTGGCAGGAAAAACAGAAAACGGGGCAGTCATCATGAGTAAAGCAGAAATTCTGGGCAATATTCGCCGTGGTTTAGGCCGCACGCAAGCGACTGAGGCCGACAAGGCCCGCGTGGCGACGCGCATCTCCGCCCATGCCGCCAACCTGATCCCCGCCCGCGCACAACTGCCTGAGGCACAAACCCAAACCCTGTTTATCGACATGGCTCGTGAAGCCGCCGCTGAAGTGTTTGAGCTGAGCAATGCCAGTGCCTTGCCTGCAGCCGTAGCTGAATGGCTACAGGAAGCCGGTATTGATGAACTGGTCATGGCAACAGATGAATCACTGAAGACACTGCGCCAACAGCTACCGGACACTCTGAAGGTACGTGAAGGGGTGGCGCAAGCGGGCGATCTGGCCAGCCTGACCGGTGCGTTTCTCGGCATCGCTGAAACCGGCACGCTGATGCTCTACTCCCGCCCGGAAAGTCCTACCACCTTGAACTTTCTGCCGGATAATCATCTGGTGGTGCTGCGGCGTAAAGATATAGTCGGTGTTTATGAACAGGCCTGGGCACGCTTGCGCGAACAGCAGGCCAGCCTGCCCCGCACCGTGAATATGATTACCGGCCCGTCACGCAGTGCCGATATAGAACAGAAACTGCAAATGGGTGCGCATGGACCGCGTAGACTGGTGATATTTTTGCTGGGGTGATACTTGGACTTAGCAGTTGCTGCTCCCATGATGCCATATTAAAAGAGGTGCCACGCTGAAAGAGGTGCCACGCGGGGTGGTGGTATCGCTTTGGTGTGACTCGCTTTTCGTCATCCCTGACCGCTCCACTGCCGCCGTCCTGGCGGCAGAGGGTCACCCCAAAGCGATACCACCACCCCGCCCAAAACCCTGTGCCAGCGTAAAGATGAGCTGAATGGACATGGACCGAAGCTGGTAAAATTGCCCTGAGCTTTAGAATGACATTGTTGCAAAATGCAACATTTTGTCGCAGAATGCTTAATATGATTAATTTCAAATAATCAGCTTAAAAGATAAAAAGCACAATGGAGAATGCAAATGGCAACTAGTGTTCGTCTTGACGATGACTTCGTCGAGAGCGTGAGAATTCACTCAGCCGCCGCGCACCGAACAGTACCTAAGCAGATCGAGCATTGGAGTAAAATTGGACAGATGGTTGAAGACAATCCAGATCTATCCTATGAATTCATCCGTGAAGCACTGATCGCACGCGAAGCTGTTGTTTCTGGAAAAGCGACCAAATATGAGCGTAGAACCAAACGAAACCGGGATTAATGTATATGAAAGCCCGGTTTTCAAAAAGACTCTCAGCAAGCTGCCTGAAGATGATTTAGTTATCATCGAGGATGCGGTGGATGTAATCATCGAAAACCCTGAGATAGGGCAGCTAAAGAAGGGAGACCTTAGTTATCTTCGCGTCCATAAATTCAGTCTGAATGGACAGCAAGTACTATTGGGTTATAACTGGCAGGAAGAACAACTGACATTGTACCTTCTGAATATTGGACCGCATGAAAATTTCTATACTAACGCCAAAAAGCACCGCAAAGCCGATCTGAAGTTTATTAAATAATATCAGTGCATGGACCGACATCAGAAGGCTTAGGGGTTTTAGACTTTATGCTGGCACCCAGGTTTGAGAGGGCTGATGGGATCGGAACTGGCTGACCCTGTGCGCCATGGATGGCGCACAGGGTCAGCCAGGGATGGGTTTACGGCGAGTCAGACAGGTACGATCCTAGCCCTATACCACATGAAACAGTTAAAGCTGATCAGCAAACGGATGATCCTCAGCGACCAGCGCTTCCTGGTAGCTTTCCACCCGATCGGCTACCAGATCCGTACGGTGAAACTGGGCGATATGGATAATGGCATCGCCTTCATTCACCAGCGGCAGCTTCAACAGCCCGATCACGATACCGCTTAAGGGAGACCAGATCTCCTCTTCGGACTCACCAAAGGGATCGGCGACGATACCTAGCAGGGTTTGATCCCGTGTGACTCTTTCACCCTCTTTGACATTGGCACGGAAGATGCCGCTTTGCGGTGCGCGTACCCAGCTACTGGAACGGGCGACTAACGGCTCTTTAAATCCGGCTTTACGCGATTTGGGCAACATCTCCAGTGCACGCATCACACTGAGAATGCCATTCACACCGCCGCGGATGGATACCTCATCAAAGCGCAGCGCTTCACCGGCTTCGTACACCAGTATCGGCGTTTTTCTCTCATACCCTGCCTGGCGCAGGGAGCCCTCGCGCAAGGGAGCATTGAGGATAACCGGAGTGGCGAAGGCTTTGGCCAGTACAAGAGTTTCAGGATCATCCAAATTGGCGCGGATCTGCGGCAGGTTGGAGCGGTTGATCGCGCCTGTATGCAGATCGATGCCGTGGGTAGCCTTGCTCACCACTTCATTCATAAACAAACGCGCGGTGCGCCCAGCCAACGAGCCTTTGGCTGAGCCAGGAAAACTGCGATTCAGATCGCGTCGGTCGGGTAGATAACGGCTTTGATTGATAAAGCCATACAGATTGACGACTGGCACAGCCATCAGCGTACCCTTCACGCGCCTCAGAGCAGGCAGTCGCAGCAAACGGCGGATGATTTCCACACCGTTGATCTCATCGCCATGCAGGGCGGCACAGATAAACAACACAGGACCTGCCTGACGACCACAGATCACTTGTACCGGCATAATCGCCTCGGTGTGGGTGTACAGCTTACCGACTACCAGATCGACCGTGCGCCGCTCACCCGGCTGCAGGGTTTGGCCACCGATGGTGATCGGCTGATTGGGTTTGAAACTTGCACCCATGCCTAGCCCTGGCCTTTGGTCTGAGTACGATTAGGCTTGGCGTTTTTTTCAATAAATTCAATGATCAGATCGGCAATATCTTTACCGGAGGCGGCTTCTATCCCTTCCAGTCCTGGCGAGGAATTTACTTCCATCACCACCGAGCCATGATTGGAGCGCAACAGATCGACACCACAGACATTCAGCCCCATGACCTTGGCTGCACGCAGCGCCGTGGTACGCTCCTCTGGGGTAATCCGGCACAGTGCCGCCGAACCGCCACGGTGCAAGTTGGAGCGAAACTCGCCATCTTTGGCCTGACGCTTCATCGCCGCGACCACTTTGCCTCCAACAACAAAGGCACGAATATCAGCACCTTTTGCTTCCTTGATAAACTCCTGCACCAGAATATGCTGCTTCAATCCCATAAAGGCCTGGATAACGCTCTCAGCGGCCTGATTGGTCTCCGCCAATACCACGCCAACGCCCTGCGTACCTTCCAGCAGTTTAATCACCGCCGGTGCGCCACCAACAATACTGAGCAGGTCTTCTATATCATCGGGGGAGTGGGCAAAACTGGTCACCGGCAGGCCTATGCCACGGCGTGACAACAGCTGCAAACTACGTAGCTTGTCACGGGAACGGGAAATCGCCACTGACTCATTCAGTGGGTAGACATTCATCATTTCAAACTGACGCAATACAGCGGTACCGTAAAAGGTGATGGAGGCGCCGATTCGCGGAATCACCGCGTCAAAATTTTCCAGCACTTCACCCCGGTAATGAATCTGCGGATTATGCGAGGCTATGTTCATATAGCAACGCAATGCATCGATAACCCGTACCTCATGCCCGCGGTTTTTGGCGGCTTCGACCAGACGACGGGTTGAATAGAGTTTGGGATTTCGCGAAAGAATAGCAATTTTCATACTGGGGCTCCGCCGTCGGCGATCTGATACGCTTTATGGGATTATAAATAGGTTTCAGTTTATCAGTGATCACTGATGCGCAAATTACAGACTAGATGATTTTGAACAATCCTGAACAGGTTTGGTAATTGTAGCGTGTAATCGCCTTGAGGGAATAGTGTTTTTATCAGGCTTAGAACAACGACAACTGTGGCCGGGTCAGATCATCAAATTGCAGTCCAACAAAGGGCAGAATACTGTCGGCAACAGGACGTAGCTGTTTATCGATATAGTGTTGATAATCGATAGCGGAGGCCTGTATTTCAGCGGCTTCCGGGCCATTCACACTCATCACATAGGTGATGGTGTCGCCCTGTTGCAGTGGTGCTGGCAGGCCCTGATCACGGTACCACTGACACAACTGACGTGCCGCCCGTACATGCGGCGGGACATTACGCTGATAACTGTCCAGCGGGCGGCGTAAGCGCCGGTGATAAACCAGTTCAGCATCCCGCTCACCCGCCAGTAATTCAGCCACACGGGATTTAATCAGCGCTTCGCAAGGCTGATCGGCAAAAATCTGTGCAAACAGCGCCTGCTGAAAATCTCTGGCAAGGCGTGTCCAGTCACTGCGCACCTGCTCCAACCCTTTAAACACCAACAGGTCGCTACCATCAGCGGCTTGCCTGAGCCCTGCATAACGTTTTTTACTGCCCAGCTCTGAGTCGCGCATGCGTGGCATCAGGAAGCGCAAATAACAGGTTTCATATTGCAGCTCTAATGCCGAGCTCAGGCCATAGGTCTGTTGTAGCTTATCCTGCCACCAGTGATTTAGCGCCTCGGCTAATCTTGGCCCCTGGGCGTCGGCTTGCTCTGCCGGCAAGTCATCCCCCAGCCAGACAAATACTGAATCAGTATCACCATAAATCACCTTGTAGCCAAACGCGGTTTCAATCTGAGCGGCTGTTTCAGTCAGTATCTCATGGCCACGCATCGTGATGGAGGCTGACAGGCGCTGGTCGTAAAAACGGCACACATCTGAACCCAGCACACCATAACAGGCATTCATCTGGATTTTGATCGCTTGTGACAGCGCCGCATTACCTTCCTGTTTGGCCCGGTCACGCGCTTGCCAGAGGTGTTCAATTATACCCGGGAGTATCGCCTGTTCCCGACTGAATGCCGCACCTAAAAACCCAGGTACAGTGTTATCCGCGGTAGATTCCTGCTGGTTTAAGCCCAGGGTCAGCCCCAGTGGGTCAATCTGGAAAGTACGGATAATACTGGGATACAGGCTCTTGAAATCCAGCACCAGCACATTGCGATACAAGCCCGGCACCGACTCCATCACATGGCCACCGGGCACATGATCGCCGGTTTGTCCTGAAGCATATTCAGGTGCCACATAACCGGCCCGGTGCAGTGCTGGCAGGTATAAGTTATCAAAGGCCTGTGAAGAGCCGCCGACCTTGTCCAACGCCAGTCCGGTCAGGCGGGTGCGTTCTGTCAGGTAGTCGATCAGCCCTGCCTTGGCAAAGATTTCACTGACCAGACGACAATCTTCCAGGTTGTAGTGCGCCAGAGCGGGCTGATCTTCAGCAAACAGACGCTGAATCTCCTGGCCGCGATCGTTGACTGAGTCGATGGCTTTGCCGCGTCCCAGTAGTGTCTGGGCGACATATTCCAGATTGTAGCGTTCAAACTGCCAGGTCGCGCCCTTCAGCGTATCGATACCATCCAGTACCACGCGACCTGTCAATCGCGCATAGTGACGGTTTTGACCATAACTGCCTACCCGCAGTGCCTGCCGATCACGCCCCAGTTGCATGCGCACACCTAACACCTCGGCTCGGCGTTGCAAAACACGCAGATCAAAGCCTATGACATTCCAACCAATCAGGATATCTGGATCAAAATCTTGAACCGCAACGACAAACTGCTGTAACAGACGTTTTTCATCCGCACAGTAAGTAATAACTGAATGGGGCTCTTCCGACCCCAATGCCGGCCCCAGCATCAACACGCGTTCGTAATTCTCCGACTGCAGCGCAATGGACAGAACCCGATCAGCCTTCATGGTGGTTTCAATATCCAGCGACAATACCCGGAAGGCTGGCTGAATATCGATGGGGATCAGACGGCTTTTGGCTCCGGCCTCGACCCAGGCGGCACCGGCAAAAATGTAGCGTTCCATTAAATAGCGATCAGCCGGGCGGATATCCTCTTCCATCATGACAATACCCGAACCTTTAAGGCGTTCTACCAGGGTGTGCCAGGTGGTCAGACTGCGGCAGTAGAGCGCTGCCACCGGTTGCTCGAGCAGATTTTTTAGTTCCAGGTTTTGCCAGCGCCAGCCATGCAGGTCCTGTAGCTGCTGCGCTATGGTGCTCTGGTCTTGCTGTTGCACAAACAAGACCGCTTCCTGCCCCGGCAGGCTGACACGTTTTGCACCCTGCGCAGACACCAGCCAGTAGCTCAGCTCAATTCCTTCAGGGGTATCGCGCTGATGCCGGGTTAACGGAAACCCCTGAATGCTGTCAGACATCACCAAACGGCTGTATCACTTCCATATCCGGAAACTGGCGCATCACCTCTTCCAGTGAGGTCGATTCAAATAACAATTTCAGATTCGGACCAGCATCCATAGTGAAATAGATCGGCAGGCCATCCTGACGTAGTTTCCAGATTTTATGCATCATTTTCAGCGAGTCCGGTTGCCAGTACACCAGCGGTGGCCAGGACGCCAGCATGGTGGCATGCATCGACAAAGCATTATGTTCGGCGGTACGGCCCAGGAGTTCAAAGTCTTGTGCAGTAATGGCTTGCTTCAGTTGCTGCAGGTCAGACGCCGCCTGCAACGGCCAACTCTGGTAAAGATGAGCAGTTTCCACGGTGCGTTGCATACCACTGCGTGAATCTGTGGCTTTGACAGAGGCATCGACCTTGATCAGACCGATACACAAACCCGGCCAGCGGTTTTGCAATGCCAGTGCGTGGCTATCCAAACCATCTTCCCTGTGGCCCATCTGCCATTCGACAAAACCACTAAAGATCGAGCGGCAGGCACTGCCACTCCCCAGGCGAGCTACAACCGACAACTGCTCCTTGCTGAGCTGCAAGGCAAAGCTGTCGTTGACAGCCAGCGCCAGCGCAGCAAATCCCGACGCTGACGACGCCAGCCCGGCGGCTGTTGGTATAGAGTTACGGGTAGTGACACGGAAATGACAGTGATCCGGGTTGCGAAACAGATCCAAAAAAGCGCTGATGCGTTGACAAAAAGGGGCTGAGGGCACAAGTTTTTCGCCATTGAGCCAGATTTCATCAGCCGGATAGTCAATTGGCACTAGGCGGGTATGCGTACCCAGATGACCCAGCGACACAGACAAGGATGCATTGACCGGTAAATTCAGTTGCTGATCCCGCTTTCCCCAGTATTTACACAAAGCAATATTACTGGGGGCAAAATGTTCGTCTGATGCTGAAGGAGTTGTGCCAGTCGTTAACCAGCCAGCCAGAGTGGCACGTTTATCCATGGAATCCTCAGGTATTGTTGGTAAAACAGTAACGGTTTTTGCCCTGCTTCTTGGCACGATACATAGCCACATCAGCTTCGGTAATATAATCTTCCGGACTTTTCAACGACTGTCCGTCGATAAAGCACGCACCTATACTCACCGAGACTTCCAATGTGCGCCCCTTCCATTCAATGGGTTCATGAGCCGTTGTCAGCAAACGTTGCAGCACCTGTTCAGTGGTCTGTTGATCCAACTGCCCTTGGAGCAACAATAAAAACTCATCTCCCCCTAAACGTGCCAGAGTATCGTCTTCGCGTAAACAGGCCTTCATTTTCTCAGACAGAGCTTCTAATAGAAAGTCACCGGCCGCATGTCCATGGGTATCATTAACAGCTTTAAATCCATCCAGATCCATAAAGGCAAGTGCCAATGAGCTTTGAGTACGGCGTACAGACACCAGCGCCTGCTGGAAACGGTCCATAAACAAGGTCCGGTTTGGCAGATTGGTCAGCGCATCATGGTAAGCCAGGTAGCTTACTTTATCCTGAGCCGCCTTTTTCTGAGTGATATCAGAGAATAACGCCACATATTGCACAACCTGGCCTCGCGCATCATGCACGGCGCTTATGTTCATGGTTTCCACCACCAGACTGCCATCTTTGCGGCGATTCCATATTTCACCATCCCAACTGCCCTTAGCGGCCAGCGTGGCAAACATCTGCTCAAAGAAAGTAGCGTCATGATGACCGGAGTTAAGAAGTGCGGGTGTCTGCCCAATCACGTCTTCAGCACTGTAGCCAGTGATGTCGCTAAAGGCTGTGTTTACCTGGAGAATCTGTTGCTCGGCATTAGTGATCATGATCGCTTCACGTGCATGGCGGAACACAGCCATAGCCAGGCGCTCCGAAGCATCACGCTCATGCCGTAAAATTGCATAGCGGATCGCTTTGCGTATCCAGCGCCCTTCGGCGCCTTTGCTCAAATAATCTTCAGCACCGGCTTCAATAGCGGCTTCTGTTGCAGCCTGATCATCCAGGCCGGTCAACACGACTACCGGCACATCCGGAAAAAGCTGGTAGCAGCGTCTGACAGTAGCGACACCGCTTGAGTCAGGCAGATTCAAATCAAGCAGTATTGCATTTGGCATGAGGTTTTGCTGCTTAACTTGTATTTCGGCATCCTTGAGAGACCCTGCCAACACGATTTGATATGCCAACACATCCTGTTCCATGAGCTGCAGCCTGATAAGCTGGGCATCACCTGGTTCATCTTCTATCACCAGCACTACCGGCGCATTGTTTTCAGCGTGTACTTCGACTTGTGTCATTCAAACTTTTACCTGCTCAGAAAAAATCAACCGGGCTTTTGCGGGCGACGTACCAAAGTAATCCAGTAGTCTTCAAGCGTCTTGACCTGGTGTATAAAATCATCAATATCAACCGGTTTGACAACATAACCCGACGCGCCCAAATCATAGGACCTGATTATGTCACTCTCGGAATCTGATGTGGTGAGAACCACTACGGGGATATGGCGAAACGCGACCTCCTGCTTTATTTTTTCCAGAAACTGCAGCCCATTCATTCGCGGCATATTAAGGTCCAGCAGAATAAGATCCGGTTGAGCTTCATCGCTATAGCCTGACTGGCGACGCAAAAAACTGAAAGCCTCAACGCCATCACTAACATGACGCAAATCAACCAGCAGGTTATTCTCTTCAAAAGCCAGACGAATCAGATGTGCATCAGCCGGTTCATCTTCAACTAGCAGCACTCTAAATAAGGAGGGTTTATCAATCATGGTGTGGGGTCCTCAATGGCAAACTCAATCATCAGGCCAGTGCCCATACCATCATGGACGTTTACCCAGCCACCTTTCTTTTCGACCATTTTACGCAACACGGCCAGTCCCATCCCTGTACCTGTGCTGGACGCCTTATCCGCTTCATTGACAATGCGCGAAAACATCTCAAATAATTGTTCCCGGTATTCCGGCTCGACACCGCAACCATTGTCGATAAACTGGATCAGCGTATGGCCAGGCTGCTTCAGAGATTTCACCTCAATCCGTAATGGGCTATCTGCACAGGCATAATTCAGACTGTTATCAAACAATATTCTGAGAATTTGCTGCAGATAGCCTTTCGGAAAATATAACGAGTCCTCGGCCAAATTCAGCTCTACACTGACATGTTTCAGACGCTCACTTAACTCGGGTTCTCGCATCTGCTGCGCAATAACCTCTGATAAGTGTAGATGTTGCGATGCTGCATCGGCCTGGTCCAGCGCCAGATAGCGCTGGATATCACGCACCAGATAACTTAAGCGCAACGCTTGTTGATGGATAAAATCAACTGATACACGCACATCCTGGTCAGCCTCTACCAGGCCCTTTTTGTACAAACGCTGAGCAAAGCTAACCAGGCGGCGTGCCGGTTCCTGAAAGTGGTGTGCCATAATTTCATTCAGGCGACGCAATTCCCGATTGGTTTTTTCCTGTTGGTGCAGCAAGTTGGTGCGTTCTTTTTGGGTACGAAACAGACTGATAGACAGAATGATCAGCACAACTATAGCCAACATCTGCAATAAGACAGCAACAAACAGCAATCGCTGGCGATTGGCTTTTTCTTGTTGTAAGGCTTGCACCTGTAGATCAACTATCTCTTCCAGACGATCCTGATAATGCCAGAGCGCCTGATCAGCATGGCGTCCTGGAGTGATATCATTGATCACTGACAGCAAACGCAACTTCCCGTCAAACCGGTAAGGATGACTACGCACTTCCACGGTGCGTACGGCACCATCAGCCAGTACATGGCGAAAAACAAAATAGTTACGCCCTTGCGCGGTCGCCACTTGCATCTCTTCAGCCACCTGCGCTGGCGTCAGAGTATTCAGTGAGTGAATTGATAGCGTCAAAAGTGTTTCACGGTTGTAGCCATAAAACGCTTCAGCGGCCGGGTTGGCATCTTCAATTGTGCCGGTATCCGGATCAATCAACAGCATAACCGAGTCATGCTGTTGAAAAAAATCATACAGACTGTTGTCAGGGTGGTCAGTTGCTGTACAGGTCACGGACAGAAACAGTGCCATAAAGCACAACAACTGATTTAATCTACGCATGGTACAGTGTGTTTTAAAATTATTATCACTTGGCATTACATCTAATCCGCGGATCTAACGCATTTAAATTAAACACATTTTAAATCAAGATACGAGCAAAACCGCATGATGTAATGACTTGGAACAATTCACCAGCCACCGTTGGACTAATACCTGCAAGCCAGAGCATAAAAAGAAAAATGCAGGCAACCTAGCAGCAAGGTGTCAGCATCACACCTAGCTTAGCTGGTGCGATGGAAATTTGGCTGAACCCCTGTAGAGGTTGTGGTGTGGTTTTACCTAAGGTAAGCACACAATCCCCCAATCCCGAACCGGAGATCTTGCTACCCAGCACTGCAGAATCCTGACGTAAATCAGCGAGCATTTTTGCCAGTGTAGCATCATTGACACCCAGCGCATCCATCAACCCCTGATACACCTGCATTAACCGCCCCAGTGTTATCAGGTCAGCCGCTTTTAATGCACGGACAGCTGCCAAACTGGTTTCACCCATCAAACGGTAGAGCTGCTGCAATAGCTGCGGTTCTTGCTGCCAGCGAGATTCCACATAACGCAGCACCTCGGGCGTTTTCATTTTGTAGCCACAGTAGAAAAGTGACAGGGTGAGTCCATCCGGACACTGCAAGGCTTCGATCTGCAAAGGTGAGGGTGAGAAACACACTATCCCGCCACTAAGACTGGCAGCCAGGTCAGCTCCAGAACCACGCCCTTCCTGTACTGTATGAATAATAGCCAGGCCGCTGCGGAACTGCTCTAGAAGTGTGGATTCGATAGACGCAAAATGCTCCAGCGCCACGACCATGGCAGCCGTCACGGCGGCCGAAGATCCCAGACCTATAGTAGAAGAAAAGCCTGATTCGATGATCAGATCAAAGCCTGATGGCAACTGCGTGCGATAGGCTGACACAGCGGCGAGCACAAAACTAAGCGCCGGCTGAGGTGTCAACCGATCAAGGTCAGACTGATACTGACACAGGCTGCTGTGTATATGCACCTGACGATCTGAACGTGGCCGCAATGTCACCTCTATACGCGCATCTACCGCGCAGACCAATGCGACTTCACCCTGTAGTACCGCATGCTCACCCATTAGCATGGTGCTGCCAGGTGCGGAGACCTTAAAGGCGGAAACTGACGGCACCCTGCACCTCCTCTTCCAGTACACCCCAGTGCATCGGCTCTGGCAAATTTAATGCGGCTGGATTCAGCCCCGGCAACCAGACCAATACCAACCCGGCAGCCTCTCCATGAATACTGCCAGCACCGGAAATTTTAGCAGCCCCGCCAAGCCTTTCAATCTGCTGGATCAACGCTTGTACTGCCCGAGGCACTACGCCCAGCCGACATAACAAGCGGTGATTTTCGCGTACCAGTTCAGAGCGCTCAGTAACTGTCGCTGTGTGCCATTGCCGGGCTATAGCTGCAAACGCCTGCCAGATCTCCGAGTGACTGAATTGCTGTCGAACCCTGTCGACACATTCTCCCGTACTCGACAAGGGTACCCCGGTGAATATCCAGTACCAGTCTTCAGCCAATGCCGGGGATGCCAAAGAGGTCAGGTTCTTACCCTGAACGGCTACACAGCCGCCCAAGCTGACAGCGGCCGCATCAATATAACTGCCTTTACCATGCTGTAAACGCTCACAGAAATGCACCTGATGCATCAGGGCTTCAGCAGACAACACCTCAGGGGAAAATAAGCGAAGGAGTACGGCAATAAAGGCCGCCGACGAACCCATGCCCGATCCAACCGGTAAATCGGAACGCCAGGTCAGATCACCACCAGGTAAATCTGTGCCCTGCAAGGCTTGAGCAACGCTATACACCAGCAAATCCGTTGGTGACGGCAGAATCTCATGAATAGCCAGATGACCTTGTTGCCAGGCGTCATAACGCAACGCCAATAGTTCGGACCGTTGCTGGAGTTGTGCGTGGGTATAGCTGATTTGCCGACCGCTGAAAGGATCCTTCCAACGCAGTACACCGCTATCGTCTTCAAGCAGCAACGCACGGATATGGCGTTTAACCGCCATGGCAGTGGCTGGCACGCCATGCACCACGGCATGTTCTCCTGTAAGAATAATTTTACCGGGTGCTGAGGCGGCACGCATTAGCAGGGAATATATTCACGCTTATGCTGCGTGATAGCAGCAAGCCGGAACTGCCCTTTGGTGGAGTGAGGCATTTCCACGCTTTCACCCTGCTGAGGATCAGCATAGTGATACAGTGACAGGTACTCGTCGTAATCAACTTCCTGGCGCTGCGCCAGCATCGCCTGATGCCGCGAGGTATGCAGATATGCCTGATAACCGGGTTGAATCTGGCCGGCAAAAAACTCGGCCACACAGCCAGAGCCATAGCTGAAAAAGGCAATGTTTTTACCACTGAGGTCATCCTGAAGATTATCCAGCAATGAACACAAACCGATATAGATAGACGCTGTATAGCTGTTACCTATGGCCTGATTGTAACGCAGGGTATCCGCTATCTGCAGCTCAATCTCTTCCGCTGTTAGCGCACAGTGATTCAGTTTGGCCAGATGCTGATGGGCTTTCTGAGCCATACGACTGAAGGGCAAATGATAACAAAAATAGCTGAAATCATTAAATTGCAGTGGACTGACCGCAGTGAAATTTTCCCAGGTTTTCTTCAGCGCCCGCAGATAGATCTTGGTGGAATATTTACCATCAACCAGTGCAGTAGTGCGATAGTTCGGTCGCCAGAAGTCCATCACGTCATCGGTATAATTGCCCACATCCGCAGACACACTGAGAATCCGCGGACTCTGGGTGATCAACATGGCAACCGCGCCACAACCTTGAGTGGCTTCACCAGGTGTATTCAGGTCATAACGGGCAATGTCCGAGGCGATAACCAACACCTTGCTTTGCGGTCGACGTGCAACCAGGGCACAGGCCATCTGCAAGGCGGCGGTGGCACTGTAGCAAGCCTGTTTCAGCTCAACTACACGGCAGTTAGCCTGCATACCGAGTAAACGGTGCACATAAACGCCAGCCGATTTCGATTGATCTATAGCGGTTTCAGTGGCAAACAGGATGGTGTCCACCGCGTCTGCTCCAACCCGCTCGATAATGGGCAGGGCAGCATTGGCCGCCATGGTGACAATATCTTCATCTGGCGCGGCCATGCCCATCTTTTCCTGACCGATTCCGGCATAGTACTTCTCAGGATCAGTCTGCTGTTTTTCAGCCAACGCCCTCAAATCCAGAAAATAGCTGGACGTATAAAAACTGATTTCGTCTATACCTACTGACATAGTCGGCTTCGTTCCTTAACGCTCTTCGACAATAAGCGCTTTGTTCCTGAACAGTGCAGCAGTATTTGGAATACCGAGCAGAAACATCGCTGTAACAAATTCACGGCGCAATTTTTCAATAGCTGCGACGACGGCATCGGCCGATTCCATCGCAGGCTGTAACAGGGGCGCTGCCACCCCGCAAAGCGAGGCGCCGAGTATAACAGATTTCGCCATATCAATCCCATCTCTGATACCACCGCTGGCAATCAATGTTGCGCTATCCAGAAAGGGTTCGGCCTGGCGCAATGCCAGCGGCGTCGGCAATCCCCAGTCCTGAAACTTGAGACCAATATCGGCTCCCTGATCCAGACGGCGGTGATGCTCTATGCGGCTCCAGGAGGTCCCCCCGGAACCAGCCAGATCAAAAAAACGAATATTTTGTTCCAGCCCTGCCTGAATATCAGCCGGAGACAGACCTGCCCCCACTTCTTTCAGAATAATGGGTACCTGTAAATACGACTGTAACCGGCCAATAGACTCGGTCAGACCGGTAAAATTGGTATCTCCTTCAGGCTGCACCGCTTCCTGCAAAGGATTCAGATGCAGGAACAGCGCATCCGCTTGCAGCACGTCAATCGCTTGCTGTATCTGGGTATTGGTCATACCGTAATTGAGCTGTACAGCCCCAATATTAGCAATCAGTACCGTGGTGGGTGCATAGCGGCGCAGTGCAAAACTCTCCCGAGCTTCCGGGGAACTGAACATCACCCGCTGCGAACCGACTCCCATAGCCACCTGGCAACGCTCGGCGGCCTCAGCCAAATTCTGGTTAATACAACGAACCAATTCGTGATCACCCCCGGTCATGGAGGAGATCAGCAAGGGAAAACTCAGCGTTTTGTTCAGAAAACGACAGCTGGGATCGATTTGAATCAGGGACAACTCGGGTAAAGCACGGTGAGTCAGTCTTATGCGGTCAAACCAGTTACCCTGACGATCGGTTAGCGCGTCCTGCTCTATTGCCCGGATATGTTCAATTTTACGGGTATTGGTCTGGTCGCTCATGGGCGTTCCAGCCGGATGTGTGCTTCCATCAACTCTCCCGGATTGGTCTGGGCACTCAGCAGCGACAGCTCACCACAAAGCACTGTTGCGGCGCAAATAGCGGCCAGACGGCGTGCATTTTCACCCGGCACACGGTCTTCACGGCAACCCAGTTTATGCAGATTCTCCTCGACAAAGTCTATGCCTTTGCCGTTACCGACGCTGCCAACGATCAAATTCGGCAAGGTACAGGAAAAATACAATGCATCATCTCTAACCTCGGCATGCACCACACCCTGAGACCCTTCAATAATATTAGCGGCATCTTGCCCGGTCGCCAGATAAAAACCTAGCAGCATGTTGGCATAGTGCGCATTGGCACTGCGTAGCCCACCGGCTATCAACGTTCCAATCAGATTTTTACGCACATTTAACTCAACCACTTTTTCCGGGGTGGTATTGAGTTTACGCTCACACAAATCTCTTGAGATGAGTATTTCGCTGACCACATATTTGCCCCGACCCAGAATACCGTTCACGGCCGTGGCTTTTTTATCAGAACAATAATTAGCAGAAATCGATGAGTAACGTAGCTGCGGGTAGTGATGCAAAATCCAGGGAATCAGCTTGTCAGCCGCATTTGTGACCATATTGTGACCTGAAGCATCACCGGTAGTGAATTCAAGCCGCAGGTAGATGAGATTGCCGACTATCTGACTGTGCATATCAATCAACTGGGCAAAACGACTGGTAGTGGCAACCACCTGATTCATGTCTGCTTTGCGCTGCAATATCGATTGCAACGCCTGATGTGCAACCATGGCATTATCAGCTTCCAACAGAATTGAGCGGGTCATACGCTCATCTATCACTGTAGTGAGGATGCCGTCGGTCAGTACAGAGACACGCGCACCACGACCCACTGAATGCCACAGAGGGGTTTCATAAGTTGCCAGCGGCACACTGATTTTTTCATCCAGAGTCTGGCCGGTGATTTTCAGGGGGCCTACCCAACGCATAGGGATGGGGGCCTGTAGAATTTTATGAGACTTCATAGATTCCCGAACCAAAGAAACGCGGAATTTTAGCCACCTGCTTCAGGTTATGCAATCTCTGCATCCCTGATCAGGTCGCTGAAACGTTCACTCAAACGCTGATAACGTTGCTGCTGTTTGTTACTTAGCGCACCATACTGCAGCTCTATGGCTATTTCGGCACAGCGTTTCAGCACTGTCAACTGACTCATATCCTTGCGCAGAGTTTCAATACCTGTCTGCAGCAGATTCAGTCCAACACCAGGATTCCCTGGATCAGCAAGCCAAGCCGATTCGAAAGACTCAAACGCTTCAACCAGCGCTTTTTGTCGAAACGACAGCATGCCCTTAAGGTTACTTTTACCCCACTCGACCGTCGACATGGAGCGTGACACCTCTTGCTTCAACTCAGCCGCCTGACTGGCGAAACGGGTAGACTCCAGACCATCAGCCAACAGGTCTGCCACACTTAACTGTGCTGCCAAGGGAATCTTGCGAAATTGAGCCAGTGCATCCCCTGCCGCAAAGTCAGCATTCTGATGTTCACCATTCTGCCGGTATATATCCGCTGCAATAAGACGCGCCCGAAAGCGTATCTGTGGATCTCCCAGGCAATCGTGTACCACCGACTCCAGTACCCGAATAGCTTCTGCAATAAACTCAACTGTTCGGTCCGGCTTGTCGGCTATCTGCTGCTGTATCACCCGTACCAGACCAAAATAATATTCCGGATTCTGCATGGCAGTATGACGAGCATGCAGTACCGCCTGGCGAAAACCATCAGCAGCCACATTCAACTCTTCAGCAAAGCCTGCCCGATTACCCAACTCCCCCTGCAGCACTGATACTGAGGGTTGCAACATCACTGATTTTCGCAACAGCGTCACACACTGACTACGCTCACCCCGGAGCCAGTGGATACGCGCCATGACCAGAAAAGCCTCCTGACATACCTGTTGCGCTTCTATAACCTGTGTCATTTCAACCCGGGCCCGCTGATAGTCCGCCATATCATAAGCCACTAACCCAAGTGCGACCCGCACCCAGGGCTTATCATGCGCCTGGCGGATGCGTTCAAATACTGACAAGGCCTTTTTATACTGCTGCTGTTCCAGATAGATCAGCCCTTTGATACGAAAAATCAGCACACCCAATGCCGGAAACTGCTTCTGCAACTTCTCGCACTCTTCCAGGGCCTGGTCCCATTTGCGCTGATCTCGAAAAGCTTCAACACGCGCAATACAGCGTTTGATACGCAACTGCTTTTCCAACTGCGCTCTCAGCTTAAGCTGATCATAGGGCTTTGCCAGATAGCCATCGGCAGATAGCTCAGGAGACCCCATTAGCAGACTGAGCTTTTGCGGATCAACCACCAACAAAAAGCAAGTGGAATAGCTGGGTCGTCCGGCCGCTTTGAGCTCCTGAAGAACCTGCAAGCCGTTTTTTTCATCCCGGCCCAGGTCGTACACCAGCATGCACAAATCAACCTGCACCTCACTCAGCAGACTGGTTGCCATATTGACCGATGAAGCTACTTCGATTTTACGAAAGCCCATAGTGGTCAAAATCTGCCTAAGCTGCTCCAGCTCTTCCAGATTTTTTTCAACAATAAGTACTGTCTGATCAGAGAAAAGTGCTGCCATGGCCCAGATTTCTTAATAACTATCTGAAAAGTAGCATGAAAATTGGCCTAATTACCACTACTTGGCCATTTCTGCGAAGTAGCAAGGTATAAACATGCTTACGGTAAGGGTTCTCAGACAGGATTGCAGCAAACTAGCGCGGGTTAGCACCAACCAGGGAGTATATTCACAACCCCTGGTTGGTGCCTGATGCTGATAGCAAATCAGAATTTTCTGCCTTTACTGGCAGCAATTCGCATACGCAAAGCATTCAGCTTGATAAAGCCTTCTGCATCTTTCTGATCATAGGAACCGGCATCATCTTCAAAAGTAGCAATACTTTCATCAAACAGACTGTCAGGTGAACGACGACCGACAACGCTGACACTGCCTTTATAGAGTTTCAGTCGTACATCACCATTTACATGACGCTGGGAGTAATCGATCATTTCCTGCAGCATCTTACGCTCTTCTGACCACCAGAAGCCGTTATAGATAACTTTGGCATAGCGCGGCATCAGTTCATCTTTCAGATGCGCCGCTTCACGATCCAGGGTCAAGGACTCGATAGCACGATGTGCTTTAAGCATGATGGTGCCACCCGGTGTTTCATAACAACCGCGTGACTTCATACCGACAAAGCGGTTTTCAACAATATCCAGACGACCGATACCGTTGGCGCCGCCGATTTTATTCAGCGTCTCCAGCACGGTTGCCGGACTCATGCGCTCACCATCGATAGCCACGATATCACCCTTTTCATAGGTGAGTTCAAGGTAAGTTGGCTGATCAGGCGCGGCTTCAGGATTGATGCTCCAGCGCCACATATCTTCTTCAGCTTCAGCCCAAGGATCTTCAAGAATGCCACCCTCATAAGAGATGTGCAGCAAGTTGGCGTCCATGGAGTAAGGTGATTTCTTTTTCTTGTTGCTGAAATCAACCGGAATATTGCGCTCTTCGCAGTATTTCATCAATGTTTCACGGGAGGTCAGATCCCATTCACGCCAGGGTGCTATCACTTTAACACCCGGCTTGAGGGCATAGGCACCCAGCTCAAAACGCACCTGATCATTGCCCTTACCCGTAGCACCGTGGGAGATCGCATCGGCCCCGGTTTCGTTGGCAATTTCAATCAACCGCTTGGCAATCAACGGACGCGCTATAGACGTGCCCAGCAGGTATTCGCCTTCATAAATAGTATTGGCACGGAACATCGGGAAGACGAAATCACGCACAAACTCTTCGCGCAGATCTTCGATATAAATCTCTTTCACACCCAGCGCCTGCGCTTTGCTGCGCGCAGGTTCAACCTCTTCACCCTGACCCAGGTCAGCGGTAAAGGTAACTACTTCGCACTGGTAGGTATCTTGCAACCAGCGCACTATCACAGAGGTATCCAGACCACCGGAGTAAGCCAGAACAACCTTCTTGACGTCGGACATATTGATGCTCCCGATTTAACCAACTCCGGCTGTCTTGACCGGAGCCTGGCGACTAATAGATAAAACCCGATAATAACAGATTGCCGCAGGGCTTGCCTGTCAATCAGGACAGATGCGCTTTAAACGCTCAGTCTTTTTCAAGGCGAATAGTCACACGGCGGTTACGGGTACGATTTTCAGGGGTATCGTTGGCGACCACCGGATAACGGTCCCCATGAAAGCGGGTAATAATAGCATCTTCACTGACACCGCGGGAGACAAGATAACGGGTAACTTCCTCAGCACGGCGTTTGGACAAATCACGCAGCAACAAGCGTCGACCATTGTTATCGGTATGTCCATCAACAAAGATCTGTTGCACAGTATCATCGGTCAATACATATTGGGCAATCAGATCCAGACGCTCACGAGTCGCATCCGATAATTGATGCTCCGCCGTAGGAAAGAGTACAGCGGTTCGGGCTATTTGACGATAATTAACCGGCAGCAACCCAGTCAAACACCCCAGGTAATCCTGATAGGCTGAATGAAAATTCACCGACATAATACCAACTGACACAGCTTCTGATGCACCGAACCAGCGATCAGCACTGAACGTTGGCATCAGCCCTTCATGCAATGCGGCTAACATCTGCGTCGCTTGCTTACCCAACACCTGAATCTGTCCCTGACTGACGTCCATTTCGCCGATAAACCGGGGAGCATGGCCCGGTGACCAAGGCGCCGCTTGAGCAACCAGTCGTGCACGCCCGGAAAGTTGCTGAGTCTGTGCTGGCTGCAGCAAAAACTGCAAACCTTCTCCAGCCTCCTGTTCAAACACCGCATCCCCGAAAGCCGGGATAGACTGCGACAAACGACAAACAAAAGGAGAAGCCTCAATATCCCATTGTACCGCATCGACAGGTGCCATAAATGTCACAGCCTGAAGGGCCTGAAAAGGCAAACACAACAACAGAAACAATAGCGCTCGGCCAGGCATACAACTTTCAACCCTATAAAAGACAGTAACGAAGACTCTC
The DNA here is from genome assembly GCF_008727795.1 of Nitrincola iocasae. Taxonomy (NCBI): domain Bacteria; kingdom Pseudomonadati; phylum Pseudomonadota; class Gammaproteobacteria; order Oceanospirillales; family Oceanospirillaceae; genus Nitrincola; species Nitrincola iocasae. The sequence continues at coordinate 983,370 of NZ_CP044222.1, read as the reverse complement.
TGTATTATCGGCAGAATACGCCAGGGCTTTACCTTGCATTTCACTCCGCCTCTCGCGACTGCTAGAATAACACACTATTAACATTACATAGATTAAGGATATGGCTTGACCCACTCAGTTGACAAGACTCTTATGGCCGATCGTTTCCGAGGCTACCTCCCCGTCGTCGTCGATGTTGAAACGGCAGGATTTAATTGCCGTACTGATGCGCTACTTGAAATTGCCGCTGTCACGCTGAGCATGGACGAGAACGGCTATCTGATGCCGGAGCGTACCTACAGTGCCAATGTCATTCCGTTTGAGGGCGCTAACCTGGAGCAGTCAGCCCTGGCATTCACCGGTATTGATCCCTGGAATCCGGATCGGCAGGCGATTAGTGAAGCACAAGCGCTGGAAAATATTTTCAAACCCATCCGCAAAGCGATTAAGGCTCAGGGATGCAAACGTGCCATCCTGGTGGGACATAACGCCACCTTCGATCATAATTTCGTCAGTTGCGCGACGGAACGCCAAGGCATCAAACGCAATCCTTTCCATCCATTTTCAACCTTCGATACTGCGACATTGGCAGGGCTTGCCTGTGGACAGACCGTACTGGCTAAAGCCTGTGAAGTCGCCGGGATAGATTTTGATAATCGCAGTGCGCATTCAGCCATTTATGACACTGAAAAAACTGCCGAGCTGTTCTGTATGATTGTAAACCGCTGGAAAGATATGGGGGGGTGGGATCTGGTACTGCAAACCCGTTGATTCGGAGTTGCAAGGCGGCAGCCGGACTGAAGTCCGGCTGCCGTTAAGAGAATCAAGCCTGGGGCTGCTCTTCTTCAGCGCCGGCAGCAGCGGCCTTAACCAGAGTTTCAAGCTCGCCGGTCGCACCCATTTCGCAAATAATGTCACAGCCGCCCACTAGTTCACCGTTGATCCACAACTGCGGAAACGTTGGCCAGTTTGCATATTTGGGCAGCTCAGCACGAATGTCCGGATGCTCAAGGATATTCACAAATGCAAAACGCTCACCACAAGCCATCAGCGCTTCAGTAGCACGGGATGAAAAGCCGCATTGAGGAAAGCGCGGGGTACCTTTCATATAAAGCAGAATTGTATTGGATTCAATCTGCTCTTTAATCACATCGACAACACTCATTGAAGCACCTATTTTCTGTAAAACTCATATTCGGTATCAGGCTGGCGGAACATACTTAAGCCTCACCTGCATAATCAGGCATTATATCCGACAAAAAAAGTCAGGTAAAATTCACACCTCTGATTACAAATATACGGGCTCAGGCTGAGAATTCAATCTGTTTTACGCAGATAATACCCGTCCACCCACAAAGTGAATTGCTAAAACCTGAGGATAAGCCTAGAATAACTCTTTTTTTGGCAGCTCTGGCTGCCTTTTTGCGTTGTAGGGAGAGAAGCTGAATGGCCATACAACCACTGATGAATACCTATAATCGTCTATCCGTCGCCTTTGACCATGGTCAGGGCGCGTGGATCTATGACACAGATGGACACAAGTACCTGGATGCACTTAGCGGCATTGCCGTTACCGGGCTTGGACATGCGCATCCTGCTGTCACTGAGGCTATCTGTCAGCAAGCTGGTAAACTGATTCACTGCTCTAACCTTTACACTATTCCGCTGCAACAAGAGTTAGCTGAAAAACTCACACAGGTATCCGGCATGGATAATGTGTTTTTTGGCAACTCGGGTGCAGAAGCTAATGAAGCAGCCATCAAGATTGCGCGTCGTTACGGCCACAGTCGCCAGATCGATAAACCCGCCATCATTGTTATGGAAAACTCCTTTCATGGCCGCACCCTGGCAACGCTAAGCGCTACCGGCAACCGTGCCACTCAGGCAGGCTTTGAACCTCTGGTCAGCGGTTTTATCCGCGCTCCCTTCAATAACCTGGAAGCGGTCAAGCAGATTTTGCGCAGCAATAACGATGTTGTCGCTATCATGGTAGAACCTATCCAGGGTGAAGGCGGCATTCAGGTACCGGACAATAGTTATCTGGAAAACCTGAGAGCCATTTGCGATGAGCACGATCTGTTGTTGATCCTGGATGAAGTACAAACAGGTAATGGCCGTACAGGTCGCTACTTTGCCTACCAGCACACCAGCATCATGCCCGATGTAGTCACCACAGCTAAAGGCCTGGGTAATGGTTTTCCTATCGGCGCCTGTCTGGCTCGCGGCAAGGCCGCTGAAATTTTCGGGCCAGGCAATCATGGTACAACCTATGGCGGCAACCCACTGGCTTGTGCGGCAGCACTGGCGGTTATCAATACCATTGAACAGGATAAACTCTGCCAGCACGCTGCATCCTTGGGACAGTATATTCTCGACAGCTTCCATATCCAGCTGGCTGATAAACCCTATATCAAGGAAATTCGCGGCAAAGGGTTGATGATCGGTATCGAACTGAAGGATGCTGGCACAGAGCTGGCGGTACTGGCCAAAGTCAAAGGTGTGTTGCTGAACATTACCGGCGGCGGGCGAGTTGTTCGACTACTGCCACCGCTGATCATGAATCAGAGTGAAGCTGATTTACTGGTCAATACGGTTTCCAGCCTGATACGCATCTACGCTGGCGAAGACTCCACCGACTGATTAACCAATAAAAACTGACTCAGGGACTGGCAGCCTGACTGCCGCATATGACATTATGAGCACCAGACACTTTCTGACACTGCTGGATCTGACACCTGTTGAACTGAAACAGTTGATCCACCGCGCAATAGAATTAAAGCAATTGCGTAACAACGGCACGCTTTATCAGCCGCTGAAAAACCGCGTTATGGCGATGATTTTTGAAAAAGCCTCAACACGTACCCGTGTATCTTTCGAAGCGGGTATGGCGCAGTTTGGTGGACATGCGATGTTTCTATCTTCACGGGACACCCAACTCGGGCGCGGTGAACCGGTAGCCGACAGCGCCAGAGTTATCTCCTCAATGGTCGATATTGTCATGATCCGTACTTTCAGTCATGACCTGATCACAGAGTTTGCCGCCAACTCCTCAGTTCCGGTCATCAATGCCCTGACCGATGACTACCACCCTTGCCAGTTACTCGCCGATATGCAGACCTTCCAGGAACTACGCGGTGATATACAGGGGAAAACCGTCGCCTGGATAGGTGATGGCAACAACATGTGCCACTCCTATATCAATGCGGCACGTCAGTTTGACTTCAAGTTGAATATTGCTTGCCCCGAAGGCTTTGAACCGAATACCGACCTGGTCAGCCGCAATAGTGACCGGGTCACTGTGATGGAAGCACCGGAGGCCGCTGTCGAAGGCACACATCTGGTGGTCACCGATGTCTGGGCCTCGATGGGCCAGGAAGATGAACAGCGCCAGCGCATGCGTGAATTTCGCGGCTACCAGGTTAATCCGGAATTGATGGATCTGGCCGCTGATAATGCTTTATTCATGCATTGCCTACCCGCCCACCGTGGCGAAGAAGTCAGTGAAACAATGATGGATGATCCACGTTGCGTCGCCTTCCACGAAGCGGAGAACCGCCTGCATGCACAGAAAGCGCTGATCGAGTTTTTATTACGCGACTTAATCAGTTGATATCAAGCACCCGGAACCCTCTTGGCTTTCGGGTGCTAATGACGTTCATCGGGCCCATTGCACAAAAACTCTTGCAGACGTTCGGCTGATAACGGACGGGAAAAGTAATATCCCTGCCCATAATCGCACCGTGCCGACTTGAGCAATTCTTTTTGTTCCCGTGTCTCAATCCCCTCAGCGACTACCTGAATACCCAGCTTATGCGCCATGACAATCATGGCTTCACACAGCGCCAGATCATTTGAATCCGGTTGCAGATTTCTGACAAAAGACCGATCTATTTTTAAAAAATCGATATCCATTCGCTTAAGATAAGCAAGCGACGAATAACCTGTACCGAAGTCATCCAGTGCGACCTCCATACCAGCATCACGGATTAACAGCAGGCAATTTTCGATATCAGCTGAATTTTCCATCAGCATACCTTCAGTGATTTCCAATGAAATAGTTTTGGAACTCAGGCAACGCTCACGCAGATAATCAATCCAACTGGAAATCCGATGCGTGTCATCACGGTATTGTACCGGAGATGTATTAATACTGATTTGAAAAGGACGCTGTAGTAACGTTTGCCAGGCTTCAGATTTACTCACCGCTTCACGAAAGACCCAATCACCTATTTCGGAAATAAGCCCGGTCTCTTCTGCAACAGGAATAAATTCTGCTGGACTCACCAACCCCAGTTGCGGATGCTGCCAGCGAATCAGAGCTTCTACCTTTGACAGCCTGTCATCAGTCAGACTCACGATTGGCTGATATTCCAAAAACAATTGCTCAGCCGATAATGCATTACGCAAGTCCTTAGCCAATTGCATCCGCCGCTGAGCAGTCAGTTGCATAGCTTCAGTAAAAAACTGATAACGCCCCCGTCCGGTCACTTTTGCGCTGAACATCGCCTGATCAGCATTTTTTAATAACTCCCACGGATCATTGCCATCCTCCGGGCAGAAGGTGACCCCAAAGCTGACCGAGGTAAAAATATCTTCACCTCCCAGTTCAAAAGGCTGTTCAAATGCACTACGTACCTTCATAACCAACTGTTCAACGCTGACCTGATCTGTCAGACCAGTCAATAACAGAGCAAACTGATCGCCACTAAAACGCGCCACCATATCGGTTGTACGCACCAAGGTTTTCAGACGCTCAGCCACCAGAATAAGCAGGTCATCACCCAGCTTATGCCCCAGGGTATCATTGATCTCTTTAAACCCATCCAGGTCCATAAAAATCAATGCCAACCCCTGACCAGTGCGACTGACACGATTTATTTCCTGCTCCAGCCGCAAGGTCAATAACTGCCGATTGGGCAAATGGGTCAACGAGTCATAATTGGCTTGACGCCAGATCAACTCCTCACTCTGCTTCTGCCGGGTAATATCGGAAAAAATCGCAATGCGCCGAAACACATCACCCTGATAGGTGTAGGCTGTATGTATCGACAGCCACTTGGGATACACCTCGCCATTTTTACGCCGATCTAAAATTTCACCCTCCCAACTCCCTTGGGTATTGAGGCTATGCCACATGGCCTCATAGAAAGCGGCATCATGATAGCCTGAACTCAGCAGAGAAGGTCGACCACCGATCACTTCATCTGCGTTATAGCCGGTTACTTGGGTAAAAGCAGGATTGACGCTGAGTATTACCCCTCTGGGATCGGTGATCATAATGGCTTCACGCGCGTATTCTCTGACCAACTCGGCTAACTGCAGGGTTTCGTTTACCTCTTTGGTTTCAGCCTGGTAAAAAATATAGCCGCGCAGTCGTAGCAAACGCCCTTGCGCATCCCACTCCGGCATACTGAAATCTTTTACCGAACAGTAACAACCGGAATGACACATAAGCCGGTATTTCTGCTCAAAATAACTGGTTTTTTGTGTCAGATAACGCGCCACTTCGGCCTCGACCCGTGGTAGATCATCAGGATGAATCAAGCCAGCATAAGGTTGCCTTCTCTGAACCAACTCAGATGCTACGTAACCTAATACCTCTTCAACATTGTCTGACACATATTCTATCGGCCAGCCTTGCTGCGAAGACCACACAAATAATGCAACTGGACCACCCGAAAATAGTTCGAATATTTTGTCCTGATACTGCCCTGCAACGATTGAAGAATCCACATTTCACCGGTTAGTTGTTATATTCCCACACAAAAAATACAAGAAAACACTGACGCAGGTCAACTCAAACAGCAAAGAAACATGCTATGCACTGCAAAACAGCACACGCCCACCATTAAAATAAACTAATTTAGCAGTTTATGCATTTATTTATATGCGCGTAGTGGGAACACATGACACGATCTTTCACGAATCATCAGTGCCATTTGCTCGACTGTCAGCACCTCGCTGACATCTCACCAGATCTGCTGGCGAGACGGATCGAGCGCTCATGGACTCACCCTATTGGCACCGGTGAGGAATTTCACCCTGCCCTGAGAATTATATGTTTTGATTTAACCTCCGTTAGAGTTTGCTGCCTTCAGCCGTTATACTCAGTGACCGCTGTTTTCTAATAAACAGGTATATGCTTGATCACAACATCCTCTGCATGGCAGATTTGCGTATTATCCGTTAATCCTCTGCATGGAATTGGGCATGCTCCGCAAAAGCAAATCTACCAGGCAAATCCTTGTAAACCCATCCAATGGATCAGCGGCTTACGCCAGTTTAAGATCGTATCGTATGCGATATTGCACCATATCTTCGATCGTTAGCACGGGCATATTGTGCGAGCAAGCAAATGCGACGATTTCCGCAGCATTTGCCATGGTGCCATCGGAGTTAGTAAGCTCACACAAGACACCTGAAGGTAATAACCCAGCCATTTGCATCAGATCCACTGTCCCTTCCGTATGACCTCGACGCGCCATCACGCCACCCTTACGAGCACGCAGCGGAAACACATGACCTGGGCGAGCTAACTCTTCAGGCTTGGCATTGGGATTGATTGCTGCTTTGATGGTGGTGACACGGTCTTTGGCTGACACGCCAGTGGTTACACCATGGCGCGCTTCAATCGAGACGGTAAATGCTGTCTGATTCTGACTGTCATTAGCCTGCACCATCGGTGGCAAATCTAATTGATTGGCTTGTTCATCGGTCAAACACAAGCAGACGATGCCACTGCATTCACGAATCATCAGTGCCATTTGCTCGACTGTCAGCGTTGCTGCTGAATAGATAATATCACCTTCATTCTCACGACTTTCATCATCGAGTAATAATACCCCACGGCCTTCACGTAAGGCTTGTAGCGCATTTTCAACACGAGTGATTGAGTCGCCAAACTCGGCAAGTAAAGATAACTGATTCATGGCTTACTCCTAATAATGACCAGAATCAGGGCGGCTATGAGGCAAAACGAAATGCACCAACCAGGGCGTAGGGACAAGCCCACATCCGCAAAGGTTGATGTATACCTAAACATATTGAAGATGCTGGTAGGCGAGGCGTTAAGTGAATCAGTTCCTATCGGTATAGATCAACACTGCGATTGGGATACCCGAACCTGGTCAACACCACTGCAATTTCAAATTGGACAGGCATATTTGTCATTCTCTCTCATCCGGACTGTAACCGTCGGCTCTGGCCTCTCACCAGATCTGCTGACCTCGACGAATCGAGCGCTCGTGGGCTCACCCTATTAGGTATACCACCGGTGGGGAATTTCACCCCGCCCTGAGAATTATATGTTTTGATTACTTACAGTAATCGTAAGGGGAGTGTAGTCTCCCGCTTACTGGCGGTTATGATAATACTTTGTATACCTATTGCAAAGTGTACACATCTCATGCATAACGACTGAAAATTCCACATTTCCCCAATTGGTTAGTACATTGCTAACAGAGTCATGTCATCATCCAACGTTTAAAATGATCCTCCGCTAGAGCTTGCTGCCTTCAGCCGCTATACTCAGTGACAGCTGTTTTCCAATAAACAGGTATATGCTTGATCGCAACATCCTCTGCATGGCGGATTTGCGTAACCGTTAATCCCCCTGCATGGAGTTGGGCATGGTTGAAATTCGTCATCTGAAAACCCTGACAGCGTTGCGCGATGCTGGCAGCCTGGTGGAAGCGGCAGAGCGCGTGCATCTGACTCAATCGGCCCTGTCACATCAGATTAAAGACCTGGAAGAACGCCTCAACTGCTCGCTGTTTATTCGTAAAACCAAACCTATCTCCTTTACCGCCGCAGGCAAGCGCCTATTGGTACTTGCTGATGAACTTCTGCCAATGATTCGTAATGCCGAGCGCGATATTGCCCGACTGGCTGGCGGTGAAGTGGGACGATTGAATATCTGTATTGAGTGCCACAGTTGTTTTGACTGGCTAATGCCTACGATCGACCACTTTCGTCAGAACTGGCCGGAAGTGGAAATGGATCTGAGCACCGGCTTCAGCTTCCAACCCTTACCCGCGCTTAGTCGTGGTGACCTGGACCTGGTAATTACTTCGGACCCGGAACCCCGCAATGGCATTACCTACCTGCCCTTATTCAGCTATGAATCGGTATTGGTCATCAGCAAGCAACACCCGCTGACTCGTAAAAAACAGATACAACCGGGCGACCTCTGTAACGAAACACTGATCACTTACCCGATCGATCATGCCCGCTTGGATATTTTCAGTCGCTTTCTCGACCCTGCCGGTAAAGAGCCTAAACAAACCCGCACGGCGGAACTGACTGTGATGATCATGCAACTGGTCGCCAGTGGCCGCGGTGTATCCGCTTTACCCAACTGGGCCATTCATGAATACCTGGAGAACGACTATATTGCTGCTCGTCCACTAGGAGAGAAGGGGTTATGGTGCACCCTCTATGCTGCCATTCGCAGTGAGCAGGCTGAGGCCGAATTTATGCTGGATTTTCTGGATACCGCCCGCGATATCACCTTTCGCAACCTGAGCGGAATTAAAACCGCCTGACGCTTGTTTCTCTGTGTCAAAGCCTTAAACTCTTGGGTTTACGTTTTGACCACACAGAAGAGACACTATGGAAAACTGGACCCTCGACAGCTGGAGAAACAAACCCATCGTTCAACAGCCTGTTTATCCTGATCAGGATGAGCTGGCGGCCGTTGAGCAACTGCTCGGCAATTTTCCGCCACTGGTATTCGCTGGTGAAATCCGTTCACTGACCCGGTCACTGGCCAAAGTATCGGCTGGCGAAGCCTTTTTGCTGCAGGGAGGCGACTGCGCCGAGAGTTTTTCCGAGTTCAGTGCCAACAAGATTCGTAATACCTTTCAGGTGCTGTTGCAGATGGCGGTGGTGATGACCTTTGCTGGCAGTAGCCCGGTAGTCAAAATAGGTCGGATTGCCGGTCAGTTTGCCAAACCCCGTTCAGCCGGTACCGAAACAATAAATGGTATTGAGCTACCCAGTTACCGCGGCGACATCATCAATGATATCGCCTTTAATGCCACTGCACGTCAACCTGATCCCAAACGACTCATCGCGGCTTACCATCAGTCCGCCTCGACACTGAACCTGCTACGCGCTTTTGCTAGCGGTGGATTTGCCGATCTGCACCAGGTTCACCGTTGGAACCGTGGCTTTGTCGACAAGAGCCCACAAGGGCAGAAATACCAGCACCTGGCGGAACAGATCACACAAACACTGGCGTTTATGGATGCCTGTGGCATTAACTCACAGAACACCCCGCAGCTGCATGAAACCTCACTCTATACTTCACACGAAGCCCTACTGCTGAACTATGAGCAAGCCCTGACCCGTCAGGACAGTTTGACCGGTGACTGGTACGACTGCTCGGCGCATATGCTCTGGATCGGTGATCGAACCCGCCAGCCGGACCATGCCCATGTCGAGTTCCTGCGCGGTGTGCATAACCCCATTGGCATCAAAATCGGTCCCAGCACCCAGTGCAATGATTTGCTGAAACTGCTGGATCAACTGAACCCAGGTCGTATTCCTGGCCGCATCACCCTGATTGCGCGCATGGGGGCCGAGAAAATCACTGAACTTCTGCCACCGATTGTGCGCGAGATTAAGGCTTCCGGCCATCCGGTGGTCTGGAGTTCCGATCCGATGCACGGCAATATCATGAAGGCCTCAAGCGGTTACAAAACCCGCAGCGTTGATGCCATTTTGAAAGAGATGCAAGGCTTCTTTGAAGTCCACCGCGCCGAGGGAACCCATGCCGGAGGCGTGCACTTTGAAATGACCGGGGATAATGTGACCGAGTGCATCGGTGGTGCTTTTCAGATCACCGAAGAAGGTCTGGCTGATCGCTACCATACCCATTGCGATCCACGCTTGAACGCTGACCAGTCACTGGAACTGGCTTTTTTGATTGCAGATACACTCAAGGCAGCACGAGGTTAAGATGGAAAAACTGCTGACACAGCTGCTACAACATGATGATAATCGTCTGCGCATTTTTGATATGGGTCGTCGCATCAGCAAACTGCCGATCGACACCTTTACCCGGGTCGAGCAGAACCGTATCCCCTACCCCTTGCCTTTTTTACACCATGCCTGGGTAGGTTTACTACTCTGGAATCCATCGGCAAAAGATCAGAATCTGATCTGGTTTCTAAAGTTACCACTGGATGAGCAAGGCTATCTGATACAGGCAGCGCGTGATGATATCGTCAATCGCCTGCTGCAAAATGCTATCGATCCACAGTCTGAGCAGGATGCGCTGAAAGACAACCCCTTTGCCTTCACCCCCGATCAGGAAAAGATGGCCAGTTTTCATGCACTGGCCAGCTGCACACTGAAAACTCCGGCCTCACGTTACTATGAAGATGTGCAACAGTACCTGGCGGGACAGTTGGACAGGGATTACTGGAGCAATCTGGGACTGCAAGGACTAGCAGACTATGTTATGCGTCTGGATCAGGGCGATAATACGAACCAGCTGTGCAAGTGCATAAGCCAGTTGCCAGAGCCCTTGTTGTTGATGCTGGCCCGGCTGTTGGAACATACTCAGCCCAATCCAGCGCTGCAACAGCGCTTAGCGGATCATCTGCTGCAGTTATTGCAACACGCTGACACACCACCGGAATTAATTGCTGCATTAATTCGCAGCCTGTGCGGCGGCAGTGACAAGATCCGTGATCAGGCTATTGACGCGGTGTTAGCCAGCCCCTATGCACTGGAAGCTGAAGTGATTGTAGCACTGGCAACCCGCTGCCATACCAGCCTTAATCAACCCCAGCGGCTGCAGCGGTTTCTGGAACAACTGGCCGCGGGTAAAGCCGGCCAGTTGGGTTTCAACCGCATCCTCAGTGACTTGATGTTTCTTGCTGACCTGCGCCCGCGTATTCTGGAAGCGTTTCGTGACCCCAATCGTAGTGAGCAGCTTAGCCAGGCCATCGGAGAGATGCTTGGTTCAGGCTTTTCCACCACTGGTCACGCCCATTGAGGTATCCGCTGGCAACTGCAAGTTCAGGCCCATGGCCTCGACCTGCAGTTGCGCATCCGCGCGTAAACGCTCGCGGATGCGAGTGCCCAAGGGTTTGGTCATGTAATACAGCAGGCTTTCCGGCAATTGGTGTTCAGTCGCGAAGGCCTGAATAAAACGCGCGGTGGTATTGTCCTGCTGATCACTGATTGCCTTGGGAATCGGCTGCTCCAGTGTTTCACCCCGGCGCACCCGCTGACAGAATAGATCGTAGGCATAACCGAATTCAGGCAACACCTGTCCTTGCTCTTCAGCGCGCAAACGGAACCAACCGGTTTCCTTACCCGCCAGATAAACTGCCACATGGCTCCAGCTATGTGCCAGCGGATCCGCCGCATACTGGCAGGCTTCCTGATAAGCAGCATAGGGTGCAGGCAAGCCAAAATCACCATTAATGCTCCGTAGAATCGTCAGAAATTCTGATACTGTTGGCATCCAGGCCAGGGTTTCCTTGCAACGATTGACCGCAGCCACCAGGTCGGCTTCCGCATAGCCGCGCAGACTCAACGCCCACTCCCGCTTGGCCAGACGGATCTCATTCTGAGTTTCAAAACAGCTTTTGAACTTGTGGCCGTAGATCGCCATAAAGCGGGCGAAAATCATATTCACATGGGCTTTGGTTTCAAGCGGTATGTCGGTAATGCGGCTTTCATCGGCCGCATAGTCGTCACCAATCGGTGTCCTTGATGTCCATGATGGCCGCGGTAACCCGTTTTCTGTTTTCGCGAGTATCTCTTCGGGTGTTTTCATTCAATTGACCTGCCGGTTGCTGTTCATGTGTTCTGGGGGCGGCATCACGAGACTGCTTTTTGACCCATTCTCGCTTGACCCAACCCAGAAACTTCTGATCCCAGTTGGTTTCCTTGCGATCTTTATCCAGCCAGTAAAGTACAAATTCATCCAGACAGTGGGTCGAAAAAGCCTCAGGTATGCCCTGACGCGCGAGCATATCATGGAAAGCAGGCCCGGGAGCCCAACCCATTGTCATCGGAATCAGGCGCTGATTACGCTCTTCATGCCAATCGAAAATCTGCTCTAGTTCATCCTTATGACGGCGCCAGCCTGACGTACCGCCAAACACCGGCGCTGGCCCACGCTGTCGACCCTTAGCGGCTGGAACGGGTGCTGAAATCGGTGGCGTATCATAAACTGGCAGGGAGCGTGCGGCAGGTGCTGGCGGTGGAGCCTGCTCAGACGCTGGAACTGGCTGGTTTGGCTGAGCTGGCTGAGCTGGCTGCTGTGCAACCTGCTGACGTGTTATTTTCAGTGTGCCACCCTGAGCACGCTCAACTTGCAATAACGCCTGATCCTCCAGGCTATCCAGGGTCAGGTAAAAATGTGCTTCGCTCCAGAATGGCGTCAAGACTTGCCAGTGGCCGGGAGCTAACAACAATCCTTCTTCGCCCGGGGACCGGGCTCCTACATGATTGGCATTACTGTTGTGGGAGCTCGCTCCGCGAGCGATGGTTTTATCGCCCGGGGACCGGGCTCCTACAACGCCGGGTTCGTCCGGGGACCGGGCTCCTACGCCGAGATAATGAAACTGTTCATTGAGCAGGCTTAACAAAATAGCTTCGTCTGCTCCGTAACGCTCGGCCATCGACGGATAAAATAGTATCGGTTTTTCAGGGAACAAGTTGCTCATAAACGCTCAACTAACCAGCCGCAATTAACCATCATTGGCAAAATCTTCCACAGCACGCAACACATCAGCACGTGAAATCATGCCGATCAGTTTACCGGCTTTAACAACCGGCAGACAACGACGTCCTTTATCAATAAAAGTTCTGGAGACAAATATAATATCCGCATCATGCCTGATGGTATCCACATCCCGCGACATGTAGTCTCCCACCTTGCCGCCACTGCCCATTTCTTCTTCATGATAGGTTTGGCTGAGAATGGCACGCAAGCCATCCACTTCTGAGAGTAGTCCTACAAGATCCCCGTCAGCATTGACTACCGGAGCGGCTGACAGTTTGTATTCACGCAGAACCATCAAGGCACGAAAAAGATCCATTTCCGGAAAAAAAGAGACCAATTTACCCGCCATATAATCCTGAGCTTTAACAGATCTATGCATTGTCGTTATCCTCTGTTGGCCGACTCTTCAAGACAACTTTGTATTTGTCCCGTCTAATTGTAAGTGTAGCGTATTTTTTAAAGAGCCCGACGTAATGTCGGACGGATCAGGCAAACACAATGGTTTTATTGCCGTGCACCAGCACCCGATCTTCGAGATGCCAGCGTAACCCCCGCGCTAACACCGCTTTTTCTACATCACGTCCGAGCCTGACCATTTCTTCAGGGTGATCACGGTGACTGATCCGAGTGACATCCTGATCAATGATCGGTCCGGCATCCAGATCCTCAGTCACATAATGACAGGTGGCCCCGATTAACTTAACCCCACGTTCATGGGCCTGATGGTAAGGGCGCGCCCCGGCGAAAGACGGCAGAAAGCTGTGGTGGATATTGATAATACGGTGCGGAAAATGGGCACACATACCCGCTGGCAATATCTGCATATAGCGTGCAAGAACCACCGCATCGGCATCATGCTCCAGAATCAGTTTTTCCACCTGATTAAAGTGTGCCTGTTTATTATCAGGATCGACCGGCACATGATGGTAAGGAATGCCATGCCATTCCACCATGCTGCGCAGCTTGTCATGATTAGAAATCACACAGGGTATTTCACAGAAAAGTTCATCACTATGGTAACGATACAGCAAGTCAGCAAGGCAGTGTGACTCGCGACTGGCCATCAATACTATCCGTTTGGGTCGATTGGAATCCTGTATTTCCCAATCCATACTAAAAGAATTGGCGATGGGTGTAAAAGCTTCTTTCAGCGCGTCCAGGCTAAAGGGTAAAGTCGCTGCACTGATTTCCACACGCATAAAAAAGCAGCCTGAGACTGGGTCAGAGTGCTGGTTAGCATCCGCAATGGAGCCACCGTGACTGGAGATGAAGTTACTGACCATTGAGACAATGCCCACCCGATCCGGACAGGAGAGTACCAATCGAAAACGGCGTTCCATGATTTAAAATTCCCGCAAATTAAACACGCGCATATCTTAGCAGGAACAACCGCAACAGCGAACCTTCCGTTATGGCCTGGATCAGTTTTCACGCTGATAAAGTAATTCCGTTTCAATAGCACTCAGAAAATCGCCCTGCTGCACCCCCCCGATTTTGTGAGTGTACCAGACCACCTCCACCAGCCCCCAACGGGTGAGTATATCCGGGTGGTGACCGATCGACTCAGCAAAGGCGCCAACACGATTAGTAAAAGCCAGCGCGCTGGCAAAGTCGGGAAAACTGAATTCACGCTTCAGCTTAAGCTCATCCGTGTCATTCATCAGGCTCCAGTCCGGAATAACGCGCATCTCAGATTGAGCTTGTTCGGCGCTAAGCTTTGGCGCATCGCTTCTACAGAAGTTACACTGTTGATCTTTCATTAGACTCTCCTCATTGTATTGATTGCCCTGGTTGCGTTGCTAACCTCTGTGAGGTCGTCTTTACTAAAGGATAAATTCGGTATCTACTTTCATTTAACCGGCATTGTTTTCTATATTGGTGCCATTTGAATAAAGGATAGTTCCTCAATATGAATTTTGTACCTGAACGCATGGCACCCTTGCGAGCCCGTCGCATGGGCATTGATACACACCATGAGCCGACACTTTACTTGCGTGCTGAAAGCCCGGTATGCCGGTCCGAAGGCTTCGAAAGCCTATCGCGCATTCTAGCAAGCAGTCATGCCGATAAATGCATCATTGCTTCTTTGAACATCATCACCAGCGATCTGATCAGTGATGATGAGGTGGGCTTCTCAGAGGTCGCATGGCGCCGTTTCAAAGTCGAGCCTGGGGCACCGGTGTGGTTATCCCACCCTCGCCCGATAAACTCTCTGTCGCACGTGCGTGCCAAGGTTTATGGGCACCGCCTGAGTGATGCGCAATTCAGTGACATTATCACCGATATTGTTGACGGTCAGTACGCTGAAGTACATTTGGCAGCATTTATCACCGCTTGCGGTGATGACAAGCTCGATGATGAGGAAATCACCTCGCTCACGCGTGCCATGGTTGACTCTGGTAGCCGAATTGACTGGAAATTGCCGGTGGTACTGGACAAGCACTGCGTCGGTGGGTTGCCAGGTAATCGCACCACACCCATTGTGATTTCCATATTGACAGCCTGCGGCATCACCATACCAAAAACCTCATCCCGCGCTATCACCTCCCCTGCAGGGACTGCAGATACCATGGAAACCCTCACCAATGTCAGCCTGTCACTGGATCAAATGCGTGATGTTGTCAGGCGTGTCGGTGGATGCCTGGCCTGGGGTGGTTCAGTACGTCTTAGTCCGGCTGATGACCTATTGATACAAGTGGAACGTGCTCTGGATATCGACAGTGAGGGGCAGTTAATTGCGTCCGTACTGTCGAAAAAAATTGCGGCGGGTGCTACGCATGTGCTGATCGACATTCCGGTCGGACCGACGGCCAAAGTGCGCAGCCAGGAAGCTGCCGACAAGCTTGCCGCCAGTTTTGAAGCCGTGGCCGCCAATCTTGACCTGAAAATCCGGGTACTATTCACCGATGGCTCACAACCTGTTGGTCATGGTATTGGGCCAGCCCTGGAAGCCAGGGATATCCTGGCGGTGCTTCAAAACCTGGCTGATTCTCCCAGCGACCTTCGTGACAGAGCCGTGCTGATTGCTGGCGCCATGCTGGAAATGGTCAAAGACCTGGCACCAGATGAAGGAATTGATCTGGCGATGAAAACATTGATTTCAGGGGCTGCCTGGAACAAATTCATGGCTATCTGTGCTGCACAGGGCGGCATGAAGACCCCACCCCTAGCTCCTTATCGTTATGCCCTGATTGCCAAAGCAAGCGGCATAGTGACTAATATAGATAATCGCCAGCTATCCAAAGTTGCAAAACTTGCCGGAGCACCTGCCGATCCGGCTGCAGGCGTTGATATGCATGTACATCTGGGGCAGCCAGTGACTGCCGGAACCCCCCTGCTGACTATTCATGCAGAGAGCGTTGGAGAACTGAACTACGCGGTGGACTATCTCGGTGAGCATACCGATATTATCTGTTTAGGCGCCGAACGCAGAGACAAGGAAAAACATTGATGACTACACTCTTCTACAACCTCGACTCAGATGCGGCACTGGCTGCACAAATTTGCACAACCTTGTCGGCTGAAGCTGGCACGCTGGAAATGCGCCACTTCCCGGATGGTGAAAGTTATGTGCGTATACATGACTCCTGTCAGAGCCGCCCTTGTGTGGTGTTCTGCAACCTGTTCCATCCTGATAACAAGCTGCTGCGCTTACTGTTTTTGGCGGACACGCTACATGAACTGGGAGCCAGCCAGGTTATACTGGTGACCCCCTATCTGGCGTATATGCGCCAGGATAAACGCTTTCATGAGGGCGAATGCGTCAGCTCAGTGCCGTTTGCACGATTACTGTCACAGGCATTTGACGGATTGATTACTATTGATCCCCATCTGCATCGCTATGCCAGTCTATCAGAGATCTACACAATACCAACCGAGGTGGTGTCAGCGGCCCCCTTGATTGCCACCTGGATCCAGCAGCACATTGCCAATCCTGTGCTGATCGGACCAGACAGTGAAAGTGAACAGTGGGTGTCTCATGTTGCCGAACTGGCCAACGCCCCCTTTCAGATATTAGAGAAAGAGCGCTTTGGTGATTACCAGGTGTCCGTTTCCCTGCCGGAACTGGCCCCCTATCACGACCACCAGCCGGTACTGGTTGATGATATCATTTCCAGTGGCCGCACCATGCTGGAAACCATTGCTCACCTGGATCGAGCAGGACTGCCACGCACCACCGCGATAGGGGTGCATGGTATTTTTGCCGGTAGTGCCTATGCACAATTAAGTGAGAAAGCACAGGTAGTCACCACTGACTGCATTCCACATATCAGCAACCAGATTGAGACCAGTGGTGCGCTGGCAGCCACTATCCGCCAGTTACAGTCAGACCTTTCCAAGTCGTAAACCCATTCAGGATCCACTATGACAAATCCAACCCTTGAGCTACTCAAACAACACCGATCCATTCGCAAATTCACTCAGCAGACAATTTCACCAGACTGGATCAATGCAATTATCGAAGCAGGACAGGCGGCAGCCACCTCCAGCTTCATTCAGGCCTGCACAGTGATTCAGGTCACCGATGAGCACAAGCGCGAACAGCTGGCGGAATGTGCCGGAAATCAGGCTTACGTCGCCACGGCTCCGATATTTCTGGTGTTCTGTGCCGATATGCAACGACACAAACTGGTATGTGACATGCATCAGGCTGATATGTTGAGCGGCTTCACCGAGCAGTTTATTACCGCAACGGTGGACTGCGGGCTGTTTGCCCAAAACTGTGCCATAGCGGCCGAGTCCCTGGGACTCGGCGTAGTCTATATCGGTGGCATTCGTAACCAGATAGCACGGGTTTCCGAGTTGCTGGGGCTGCCTGAACTGGTCTATCCGGTGTTCGGCATGTGTATCGGCTATCCGGACCAGGACCCGGAAACCAAACCACGCTTGCCTCTCTCTGTAGTGTTAAAACAGGATGTCTATGATGACAGCACAGATGCTGACAGTATTCGTGAATATGATCTAAGGGTCAGAGAATACTACCGCAGCCGCACAGGGGGTACCAAGGAGATGAGCTGGAGTGAGCAGATTTCCGGTATGCTGGTAAAAGAGGCGCGTCCACACATGCTCGATTTTCTGCACAGCAAAGGCTTTCTAAAACGCTAAAACCTCTGGGTCACGGCAGCGTCATACTGTCGTGACCTGATCCTATTAAAGCGCCTGCATCCAGGTCTTCATCCATTCTACAGCCACCCCTTCCGGGTCCGCTGTTTCGCAGGCATCGATATATAAAACCTCGCCGATACGCTGTGCCTGCAGCTCTTGCAGCAACTCATCACACTGACGCCCGGCATCGGCAAAAGTATCATAAGAGCTATCGCCCAACGCAATAACACCATAGCGACGCTCAGGCATCAGTGGAAACTGTTCACGCAACTCACTTACCAGCGCATAGATATTATCAGGCAGTTCTCCCTGACCGGTTGTGGAGGTGCAGATAATTAGTACGGCTTGCGGATGAGCCAGCAGATCATCCAGCGTTGCATTGGAATATATCTCGGCTTCATGGTCAGCACTGCGCAGTACCTCGGCACACTCTTCGGCAACTGACGTACTGTTGCCGTAGACAGAACCTACTGCGAAGATCACACTCGCCATATCACTCCCCTTTATTAAAATTTACTGATTTACAGGCATGATAATCGATAGTATCGCCACTTAACACGGTGAAGATTCAGGGTTTTTACACAGGGAACTGAATTTACGCTATCCTGTTAGTCAGGTTACCTGCTTGCCGGAGATAGAGACCATGCTAGAAACCATGCCAGACGATTATTTCAGTGCCCTGCTACTAAAGCTGGAACGCCACGCGACTGAGCGCAAGGGACAGCAATCTGTCACCCTGCCAATCCATCAGGAAGACCTTTTCAGGCTACAGGCACTTTGTGAGGTGTATGCTGTGTCACTGGATGAACTTGGGCCCGCCCTGTTTCAAACTCTGCTGCAGGAGATTGAAGCACGCATGCCCTACCGACCGGGGGCACGGGTTATCCGTGAAGAAGATGGCGACCCTGTGTATGAAGATATCGGTCCGACACCGCGTTACCTTGAAATCATCAGGCGACTGGAAAAAGCCTCGGAAAAATCGCAATAAAGCCTGGTTTGTAACGCTAGAAAACAAGACGGCGGACCCGTGGGTCCGCCGTCAGAAGGTACTATCTTAGTCTGAAATCAGACGATAGATACGTTCTCAGCCTGAGGACCTTTCTGGCCCTGGGTAACTTCAAAAGTTACCTGCTGGTTTTCATGCAGTGTACGACGACCATTGCCGTTGATTGCACGGAAGTGTACGAATACATCCGGACCGTTCTCCTGCTGGATAAAACCGAATCCTTTCTCATCGTTGAACCATTTTACGGTACCGGTAACTAGCTGTGACATGTCTTGCCTCTTTCTTTTACGTATTTGCCATCAATTGGCATTCTTTCAAAAGACCGGATTATCCGGTCTCGTTTCTGTTCCTGTACCCGGACATTTCCGAATACACTGAACACTGGTTAGAGACGCTGACTTAAAGAGCCAGCATCTCAGAATCTGTTTCCGATTGAACGGATAAAGGCTGCAAGGTTACACACAAAGATTTCCCGAGGATGATGCCATCCTGACGAGGAAAAAACTGAGTAATCGATTGAGTAGTGTTCAAACGAGGAAGTGAGCGAATCAGCCTAAGCTGCTTGCTGCTTTGTGAGTATATGGATCGGAGTGGTGTGTTCCGATCAGTGGCGAACCGCAGTCCGCATGTTATAACTTGCATCAAATTTTCTATAACTCTAATCCAGCATCAAGGCTGGTAACCCGGTCAAAACATTTACAGACAGGCTGCAATTCGAAGCACAACGACTTACCGGGAAGCTGTTGATAAAAATAACTATACACCTGTTCCAACGAATTACAACGTTGAAAAGGTTAATAATTGCGGATTTTTGTAAAAATTTTATCCCTTCCGGCGCCCCGCTATCGCTGGCTTGTGGTTTTTTGTCACCTTATGAGAACGCGGTGGCAACCCGGTATGCTGGGTCAAGAGTTTACCTTTAACAGCGCGCGCCATGCGCGGCGCATTGTTGCGGCGCGAGCCTGGATAAGCTTCGGCAACCTCCTCATCAGGTATTAATTGCTGCTCACCCGGACCGATCAAATCGGCACGCCCCATCGAATTAAGTGCTTCACGCAGCAGCGGCCAGTTTTCTGGATCATGCCAGCGTAAAAACGCTTTATGCAGACGACGTTGTCTTTCACCTTTAACGCTGTCCACCTTCTCAGCACTTTTCTTATAGGAAAGGCGCCGCAAGGGATTGCGCCCGGTATGGTACATCGCTGTCGCGGTAGCCATAGGTGAGGGATAAAAAGCCTGCACCTGGTCGGCTTTAAAACCGTTGGTTTTCAGCCAGAGCGCCAGATTAAGCATATCCGTATCGGTGGTACCGGGATGTGCAGCAATAAAATAGGGAATCAGATACTGATCTTTACCCGCTTCTTTGGAAAAACGCTCAAACATCTTCTTGAAGGTATCGTAACTGCCGATACCCGGCTTCATCATTTTATCCAGCGGACCCTGTTCTGTGTGCTCCGGTGCGATTTTCAAATAGCCGCCAACATGATGAGTCACCAGTTCACGTACGTACTCCGGATCTTCAATCGCCAGGTCATAACGCAACCCTGAGGCTATGAGGATTTTTTTCACCCCTTTGAGCTTACGTGCATCCCGGTATAACTGCGTCAGCGCTGAATGGTCGGTATTCAGATTGTTACAAATACCCGGATAAACACAGGAGGGTTTGCGACAAGCCGCTTCTATTTCGGTAGTTTTACAGGCGATGCGATACATATTGGCCGTTGGACCACCCAGATCTGAAATCACCCCGGTAAAACCCGGTACCTTGTCACGAATCTGTTCAATCTCTTTAATGATCGAGGTTTGCGAACGATTCTGAATAATCCGCCCTTCATGTTCCGTAATAGAGCAGAAGGTACAGCCACCAAAGCAGCCACGCATGATATTGACTGAGAAACGAATCATCTTGTAAGCCGGAATCTCGGCCTTGCCATACAGCGGATGCGGCACACGGGCATAGGGCAGATCAAAAACATAATCCATTTCATCTGTGGTCAAGGGAATTGGCGGTGGATTCAGCCAGACTTCCTGATCACCATGCAGTTGCACCAACGCACGTGCATTACCTGGATTGGTTTCCAGATGCAGTACCCGGCTGGCGTGAGCATAGAGCACCGGGTCCTTGCTGACTTTCTCAAATGACGGAATACGTATAACAGTTTTGCTACGATCCAGACGCACGCGGGGTTCAATATGCAAAACCTGCACATCATCTTCCGCATCCATTTCGGCGCTTTCACCGCCACCGCGCTGCTCGATTTCACACTGCGGCAGATCACGGGTATTGACGTAAGGATTGATTATTTTGTCGATTTTTCCTGGACGGTCAATACGGGTTGAATCGATTTCCATCCAGTTTTCCGGAGTATCCTTGCGCACAAAGGCGGTACCACGAATATCACGCAGGCTATCGATAGCCTCACCGGCTGCCAGGCGATGTGCCACCTCAACTATGGCGCGTTCCGCATTACCGTAAAGCAGCAGATCTGCACGTGAATCCAGTAAAATAGAGCGGCGGACTTTATCCTGCCAGTAATCATAATGGGCGATACGACGCAGTGATGCTTCGATGCCGCCAAGCACCAGCGGCACATCTTTATAGGCTTCACGACAGCGCTGGCTGTAGACAATACTGGCACGATCCGGTCGCTTGCCAGCGACATTGCCCGGTGTATAGGCATCATCAGAACGGATTTTGCGATCAGCAGTATAGCGATTGATCATCGAATCCATATTGCCCGCGGCGATGCCAAAAAACAGTGCAGGCTTGCCCAGTGTTTTGAAGGCCTCAGACGAGTGCCAATCAGGCTGAGCGATAATACCGACACGAAACCCCTGCGCTTCCAACAGGCGCCCAATAATGGCCATACCGAATGACGGATGATCCACATAAGCATCACCCGTGACCAGAATAATGTCACAACACTCCCAGCCCAACTGCTGCATTTCCTGGCGGCTCATGGGTAAAAAAGGTGCCGCTTTGGTTTTATTTTGCCGGAATGCAGGGCGTGTGTGGATCGGAGTGAATACCTGGTTCATGTAAAGCTCATTGCGTGAAATTCGACCAAAAATAGTAACAGAAAATGGCGCAGAACACCCACTATTGTCGAATAGGCGGCGGAGGGATTGCTTTGGGATGACGCACTAAGCAGGTGCCAGGTTGGGGTGTGCGGGTATGTGCCTTGCTGGGGTAGTGGTATCTCTTTGGTGTAACACGCTTTTCGCCGTCCATGGCCGCTCGACTGCCGCCGTCCTGGCGGCAGACGGTCACAACAAAGTGATACCACCACCCCGCTGAAACCCCGTGCCAGTCCACATAGCAGACAAATATGGATTTGGCAGCTGACTGTGGGGTTCTATAACTCAAGTTTCGTGTTTCAATAACAGCAAAATATCATTTACGTTACAATGTCTTTTTATAGCAGGGGCTTTTCTCGACATGGCAGTATCAACGCAGGATATCCCGCAGGCAACCGAGCTGGTGCAACAATGGCTGGAGCAGGTGGTGATAGGGCTTAATCTATGTCCATTTGCACACAAGCCTTATCGAGAAGGGCTGATACGCATACGGGTCAGCACGGTTGCAACCGAGGAGGCGGCGCTGGCGCTAATGGTTGAAGAGTTGGAAGGTCTTGATGCAAGCCAGCCTGAAACGCTGGAAACGACGATTCTGGCATTTCCGAACCTCTGGCCAGATTTTCTTGATTACAATGATTTTCTGGATCTGGCGGATGCGTGCCTTGTCTCAGTTGATCGTGTAGATCAGTATCAGGTTGCCAGTTTTCATCCGCACTATCAGTTTGGCGGCACCCAGTCTGACGATGCCGAAAATCTGACCAACAGAGCGCCTTTCCCACTACTACATCTGCTCAGAGAGGCGAGTGTCGCTGATGCGATTGAGCGCCATCCTGATGCTGAAGGCATACCTGAACGCAATATCCGACGTGTGGGTGAATTGAATGAAGAAGAACGACGAGCACTCTTCCCATGGCTTTAGCCTCTAGTCTCAGACATTACTGAGCGCTTGCACGTCACAGTAACGTCTGCACACGAAGCACTGATGCCAAACCAACTTTACTCTGGCACCCAAGTTGGTGAGGGCTGAGGGGATCGGATCTGTCTGACCCGGCCCATTAGCCCAATAGCTGGATAACCAGGTAGCCGAAACCTCAACCGTCCTGATTAATCTGCGCAATCAGCTCGTTAAGAACCGTTTCAGCCTGATCGTTGGCAACCTGACAGGTACCTGCCGCCTGATGCCCACCGCCACCGTATTTCAGCATCAGTTCGCCAACATTGGTTTTTGAACTGCGATCAAAAATGGATTTACCCGTAGCAAACACGGTGTTCTGCTGCTTCAAACCCCAAAGGACATGGATAGAAATATTGCACTGCGGGAAGAGCGCATAAATCATGAAGCGGTTACCAGCATATATTGTCTCTTCATTGCGCAGATCCAATACCACCAAATTGCCGTGAACCGTTGCACAACGCTTAATCTGCTCTTTGAACTTGGTTTCCTGCTCAAAATACAGATCTACACGCTCTTTGACATCCGGCAAAGCAATGATTTCATCGATATTGTGATTTTTACAGTAATCAATCAAATCCATCATCAGGTTGTAATTGGAAATACGGAACTCACGAAAACGCCCTAGCCCGGTTCGTGCATCCATCAAAAAGTTCAATAAGGGCCAGCCCTGAGGATTCAGCACTTCTTCTGGTTCAAACTGCGCCGAATCACCTTTATCTACGGCATCCATCATTTCATCCCACTCAGGCGGGAAGGCTTCGTGGGCACCGTAGTATTTCCACACCACACGTGCGGCTGAAGGCGCATCTGGGTCAATAATATGATTGTCGCGTTTCTCATTACGCAGGGTTTCAGACAGATGGTGATCAAATGCCAGATACACCCCGTCAACATAGGGCAGGTTAGTTGAGATATCGGTGGTGGAAATAGCGATACTGCCGTCCTGCATATCTTTGGGATGTACAAATTTGATATCGTCAATCAGGTCCAGATGCTTCAGTAATACGGCGCAAACCAAGCCATCAAAATCACTACGCGTGACCAGGCGAAACTTTTGAGCTGTCATGAGAATTTGACCTCCAACCAATTAATCTTCAAGTTTGCACAAAACATACCCGCAAACCTGTGAAATAGGAACCGTTATGCCTAATAAACTCTCTTTTCAAGCGTTTCGTACCTTGCAGCAACTTGCTATGCTGTAGGCTGCTGCCTGACCGGATATAGGGACACCTTTCCATGGCTTTTTCATCATCTTTGATCAAACTACGTTCATCACATTTTTCGCTTGCATTAGCCCTGTTGCTAGCCGCCTTACTGGCGATTTGGTTATTAAGTGGTTCAGTGTATTCACTCGCCACGGATGAACCTGAATTCATACCCAGCCCCCAGGAAACTGAACGTCCGGTTGTAGAAGTACAGCAACTGCAAGCCAGCACTTACCACCCTAGTTTCCAAGTGCAAGGTCAGTTGGAACCTTACCGGCAGAGCACCCTGACAAGTCGCATCAATAGCCAAGTCGAGGCCTGGCATGTGCGTCAGGGTCAGGCCGTCAACGCTGGTGATCTGATTATTTCATTGGATCAGGAAGATCGTCAGGCCCAGCTACAGCGAGCCGAAGCAGACTTGCGGGTTGCTGAAGCCAATCTGCGAGCAACCGAACGCCTGACAAACCAGAATCTGTCCTCTGAAACCGCACTGTTAAACCAGCAGGCCATAGTTGCCAGCGCCCGTGCTGAACGTGACCGGGTGAGCATGGAACTGCAACATACAAAAATCAGAGCACCTTTTGATGGTTTTATTGAATCCCTGCCAATTGAGGTAGGTAATAGCGTCCAGCCAGGTGATGCCCTGGCAAGCCTGGCCGATACCCGCACCCTGAAGCTGACTGCACATATTCCGCAACAGAAGGTCAGCGAATTGTCCGAAGGCCTGGTCACTGAAGCCCGGCTTCTGGATGGTGACCAACTGACGGGAGAAATCAGCTTTGTCGCCCATGTAGCCGACAGCGCCACGCGCAGTTATCGCATTGAAGCGCAAATTGATAATCCGCAATTACACCGCGTAGCTGGCGCCAGTGCCACCATTAGCATTTTGCTGCCCAGTCAGACAGCTCACAGATTCTCACCCGCGCTGCTGGCACTGGACAACAAGGGTCAGACCGGTGTCTACCTCATCAACAATGAGGAGATTATGGTGTTTATGCCTGTGCAGATTCTCAGTTTGGATACCAGTGGCGTCTGGGTCAGTGGCTTGCCCCCCCAGATTGATCTGATCACCCAGGGCGCAGGCTTTGTCAGTGAAGGGGAGCAGGTTAAAGCTGTTCCAGTGGAGTCAGACTGATATGGAGGCAATAATCCGTGCTGCGCTGCTTCGTAGCCGCGCCACCCTGACCCTGTTTGTTTTTTTGATGCTTGGCGGACTGGCGGCATATCAGGCTATTCCTAAAGAAGCCAACCCGGATGTCGTCATTCCGATGATGTATGTCTCGATGAGTCTTGAAGGCATCAGTCCAGAAGATGGCGAGCGACTACTTATCCGTCCGATGGAACAGGAACTGCGCTCACTGGAAGGGGTCAAGAAAATGACCTCAACCAGCAGCGAAGGCCATGCATCGGTGATGCTCGAGTTTGATGCTGGTTTCGATCCTCAGAGCGCGCTGCAAAACGTCCGCGAAAAAGTGGATACCGCCCGGTCAAACCTACCCTCAGAGGCCGATGAACCCAGTGTTCATGAAATTAATGTCGCCCTATTCCCGGTACTGTCCGTTGCTCTGTCTGGCCCGGTATCTGAAACTGAACTGGTGTACATGGCGCGACGTCTGAAACAGGTAATTGAAGGCATTCCCGAAGTGCTTGAAGTGGATATTGGCGGTGACCGCGAAGATCTGCTGGAAATCATTGTTGATCCCCAGGTACTAGACAGCTACCAGATAGATTACACCCAGTTATTTAACCTGGTCTCTCGCAACAACCGTCTGGTAGCTGCAGGTAGCCTGGACACAGGGGCCGGGCGCATGTCGATGAAAGTACCCGGTATCATCGAAAATCTGGATGATGTACTCAATATGCCGGTAAAAGTTGACGGTAATACAGTCATCACCTTTGCCGACATTGCCCTGCTGCAACGCACCTTCAAAGATCCTTCCGGTTTTGCCCGCATCAACGGCCAGCCAGGTATTGTGCTGGAAATCAGCAAGCGTGCCGGTGCCAATATCATCGATACCAATACCCAGGTTCGCGAATTGGTTGAGCAGGCCCGTGCACAGATGCCGGACGACATCAGCGTCGATTACATCATGGACCAGTCCGATGAGGTCCGGATAATGCTGGATGAGTTGCTCAACAACGTGTTGACCGCCGTGGTGCTGGTGTTGATGCTGATCATTGCCACCATGGGCCTGAAATCAGCGATTATGGTGGGACTAACCATTCCTGGAGCATTTTTAACCGGTATTCTGATGGTCTGGGCCGTCGGCTACACGCTGAATATTATTGTGCTCTTCTCACTGATTCTGGTGGCAGGCATGCTGGTTGACGGGGCCATAGTGGTCAGCGAACTGGCCGATCGTAATCTACGTGAAGGTCAAGCACCTAAAGAAGCCTGGATAGGCGCCGCCACGCGAATGAGCTGGCCGATTATTGCCTCCACCGCCACCACCCTATCAGTATTTTTCCCACTACTGTTCTGGCCCGGCGTGGTCGGTGAGTTTATGAAGTACCTGCCTGCCACAGTGATTCTTTGCCTGCTAGCCTCTCTGGCCATGGCGCTGATCTTTCTGCCGACCATGGGTGGCGTACTCTCAGGTCACGTACCCAAGGAAGAAACTCAAGCAGGCTTTTTTACTCATGCCTACCGGAGTCTGTTAGCAACCTTGCTCAAGGCCCCCTGGCTGACCCTGCTGGGCATGCTGCTACTCATCGCACTGATTTATACAGCCTATGGTCGTTTCAATCACGGAGTTGAGTTCTTTCCGGATATCGAACCAGAAACCTTGCAGCTACAAGTCCGGGCACGAGGCGACCTTTCCGTGTATGAAAAAGACAGCCTGCTGCAACGGATAGAAGCCCGCCTGAATCACTACCCGGAGGTCGAATCAATTTATGCACGCAGTTTTGCTATGCCTTCTATGCAGATGGGCACCGACGTCATAGGTATTTTACAGTTCCGCCTGGTCGGCTGGCACCAACGCCGCCCATCCGAGGCCGTTATTCAATCCCTGCGTGAACTGACCCAGGATATTCACGGTATCGAACTGGAATTTCGCAAGCAGGATATGGGACCAGGAGAAGGCAAGCCAGTTGAGCTGATGATCAGCGCCAATGATCCGCAACTGACAGAGCAGGCAGTAATCCAGATCAGAACTCTGATGCAAGAACTGGGTGGCTTCGTAGATATAGAAGATGACCGTACACTACCCGGTATTGAGTGGCGACTGCAAGTAGACCGCGAAGCCGCCGCCCGTATGGGGGCGGATGTAATGAGTGTAGGTAATGCGGTACAACTGGTTACAAATGGCCTGATGCTGGCCACCTACCGTCCGGAAGATGCTACCGATGAGGTTGATATCCGCGTAAGACTACCCGAAGACTGGCGCTCTGTGGACCAGCTCTCACGTCTGACCATCAACACCAGCCGCGGTCAGGTGCCATTGATCCATTTTGTCAATCTGGAACCGGCTCCGCGTATAGGCAACCTACACCGTGTGGATGGTGTGCGGACTCTGACACTCCAGGCTGACTTGGCCGAAGGCTTCCAACTGGATGAACGACTCACTGCCCTCAACAGCCACTTTGACCAGCTACCCGAAGGCGTTCAGATACGCACTGGTGGCGAAGATGCTGACCAACAAGAAGCCTCACAGTTTCTTATCTCAGCCTTCATTGTGGCCATTTTGCTGATGCTGCTGATTCTACTGGTACAGTTCAACAGTTTTTACCAGACGGCTTTGATTTTGTCTGCCGTGGTATTCTCCACTGCTGGCGTATTGCTGGGATTGCTGATCAACGGCCAATCCTTTGGCGTTGTGATGGTAGGCATGGGCATCATTGCGCTGGCTGGTATCGTGGTCAACAATAATATTATTTTGATAGATACCTACAATACACTGCGGCAGGAAGGCATGAGCGCTTACACCGCTGCACTGGAAACGGGTGTGCTACGTCTACGCCCGGTCCTGCTGACCGCCATCACCACTATTCTGGGGCTAATGCCGATGGTACTGGGTGTAAATGTTAATCTGCTAGAGCCAAGCCTGGGCTTCGGTGCCCCCTCCACGCAATGGTGGACACAACTCTCCAGTGCTATCGCCGGAGGTCTGGCGTTCGCCACACTACTGACGCTACTGCTGACGCCCTGCATGCTATTGCTGGGCACCAAAGTACTAAAGCGCTGATTTAGCTCTCGGCTGATGGTTGATGAATACGGAAAAACAGGCTGTACAAGGCCGGCACCGCCAGTAACGTCAACAGCGTCGCGAAGGCTAGTCCGCTCATGATGGTCACGGCCATATCGGCAAAAAACACATCAAATGCCAGTGGCAGCATGCCCAGAATAGTGGTAATTGCCGCCAGAACGACCGGTCGGAGACGTGAAACACTGCCGTCGACCAGCGCCTTGGCAGGTGGCTCGCCCTGAGCAATACGCTGATCAATTTCATCAACCAGCACAATGGCATTTTTAATCAACATGCCTGACAAACTGAGCATTCCCAACAGCGCCATAAAACCAAATGACATACCGGTTATTAGCAAGCCCCAAGACACGCCACAAATAGCCATGGGCACACAAAGCCAGATAATCAAGGGTTGTTTTATTCGTGCAAACAGCAGTATTGAGATCAGCATCATCACCAGAAGGCTCAAGGGCAGTTGGCTTGCCAAAGCCCGCTGGGCATCACCGGAGCTTTCATACTCACCACCCCATTCCAGTTGATAACCCGGTGGCAGAGCCAGGGATTCAATATCTCCTCGAAGCTCAGCAAATGCCGCAGCCACATTCACCCCTGGCAAAGGGTCAGCACTGACCGTGAGCGTGCGTTGCATATCACGTCGCAATATTAGCGCCTCTTCCTGTCGGGTTTCAAAACGGTCGACTACTTCGCTGGCGGGCACGAAGTGATCTGCTGCCCGACTCCAGATCATACGATCCTGCAGCTGTGTTGCCCGGCCTCGCTCATTGTCCGGTGCGCGCAACAACAGCGGAATCAGACGATCCCCCTCACGGTACAATCCAAGTGTTTGCCCGGTAGTAATCATTGACAGTGATTGAGCCAGATCCTGACGACTTACACCCAGTACACTGGCGCGATCATCGGCCAAATGCGGCACGATCACGCGCTCAGGCTGACGCCAGTCGGTACGTAGATGCGTTAAACGCTGACTGTCACGAAATACCTGCTTGGCTGCTTCCGCCAGTTGTCGCAACACCTGCGGATCCTCACCTTTAAAACGTGCCTGAACAGGTGCACCCTTGCCAGGCCCCAAACGAACCCGCTCTACCCAAGCCTGAGCCTGTGGGTATTGCTGCAACTCTGTCTCTATCTGCAGGGACAATTGCTCAATCTGTTGTGTTGAACTGGCGGTGATAATCAACTGGCCATAGGCTGGATTGGTGCGTTCCGGTTGATACACCAGCATCATCCGTGCAGCGCCCATCCCGACCACGCTGGTCACCTGTTCTACACCTTCCAACTTACTGACAAAGTTACTCAATGCTGCCAAATCACGGTCAGTCGCGCGGATATCTGTACCCTGCTCACGCCAGTAATTGACATAGAACACCTCTGTCTGTGCATTGGGAAAGAACATCTGCGGCACCTGAGTAAAGGCAATAAAACTGATACCGGTGAATCCCAGCAATCCCAGCAAAGTTACACGACGATGACGCAGTACCCGTAATAACAGACCACGGTATCCTGACGAACCTACAGCCGGAGCAGGTGTTGCGGTGCCTTCGGTTTGGCTGACAAACAACAGGCTGGCCAGCAAAGGGACAACGGTAATCGCCAAAATCCAACTCAGCAGCAATGACAATCCAATCACCACAAACAGGGACAGGGTATATTCACCAGTGACATCCTGTGACAGGCCTATTCCGGAAAATGCCAGAATGCCAATAATAGTAGCGGCTAATAAAGGCATCTGCGTCTGTCCAGCAATACCGCTAGCTGCATCTCGTGCACTGCGCCCCTGCTGCATCCTCACCAACATGCCTTCGGCAATAACAATGGCATTATCTACCAACATGCCCATAGCTATAATTAACGCACCCAGTGAAACACGCTGCATCTGTAAACCGGTTATTTTCATCAGAAGAAGTGTTCCGGTGACCGTTAGCAACAATGCGCTGCCCACCACGACCCCGGCACGCCAGCCTAGAAACAGACAAAGCACCAGAATCACAATCGACACAGACATGAGCAAATTGAGCATAAACGCATTCAGTGAGCGTTCTACGATATGATGCTGTTGGTAGATGGGTTGCAGAGACACACCCAGCGGCAGCTCTGCCATATGCCCAGTGAGCGCGGCCTCCACTGCATGACCCACTTCAACAATATTGCTATCACCTGTCGCGGCGATCCCAATGGTGACGGCATCTTCACCGGCAAAGCGGATTAACTGCCGGGGTTGTTCATGATAATCACGCGAGATGACAGCCACATCGCCCAAGCGCAAGGTATCGCCAGATGGTGTGGTAATAAATAAGTTACGTATCTGCTCCAGACTGTCAAGTTCACCCGTAGGAACAACTCGTACCGCCAAGTCATCGAGGGTCTGGCGCCCGGCATCAATGACCGCATTCTGTAGCTGCAGGCGTCCGGCCAGCTGTTCCGGACTCAACCCCAACTGAATCAAAACCGTCTGGGGAATTTCAACAAGAATACGCTCATCACGCTCACCGTTGATCACCACCTTGGCAACCCCCGGAACGCGTAGTGCAACCCGGCGTAATTCACGGGCAAAATCACGCAGTTCAGCCACTTCGAATCCAGGTGCCGTCACTGCATAATACAGGCCGAAAACGTCGCCAAAACTATCATTCACACGCGAAGGCCCTGCGCCAGGCGGCAAATTAGGCTGGGTATCTTGTACTTTGCGGCGCAACTCATCCCAGACCTGAGGCAGATCATCCGAGCGAAAGGCATCTTTGATTTCAACCGTTATTTCGGACAGCCCCGGCATTGAGCGGGATGTAAGGCGCTTCAGTTGTGGCATCTCTTGCAGAGCAATTTCTAATTGATCCGTAACTTCCTGCTCTACCTCCCTGGCCGATGCACCTGGATAAGGAGTCAAAATAATCGCTTCCTTGATGGTAAACTCGGGATCTTCCAGTTGCGGCAACGTCAACACGGCCCAAATCCCCCCTATTAGACAGATCAAAACCAACAACCAGGTATTGACCGACTTATCAATCGACGCACGTGCAATATCCATCAGCGCGACTCCTGTGGGCCCATATCCACTCGGACCTGCATACCGTCACTCAGAAAACCGGCGCCAGTTGCAACCACCCATTCTCCCCGCTGGATTCCCTGCAGAATTTCTATACCTTCGGCCATTAACCGTCCCGTTTCTACAGCGCGCTGTTCTACCTGCTTAGTGTCTGGATCATACACAAACACTCGGGTTTGATCGCCTTCACCCACCAGTGTCTGCAAGGGCAGCACAGGTAATGGGTCTTTATCTTGCATGAGGGCCACCCGAACTGTTGCACTCATGCCAGGTAACAAGCGCAAATCGGCTGGATTTTCCATATCGAAGGTGACTCGATAGGTACGTGATCGGGGGTCTGGCTCAGTGGCATATTCTTTAAAGCTCAGCTCAAACTGCCGATCCGGCACTGATGGTAATGTAGCTGTGACATAGTAACCGGCAGGATCCTGTACCTGCGGCAATAACATTTCAGGTACCGCTATTTCTACCTTAATGCGGCTTAGATCCTGAATACGCACTAGCGGTGTACCTGCGGCTAACTGAGTAAATTTATCCGCCATGCGATCGGCAATCAGTGCATCATAGGGGGCAAATATTTCGGTATAAATTAGATTTTGTTTGGCACGATCCAGTTCAACAGTCGCGCGATCATAAACTGTGCGAGCTTCATCCAGTTGCGCTTGTGAAACATGGTTCTGACTGCGTAATTGTTCTAACCTGTTCAGATCACGTTCGGCTTGTGCATAGGCTACACGGGTTGATTCCAACAGCAATTGATAGTCAGTCTGATCCAGTCCAGCGATCAATTCTCCCTCACGAACCTGATCACCCTTGATAACAGGAAAATACACTAGTTTTCCCGACACCTGAAATGACAAATCAGCCGCCTGAGCAGCCTCCAGGCGCGCCGGAAAATAACGCTCAGCTATAGTAGAGTCAGGACTTATCTGCAATAACCTCACCAGCGGGACCGTCAGTGTCTGTTGCTCGGTATGTGAATCATTGCAGCCAAACAGAATAAAAAGGGCTGATGCAAGTATCAGTAATCTGAACATTTATCTTTCCTCTTGAACACTACCCCTAAAAAAACCTGATTGAAGGCGCTATACTATGACAGCATAAGGATATTCCCTTAAGTATGACGCCTTTTACCTAGGCTTCAATAACATTTGAAATCATTTTGACAGTTAACAGATTTTTAGACTGACTGCCCAAAGCGGCAAGAATTAGCGGAGAGTGTATGAGCCAAACCAAATGTATCAGTGTCAATGCAGAGATGGGTGAAGGCTTTGCTGTAGAAGCCCTGCTCGGAGAGCACAGAGTGGTAATAGACCAACCTGTGGCTGCCAGAGGTACAGGTCAGGGACCCACACCCCTGGAATATTTTCTGTTTGCCATTGCCGGTTGTATCGGCACCATTGGTCGCATCGCCGCCATGCAGCAGAAAAT
Source organism: Nitrincola iocasae (assembly GCF_008727795.1). Classification (NCBI taxonomy): domain Bacteria; kingdom Pseudomonadati; phylum Pseudomonadota; class Gammaproteobacteria; order Oceanospirillales; family Oceanospirillaceae; genus Nitrincola; species Nitrincola iocasae. The sequence goes on along the minus strand of NZ_CP044222.1, from coordinate 950,614 downwards.
TGAACTACGGGGCATGAAAATCGCTGTTACAGGTGATTACAACCCTGCCGGACTACTGGGTAAACCCTCTGATGACCGTACTGGCTTTCAACAGATCCGTATTGAAGCTGAGATCGATGCCGACCTGAGTGAGGCAGAAAAGAAGGTTTTCCTAGATCAAATCTGTGAGCGCTGCCCTCTGCACGATAACACCCGCTTGGAAACCAGTATCGTTCACAGCCTGAAAGGCTAAGTTTTACAGCTTTCTTTTACACGCTGCTTTTGTGTATCCGCCGTATCAGCGATAATGGCTTGCCTGATACGGCTGATGTTTATCTGCGGAGTGTGTACACCTTATGAAACTTTATTGGACTCGCGTTCAGGATAAACTGGAACGACTGCGCGCTAACAAGCTTTTTGAAACCTTTGTGATCTTCGTGATCATTGCGTCAGCGCTGCTGATCGGTGCCAAAACCTACGAAGAAACCTCGCGCTTTGATATTATCATGCGTTGGCTGGATCTCGGCATTACCCTGTTTTTCCTGTTCGAGATCTTTATCCGTCTGGCGGCTGAAAAACGAACCCTCGATTTTTTCAAGAAAGGCTGGAACATTTTCGATTTTGTTATCGTTACAGCCAGCCTGATTCCAATCAATGACTCAGAAATGGTGTTGATTGCGCGCTTGTTGAGAATATTCCGGGTATTGCGTCTGGTCTCAATGATCCCGGAGTTACGCATGTTGCTCGGCGCACTGCTGAAATCTATCCCGCGGATGGGCTATGTAGCCCTACTGATGTTCATCATTTTTTACATCTACGCCGCCATCGGCAGTTTCCTGTTTGAAAGTGTAGACGAGAAGCTTTGGGGGAATATCTCTGTGGCGATGCTCACGCTGTTTCAAGTAGCGACCTTTGAAAGCTGGGCCACCGCGGTACTTTATCCAACAATGGAGCAATACCCCTATAGCTGGATATTCTTCCTCACCTTTATTTTTCTCAACGCATTTATCTTTTTGAATATGATGATCGGCATAGTGCTGGATGTGATGCAAAAAGAGAACACCGCGGCGCAACTGGAATCCGGTGAAGGTGAAGCTGCTGAAATCCACTGGATGCGCGAACACATAGAGAGTATGGCTGAACAATTGAACCGGATTGAAACGCAGTTAAATACTGCAGAAACCGCATCAAATAAAGGCAAACAACCATGAGATACTAAAAGCACCTCATGGATAGATTTAAATATAGTAGATCAATTCAGTGTAGCCAACTTAGAATTTTAACTGGCTCACAATTTCTTTAAGCTTATCAGCGTGTTCTGCAATCCGGCGACTGGATTCAGCCGTCAGCTCAGATGCCTGTGATGTTTCATCAGCCGCCAGATTGATACGATTAAGATTTTCATTCATCTCATCAGCCACAGAGCTCTGCTCTTCGGCTGCACTGGCAATCTGTGTATTCATATCATTGATGGCCATAATAGCTTCCATAATCTCCTCCAGCGCCTGACTTGCCTTATTGGCATTGCCAACCCCTTCACTAGCGCGCTTCTGGCCTTTATTCATGACTTCTGTAGCATTAACCGCCGAGGTCTGCAGGTGTGAAACCATTGATTGTATTTCACTAGTGGATGCTTGCGTGCGGCTAGCGAGTGAACGTACTTCATCGGCAACTACAGCAAAACCTCTACCTTGCTCACCTGCTCTCGCAGCTTCAATTGCAGCATTGAGTGCCAATAGATTAGTTTGCTCAGCGATATCACGAATAACATCCACGACAGAACCTATTTTACGTGCATCCTCTGCTAATTCATTGATAACCCGAGCGGCAGATTCAACTTCAACAGCCAGTTGTTTCATACCCTCTGCACTACTACCTACAACATTTTGGCCTTCGCGTGCACGCTGATCAGCTTCATTGGCACTAGACGCAGCGCTGGCTGTGTTTTTTGCAACATCATGTACTGTGGCATTCATTTCATACATAGCCGTCGCCACCATATCTGTTTCAGAACGTTGTTTCTGAATACCACGACTGGCCTGTTCGGCTACCACCGATCCTTGTTCAGCTAACTCTGACAAAGATTGACCCGCCTCTCCTATTTGACGACTCATTATATTCAGATGATCTCTAGTGCTTATAAATTGCCGAATAATGTCACCAAACTCATCGGTTGCAGCATGATGAGAGACAGTGTGATTTCTGAAATCCCCATTTGCCAAGTAGGTAGCCATACTCGACAAGCCAACCATTCCATTATTTAAACGACTAATTACACGCCAAGCAAAAAATAATGCCAATATCACACCAACAAGACCCACACCAATCAATTGATAGGTCAATCTGGCCGATGTGTGATCCATTTTGGATTTAGCTTCTTGCGCTCCGCGTAGCTTGCGATCACTAAGTGCGTGTCTTGCGCTATCAACCTGGGTATAAAGTGAATTTACCGAACGTAAAATATGCAAATTTGCCTGGGCATATTGGTTATTTTCCAAATAAGTCATTGTTGGACGAACACCATCAGATAAATAACGTTGATAAGCGACCTCAAATTCACCGCTTATCTTCATAGCTTCTTCGCCATGATAGACCGACATGAAATGTGTCCATAATCGATCAATTTCATCTGCATTGACTTGGATAGCGTCAAGATGCAACCGGGTAGGATGATCATGCATATCAACAAATTGGCCAACGGGGTTATGCTGTATTGACAACAATAACTGTGTACGGATTTGCTCGATTAAGCCACCGATTCGTTCAACTTCATAGAGTGGTACCATACGGCGATTGTAGTTATCGTCAAATTCAAATGCTTCGTATTTAAGACCGTATAACGCAAAAGACAATATACTGGCAACAGCCACTAGAAAAACAAAAACCAGAAAACGCATCTGGTTTTTGACCGAGCTTAAATTCAATAGCATTGAGTGCCCCGACGGCTGATTAAAAAGAGACTTGAGAGACTAAGGTCGAATATAAATTATACCTTATATTAAAAGTCTCTCAAGTAAACTTCATAATATTTTACACCTTGACTAAATACTCTTTCACCCGTAACGTACCCCCGGCAGCCAAAGCACCAGATCCTTCCAGTAGAACACCATCGCCACGGCCAGCAGCTGAATCAAGATGAATGGAATAACGCCTTTGTAAATATCGGTGGTCTTGATACTCGGTGGCACCACCCCTTTCAGATAAAACAGCGAGAAGCCCACAGGCGGAGTCAAAAATGATGTTTGTAATGCCAGCGCAAACAGCACTACAAACCAGGTCAGATCAAAGCCCAGAGCAGAAACGACCGGCCCAACCAGTGGTAACAGGATTAAACTGATTTCCAGCCAGTCAAGGAAGAACCCTGCTGCGAAGGTAATCAATAAAATCACGATGACTATGCCTTCTGGCGACAGCGGAATGGACTTCAGCATACCACCAATAAATTCATCACCTCCCAAAGACCGCATAACCACCGCAAAGGCTGTGGCGCCAAGGAAAATACCAAACACAAAAGCCGTAGTAATACTGGTTTTGATACTCACATCTTTGAGTACTTCTTTATTCAGACGACCATTCATCGCAGCCAGTATAGTTGCACCCAAAGCACCGACACCCGCCGCTTCTGTGGGTGTGGCAATGCCGAGAAAAATGGAACCCAGCACCGCCAGAATCAGACCCAACGAAGGCACAACGGCCCATAAGGTCGACAGCACCATTTTAAAAGAGATTGGTGGCAGATCCGTTTTCGGACGAGCCAGTGACGGAACAAATATGGAGGCCAGTACCACATAAGCGATATACATTAACCCCAGCATAACCCCCGGAATCAGAGCCCCCATAAACAGATCACCAACGGCCAAGGACAACTGATCAGCCATGATAATCAGCATGATGCTCGGTGGAATCAGAATCCCCAGGGTGCCGGCTGAAGCTACAATGCCACTGGCAAAGGCGGGCGAATACTTTTGTTCCAGCATGGTCGGGATAGACAACATCGCCAGCAGTACCACCGAAGCACCCACTATGCCGGTTGAAGCCGCCAATAGAATACCGATGGTAATAACAGCCACACCCAAACCACCCCGAAAGCGGCCAAATAGCTCGACAAAGTTCTTCATCAGCTTTTCAGCTACGCCGGATCGTTCCAGCATCAACCCCATAAAGATAAACATGGGCAAGGCCACCAATACCCAGTTGGTCATCTGCGTATAGATTCGTTGGACCATCACCCCAAAGATACGCCAATCGGTCAAAAAATAGGTATCTACATCAAAATATTGATAAGCAATGATTGAACCGGCACTAAACAACACCGAAATGCCAGCTAGTATCCAGGCAACAGGGTAGCCAGAAAAGATCAGCAGTATAAAACTGCTAAGCATGGCAATTACAATTAATTCATTGGTTTCAAACACAAAAAAGCCCTCTTACACAGCCTGTACATTCGCCTGAAACTTAGGTTACAGGCAATTTTTTATTATTTGCTGCTTGGCTTTCGCTCACGCGGGAAGCCGGTCAGGAAAGAAAATGCCCGTATCAATCGTGCAACCGCAGCCATCGCCATCAGCGTAAACGCAAGCAAAATGACCGATTTAATCAGCCAGCGCATCGGCAAACCTCCCGGCGCTGCAGATACTTCGTTAATCCGGTAAGAACGCTCAACAAAGGGCCAGGCGTAGGAAAGGATGAAATAACAGAAAGGTAAAAACAGCACCACCAATCCGATAATTTCAACGACTGCCCGGGTGCGTGGATGCCAGTGTTCAGCCAAAACATCGACGCGCACATGACCATCATGCAAGACGCAATAGGACAGGCCCACCATGAAGCCCACGGCATAAAGATGCCACTGGAGTTCTTCCAGCGCGATAAAGTTTGTTCCGAGGGTATAGCGCATCAGCACATTGGCTACGATCAACAACATCAGCGCAATCCAGAGCAAAGAGGTGTATTTGCCGAAAAATTCAACAGTTCCTTCAAGCACATCAGAAACCAGCGTTCGAGGGTATTCGACGGCCGCCTTGTGAGCGACCGCCTCCTCGACTTTATTCAGATCTACGTTATATTCAGCCATTGTGAATATCGCCTTTAAGTTTAAGTCAGAGGGTTAACGGGTTTCAGTCTTCAACGCCCCAATCACGCGGCAGATAACCCAGATGTTTCCAGGTACGATGCTCGGCCTGGAAGGCTTTCATCGATTCATAAACCTTGGCAAACATAGGATCACTTTCTGAACGACGCGCCATGACTCGATCAGTGGCCTCCTCAAAAGCCTCCAACACATCTTCAGGATACTGATGCAGTGTTACACCCTTCTCTTTAAAGCTTTCCAGCACGGCCCCCTGCAAAGCTTCAGCTTTGGCAAGTGCCATAGCGTTACCGGCCATACAGGCATTTTCAATCAGTGCCTGGGTCTGCGCATTCAAGCCGTTCCACTCATCCATATTCACATAGAGGAATTGGTTGGTAGATGGCTGATGCCAACCCGGCAAGTAGTAATGCTTAGCTACTTGATAGAAGCCCAACTGCTCATCCACTGTTGGTAATGAGAATTCGGTGCCATCCAGCACACCGGTTTCCAATGCCTGATACAGCTCGCCACCTGGCAATAAGGTCACAGACATACCGAACTCGGCCATGATTTCACCACCAACACCGGCAGCACGAAACTTCAGGCCCTCAAATTTATCTACTGAATCCATTTCTTCACGGAACCAGCCAGCGGCTTCCGGACTGATAGTGCCACAATGAATCGGGTAGACATTGTAGGGTGCGAAGGCTTCTTTCAGCAGTTCATCGCCACCGTGAAAATTCATCCAGGCCAGAAATTCCTGCGATTCCAACCCGAAAGGTGTGGCACCGAATAAGGCCGCAACTGGAAGCTGACCCCATTCATACCCCATCCAGGAATAGGCCGCGGGTACGTTGCCGTTGCTGACGTTTTCGAAAGCGCCTAAAGCAGGGATCAAGGCACCTGGTTCAAAGGTCTGTAAAGTGACTCGACCATCACTCATTTCATCTACCATGCGAGAAACCTCGGGCATGGTATCCCCCAACGCCGTCAATGTAGATGGGAAGCCCATGGGAACCTGCCAGCGAACACGGTCGAACTCGGCCATAACAGCCGTGGAGGTCACCAGAGAGAAAGAAACAGCAGCGGCTAGTAGTGATTTTTTCATGCTTTTATACCTTTTGTTAGATTTATAAAACAGGCTTATTTAGCTTAGATTTTTTATGTTTAATTGCTTAGTTGTGCATAGAGTTCAATGGGCAGTCCAACCTCCATCTATCGGCATTGATGTTCCGGTAATGGCTTTGGCCGCGTCGGAACAGAGGAACAGTACCAACTGACCAATATCAGCTGGTGATACGAAATCCGGATAAGGGGCTTTCGCCTTGATCAGGCCTTGCTTGGCCTCTTCATAACTGGTGTTATTGTCTTGCGCATAGGCTTTAAATTGCTCTACCAACAACGGCGTGTCCGTCCAGCCGGGACAGATGCAGTTGGCTGTTATTCCTTTAGCTGCCAGTTCAAGTGCCGTCACTTTAGTCATACCAATTAAACCATGCTTCGCCGCACAGTAAGCCGCTTTATGAACCGAAGCGACCAGACCGTGAACTGAGGATATATTGATAATGCGCCCCCAGCCCTGTGCCTGCATGGCCGGGATCGTCAAGCGCGTGGTGTGAAATGCAGCCGACAGATTAACTGCCAGGATCTGATCCCACTTATGCGGTGGAAAATCCTCTACCGGCGCGGTGTGCTGGATCCCGGCATTATTAACTAGAATTGTTATTGGTCCAACCTGTGCTTTAATCTGCGACATCATGGCATCAATATTATCTGGATGACTGATATCTGCCTGAACATAGATGGCTTCAACACCATGCTGGTTGTGAAAAGCAATGGCAAGTTTGTCACCATCTTCCTGCGATTCCAGGCCATGCAACACCACATCTGTTCCGGCAACTGCAAGCTGATGGGCGATAGCAAGACCGATACCACTGGTCGACCCAGTGATCAGTGCGCGTTTGATTCGACTCATAAGTTACTTTCCATTGTTGTTATTTTTTAGTTGTGGCTTTAACACGGCATTACTGTAACTGCGGCAGATCCCTGAACAGTTCCAAAGCTTCTGGATTCGCCAGGGCATCTTTGTTTTTAACCGTTTCACCCAACACCATTTTTCTAACCGCCAGTTCCACGATCTTGCCACTGATGGTACGTGGAATATCAGCCACTTGAATGATCACAGCAGGCACATGGCGAGGTGTAGTATTAGCGCGAATAGTGGTCTTGATATGATCGATCAAGGCGTCATTCAGTGTCACGTCTGGCTTTAATCGCACAAACAGCACGACACGCACATCCTCTTTCCAGGGCTGGCCAATACACAGGCTTTCCAGTACCTGATCCACCTTTTCCACCTGTCGATAGATTTCTGCTGTACCGATACGCACACCACCGGGATTGAGTACCGCATCTGAGCGACCATGAATAATCACGCCATCATGCGCCGTTATTTCACCGTAATCACCGTGCGCCCAGATATTATCGAACTGGGAAAAATACGCTTCAGTAAAACGGCTGTTATCAGGATCATTCCAGAAACCGATGGGCATGCTGGGGAAAGGTTTAGTACAGACTAATTCACCCTTTTGCTGACGCAGTGGCTGACCTTCATCATCAAAAATATCCACAGCCATAGCCAAGCCACGGCACTGCAACTCACCCGCCCATACCGGCAGAATAGGCGAGCCCAATGCAAAACAGGACACTATATCCGTACCACCGGAGATAGATGATAGCTGCAGATCCTGTTTGATCTCACGGTATACATAATCAAAACTTTCATGCGCCAGCGGTGAACCGGTAGATAATACCGCCTTCAGTGAACTCAGATCAAAATCACGTCCGGGTTTTACATCAGCCTTTTCTAACGCTGCAATGTATTTAGCACTGGTGCCAAATACACTAATCTGCTCTTCGTCCGCCATTTTCCAAAGTACCGTTGGGGCTGGAGCAAAAGGCGAGCCATCAAATAAAACCAGCTTGCAGCCTGTGGCCAGCCCGGTAACCATCCAGTTCCACATCATCCAGCCGCAGGTAGTGTAGTAAAAGAAACTGTCTTTTCGCGAAAGATCGGTATGCAGAACCAGTTCTTTCAACTGTTGCAGTAATGTGCCACCTGCACTATGAATAATACATTTAGGCACTCCGGTGGTACCTGAGGAATACATGACATACAACGGATGATCAAAAGGCAGTTGCTCAAAAACCACATCAGTGGCATCGGCATCAGTGAAATCCTGCAGTAATTTAGCGCCAGGCAGAGCTGAAATATCAGGACTGACTTCAACAAAAGGAATAACAACAATATGTTCAACGCTGCTTAATTCAGACGCTATACCGGCTACCCGTTCAATCGAACTGTTAATTTTGCCGTTGTAAATATAGCCATCAGCGGTAAACAGGATTTTGGGTTTGACCTGACCAAAGCGATCCAACACACCGTTGATGCCAAAATCCGGTGAACAGGAAGTCCATACCGCGCCAATTGAAGTGGTTGCCAACATAGCAATCACTGTTTCCGGAATATTGGGAACGAATCCAGCAACGATATCTCCTTTTACAACTCCTTGCTGACGTAGGGCGGAAGCCAGCCCAGCCACCTGGATATAGAGTTGTGCATAGGTGTAACTTTGCCGACGCCCATCTTCTCCCCGAAACACCAGTGCAGGCTGGTCATCCCGGTATTTCAGCAAATTTTCAGCGAAATTCAGACGAGCCTGTGGAAACCACTGCGCACCGGGCATTTTGTCGCCATCGACGAGTATCTGCGATCCTTTTTCAGAGGCCAGCACCGCTGCAAAGTCCCAGAAATGATTCCAAAAGCTCTGAAGCTCATCCACACTCCATTGCCATAAATCTTGATAAGTGGAAAATGAGGTACCTTGATGCTGATTGACGTATTGAATGAACGATTCAATACGGGTCGCCTGAATGCGATCGGCTGACGGGCTCCAGAGAGGCGTTGGCATAGACTTTCCTTATTATTATTTTGCTATTGAACGCTGACAGGCAGGTTCAATGAATTTCTTTTTTAATGTTTTTGTTATTGCAGATAACGTGCCAACTCCACACAAGGCAGGCAGTACGCTTAACATCGAAATACCTTGTTGAAATTATGTTTACAAAAAAAGACACTATGTCTAGTATTAACAACAAATACTGTCCAATAATAAAGACAATACAACTATGACAGCACTGAATCTAAAAGAATTTGACACCCGCATTCTCAGAACCCGCATCCTTAAGTTTCTGCAGCACTCCTTTGATGATTTTTACGAACACACCATTGCGGCAGATAAAAAAGGCATCCTCACCTGGATGAGCGAAAGCTACTGCCAGTTTCTGGGCCTGACTGAAAGTCCGGTGGGCAAACACATCACCGAGATTATTCCCAACAGCTACCTGCCTCAAGTAATCGCGAGTGGCAAGCCGGTACTGCTGGATGTGCTGTATATTCGCAATCAATGGGTTCTGGTCAGTGCTGTACCGCTATTGAACAAGCAGAAGGAGGTGGAGGGTGCTTTTGCCTTTGTTGCCACAGACAGCCCTTCGACTGCCAAACCCTTGCTAGCTAAATACAACCGCCTGCAAAGCGAGCTGCGCAACTCCAAGCATTATCAGTCAGAACGCAGCTCGCGTTATCAATTGTCACAGATTTCCGGACAAAGCGACGCCTTAAAAACCGTTAAACATCAGATACGTCAGGCAGGTCGGTTTGATATCTCGGTATTACTAACGGGTGAAACGGGCACCGGTAAAGAATTGTTTGCCCATGCACTGCACAATCTGTCGGATCGGGCTGACAAGCCGTTTGTATCCATTAACGTCGCCGCCATTCCGGACACGCTGATAGAGGCCGAATTTTTTGGTGTAGCACCCGGCGCATTTACCGGTGCAAAGAAAGAAGGTCGCCCTGGCAAGATAGAGATTGCTCAGGATGGCACCCTGTTTCTGGATGAAATTGGTGATATGCCGCTTGCCCTGCAATCCAAGTTACTACGCGTACTGCAGGAAAAGGAGTTTGAAAAAGTGGGTTCCAACGAGGTCCAGGCCACCAATGTCAGAATTGTTGCCGCTACCAGTCGCGACCTGCTGCACATGGTCTCCATGGGAGAGTTCCGGGCGGATCTTTATTATCGCCTGAGTGCCATGCCGATTCATCTACCACCCTTACGTGAACGTATGGAAGATATCGAACTACTCAGTGAGCGTATTCTGGATGAATGCTGCGAGCGTCTGGGCGTGGCCACTAAAGAGCTGACTGTGGATGCGCTGGACCTGCTCAAATCACATGACTGGCCAGGTAATGTACGTGAACTTTACAATGTCATCGAACGCGCCTGTATCATGAATGAAAATGCTACCCAGATCAGTGGCAAGGGTTTTCGTGACGTATTCACCAACAACCTGATACGCCATGAAGAATTGCGTACGCCCCTGGCGGCCCTGACAGCCAATCAGCAGAATCCCTGGCAGAATATCGGTAGTGAGCCCAAAACACTGAAAGAGCAGGTTCGTGAAACAGAACGCCAAGCCATTACTGAGGCACTGAAACAAGCCAGCGGCCATCGTACCCGGGCGGCTAAGGCATTAGGGATTTCACGCGCTGCGTTATATCAGAAACTGGAATCACTGCAGATCAACTAAGTGGGAAAAGCCGCGATAACAGCACCGGAACAGCTGTTTCCACACGCAATATACGCGAACCCAAGGATAACCGATGCAAACCCGCCTCTTGCAACTTATCTACCTCGTAACTGATAAAGCCCCCCTCAGGACCTACGGCTACCAGTGCCGGTGCATTGGAGGCAGGCGGGCAAGGTTCAGCATCGTAAGGATGTGCAACCCAGCCTTGTCGGTCAGCCAATAACCCCGGTAACTCATCCTCAACGAAGGGTTTGAAGCGTTTACGTATCTCAACCCGCGGCATCAGGGTATCACCGGCCTGCTCCAACCCCAGCAGCAACTGAGCCTGGATCATGGAATCACTCAGCAAAGGTGATGACCAGTAACTTTTATCCACTCGGTAGGAGTGTATCAACCAGATCTCTTTGACGCCGAGAGTCGCCACTGTTTGCATAATACGTTTGAACATTTTCGGCCGTGGCAGTGCCAGCACTAAAATCACCGGCAGGGGCGCTGGCGGCTGACGTGGTGCACTAAAATCCACCTCCAGCTCTACTGAAAGTCTATCCAGTCGAACGACCCGAGCAGCTCCGATTGCGCCATCAAGCATACCCACCCGCAGGCTGTCACCTGGCTGCGCACGATGTACATCACGAATATGTTCGAAGCGACGATCTTTTAACACCACGGCAGTTGAATTGCTCAACTCCCCTGGGTACAGCAATATAAGATTCATGATTCAATATCAGCCGACGCGAGCAAAAGAAGCCTGTTATGTTAACAAAAACCCGATCAATTTCAGAGTCGGCAGTGTCCCTGACCGCGCTTAGCAAGGTACTGTTGGTGGTATTCTTCAGCGCGCCAAAAAGTTGCTACTGGCAGAATCTGCGTCACAACAGGTTGCGCGAACACCCCGGCGGCATCCATATCCGCTTTACTCTGCTCTGCCAATACACGCTGCGCCTCATCCTGATAAAAAATGACCGAACGGTACTGTGTGCCAACATCCGGTCCCTGTCGATTCAAAGTTGTGGGATTGTGGCACTGCCAGAACACAGCCAGGAGTGCTTCATAGCTTAGCTGCTCTGTATCGAACACCACCTGCACCACTTCAGCATGACCAGTATCTCCCTGGCATACCGCTTGATAATCCGGATGCTCACTACTACCACCCATGTAGCCCACGGCTGTCTCTGTGACACCGCTCAATTCGGCGAATGTCAGCTCTACGCCCCAGAAACACCCGGCGGCAAACGTTGCTATAGCCATGCTTTTACCTCAATTATTACCGATTAAATGCTTTTATATTCTACGCAAAAGCGCTTTACTTAGATTAGAAATTTATAGCCTATATGGGGTATGATTCAGTGACAACACAGGGGATTTATGGCTACTTACGCAATTGGCGATATTCAGGGCTGCTATGATGAGCTGATGCAACTGCTTGATCTGATCAACTTCAATGATTCAGACCATCTATGGTTTGCAGGTGATCTTGTCAATCGTGGCCAACAATCGCTGGAGGTGCTGCGTTTTGTATCCGGGCTCGGTGAGCGCGCTCAATGCGTACTGGGTAATCATGATCTGCACCTGTTAGCCCTGCATTATGGTGCTACACGTGACAAACGTAACAGCACCCTGAGCCAGGTACTGCAAGCCCCTGACCGTGATGAACTGATGCACTGGCTCAGATGCCGGCCTTTACTGGTCGAAAATGAGCAACTTGGCTACATTATGACACATGCCGGCATTCCACATATCTGGTCGCTGGGAAAAGCCAGAAAACGTGCTCAGGAAGTTGAACGGGTACTGCGCAGTAAAGATGTCGGCGATTTTTTTAATCACATGTATGGCAACAAACCGGATACCTGGCATAACGACCTTGAAGGCTGGGCACGCTTACGTCTGATCACCAATTACTTTACCCGAATGCGTTTTATCACACCAAACGGACAACTGGAATTTAATGGTAATGGTGAAGCGGATACAGCGCCGGATGGCTTTTTGCCCTGGTTTGCTGTCAGGCGCCAATCACCACTGCTGCGTAGACAGCTTTTTGGTCACTGGGCCGCACTGATGGGGAGCACCGGCAAACCGGAAACCATCGCCCTGGACACTGGCTGTGTCTGGGGGTTCAGTCTCAGCGCTTTCTGTCTGGAAAACCAGACACTGACTCGCTGTAACTGCACGGCCTATCAACCCAAACCACATGAGAAAATTGTCTGATGAGCCAATTTAAAGCGATTGCACCCCAAGCGGCAGCCACTCTTATAGAGCAGGGTGCTGCCATTGTCGATATACGCGACCAGAACAGCTTCAGCGCTAGCCATATTGCCCAAGCCCAGCACCTCAACAACGATAATCTGCCAGTTTTCCTGCAACAGGCTGACCGCCAGCAAGCACTGATCGTCTACTGCTACCATGGAATAAGCAGCCAATCTGCAGCTGACTTTCTCGCCGGACAGGGTTTTTCCGAAGTCTATAGCCTGGATGGTGGCTTTGAACAATGGAAACTACAGTACCCGGAACTGTGCCAAGCCTGATGGAGATATGTCTGGTAGGCGGCGCCGTCCGTGATCAGCTGTTGGGGCTGGAAATCAAAGACCGCGACTGGGTTGTTGTCGGTGCCACACCGGAATTAATGCAACAACAAGGCTTTCGTCCGGTCGGAAAGGACTTCCCGGTGTTTATCAGACCGGATACCGGTGAAGAGTATGCGCTGGCTCGCACCGAACGCAAATCTGGGCGGGGATATCAGGGTTTCACCTTTCACACCAGCCCAGAGGTCACCCTAGAGCAGGATTTACAACGCCGCGACCTGACCATTAACGCCATGGCGATCCGCCCTGACGGTACTCTGGTTGACCCGTTTTACGGCCAGCAAGACCTGCAACAGCGCACGTTGCGCCATGTTTCAGAAGCCTTTGCCGAAGACCCATTACGCGTTCTACGCGTAGCGCGCTTTATGGCACGCTTTGCCGCACTGAAGTTTACAGTCGCGCCTGAAACACTGGCGCTGATGCAGCAGATCAGCGCCAGTGGCGAACTGAGCCACCTGAGTGCCGAGCGCGTGTGGATGGAATTTGAGCGAGCACTGGCAACCGCACAGCCCGTCACCTTCCTGCTCTGTTTAGCTGAGGCCAATGCGCTTGAACATCTGTTACCTGACTTCTGCGGGCTCAATTTCAGCTACTGCGAACAGCTGATCCAGCAACTTAAAACGCAAGACTCTGATGCTGAAAGCTGCTTTGCCCTGCTGTGTCAGCAGGCACTGACGGATGATCCTTGCTCACAGTTGAACAATCTGTGTGATCGACTGAAAACCCCAAACCGTTTTCGCCAGCGAGCTCGTGACCTGATCGATTGGCATAGCAAGCTAGCGGCACTGGATAGTCTTAGCGCAGAAGAGCGCATGAGTCTGATCAAGACCCTGAAGTTGCTGCGAACCCCTGAACGCGCCAGGCCTCTGCTGCAACTGTCTCGCGTACTACATCCGCACATGCACACCTCTGTGGAGAGGCGTTTGTATGCATTGCTGGAGCAACTGCAACAACTCTCCATAGAGCCTTTGTTACAACAAGGCTTACAGGGCAAGGCACTGGGCAAGGCATTGGAAGCTCAACAACAGCAACTTGCTGAAAGCTTCTGATACAGCCAGCTTACGCTATTCTTCTAACCCACCCGGCAACACCAGTTGTGGCGAAGGTCGACCGATGAAGTAGCCCTGCCCATAATCGATCCCCAACGCACGAATGGCATCCATGACGGCCTGATCTTCAACAAACTCTGCCACCGTCTGAATACCCAGGTTGTGCGCCAGGGTGACAATGCTTTTAACAAACGCCATATCTTTATCATCAATGAGCATATTACGAATAAACTCCCCTTCAATTTTAATCACATCTATTGGGAAGTGTTTAATGTAATGAAATGAAGAAAAACCCGAACCAAAATCATCTATGGCAAAATTAAAACCTTCCAGCTTCAGGTCCTGCACGAAACGCTCCAGCAACGCCATATTGCTTACCGTTTCCCGCTCAGTCAGCTCAAAGACGATACGCTTCGGCTCTATCTCATATTCCATAGCCAATTGACGCACACGAGAAATAAATTCACCTATAATGAGTGATTTAGGCGACAAATTCACGAACAGCATGCCTTTGTACTGTTGCTCATGCATCTGCTGAAAGGCTTTTTCGATCAACAGATAATCCATTTTATGTACCACACCGATTGACTCAGCAATATCGATAAACTCGCCAGCCGGTACGATTCGATCACCCATATCAATACGCATCAGCAGCTCATGGATTGCAATATCACCGCTTTCCAATGCGATGATCGGCTGAAAATATGGCACGATTCGCTGCTGCTCCAAGGCATCCAGTACCATCAGGTTCTTTTCACCCACAGCCTTGAACACTTCCGCCATTTCATGCTCATCCGGAATGGCGATCTGGTTCTTGCCCTTGCGTTTAGCCTTGTACATCATGTTATCGGCTACCACGAACAGGTCACGGGGATCGTCAGCATGACGAGGATAGACCGCAATACCAATCGACGTGGTTGCGCGGACATTACTGCCATCCGGTGCTGTCAGTGCCAGCTTTTGCAGCAGCCCAGCAATTCGCTGCGCCACCGTATGCGCCTGCTCTTCTCCGGTTTCGGGCAGAATAATAGTGAATTCATCACCACCGTAACGCGCCACAAAATCCCCCGGTCGCACAGCACTCTCCAATACTTTAGCAAATGCATGCAGGAACTGATCACCAAAAGCATGGCCATAGCGGTCATTAACGTTCTTGAAGTTATCCAGATCCAGCATTAGCAGGCTGAACTCCTCTTCATGACGTGAAGAGCGCCCCACTTCATAGCCCAGCAATTCACGGAACATGCGCTGATTATGCAAGGCCGTTAGCGGGTCACGGGTAGCATAGTACTCCAGGTCCTTGGTGTACTTATAAATCGCTTTGACTGACCCCACCAGATTCAACAAGGTTGTCAGAATGCTGTCGATGACAATATGCCGAATCGGGTCACGAGCCATTTCAGACTGCACACCAATACCCACCACTCCGCCGATTTTTGGTGTTTCCAATAGCAAGGACTTGGTTTGCAACTCAATATCATGTGAGCTCAGGCTGAGCTTTTCATGCTCCTCCAGCTCTCCGGGACAGGCAACATGATGGATAATATTCAGTATGGGAACACCACTATGGTAATGTGTATTGCTGCCCAACTGACGTGTTACCACTGCTTCAAATTGCTGCTTGGTGGTTTCACACACATCAAGGTGCCAAAACACCTCCAACTCATACCCCTCTTCTTCGACCTGGAAAATGGTGACCAGCGTGTGCGCCTTGATAATTGAATTGATATCAACCAGCAGATCCTTGATGAAATCACGCCAGTCTTTAACTACTTCAGAAGTGATAATGAACTTGCTCAGCAGGCGGATTTCGAATTCAAGTATATCCTTATCCACGGCTACACCCTTCAACCGTTCCATCAGCACATTAATCTGGCTGAAGGTGCTGTTGAACTCCTGAAAGTACAGATCTACATCACTGATATCCAGTTGCTTAAAGTCAGTGACGCTATTGACCGAACTCAAGCGATTGCCAAACTGAGCAACTGAGTCGTTGATACGACGTGATGCAAAAGCAGAAATCAGCGAGGCAATTAAAAATGTAAATACGCCAAACAGCAGAAAGAGCATAATATAGTCGCGGCGCATCTCTGTGCTGATCGCTTGCTTATCCTGCCGCAATTCGATCACACCCAGCACATCCCCTGGACTGGCATTCGCATGACAACTCAAGCACTCCTGACGCGCTTCAACCGGGTACAAACGACGAGTATGAGTAGCTTCTTCAAGTACCTGCCTACCGGCACCGTCAAAGGTACGATCAACCGCTTCGTCTGATTGACGCTGAGCCACCTCGCCATAGAGTCTTTTTACTTTAGCACCGCGATACAGCGCGATTTCGAAAGGACTGTTCGCATAAGCAGACTGAGTGACATCAACAAAATTCTCCATCTCTGCACGTGACCAGCCCTGGCTCATAATCATGAACATAGTACTGAAGGTGTGGTTAGCTATCGCTTCGGAGGTTTGTTGCGCCTGACGGTCGATCACGCTCTCGTAGAGCAATGAAACAGTCAGGGATACCCCCAAAAACACGGCCAGGGTGACCGCCATAATCGCAGAAAAAACAAAACCCGGCAGGGTTTTCACAAAATGAATAATACGGCTCAAACCAAACTCTCATCAGTACATTGAATATATCCTGCAAAAATATGTGGATACGTGACTTAAGTCAATCAGTCCTTTGCTTTTGCGTATGAAATCTGTTGGTCATGCCAACTAAAATCAACTGGCCAGAGCTTCTGATCTTGATCATAGGCCGACCATAAAGCTGCATAAGTCAGGTGACGCACAGGGTGGCATTGATTTGGTAAAAGCTCCGCTAAAGGCCACAAAACAAAGGCATTTTTATCAACTTCATCTCGTGGCAAAAGAACCCCATCAATCTCTCCTACCTGGTCATCGTAGGTTAAAATATCAATATCCAGTGTACGTGAACAAAAACGCGGGCCATTTCGCTGACGCCCATTGGCATCTTCAATTTGTTTTAAATTACGCGACAGCTCAGCCACCGACAGATCGGTATGAATAGCCACCACCATATTGTAGAAGGGACTGCCTTTGAAACCGACCGACTCGCTTTCGTAGACAGATGACAGTGCCAGCTCTCCGAATAGCTCAGCCAGCGCATCCAGCCCAGCGGCAATATAGTGTTCCCGATCAAGGTTACTGCCTAAGCTCAGCAGGACTTGAGCCATCAGCGTTTTTCTCCACGTTCAATAATAATGCCAACATCACGTGCTTCAGGCACTGCGCCTGGCTTACCCAACTGCAAGCGCAACCAGGGCACGGAAAACTCATCCATCAACAACGAAGCAATCTCTTCTGCCAGGGCTTCAATCAATAAAAACTCACTACCGGATATAAATGCAATCAGTCGATCACTAATGCTTTTATAGTTCAGGGTACTATCAATATCATCCGCATGCGCAGCCGCACGAATATCAGTACCCAGATCAAGATCGACGCAAACGCACTGGCGGACTTCACGCTCCCAGTCGTATATTCCGATAACCGTTTCCACCTGCAACCCACGAATGTACACTATATCCATTATTTACCCCTGAAAACTGTGAGCCAGTTATGCTAACCGACAGTTTATTGGAACCCATCCTGATCAGCTTTGCCTATCTACTGGGTTCTGTGCCGACCGCATTACTGGTGTGCAACTCTATGGGGATCGCTGATCCCCGTCAACAAGGCTCCGGTAACCCGGGCGCCACTAACGTACTCAGAATCGGCAGCCCTGTTGCCGCAATGCTGACGCTAGTGGGTGATTCCAGTAAAGGGGCTTTGGCCGTCTACCTGGCTGTCCTCACTAATCAGCCGCCAGGCATTATCGGACTTTGTGCGCTGGCTGCTGTACTCGGCCACTTGTTTCCCTTGCTGGGGGCCTATCGGGGCGGCAAGGGTATTGCCACTTTTCTCGGCTGCAGCCTGGTACTCAGTTGGCCGCTGATGTTCGCCCAGTTGCTAAGCTGGTTATTGGTTGCCAGCGTCACCCGTATTGCATCACTAGCCTCAGTGATGATGGCCCTGATCACTCCGCTACTGGCTTGGCTATTAGCCCCGCAACTACTCAGCCCTATGGCGCTGATCTCGCTACTGCTGATCGCCCGCCATCGCTTAAATATAGTACGGCTTTTCAAAGGTCAGGAAGCGCGCTTTTGAGACGCTTACAACGCTGGAAGACTATCCATCGGCCAGCGTGGCCGGGCCAGAATAGTCAGGTCACTCTGCTGCCCCGCCATTAAACGCTGACACCCCGCATACGCAATCATGGCGCCATTATCGGTACAAAACCTAGGGCGGGCGTAATACAGACTGGCTTTTTCCACCGAGACAGTTTCGGCCAGTTTTTCACGCAGACGCCGATTGGCGCTCACCCCGCCAGCGATAATCAACTGTTTCAAGCCGGTTTCACGCAACGCCCGACGACATTTGATCGCCAGCGTATCCACCACAGCTTCTTCAAAAGCCGCCGCAATATCCGCCATGGTTTGTGGATCTATCACGCCCTCTGCATCACGGCAGGACTGCGCAGTATTCAGGGTAAAAGTCTTCAAACCCGAAAAACTAAAGTCCAGCCCAGGACGATCCGTCATCGGCCGTGGAAATCTGAAGCGCGTGCGATCACCCTGTTCAGCCAGCTTGGCAATCAGCGGGCCACCGGGATATTCCAAACCGAGCATTTTCGCCGCCTTGTCAAACGCCTCACCGGCGGCATCATCAAGGGATTCACCCAGTAGCTTGTACTCACCTATGCCATCCACACGAACCAGTTGTGTATGGCCACCCGATACCAGCAAAGCTACAAATGGGAAAGACGGTGGCGATTCTTCTAACATGGGTGCCAACAAGTGCCCTTCCATATGATGTACACCGATGGCCGGAATACCCAAGCCTAGCGCCAGAGCACGCCCTGTCGAGGCACCGACCATTAACGCACCGATCAAACCAGGGCCTGCGGTATAGGCAACAGCATCCAGATCAGCCAGCACCAGTCCGGATTCAGTCATCACTTCACGAATCAGCGGCAAGAGTTTACGGATATGATCACGGGACGCCAGCTCAGGCACCACCCCCCCATACTCGGTATGCATTTCTACCTGACTGTAGAGGGCATCACCCAGCAATCCCAGCTCACTGTCATAGACCGCCACACCGGTTTCATCACAGGATGTTTCAATACCCAGCACACGCATTTCTATTGCTCACTCACAGTAAAACAGGCACTCATGGCCTGCTGGAAGAATAAAGACTGCATTATCACCAAAACTCTACGGAATTTCACCCCTATATGACTTTACTTCGCCTCTCGCTACCAGTAAAATTTTGCACCTTGATCACAAACTCGCCCAAGTTCCGTTTGTTTAGCGCAAACCCCTGGATGAAATTACTGATCAAGAATCAACCTAACCCTAATCTACTGAAGGAGCATTCATGCCAGCAGTAAAAGTTAAAGATAACGAGCCGTTTGACGTTGCTCTGCGTCGCTTCAAGCGCTCTTGTGAGAAAGCCGGTGTTCTGGCTGAAGTTCGTCGTCGTGAACATTACGAAAAACCAACTACAGTGCGCAAACGTAAAGCCGCTGCAGCTGTTAAGCGTCATGCAAAAAAAGTATCTCGTGAAACTGCACGTCGCGTTCGCCTGTACTAATTTGAGCATTACACCCTTTTTATAACCGTAACAACCGACTTGTAATCGAACCCATCAAGTGTTCATAGCAGGTGTTCATAACAACAGGACTTAAGATGTCTGATCTGAAGCAACAAATTACAGAACAGATGAAGGCCGCCATGCGTGCCAGGGATAAAGTGCGTCTCGGCGCTATCCGTCTAATCCTGTCCGATCTCAATCGTATTGAGGTAGATGAACGCATTGAACTGGATGATACACGCGTCCTGGCCTCTTTAGATAAAATGGCCAAACAGCGTCGCGATTCGATTGCCCAGTATCTAGCGGCTGAGCGTCCGGAACTGGCAGACAAGGAGCAGCAAGAGTTGGAGGTGATTAAAACTTTCTTGCCGCAACCTCTCAGTGATAGTGATATAGAACAGATTATTGATGATGCCATTAACGCCACAGGTGCATCCAGCATGCAGCAGATGGGACAGGTTATGGCACTAGTCAAGCCCAGGGTTCAAGGGCGTGCCGATATGGGTCAGGTCTCTACCCGAGTGAAAGCCCGGTTCTGACACCAGCAATTTCGCTGGACATGACAGCGGAGTAATTATGGCAGGGCGAATACCGCAATACTTTATTGATGACTTGCTGGCCCGCATCAACATTACCGACATCGTGGAAAGCCGCGTAAAATTACGCCGCAGCGGTAAAAATTACTCAGGCCTCTGCCCTTTCCATAAAGAAAATTCTCCCTCTTTTACCGTTAGCCCCGACAAGCAGTTCTACTATTGCTTTGGTTGTGGTGCCGGTGGCAACGCACTCGGCTTTTTAATGGAGTATGAACGCCTTTCTTTTCCGGAAGCCGTTGAAGAGCTCGCCCGCCTCGCCGGTGTCGATATCCCGCGCGAAGAGCAAAACCCCCAACAAATCGAGCGCGACCATCAGGTCAAGCAGCAAATTTCACTGCTTGATCAGGCCAGCCAGTTTTATCGAGAACAACTGCGTAGCGCCAATACCCGTGACAAAGCCATTCAGTACCTGCAACAACGCGGACTCTCCGGGCAGATCGCCTCACAGTTTCAAATCGGCTATGCCCCAGCTGGATGGGACAACCTGATACAGCATTTCAGCGACCAGAAAGACGCCACCAGCTTGCTGGAAAAAGCCGGCATGGTCATCCACAACGAAGAAAAAAACCGCCACTATGACCGCTTTCGCGATCGTATCATGTTCCCGATTCGGGATATGCGCGGCCGTGTAATCGCCTTTGGCGGGCGGGTACTCGGCGACGACAAACCCAAATACCTTAACTCTCCCGAAACCGATACCTTCCACAAAAGCCGTGAGCTCTACGGCCTTTACGAAGCCCGCCAAAGCAATCGCCAACTTAACAGACTGCTGATTGTCGAAGGCTATATGGATGTCGTCGGCCTGGCACAAAACGGCATCACCTGGGCCGTTGCCACGCTTGGCACCGCCACCACCGAACAGCACCTTATCCGCCTGTTCAAACTGGTGCCGGAGCTTATTTTCTGCTTCGACGGCGACCAGGCCGGGCGCAAAGCCGCGTTGCGCGCTCTGGATATCGCTCTGCCAGCACTACAGGATGGCAAATCCGTGCGCTTCCTGTTTCTGCCTGAAGGTGAAGACCCAGACAGCCTGATTCGCCAGGAAGGCCAGAGCGCCTTCGAGCAACGCATTCTCAACGCCACCCCCTTGAGCACCTTTTTCTTCAACAATTTATCCGAAGGCTTCAACCTGGACAGCATGGATGACCGTGCCCGCCTTGCCTCGACCGCACTACCACCGATTCGCAGCATGCAGCCGGGTCTGCTGCAACAGATGATGCTGGACCGGGTCAGTGAAATCACCGGCCTGAGCGCCGAGCAGTTGGCGAGCCTGATCAACCTGCACAAAATCAGTCAACCGGCTGCTCCAGACACTCAGGAGAACAGTTACCACCCAGATCAGGAGTATGGTGACTACCCGGAACTGAGCCTACCTGATGGCGAAACCCCGCCCGCTCCAGTTCAACGCCAAGCCGCACGCAGCCGCACGGTAAGCCTGGTAAACCGGATTATCTCCATCATACTGCATCGCCCGGCGCTGGCCCGTGAGCTTCAAGACCCCGAAGCACTGGGAAATCTACAGGAATCCAATATCGATCTTCTGATAGAACTCATCACCTACCTGCGCCAACACCCGGATAACTCACTAGGAACCCTGCTTGTGGACTGGCAACACGACACACAGCGCTCAGCCTACCTGATGATATTAAATGAAATATCACATCTGGAACCCGTGCCCGAAACAGCGGACCCATTAGCTGAATTAAATGGTGCACTGACACGCCTACTCAGCCGACACACAGAAATTCAACTCGACAGACTCTTGAAAAAAAAGCAACAGTCCCCATTAACACAGGAGGAAAAAAATTTATTGCAGCAGCTTCTTCTATCCGGACGTTAAAAACACCGGTTCAGGTTTGGCAAATACCCGTTAATGCTCTATTTTAATACAGTAGATAACGAATTACGGAGCTAAATCTATTCAGCAAGGTCTGAAACAGCTATAATGTTGCGCTTCTTTTTTCACCCATTATTCACATCAGCATTCATCGCAGGGGCTCTATGTCAGATACTTCCCAACAGCAGTCTCGTCTGAAAGAACTCATCGCACGAGGCAAGGAACAGGGTTATCTCACCTATGCAGAGGTAAACGACCACCTGCCAGAAGATATTGCCGACCCGGATCAGGTCGAAGATATCATCCGCATGATCAACGACATGGGCATCAGCGTTTCCGAAGAAGCGCCCGATGCAGAAACCCTTCTGATGACCGAAGGTGACTCAGCAGAAGAAGCCGACGAAGAAGCCGTCGCCGCGCTTGCCGCGGTTGAATCCGATGCCGGCCGCACTACCGACCCTGTTCGTATGTATATGCGTGAAATGGGCACCGTGGAGCTGCTGACTCGTGAAGGCGAGATCGAGATTGCCAAGCGCATAGAAGAAGGCATTCGCGAAGTCATGATGGCACTGGCGCACTTCCCAGGTAGTGTCGAAGCTATTCTGGCAGCCTACGATGCCACTCTGCAGGAAGAAGGCCGCCTCAGTGATATTTTCAGCGGCTATATCGATCCTGACGCACCCATTCCGGAAGAGGAAGTCGAGGTCGAGGAAATCGACGAAGATGATGCTGATTCGGATGATGACGACGATGACGACGACAGCACCGACGACAGTGCAGATGAGGAAAAGGACCGCGGTCCTGATCCTGAAGAAGCGCGTCAGCGTTTCGGATTGATTCGTGACAAGCTTGATGCCTACCTGCTGGTCCTGAGTGATAAGGGCAAAGACAGCCCTGAAGCCAGACTGGCTCTGGAAGAACTCAGCATCGCTTTCTCACCAATCAAACTGTCACCACGCTTTTATGAAATGCTGGTCAGCCGTATTCGTGCGTTTATCGAAAAGGTTCGTGCACAGGAGCGTACTATCATGCGCATCTGTACCCAGCGTGCTGGCATGTCCCGCAAAGACTTCATCAGCGGCTTCCCCGGCAATGAAACCAACCCGGAGTGGTTCGATAAACTCGCCAGCGGCAAGCAGAGCTGGGCCAGTAAAATTGAACAAAGCCTGGATGATCTGAAACGCGCCCAGCGCCGCCTGATCAATATTGAAAATGATGTCGGCATCAGCCTTTCTGAAATCAAAGATGTAAACCGCCGCCTGTCAATTGGTGAAGCCCGCGCCCGTCGCGCCAAGAAAGAGATGGTTGAAGCCAACCTGCGTCTGGTTATCTCTATCGCCAAGAAATACACCAACCGCGGCCTGCAGTTCCTTGATTTGATCCAGGAAGGCAACATTGGCTTGATGAAAGCGGTAGACAAATTCGAATACCGTCGTGGCTACAAGTTCTCAACCTATGCCACCTGGTGGATACGTCAGGCGATCACACGCTCGATTGCCGATCAGGCACGTACCATTCGTATTCCGGTACACATGATCGAAACAATCAATAAGCTCAACCGTATTTCCCGTCAAATGCTGCAGGAAATGGGTCGCGAACCCACCCCTGAAGAACTTGCTGAAAAAATGGAAATGCCGGAAGACAAAATTCGCAAGGTACTGAAAATTGCGAAAGAGCCGATCTCCATGGAAACCCCCATCGGTGACGATGAAGACTCCAGTCTCGGTGACTTTATTGAAGACATCATCATGGCCTCACCGGTTGATACCGCCACAGGCGAGGGCCTGCGTGAAGCCACACGCAGCGTACTGTCCGGACTCACCGCTCGTGAAGCCAAAGTACTCAGAATGCGTTTCGGTATCGATATGAATACCGACCACACGCTGGAAGAGGTTGGCAAACAGTTTGATGTCACTCGCGAACGTATCCGTCAGATCGAAGCCAAGGCGCTGCGCAAACTGCGTCACCCCAGTCGCTCCGATCACCTGCGCGGCTTCCTCGACGAATAACTCAACGCGTTCAACATATTGCGCCAATGCATACTTCTCTGTATCATTGGCGCTCGCTTTTCAAGGGCCTATAGCTCAGTTGGTTAGAGCAACGGACTCATAATCCGTTGGTCGCTGGTTCGAGTCCAGCTGGGCCCACCATTTCTAGTTAAAAATCACTTATAAATCACAAAATATCTGCATGAATAAGTGATCCTCGCCACACCAGCTTAACCTACAGACTCCCAAAAGAGCCAACTACCCCGAAACCTGATTCCTAGACAACAACGCCCAAAGACCCGCCGCCGAAAGTAACGACCCGCCCACCAGGTTAAAGCCTCGATGCGCGCCCGGACGCGACAAAAGTCGACGAGCTGAACCGGCAAATATGGCGTAGAGGGTTGCATTCAAGGTAGCCATGGCGACGAAGGTGACGCCTAAAATCCAAAGCTGCTGTACATGATCAGCACCTGGGTGAATAAACTGCGGCAGGAAAGCTACAAAAAACACCATACCTTTAGGGTTCAAAGCAGTTACCAGGTAGGTATTCAGGAACAATCGCCAGCGTGATCCGGGTTTAGGCGGCGCCGCCATCTCAACTGAAACAAAACCACTGCGTAACAGTTTGATGCCGAGGTACAACAAGTAAAGTCCACCAAGCCATTTGATGATCATAAACCAGAAGGCAGATGCCGCCAGCAAGGTACCTAAACCCAGCAGTGAAACCGCCAGCGCGGTGGAGTCCCCCAGTGCGACAGCCGTTACCAGGGGCACATTGGCCCGGCGTCCATGGGCGATAGAATAACTGATGACTGCCAGAATAGTTGGCCCTGGAATGATCAACAACAACGCAGAGGCAGCAACAAAGGCTAGCCAAAGTTCAACAGGCATGAATTTTACTCCTTGAAAAATCTTAAAATATAGCCGTTGCGTATAAAAAACTATAGCATCAGCAGAGGCCAAAATATGTCCCTAATCTACTCTACAGGCCCAATACAGATGAGTGAGATTACGAAGTTGTTTAACAGCCAGCGCCATATGCCAGCTTGACTATATATTAGAATGTATTAATGTTAAAAACCCAGCATTGGAAATCAACAAGATCTACGCCTGTAAAGGTGCACATTTTTACAGTAAACTTCCACGGCTGCATTAAGCCAGTTTGCAACACGGACTAGTTTTAACATCTAAGTATAATAGTTGTGTTGAGCCGTTTACACGTTACTTTTTATTTTGCAGGAGCATGTTGCTACCATGAGTCTTTTCTGGATTCCTCTACTACCTGCCTTGGGAGTGCTAGCGCCGCTGTTATCCCAGCGCTTTGGCAGAACCCGATGTGCATTTGCAACCGCTGCCGCACCAGCGCTGGCTTTGCTGATGCTGTTGTTGAGTGCTCCGGCTGTATTCAGGGGTGAAACACTGATAGCAACCGCCAACTGGGTTCCGGCATTGAGTATGGATATCTCTTTTCGCCTGGATGGATTGGCCTTTCTGTTTGCTCTGCTAATTCTAGGTATCGGTTTATTAATAATTCTCTATGCACGTTACTACCTGTCCGCCAAAGACAGTATGGGGCAGTTTTACGCCTATCTGATGCTGTTTATGACCGCCATGCTGGGGATTGTGCTATCTAATAATCTGATCCAGTTATGGATGTTCTGGGAACTGACCAGCATCAGCTCATTCCTGCTGATCAGCTTTTGGCATGGCAACACAGAGGGCCGCAAGGGAGCTCGCATGGCCCTCACAGTAACCGGTGCCGGTGGTCTTGCTTTATTAGCAGGCCTGATGCTGATTGGTAAAATTGTCGGTAGCTATGATCTTCAAACCGTCATTGAAAGCGGTGATATCCTTCGAGAGCATGCCGCATACCCGGTTGTGCTGATATTGGTACTCTTGGGTGCCTTCACCAAGTCGGCTCAGTTCCCGTTTCATTTCTGGCTGCCTCATGCAATGTCAGCGCCTACACCCGTAAGTGCGTACTTACATTCAGCCACCATGGTAAAAGCCGGCATTTTCCTGATGGCGCGTTTTTATCCGGTATTGGCTGGTACAGAACTGTGGATCATTATTGTCACCCTTACGGGTATGGCAACACTGTTGTTAGGGGCTTATACGGCACTATTTAAACATGATCTTAAGGGATTACTGGCTTATTCAACTATCAGCCACCTGGGCCTGATTACACTGCTGCTGGGCATGGGTACTGAACTGGCCACCATTGCTGCAATTTTTCATATTATCAACCATGCCACGTTTAAAGCCTCCCTGTTTATGGCGGCAGGGATCATCGACCATGAAGCTGGTACCCGCGACATGCGCCGCCTAAATGGGTTATGGAAATTCATGCCTTACACAGCCACGCTGGCGATGGTGGCGGCGGCTTCCATGGCGGGTGTGCCACTGTTAAACGGATTCCTGTCAAAAGAGATGTTCTTTGCCGAGACACTGCTTCAGCATACATTGGGGTCCTTATCCTGGATGGTGCCTGTGCTGGCAACATTGGCTGCGGTCTTCTCAGTCGCGTACTCATTGCGCTTTATTCATGATGTATTTTTCAATGGCGAACCAGTTGATCTGCCAAAAACTCCGCATGAACCACCACGCTATATGAAAGTGCCGGTAGAAATTCTGGTCGGACTCTGTCTGCTGGTAGGATTATTCCCTGGCTTTATGGTCGGTAGCCTGCTTTATTCTGCGTCGGCAGCCGTACTCGGCGGCGAAGTACCCTATTTCTCTCTGTCAATCTGGCATGGGTTTAACCTGGCACTGATTATGAGCATTGTCGCCATGGTACTGGGTGTTATCATTTATCATAACCGCCGCAAACTGTTTAAGTTTCACAGCCAGTTTCCGGAAACCGATGCCAAGCTGGTATTTGAAAGTATGATGCAATGCCTTGTCCGAAGCGCGACAAGAATTAACCAGTTTTTTGAGAATGGCTCATTGCAACGCTACCTTATGTTGCTGTTTCTGATGGTCATCGTGTTTGCTGGCAAACCGTTGTTGCTGTTGATGCAAACGGCCGGGGAGCGCGAGCAACTTCCTACCAACAGTATTAGCATTGTTCTGGCTGTTATTCTGATTTTTTCCGCACTCGCTACGGTTATCTGGCATCGCCAGCGTTATATATCTTTGCTGACACTGTCGGTGGTTGGCTTGATAGTCTCCATGTCATTTACCTATTTTTCAGCGCCAGATCTGGCACTGACGCAACTGTCGGTAGAGGTAGTCACAGTCATACTGTTGATGCTGGCGTTGTTCTTCCTGCCGCAACAGACCCCCAAGGAATCCAGCCCTGGACGGGTAGCACGTGATCTGGGCATTGCTGCTTTGGTCGGGGGAATTTTTGCCACCCTGAACTATGCCATCATGACCCGATCAGGCTTGAGTATTTCCGATTTCTATCTGGAAAACAGCAAACCTGGCGGCGGGGGCACCAATGCAGTAAACGTCATTCTGGTTGACTTCCGAGGTTTTGATACCTTTGGTGAGATACTGGTGTTGGGTATTGCTGCCCTGGGTATTTTCAAACTGATTAACCGCATGAAGATATCCAAACCCTCCGGGGATATCAAAGGACGTAGCTGGACACAAGACAGCCACCCGATGATCCTTAGAACAGTGTCCCAGTCACTTTTACCCTTGGCACTACTGGTATCGGCCTATATTTTCCTTCGTGGTCATAACATGCCCGGCGGTGGTTTTATTGCCGGGCTGATTACAGCGGTGGCCATCATACTGCAATACATTGCCCATGGGGTGGACTGGATTAAACCCCGCCTTAAGGTCAACTATCAGTGGTCTATAGCCATTGGCGTGTTAATTGCTGCCGCAACCGGCGCAGGCAGTTGGGTATTTGGAAAGCCCTTCCTGACCAGTTGGTTTGACTATTTCCACCTACCCTGGATTGGTAAATTTGAGTTAGCCAGCGCCATTTTATTTGACCTTGGCGTATACATTACCGTGGTAGCGGCCACCCTGCTGATTCTTGCAAATCTGGGTAAGCTGACCACCTCGCACCGTCCTAAAATGGAGGATCAATCCTGATGGAAGTGCTTTTTGCTCTCTGCGTGGGCGTACTCACCACCTGTGGTGTATTTTTAATTCTGAGGGGTCGCACCTTTCCTGTAGTGATTGGTTTAACTATGCTGAGCTACGCTGTTAACCTGTTTTTATTTTCGAGCGGTCGACTGTCAATAAACTCTGCAGCTGTTATTGGTACCAGTGACAATTATGTCGACCCCCTACCGCAAGCATTAGTGCTCACAGCGATAGTAATAGGATTTGCGATGACAGCATTTGTTGTCATTCTGGCTATGCGCGGTCGCGGTGATCTGGGCAATGATCATGTCGATGGCCGTATCCCTGATCATTCATCACTGACTGATAAGGAGCGAAGTTAATGTCGCTGCATCTGGTTATTCTGCCATTTCTGCTTCCGATTGTGGCCGGGTTGCTGCTATTACTTCCCCCTATTCAGAACAGTTTGAGGCGTCAACGCATCTTTGCTGTAGCATCGGGCATGCTGCTGATCCTGGTATCCGCTCTTTTATTGCACACGGCCTATACACAAGGCACGCAGATTTACATGCTTGGGGACTGGTCTCCGCCGTTCGGAATTGTGCTGGTAGCGGATGTGCTGGCCTGTTTACTGGTTCTACTCACCGGCATTCTGGGACTGGCCTCAATCCTGTTCGCTACAGCCGGAGATGATGAAACCGGCATGTATTTCCACACCCTGACATTATTACTTGTCGCAGGGGTTAATGGGGCCTTTCTCACAGGTGACCTGTTTAACCTGTTTGTTTGCTTTGAGATCCTACTCATTGCGTCCTACGCATTACTGGTTCATGGCGGTGGAAAACAAAAAACCCAGGCCAGCTTGCACTATGTCATCCTGAATTTGGTGGGCTCAAGTATTTTCCTGTTTGCGCTGGGGATACTTTACGGCATGCTTGGAACTCTGAATATTGCCGATATGGCCGTCAAGGTTAACCTGCTGAATGCTGATGACAAGTTGCTGGTCAAAGTAGCCGGTTTGCTGTTATTGGTAGTATTTGGTCTTAAATCAGCCATGCTGCCACTGCACTTTTGGTTACCACGGACCTATGCGGTGGCAAGCGCCCCTGTGGCAGCGATGTTCGCTATCATGACCAAGGTGGGGATATACAGCATTTTTCGCGTTCACACCGTGATTTTTGGGGATTTTGCTGGAGACTTAGCCAATATTGCCCAAGTCTGGCTTTGGCCGATTGCAATTTTGACGCTGTTCATAGGGTCTATAGGTTCACTGGCCAGTTCCAACCTGCGCATGTTGACTGCAAATATGATCCTGATTTCAGTGGGTACGCTCTTGGTGGCGGCAGCGCTGGGTACTGAACAGGCGGCAGGTGCTGCATTTTATTACCTGGTACATACCACTCTGGTGGCGGCTGCCATGTTCCTGATTGCGGATATGATCATCAGGCAACGGGGAAAAGCCGAAGACCGCTTTGTTGCTGCACGAATGATGAAACAGCGTGACTTACTGGCCGGATTGTTCTTTTTAGCTGCAGTGGCAATGGTGGGAATGCCACCGCTATCCGGCTTTATCGGCAAGGCGTTACTGATGCAGGCGGCACAAACTGGCACCGAGATGGTCTGGGCATGGACAGCTATCCTGTTGTCTGGACTTGCGGCTATTATCGCTTTGTCTCGTGCCGGAACAACGCTGTTCTGGCGGGTAACAGGCAGTACAGCCGATGGCGAAAATGTTAAAAATGCTAAATTGATCGCTGTGGCAGGTCTATTGATGTGCTCCCCTCTGATGGTGTTGTTCGCCGGCCCAATTACCGCACTGACATCAGAAGCCGCTGCTGTTCTGTACAATCCGGAAATTTCAGTACATGCACTGCTGCCGCTACAGCCGATGCACACAGGAGGGCAATAAGATGCTTGTGAAACCTCGCTTTCGTTGGCTACCCATGCCGTATCACAGCACGCTGTTGTTTGTGACCTGGCTGCTCCTGAACAATACCGCTGCACCAGGACACCTGGTATTAGGGGCTTTTCTGGCTTTGGGCATCCCGATGCTGACCAGTGGCTTGAGCAAGCCCCAGCCGGCCCTGCACAAACCCATTAAAACTATACGCTACGCCCTGCTGGTGTTGGGCGACATTATCACCGCCAATCTCGAAGTAGCTCGCCAAGTCATGGGGCCGATAGATCAACTGCATCCGGCATTGATTGCCATGCCACTGGATATTGAGGGAGACTTACCCATCACCCTGCTAGCGAGCACCATCTCACTCACCCCAGGCACCGTTAGTTCGGAAGTATCGGAATGTAAGAAGTTTATATATATTCATGCACTTTCCATGACCGATGAAGCCGAGTTGATCGCCACTATCAAACAGCGTTACGAAAAACCGTTGATGGAGATTTTCTCATGCTAACCTGGACTGTCATACTGGTAAGCATCATGGTTGTGATCGCCCTGATTCTGAATCTTTGGCGACTATTTGCCGGTCCGGATCTTGCTGATCGTCTGCTGGCACTGGATACCATGTATATTAACAGTATTGCTCTGATTATCTTACTGGGAATCTGGTTCAGCACAACGCTGTATTTCGAAGCCGCACTACTGATCGCTATGCTGGGCTTTGTGAGTACAGCAGCCTTGTGTAAATACTTATTACGCGGCGACATTATTGAATAAGGTATTTGTAAATGAATTTTTTACTCGAACTGATTGTATCCATTTTTTTGCTCACTGGTGGCGTATTTATTCTGGTGGGCTCTATAGGATTGGTAAGACTGCCGGATTTTTTCATGCGTCTGCATGCGCCTACTAAAGCGACAACCTTGGGTATGGGAGGCTTACTGATTGCGTCGATGATACTCTTTACGCTACGCGAGCCAGGTCATATCAGCGTACATGAATTGTTGATCACGCTGTTTTTGTTTATCACCGCACCCGTGAGTGCACACATGATGGCAAAGACTGCATTGCATCAAAAGTTGAAAATGCTGAAACGTACTCAGGGGCAACATCTGGTAGATACGGCAGCACGCCAGGAGGCACCTGCTCAAACTGAAACAGTGCAGAGCAACTCCTGAATAAGTGCCCAGATACAGTAGTCAGCGCTTAAGCTAATCAGCTTGAAACGTCAGCCAGGATACGCTCGATAATTGGTCGATTGGCGGCTGGAAAAGCATACTCACCGAGTTGCGACACATCCACCCAAACGAGTGGCTGGCCCTCACAGCCCCGGGCTTCACCGATAAACGCCGTTACATTGAAAACATCTAATAACACATGGCGTTCAGGATATTCATAAGGAATCTGTATAAGTGGCTGAGCAGCCGTGACCTGAATACCCAACTCCTCCAACAGTTCACGATCCAGCGCCTGACGCGCTGTTTCATGCACCTCCACCTTACCACCGGGAAACTCCCATAACCCACCCTGATGCTTATCCGAGGGGCGACGAGCGATCAGGATAGAACCCTGAGGGTTGTATATCACCGCCGCCGCTACATGCAGTACCTGCCGCGGCGGCTGGGAAGTTATATCAGGAACGGTATTCGGCATTGATCTTGACGTAATCATGTGACAGATCCGTGGTCCAGATACTTTCCTGTACCTGACCACGGTTCAGAGACACTCTGATCAGGATAGTGTCTTTATTCATCACTGCCTGACCCTGCTCTTCAGTATAACTGTCTGCACGACCACCCTGCTTCACGATCGCTACATCATCCAGCCAGATGGCGACGTCATCAACCTTCAGATCACTGACACCCGCACGTCCGACACAGGCCAAAATACGGCCCCAGTTAGGATCACTGGCAAACAGGGCAGTTTTGACCAAAGGCGAGTGCGCTATGGTGTAAGCCACTTTGAGAGCCTCATCAACGCTGGCCGCCGTTTCAACACGCACTTCAACAAATTTGGTAGCCCCTTCTCCGTCCTTGACGATTGCTTGTGCCAGTTCCAGCATCACTTCGTGCAGACCGGCAATAAATTGATCCATCAATACCGGTTCCATATCACTCAACTCAACACCACTCTGACCGGTAGCGACCAGCATGCAAGCATCATTGGTGGAGGTATCACCATCGACAGTGATTCGATTAAAAGTCTGCTCGTTAACCTGACTCAGCAACCGTTGCAACAGATTAGCATCGACAATCGCATCGGTAGCGACATAGCCCAGCATGGTGGCCATATTGGGCATGATCATACCTGAGCCTTTGGAAATGCCGGTGATAGTGATCAGCTTGCCCTGATGTTCGATCTGTACACTATGACCTTTTGCACGGGTATCTGTGGTCATAATCCCCAGTGCCGCTTCCATCCAGTGGTCTTCATCAAGATCATCCAGCGCCGCATCCAGCGCTGAAACCACCTTGGCGACGGGCAGAAGTTCACCGATAACACCCGTGGAGAAAGGCAACACAGACTCCGTATCCACCTGAGTCTTTTCTGCCAAAGCAGTACAACAGGCTTTAGCAGCGTCTAAACCCGCCGCTCCGGTACCTGCATTGGCGTTACCCGTATTCACCAGCATGTAGCGTGGCGATACACCACCGGCAAGATGCTTTTTTGCCAACAGCACAGGAGCCGCACAGAACTGATTACGAGTAAAAACACCCGCAATTGTAGCGTCTACCGGAATTTCCATAATCACAATGTCTTTGCGTCCCGGCTTTTTGATTCCGGCGGAAGCGATACCCAGACGAAACCCTTTTACCGGATGCAACTGCAACGTTTGTTCAGCACCTACTGCCATGCTACCTTCCTCTGTTATGCGCTGGTGTTAAATTTTACCATGGCATTGTTTGTATTTTTTACCTGAGCCGCAGGGACAGGGCTCATTGCGACCCACTTTGGGCACATCACGCACGAAAGGCTCCTGTTTGTCACCCTCGGCATTTGCTGCAGCAGTTTCTTGTTCACTTTCAGCCTGCATGGCATTGCTTTGAGAGTGCTCAAAGCTCATTTTCTGACGCTCGGCCGCTTCGCGGCGTTGACGTTCAATGGCTTCAACATCCTCAGGCTCGCGCACTTTTACGTGGCTGATAATGCGTACTACATCTTTTTTGATATTCTCAAGCAATGCCTGGAATAACTGAAAGGATTCACGCTTGTATTCCTGCTTTGGATTCTTCTGCGCATAACCCCGCAGGTGAATACCCTGGCGTAGCAAATCCATGGTTTGCAGATGTTCTTTCCACAGGGTATCCAATACCTGCAACATGACCTGTTTCTCAAACAGACGCATAGTTTCAGCACCGACTAACTGCTCTTTCTCAGCATATTTCTCGCTGATTGCGGTATGGATTTTATCGCGCAATGGCTCTTCATGCAGTTGGGTATCTTCATCCAGCCATTGCTGAACTGGCAGCTCGATGGAGAAATCCGTCTGCAAAGCTTTTTCCAGACCGGCGACATCCCAGGTTTCTGCCAGACTTTCCGGCGCAATGAAATCACTGATCGTGGTATCAATCACCTCGGACCGTATCGCATTGATAGTATCCGAAATATCATTAGTCGCCATCAGGTCATTGCGCTGTTCATAGATTACCCGGCGCTGATCGTTGGCCACATCATCGTATTCAAGTAAGCTTTTACGTATATCAAAATTACGCCCTTCAACTTTTCGCTGGGCTTTTTCGATCGCATTACTGACCATTTTGTGTTCGATGGCTTCTCCCTTATCCATACCCAATGCCTGCATGAACTGGCGGATACGGTCAGAGGCAAAAATACGCATCAGATCATCTTCCATCGACAGGAAGAAGCGTGAGGAACCCGGATCACCCTGACGCCCGGCGCGACCACGTAGCTGGTTATCGATACGACGGGATTCATGCCGTTCGGTACCGATGATATGCAAGCCACCAGCAGCGACCACCTGCTCATGACGCTGTTGCCAATCGGCCTTGGCGGCACTGATCTGCTCCTCTGTCGGATTTTCCAGTGCATCCAGCTCTACTTCAAGCTTCCCCCCCAGCATGATATCGGTACCACGACCGGCCATATTGGTGGCAATGGTAATGGCACCTGGGCAGCCAGCATTAGCAATAATACCGGCTTCACGCCCGTGGTTTTTGGCATTCAAAACATTATGGGTGATCTTCTCTTGTATCAGCATCTTGGACAAAACTTCAGATGAGCCAACTGACGCTGTACCCACCAGAACGGGTTGCCCTTTCTCCTGGCAGTGTCGGATCTCCTTAACGATGGCGCTGAACTTTTCTTCGATGGTCAGGTAGACCAGGTCATTATAATCGGTTCTCTGTACCGGCTGATTGGTCGGAATGACAACCACATCAAGGCCATAAATCTGACGCAACTCAAAGGCTTCCGTATCAGCCGTACCGGTCATCCCGGACAGTTTTTCATACAACCTGAAATAGTTCTGGAAAGTAGTCGAGGCCAGCGTCTGGCTTTCCAGTTGAATTTTGACACCTTCTTTGGCTTCAACAGCCTGGTGCAGGCCTTCAGACCAGCGACGACCCGGCATGATACGACCAGTGTGTTCGTCAACTATCACCACCTGCTGATCCTGGACGATATAGTCTTTATCGCGTTCAAACAGGTAATGTGCACGCAGCCCGGCCAACACATGGTGCAATAAGTTCAGATTACCTGATGCATAGAGACTCTCCTCTTCCTGCAACAAGCCCTCTTCACGTAGCAGATCTTCCACTAGCTGGTGACCGGCTTCGGTTAGTTCAACTGTGCGGTTTTTTTCATCCACCACAAAGTGTTCATCAATGATCTGGGTGTCGTCTTTAACATCAACCTCGCCAAAAAACTGCTTTAGCTTGGGAATAATTTTATTGATATGTGCGTACAGGGCCGAGCTGTCTTCAGCTGGACCTGAAATAATCAGTGGTGTTCGGGCCTCATCGATGAGGATGGAGTCCACTTCATCGACGATGGCAAAATTGAAGCCACGTTGTACCTTGTCTTCAACACTGAACGCCATATTGTCGCGCAAATAGTCGAAACCGAACTCGTTGTTGGTACCGTAAGTGATGTCACAAGCATAGGCTCCACGTTTACCCTCATTACCCTGACCAGAAACAATCACGCCAACACTTAACCCCAGCGCCTCATAAAGCGGACGCATCCACTCGGCATCGCGGCTGGCAAGATAGTCGTTTACGGTAACGACATGCACTCCCTTACCACTGATGGCATTAAGGTAAGCAGGCAGTGTTGCCACCAGCGTTTTACCTTCACCGGTTTTCATCTCCGCCACTTTACCTTCGTGCAGGGAGATACCACCGATCATTTGTACATCAAAATGACGCAGACCCATCACCCGGCGAGAGACTTCTCGCACTGTGGCGAAAGCTTCTGGCAGCAGTTTGGTCAGAGATTCACCCGCTTCAAACCGCTGCCGATAGGCAGTGGATAGCGCCTTAAGCTCATCATCACTAAGCTGTTCCATCTGCACTTCCAGTGCATTGATGTCCTTAACGACTCGCCCCATACGTTTGAGTTCACGATCGTTTTTGCTTCCGAAGGCCTTTTTCAACAGTGATGTGAGCATAATTCAACTTTTACCGTTAATTGGATGTTATTCGCGCAATGTCCATCGCGGAAAGAGCACATTATTCTACAGTGATTCTTGTAGATAGTTGAGTTTCCAGACGCATTGTTCAACCCCTACAGGACGATATAAATAAAAAAAGCCGGGCGAGAACCGGCTTTCTGCTGTTATTTTGCTTTTAGTGGGTTAAAAACACCCGAAAAACCAGAATCAAACAGCGGCTGCCGGGCGCAAAAATGCTATGGGAGATGCCTGCTCCAGCGATTCAAAAGTGACTATTTCGTAGGCATCTTCAGTTTGCAACAGTTTTCTGAGCAGAAGATTGTTCAGGTGATGACCTGATTTATATCCGTAGTATTCGCCGATCAGACTTTTACCCAACAAATACAGATCCCCAACCGCATCAAGAATCTTGTGCTTAACAAACTCGTTTTCGTAGCGCAAACCGTCTTCGTTCAGCACCCGATAGTCATCCACGACGATAGCATTATCAAAGCTTCCACCCAGTGCCAGGTTCTGAGAACGCAGGAACTCGATATCACGCATAAACCCAAAGGTTCTGGCACGACTAACCTCACGAACGAACGAGGTGCTGGAAAAATCCAGACTGGCTTCCAGGTGACGATCCGTAAATGCCGGATGGTCAAACTCGATACGAAAACCCACTTTGTAACCTTCGTAAGGTTTGAAGCTGGCTGTTTTGCCGTCCACTTCAACACTAACCGGCTTTTTGATACGCACAAACTGCTTGGCCGCATTTTGCTCTGCAATACCGGCTGACTCGATCAGAAACACGAAGGGTGCGGCACTGCCATCCATGATCGGCACTTCTTCAGCAGTCAGATCGACGTATAGATTATCGATCCCCAGCCCGGCAAGCGCCGACATCAGATGTTCAACCGTGGCAACACGAACACCGTCTACCGATAGATTGGTAGATAATACGGTATCGACCACATGGGTCGCGAAACCCGGAATTTCGACAACAGGGTCCTGATCTACACGCCGGAAAACGATACCGGTATTGACCGGTGCTGGTCTTAGGGTCAAATAGACTTTCCGACCACTATGCAGGCCGATACCTGTCGCCCGTATACTCGTTTTCAGTGTGCGTTGTTTAATCATTACAGTTCGCCGGATAACAACATAAATAAATGAGAATGATAACAGACTCACCCCATTTCAGGCAATCGGCCCATAAGGCCGCCACCCTCAATCCGCCTGACGTCGCAGGAAGGTTGGTATATCCAGCTCACCATAATCCTTGCGCTTACCTGTCTCTTTATCATGGCTGTCCGGCTTATCCAGCAGTGCCTCTTGCTTCTGGCGACGCAACACTGACGGCAGTTCAATTTCTTCCTGACGCAGATCGGCTTTAGGGGCTTCAGTAGCCACCAACTTGAACTCTTTCTCTTTAGGACGATCAAGGCCTGTTGCGACAACCGTCACACGTAGCTCATCCACCATGTCCGGATCAATCACCGTTCCGATCACAATAGTTGCATCCGCATCTGCACATTCTTCAATAATTTCACCGATTTCACTGTACTCACCCAGACTCAGATCCAGGCCAGCGGTGATATTCACCAGGATGCCACGCGCACCACGCAGGTCAATATCTTCCAGCAGCGGACTCATGATGGCAGAACGTGCCGCTTCCTGAGCACGCTTATCACCTTTGGCTATGCCCGTACCCATCATCGCCATGCCCATTTCAGACATTACGGTTTTGACATCGGCAAAGTCGACGTTAACCATACCGGTACAAGTGATCAGATCGGAAATGCCCTTCACCGCCCCTTTCAGCACGTCATTGGCGGTATTGAAGGCATTGATCAGACTGGTATTCTTACCCAGAACCGCAATCAGCTTCTCATTCGGGATGATGATCAATGAATCCACATTTTCACGTAGTTCACGTATGCCTTCCTCAGCGATAGCCATGCGCTTGCGACCTTCAAAACGGAAAGGCCGGGTCACCACAGCGACCGTCAGAATACCCATTTCACGGGCAATCTGCGCCACGATCGGCGCTGCACCGGTACCCGTACCACCGCCCATACCGGCGGTAATAAACACCATATCAGCACCTTTAAGGCTTTCAGCAATCCTGTCTCGATCTTCAAGGGCCGCTTTGCGTCCGATTTCCGGATTAGCACCAGCCCCCAATCCCTTAGTCAAACCACCACCAATATGCAGGGCTGCACGCGTTGCCAAACGCTCCAGTGCCTGGGCATCAGTATTGGCGCAGATGAACTCAACCCCACCGAGATCATCAGACACCATGTGTTGAACGGCGTTACCGCCACCCCCACCGACACCAATGACTTTAATGACGGCTTCCTGAGGTACATTATCAATTAATTCAAACATTTTTTTCCTCCCCTGACATGCCTGCTTTTACCTTCCGGTCATGCCACGCTTAACGATTCATTCAGAAGTGACGCTTAAACCAGTCTTTTACTCGACTCACCAGATCACCGACCTGTGGACGCTGCAGACGTTTTTCGCGCATTTCCGGTACAATTTCTTTTGCTGTTGGTTTCTGCTCCGCTTTTGCATAGTGCAGTAACCCGATTCCGGTTGCGTAAATCGGGTTCTTAAGCAGCGATTCCATACCCCGGACGCCTTGCGGAAGTGCCAGCCTTACTGGCATATGGAAGATCTCTTCCGCCAGTTCAACAGCCCCTTCCATTTTCGATGTACCCCCGGTCAGCACGATACCTGCAGCGATCAGGTCTTCAAAACCTGAGCGTCGCAACTCGGCCTGCACCAAGGCAAACAACTCTTCATAACGCGGCTCGACCACTTCAGCCAGTGACTGCCTGGACAGATCTCTGGCGGGCCGATCGCCCACACTGGGCACCTTGATGGTTTCATCAGGGCGAGCCAACTGTGCCAAGGCACAGGCATATTTAATCTTGATTTTTTCGGCATGCTGCGTCGGTGTACGCAGCGCCATGGCAATATCATTGGTAACCTGATCACCCGCAATAGGAATAACGGCGGTATGACGGATTGACCCATCAGTGAATACGGCAATATCCGTAGTCCCCCCGCCGATATCGACGATGCAGACTCCCAGATCTTTTTCATCTTCTGCGAGTACAGCATAGCTGGAGGCCAGTTGTTCAAGCACGATGGCATCGACTTCCAATCCACAACGACGGATACATTTATCAATATTTTGAATCGCATTGGACGCACCGGTAACCAGATGCACCTTGGCTTCCAGACGTACTCCAGACATCCCCAGAGGCTCTTTAATGCCTTCTTGCGTATCGATCAGGTACTCTTGCGGCAAAATATGCAAAATCCGCTGATCGGCTGGTATGGCTACAGCGCGCGCAGCGTCTATCACACGTTCCAAATCATATTCAGAGACTTCACGATCCCTCACCGCAACGATTCCGTGAGAGTTCAGACTGCTGATGTGATTACCGGCAATTCCCACCGTCACTGAATGAATCTTGCATCCTGCCATTAATTCAGCTTCTTCAACTGCACGCTGTATCGCACTAACAGTCGATTCAATATTTACCACCACGCCACGCTTCATACCGTGAGAAGGCTGTGAACCCACACCGACTATCTCAATACCGCCGTCAGCACAGACTTCACCTACCAGACACACCACTTTAGATGTACCTATATCCAGTGCAACGATCATACTGTGATCTGATGTCGCTCTTTTATCCTGCATCGCCTAGCCTCTCTTCGGTGCGCCATCTGACAGCCACACCGTTGGTGTATCTTATGTCAACCTGTTCAATTTTATCCGCCGAC
This sequence comes from Nitrincola iocasae, assembly GCF_008727795.1. Lineage (NCBI taxonomy): Bacteria > Pseudomonadati > Pseudomonadota > Gammaproteobacteria > Oceanospirillales > Oceanospirillaceae > Nitrincola > Nitrincola iocasae. The sequence goes on along the minus strand of NZ_CP044222.1, from coordinate 910,870 downwards.
TGACTGAGCTCAGCTTCATAGATGCTGATAAAGCGCCTGAGTCTGGGCATCAACTGCTCTCGTCCAGCAATAACCTGTATGCCGTTATCCAACTCCAGATTCCAGGCGCCACGGCTTTCCAGCGTCAGTCCTTTAATACGTATACCTGAATGGGCAAACAACACACTCAGATCATGATACTGTTCGATAATCGCCCGTGTTTCGTGAGCTGGCCCATTAAGTCGGGGTAAAAACTCATACCCGGCACTCATGTCCGGCCAGAAAATATCACCCTGATGATTCAGCAGTCCACGCTCACCCCAGCGCGCCACAGGTACCTGTTCTGCAATGGCCACGTGTATAGCCGCTGGCCACTGACGCCTGACCTCAGCCATGTGTACCCAGGGGTTAGCCAGGGTCGCATCACGTAAACTGCGAAGATCCAGCGATAAGATGGGTGCCTTAACCTCCGTTGCCAGGTAGCTGGCTAATACCTGGCCATCCAGATACCGTAACTGCCCGCTGATGCTGACTGCATTAACCGGTTTATCCAGCCAGGCCAATGCCTTGCCTGCCAACCCAACCAACAGCACAACAAACATCAACAGCATTGCCAATAACACAACCCGCTTGACGGCCTGAGGCTCAATCGGTTGCTCCGGCTGGCGTTGCACGGCCACAGCACCCCGTACCGGCACAACCGGTTCTGGATCTTGCTTAAGCCAGGGCAACGACAGATTCATCTTTAGCTCTCCCGGTCCAGTTTTGCCGTGCGTAGAATTTCTACCACTAATTCGGAGAAACTCATGCCCGCCTGTTTCGCTGCCATAGGCACCAGACTATGGTCTGTCATGCCCGGCAGAGTGTTCACTTCCAGCAACAGAAATTCACCATCGGCATTCATCATCACATCAACCCGACCCCAGCCACGACACCCAACAGCACTGAAAGCTTTTACAGCCAATGTCTGCAGTGCCTGGTGCTGCGCATCTGAAAGTCCATGTTCAAACAAATAACGGGTATCGGATGCTTCGTATTTGGCATTAAAATCGTAAAAGTCGTGCGAGGTCTCTAACTTGATGACAGGCAGGGCCGTATCACGTAAGACAGCCAGGGTATATTCGGCTCCCTGCACCCACTGTTCAGCAATCACCAGATTGTCATAGCGGGCTGCTTCAGCATAAGCTGCCTGCAGCTGTGCCAAATCCTTAACACGGCTCATACCAATACTGGAGCCTTCATGCACAGGCTTGACCATCATCGGAAAGCCCAGTTTGTCGGCCACCGCCTGCAAGTCAGCGTCTGCGTTCAGTTCAGCAAAGGGTGGCGTTGGAAAACCGGCTCCCAGCCATAACTGCTTGCAACGTAGCTTATCCATTCCTAGCGCTGAGGCGGCCACACCACTACCGGTATAAGGCTTCTTCAGCATTTCCAGCAAGCCCTGCAAGGTGCCATCTTCGCCGCCCCGGCCATGCAGAATCAAAAAGGCACGATCAAACTCGGCGTCAAGTAATTGTGCAACCGGATCAGCCCCGTTGGCACACAGATCGATAGCAAAAGCATCGACGCCAGCCTGACATAAACCTTTCAATACTTCGGCGCCACTACGCAGTGAGATACTGCGTTCAGCGGAATCTCCGCCCATCAGCACAGCAACTCGCCCAAAAGTCTGTTTCTCAACGGCGGTTATTTCAAATGCTTTCATTCCGGCACCTCACCGTCACGGCTTAGATTCAGTTTGCTTAGCGTATGCGCCAGGGTAGTGATATCCCCGGCCCCCTGGGTCAACAACAGATCACCGGGACGCAACAATGTGCTCAGCAGCTCAGGAAGATCTTCTGTTGACTCCACAAACACCGGCTCTTCACCACGTTGACGGATGGAGCGGCAGAGGCTGCGGGTATCTGCACCAGGAATTGGCTGTTCACCAGCGGCATAGACCTCTAGCATCAGTAGCAGATCTGTTTCTGACAACACCCGGGCAAAATCTTCATAGAGATCACGCGTACGGGTGTAACGGTGTGGTTGATACACCATCACCAGTCTCCGGTCAGGCCAACCGTCGCGAATGGCTTGAATGACCGCTTCAACTTCGCGGGGGTGGTGACCATAATCATCCACCAGAGTTACATTGCCACCGGTGACAGGTACTTCGCCTAAAGTCTGGAAACGACGACCGACACCTTCAAATTTTTCCAATGCCCGACAGATGGAGGCATCTGCCAAGCCTTCATCGGTGGCCACAGCAATACAGGCCAAGGCATTGAGTACATTATGGCGACCCGGCATATTCAGAGTGACATTCAGTGGTTCATGACCGCTAGGGCGCTCGACTCGGAAACGGGTTTGCAAACCTGCCATATGCAGATCAACGGCTCTGAAATCAGCCCCTTCATTAAAACCGTAGGTCAGTATTGGACGACTTACCTGTGGCAGAATTTCGACAACCACCGGATCATCAATACACATCACTGCCAACCCGTAAAAGGGTAAATTGTGCAAAAAGTTAACAAACGTCTGCTTGAGCACATTAAAGTCGCCACCATAGGTATCCATATGGTCAGCATCGATATTGGTGACGATTGCCACCATAGGCTGCAAGTGTAGAAAGGACGCATCACTCTCATCAGCTTCTGCCACCAGGTAACGACTGCCACCTAACTGTGCATTGGTGCCAGCACTATTTAGCCGCCCACCTATGACAAAGGTCGGATCCAGACCAGCTTCAGCCATCACCGATGCCAACAGACTGGTTGTGGTAGTCTTACCGTGCGTGCCAGCTACCGCGATGCCATGGCGATAGCGCATCAGCTCTGCCAGCATTTCAGCGCGGCGAACGACAGGAATACGCGACTGGCGTGCGGCTATCAGTTCCGGGTTATCCTCAGCTACAGCGGTAGAAATCACCACCACATCCGCCATTTCTACATTACTTTGCTGATGACCTATACAGATTCGAGCACCGAGAGATGCCAGGCGATCGGTCACAACCGAGTCGCGGATATCCGAACCACTGATTACATATCCCTGATTCAGCAATACTTCGGCGATTCCACACATGCCCACACCGCCGATGCCAACAAAGTGGATTTGACGGATACGACGCATTTCAGGCACTTCATACACGCCCATCGCATCATGTTTACTCATGCCATTACCTCCAGACACGCTTCGGCTAACTGCTTTCCAGCTTCCGGCTTGCCCTGATTACGTGCCAGTTGCGCCATTTTTAACAAACGCTCACGCTGATTGAGATTATTCAGCAACTGATGCAAAGCATCACTGCTCAGGTCTGATTGCTGCACCAGTTCAGCCGCTCCACATCTAGCTAAAAACTGTGCATTTGCTGTCTGGTGATCGTCTACCGCAAAAGGAAAAGGCACCAGAATCGCAGCCACTCCAGCAATAGCCAGCTCACTCACGGTCAGAGCTCCAGATCGGCATAACACCAGATCAGCCCAGCCAAAGGCTTCATTCATTTGTTCAATAAAAGGCACCACCCGCGCCTCTACTCCGAGTGACTCATAGTGTTCAAGCGTTTCTTTGTAATGGGTTTGCCCTGTCTGATGCCATACGTCCGGACGCGCTTCTGCAGGCATCCTGGCCAGCACTTCGGGTAGACGTTCATTAATAGCTTTGGCACCCAGGCTGCCACCCACCACCAGCAGACGTATTGGCCCTGTGCGGTCTCGCATCCGTTCAATCGGCACGGGCAATTCAAGGATCGGGCCTCTTACCGGGTTGCCAATGGTATCTTTAGCCTGGCACTGTTCGAAGGCACCCGGGAAAGCCTGTAATACACGTGTTGCAAAGCGTGCAAGCACCTTATTGGTCATCCCCGGAATAGCATTTTGTTCGTGAATGACGACCGGTATACCCATCAGCTTTGCAGCCAACCCTCCCGGGCCAGACGCAAACCCCCCCATACCCAAAACGGCATCTGGCTTCACACGCTTGATCACAACTCTGGCTGCCAACACGGCTTTAAGCAGCTTGAAGGGTGCTGTCAGTATCCGCAGCACCCCTTTACCCCGCAAACCAGACACAGGAATACAGTTCAGTTTGATACCTGCTGCAGGTACCACGCGAGCTTCAATACCGTTTTCTGTTCCCAACCATTCGATATGCACACCTTGAGCACGCAACAGGTCTGCTGTTGCCAGCGCTGGAAAGACATGACCACCGGTACCCCCAGCCATCACCAGCAGAGTTTTTGTCTTTTCAGTACTCATGCGACGGCCCTCCTGACTGCTTTATGTGGGCTCGGCTTGCCGGGTGACGATACCCCAGTCACCGCCGCGCGCTTCAATTCATAATCAATACGTAACACGATTGCGATCATGATGGATGAAGCCAGCAAACTACTGCCGCCATAACTCAATAAGGGTAGCGTCAGCCCTTTGGTTGGTAATGCGCCAACATTCACACCGATATTGATCAGCGCTTGTCCGGCAAAGATGAATGCACAGCCATAACAGACATAGCCCATAAAGAATTGCTGCTGTTTTTCGGCTCGGCGTCCGGTAATAAAAATCCGCAACACCAAAAAACAGTAGAGGGCAATGACTACCAAGGCTCCCATCAATCCCAGCTCTTCGGCCAGAATTGAATAGATAAAATCTGTGTGAGCTTCTGGAAGATAAAACAGCTTTTGTATGCTATTTCCAAGACCCGTGCCAAACCATTCACCACGGCCAAATGCGATCTGTGCCTGAGATAGCTGATATCCGGCACCAAATGGATCCGCCCAGGGATCCAGGAAGGTTTTCAGACGCTGCACACGATAGGGCTGTGTCACCGCCAACAGGCCAGCCATTAATATTCCCACCAGCAGCAAACTGACAAATTGAATAAGACGCATGCCACTGAGAAACACCATTCCCATGACTGTACACATGAGCACTACCGTGGCACCAAAATCAGGCTGACTGATGAGCAACCCGACATAGATGGACAAGGGCAATATCGGCTTAATAACCCCCGACCAGGTTGTGCGCACTTCAGACAACCGCCTGACCAGATAGCCACTGATGTAGATCACCATAAAAATTTTGGCCAGTTCGGAAACCTGTAGATTAAAGAAGCCCAGACTGATCCAGCGGCGCGCACCATTGACTTCACGGCCAATACCCGGAATCAACACCAGCAACAATGAAATGCCCCCAATCGCCAGCAAGGGCACGCTGTACTTTTGCCAAAACGCTAGCGGTATAGCCGAGACAATTGCCAGAGTGATGAACGCCATAACTACAAAAACGCCATGGCGCATAATAAAGAAATAAGCTGAACCAAAATCCCGTGCAGCCACATCCATGGAGGCGGAAGCAATCATGACGAAGCCTGTCAGCATCAATGTGACTGCGCTGAGAATTAAAAACGGATCAAATGACAATTTGCCCGGTGGCATATCCAGCACGGCAGGCCAACTGAGTTTCAGTGACAGTCCATTCATACCAGACCCTCCACTAGCTCAATAAAACGATCACCACGTGCTTCATAACCTCTAAACATATCAAAACTGGCACAAGCCGGAGATAACAGCACCTGATCACCCGGCTGCGCGAGTTCGGCCGCCAGCGTAACGGCGTTCTCCAGAGATTCTGCGTACTGAAGCGGTAAGCCCTGCAAATCACCGGCAATGAGACCTGCATCACGACCTATCAGCAGTACCTGACGAGCAAAGCGCGCCAACGGTGCTTTGAGCTCAGCAAAGTTCTGCTCTTTACCCACACCACCCAGAATAATAAGTAATTTATGTTCATCGCCCAACACTGACCCCAGCCCCTGCACAGCCGCCAGCGTAGCACCCACGTTGGTACCCTTGGAGTCATTGATATAACCAACACCCTGCTTCTCGGCCACCCATTGGCAGCGATGTCTGAGCCCTTGGAACTTTTTAGCGGCCTGCAACATAGCCTCCAGTGGCAGACCTGCTGCTGCACCCAAACTTAGCGCAGCCAGGACATTAACTACGTTATGCTCACCCTGCACTTTCAGATCAGCCACTGGCATCAACGGCTGTAATCCCTGGAATAGCCAGGGTTGATCGGCTTCTAGTGCAATACCGTACTGTCCCAGATCAGGGGCTGACAGGCCGAAGCTGGTCTGCTTCATCCCTTGAACCATTAGCGGAACAGTCAAGGGATCATCGCGATTCACGATACAATGGCGACAGCCTCGATAAATACGGTGCTTGGCCAGATAGTAGCCTTGCATATCCGTATAACGGTCAAGATGATCTGGACTGATATTCAACACTGTGGCAGCAATGGCTTTGAGTTCATGCGTGGTTTCCAGTTGAAAACTGGACAACTCCAACACATAGAGTTCAGCGGCAGGCTGCTGAAGCAGATCCAGTACCGGCGTGCCGATATTACCGCCCACGGCCACATTGATACCGGCCGCTTCAGCCATCTTACCGACCAGCGTAGTAACAGTACTCTTGGCATTAGACCCGGTGATCGCCACGATAGGTGCTGATACCTCTCTACAAAAGAGATCGATATCACCAATCACCCGGCAGCCCTGCTGTATAGCGTACTCTATTGCAGCTGATGATTTGGCCACACCCGGGCTAAGGATCAATTCGTCAGCGCTGGCTAGAAACTCAGGATCCAGCTCACCCGTATACAACTTTATTTGGGGGAACTCATTATAAAAATCTGCCGCCAATGGCGGTTTTTCACGCGTATCAACGACAGCAAACGGCCAGCCTTTGGCCGCCATATAACGGGCACAGGCATACCCGGTCTGTCCCAGACCGATAATAATGCGCAGTGTATCCGTTGCTATCATTGACACTTCATTCTCCAGTTAACGCAGTTTCAGGGTCGCCAGGCCAATCAGCACCAGCACCACACTAATAATCCAAAAACGCACAATCACACGGGGTTCCGGCCAGCCTTTCAATTCAAAGTGGTGATGAATAGGCGCCATTCGGAAGATACGTCGTCCGGTCAGCTTGTAGGATGCCACTTGCAAAATGACCGATACAGTTTCCATCACAAACACACCGCCCATAATCACAAGCACCAGTTCCTGGCGCACAATGACCGCTACAACACCGAGCACAGCCCCCAAAGACAGTGCTCCGACATCCCCCATAAATACCTGAGCGGGGTAGGTGTTAAACCATAAAAACCCAAGACCTGCCCCGACGATCGCGCCACAAATAATAATCAGCTCACCGGCACCCGCCACATAGGGAATGTGCAGATAGTTGGCAAACTGCACATGGCCACCGAGATAAGCAAACACTGCCAGCGCCCCAGCCACCATCACCGTTGGCATAATCGCCAGACCATCCAAGCCATCTGTCAGGTTCACGGCGTTGGAGCTACCCACGATGACGAAGTAGGTAAACACGATGAAGAAAATCCCCATCTCTATGACGATGTCCTTGAAAAACGGCACAATAAGCTGCGTTTCAACCGGACTCTGTGTGGTGATGTACAGCAAGGCTGCCGCTCCAATTCCACCCACGGACTGCCATAAATACTTCCAGCGTGCAGGCAATCCGCGCGGATCTTTTTCAATCACTTTGCGCCAATCATCTACCCAGCCCACGGCGCCGAAGACAAACAGCACATAAAGCGTAATCCACACATAACGGTTAGAAAGATCAGCCCAAAGCAAAGTGCTGACCGCAATTGCCAACAGGATTAATGCGCCACCCATGGTGGGTGTACCTGACTTACTCAGATGTGACTGTGGTCCATCAGTCCTGACCGCCTGGCCTATCTGCCGGCTGCGCAACTGATTGATCAGGTAAGGTCCCAACAACAACGAAATAGCCAGTGCCGTTAACACCCCAAGAATGCCTCGCAGGGTGATATAGCCAAATACTGAGAAACCAGAGTAGAACTGTGTCAGGTACTCTGTTAGCAACAACAACATTAAGGAGTCTCTCCATTTTGTAGAGTAGTCACTACTCTATCCATTGCCGCGCTGCGTGAGCCTTTGACGAGTAACGTAACCGGCTCGCTCAGCATCTGTTTCAGTGCTTCAATCAAGGCACCCTGATTTTCAAAATGCATGGCATTCAAACCAGCCAGCTTCGCTGCCTCAACGGCATGACGCATCAGTGGGCCTGTTGCGTACAGACCATCCAGTGAAGCATCAGCGGCATACTGACCAATTTGGCTATGCAGCTCGATTTCATCTATCCCCAGCTCAGCCATATCACCCAGTACCAGCACACGTTTTCCCTGACGGGTGGCCAGATAATCAATCGCGGCCTGCATGGCCTGGGGGTTGGCGTTGTAACTATCATCAATAATCAGTGCAGATTGCAGTGCTATCGGCTTCATACGGCCGTTCATGGCATCACAAGCTTCCAATCCTGACTTAGCGGCCTGCAATGGCAAACCCGTAGCAATCCATGCCGCCGCTGCCGCTGCCGCATTGGCCACATTGTGTTTACCAAGTAGTTTGAGCTGAACTTTGATTGAGTCCTGCTGATAATGCAGTCGAAAATGCCAGGCGCCCAACTCATTTTCAGCCAGATCACTAACCCAGATGTCGGCTGCATCATTAACAACAGAAAACGTCAGGTAGGAGCGCAGTCGATTATCCAGCTTTTCCTGCCAGAAACTGGCGTGATCATCATCCAGATTAATGATGCCGGTATCCTCATCTGTCAGCGCATTGAATATTTCTGACTTAGCACGAACTACGCCATCCAAACCACCAAATCCTTCGATATGTGCTGCGCAGGCGTTGTTGAGCAGCGCCACCTGTGGTTGTGCCAAATGGACGGTATAGTCAATTTCACCTTCGGCACTGGCTCCCAGCTCAACCACGGCATATTGGTGTTCTGCATTCAAGCGCAGCAGGGTTAACGGAACGCCGATGTGATTATTCAGATTACCCTGTGTAAACAATGTGGGGCCAAGTTGACTGAACATGCTGGCCAACAGCTCTTTCACCGTGGTCTTGCCACTGCTGCCGGTCACTGCGATCAATTTTCCACTGAAACGATTGCGGTTGAGTGCGGCCAACCGCCCTAGCGCTATCAAGGTATCCTCAACCACTAACTGCGGCAATGCGTCATCTAGGTGATGATCGGTAACGGCAGCCAGGGCCCCTTGTTGCCGGGCTTGTGTTATAAAATCATGGGCATCAAAACGCTCACCTTTCAGACAGACAAACAGATCACCCGGTTGAATCTGACGGGTATCCGTACAAATGCGAATTATCTGACTTTGTGGATCAGTAACACCCTCAAGCCTGGCTTCAGTTGCTGTCGCCGCAATATTCAGCGTCCACTCACCTAGCATGCAGCCCTCCTGCTTTTCAGCACATCTCTGGCCACAGCCTGATCACTGAAAGGTCGGCGTTCACCCTGTACTTCCTGGTAATCCTCATGTCCTTTACCGGCAATCAACACGATATCCTCTGCGCTGGCCTGCTCTATGGCGATGGCTATCGCTGCTGCACGGTCGGCTTCAACCTGCGGGTGATGCAAGGCACTGACACCTGACAAGACTTGCTCAATAATTTTATGGGGTTCTTCGAAGCGGGGATTATCACTGGTGATAATCAATTGATCCGCCAAACTGCTAGCCACCTGAGCCATCAGAGGACGTTTGCCCTGATCACGATCGCCGCCACAACCAAATACACAAATGATTCGACTAGCGGTTTTACGATGCTCATTCAGTGCAGACAGAGTTTGCAGCAACGCATCCGGTGTATGGGCATAGTCAACCAGCACTAAAGGCTCGCCCGCTGAAGACACTTTTTCCATGCGTCCGCATACAGCTGAAACCTGCGTTAGCGCCCAACTGATACGACACGCGTCATAACCGGACAGTCCCAATGAAGCCGCTGTCAACAATAGGTTGCTCAGGTTAAAGCGTCCGATCAACGAGGAACTGGCACTGATTTCTCCCCAAGGAGACGCAACAGCAAAACTCATGCCTTCATCATGCAACTCGGAGGTTTTCACCCACAAATCAGCTGACTGATCCAGCAATGAATACGTAATCACTTTATGCCCTTTAGCTTTACTTTGTTCAGCCAGCTCACAACCAAAGGCATCATCCAGATTCAGAATCTGCTCACTACCTGCTTGTTCAAATAAACGCCGTTTAGAATCGGCATAAGCAGCCATACTCTGATGGTAATCAAGATGATCACGGGTAAGATTGGTAAAACCAACCTGACGAAACTGCACACCGGCCGTACGTGCCTGATCCAGTGCATGACTAGACACCTCCATGACGACAGTATCCGCACCCGCTTGCTGATAGCTAGCCAACAACTGATGTACACTGAGCACATCAGGGGTTGTGTGGGTAGAGCGATCCAAAGAGCTGAGGAATCCATTACCAATAGTGCCGACAATCGCGGCTTTTTCGCCCAGTTGATTCAGTGCCTGTGCAATAAAGTGGCTGCAAGACGTTTTACCATTAGTGCCGGTGACCCCTATGACCTTGATTGCTTCTGACGGACACTGGTAATAACGACTGATCACTTCACCTGCCACTTGATTGAGGTTAGCTACCGGAAAAACCCAGTCAGCATAGGCATCAAGGCCGGAGTGATATTCAGAGGCATGCATAATAACGGCAGAGGCACCGGCACTGATGGCCGGAATCACAAAGTCCACACCCTTATGCTGAGTGCCGGAACGCGCAATATAGAGATCGCCGGCACGTACATCCCGATTATCCAGAACCACATTGCGAATCAACAAATAATCAGGCACACCCGGGCAATCCGGTAACAGGCTTTTCAAACTCGGGAGGTCTGAGCGTACATTTTTCATCGTTCAGCCACCTGTCGTATTTGTTCCGGCCAACTGTCCGGATCCAGATTCAACAGCCTTAAGGCGCCAGCGGCTACCCTAGCAAACACCGGAGCAGCAACTTCTCCGCCATAGATTTCCCGACCTTTCGGGTTATCCACCATCACAACAATCGCCAGGCGCGGATCTGAAACTGGTGCGATACCCGCAAAAACTGTAGTGTATTCTTCGCGATTGTAACCACTGCCACCGATACGATGGACCGTTCCGGTCTTACCGGCAACGCGATAACCTTCAACAGCAGCACGACGTGCAGTACCCCGTGGTCCGATAACTGTTTCCATCATCTGTAACACGTGGTTACCGACACCCTGCGGCATCACTCGAGTACCAACATCGGTGTCTCTTTTCAGCAGTGATACTGGGTGAAAAATGCCATCTGACGCAAAGGGTATATACGCCTGAGCTAATTGCAGCGGTGTAACCGATAAACCATACCCATAAGCCAGGGTGGCACGTTCTACTAACTGGCTCTCTCTGAGATCAGGCAGATAGCCTGTACGCTCACCAGGAAAACCGGTCATGCTCATCTGCCCTATGCCAAAGTTATGCATAAGCCGAGTCAAGCGGTCATGCTCCATCTCCAGCACCAGTTTCACTACACCCACATTACTGGACTTGGTGATAATACCGGTGAGATCCAGATCACCATAATCACGTGTGTCTTTGATCGTGGCATTGCTCACGCGCAGCGTTCCTGGAGAGGTATGTATGACCGTTTCAGGTGTATAGCGTCCCGTCATCAAGGCGGCGGCAATGGTCATGGGCTTAACTGTAGATCCTGGCTCGAATAAGTCGGTCATAGCCCGGTTTCTAAGAGCAGCAGCCTCGAGGTGACTGCGGTCATTCGGGTTATAGGATGGCTGATTTGCCATCGCCAGCACTTCACCGGTCTGTGTATCCAGTATCACAATAGAGCCCGAATCAGCCTGGTGCGCTTCAACAACAGCTTTGAGCTCACGATAAGCCATATATTGCAGACGCAGATCGATACTCAGCTGTAACTCATCCCCCTGATGCGCATCACTGATTGACCGGATATGTCGGATAGTCCGGCCCACACGATCCCGCATCACCAGCTTACTGCCAGACTCACCACTGAGCCAGTCATCGAAAGCCAGCTCCATGCCCTCCTGACCATCTCCATCTACATTGGTGAAGCCTACCAAATGGGCCGTCACTTCACCTGCAGGATAAAAACGCCGATATTCCCGATCAACATTAATACCCGGAATACCCAGTAAACGGACGGATTCAGCCACCTCTGGGGTAACCTGTCGACGCAGATACATAAAGCGGCGCTCGGCATTATTGCCAAAGCGCTCTATCAAACTATCCTGAGAAATGTCCAGCAGCTGACTGAGACGGTTAATATAGGGGTGCTGCAAATCGATTAATTTCGGGTCTGCCCAGATATTGGCCACCGGGGCACTGACAGCCAACGGCTCGCCATTGCGATCGGTAATCAAGCCGCGATGCGCCGGAATCAACATGGTGCGGATAGAACGGGCGTCCCCCTGATTTTGCAAAAAAGCCTGATCTGTCCAGTAGAGTGAAACCAGTTTCGCCAGAACACCGGCCACAGCAAGGCCCAGCAGGAAGAAAACCACCCACATGCGCCAGCTTCTGGCTGCCAAAGTCTGTGTCTGCTCAGTTTCGCTGCTCATTCCTGATTATCTCAATTTCATCCATTTCGGGAACCCGCATTTGCAAACGAGTTTCTGCTTCACTTTCAATACGTCCATGTCCACCCCAAGTACTTTGTTCCAGTAACAACTGTCCCCATTCCACCTGCAACTCATCCCATTGATGCACCAGCACTTGGTGATCATTAAACAGCCGACGATAGTCATAAGCTGCCTTGATGACTATGAGTGCCGACACCAGTATCGCCAGTATCAACACCAGTAAAATAACCAAGGGCCGATACAACTCTGTATGACCGATGTAGCCTTTACCTTCGTCTTCGTCCCTGGTATTGCCCATGACACTCAACACCCTATTCAGCTTCAGGCGCACTTCTCAGCCACTCGCATCACCGCACTGCGGGCACGGGGGTTAGCCTCAACCTCGGCCGCACTGGCTTTGACTGCTTTGCCAATACCGTTCAATCGCTGATTAAGCATGGATTGGGTAAATGGCAACCCGGCTGGGAGATGCTCATCTCCTTTCACATGCTTACGGATAAAGCGTTTTACGATACGATCCTCCAGTGAATGAAAACTGATCACCACTAGACGCCCCTTTGGTGCCAGTACATCTAGAGACTGATCCAGACAGGTCTCAATCTCTTCCAACTCACGATTAATATGGATGCGAATACCCTGAAATGCTCGAGTCGCAGGGTTTTTCCCCTTTTCCCAGCGTGGATTGGCAGCGGTAATAATGCTGGCAAGACGCGCCGTGGTTGTAATTGGAGATGAAGCCCGTTCTGCCACTACAGCCTTGGCCATTCGACGGGAAAAACGCTCTTCACCATAATGAAACAACACATCAGCAATTTCGGCCTCTGTGGCACGGTTAATCCACTCAGCGGCACTCTCACCGGCGGCTGTATTCATGCGCATATCCAGCGGGCCATCGTTCTGGAAACTGAACCCTCTTGAGGGATCATCCAACTGTGGCGAACTCACACCCAGATCCAGCAACACACCGGTCACTTGTGCTGTCATGCCACGTGCAGCAACCAACGCAGCCAACTCATTAAAAGAACCATGGGCAATACTAAAGCGGGGATCATCACCAAAGCGCCGCTGAGCTTCTGCCACAGCCAAGGGATCTTTATCGATTGCCAGTAAACGCCCCTGATCACTCAGGCATGACAAAATACGCGCCGAATGGCCTCCACGCCCAAACGTGCCATCAATATAGAAACCATCAGGGTCCGTCACCAATTCGGTGACAGCTTCTTCAAGTAACACGGTAATATGGCTGAATTCCTGACTCATCTAAGATCCTGTAAACCTGTATTGAGGATTGTGGCGTTAAAGCGACAAATCCAGCATTTCTGGTGGCAGGGTATCTTCGCCAACCTCGTCAAGGTATTCATCTCGAGTGGCGCTCCACTGTGTTTCATCCCATATTTCAAACTTGCGTCCCTGACCCAATAACACAATTTTTTTATCCAAACCTGCGTATTCCCGCAAGCTTGCTGGTAACAGTAAGCGGCCATTACCATCTAATTCCAGATCAGTAGCATGCCCGATCAGTAAGCGCTGAATTCGACGAGCCACCTTATTAAAGCTGGGCAAAGCCTCGATCCGAGCCTGAATATCTTCCCACTCAGGTAAGGGATAAAGCAGCAAGCAACGGGACTCGGTGTCGATCGTGGCGACCATCTGGTTATTGCAATGCGACGCTATCATTTCGCGATAACGTGCCGGAATCGCCATGCGACCCTTAACATCCAGATTGATCGGATTGACTCCGCGGAACATTATGCCCACTGAATTCCCCAAATTTAACCACTTTGAACCACTTTTACCCACTATTGCACACTATAGTGAGTAACCCCAGGCAATGCAAGGCACAAGCCAGGGTCGAAACCGCATGAAAAGTGATTACAAACGCCGATCAATGAAGGGCATCAAAAGAATTATTAGCGAATCAATTAATTAAAGAGAAACAAACAGATAGACTGTATACATATACAGTTAAAAGATTTTTTACAGATTATAATATTCGACAGAAAAGTCGTAAGCAGGCAAGTGTGGGAGTCTGCCTGTAAGCCGGGTTTTGTCGGGGACAATCATTCATCTGGGATACATGTCACCATGCACCTCAAGCGACCTACCCGGATCCAGTGCGGGCCACACCTTAAGGATCCCTATTTGGTCTTGCTCTGAGTGGGGTTTTCCATCGCCGTGGAGTGTTGCCACCCACGCGGTGCGCTCTTACCGCACCATTTCAACCTTACCGTGACTCCGAAAAGCCCTTAGGCGGTATACTTTCTGTTGCACTTTCCGTCGGCTCACGCCGCCCAGACGTTATCTGGCACTCTGCCCTGTAGAGCCCGGACTTTCCTCCCTCCTGCAAGCAGGACAGCGATTGCCCGGCAGACTCCCGCGCGCAGAATAACAGGAAACCCAGCAAGTGCAAGCATTACCGTTGCAGCAACGCCTCATACAGGCTCTTTTTATGCACACCAGTAATCTGCGCAGCCAGAGCAGCGGCTTTTTTAGGCGGTAATTCCTCCGCAAGCAACCTGACAATTTCCAGACTTCGGGCATCCGGCCCCTCTTTATCGGCCTGGGGAGCACTAGCACCATGCACTAGCACCACGAACTCGCCTTTTTGTTGATTGGCATCAGACTGCATCCAGAGCAACAACTCTGCCAGACTTCCATGCTTTATGGTTTCAAAGGTTTTGGTAATCTCACGCGCAACTACCGCTTCGCGATCTGCGCCAAAGACCTCAATCATGGCCTGCAGGGAATCCAGGATACGGTGGGTTGATTCGTAAAAAATCAGTGTGCAGCTGTACTCCACCAACGCAGCAAGGCTTTTTAGACGCGCCTGCTGTTTTGCAGGTAAAAAACCGATGAACATAAAGCGGTCTGATGGCAGGCCCGCCGCACTCAAGGCGGCAATAAAGGCACAACAGCCAGGCACTGGTGATACAGTATAACCCGCCTCGCGCACGCGCCTGACCAGAGAAAACCCGGGATCCGAAATCAAAGGGGTTCCCGCATCAGACACCAACGCAATCGTCTTACCAGCTGATAAATGGCGTATAATCAGATCTGCACGGGCATTTTCATTGTGATCATGGACTGAAATCAGTGTCGATTTAATGTTAAAGTAGGCTAGCAGTCGCCCTGTATGACGGGTATCCTCAGCAGCAATGAGATCCGCCTTGCTCAGCAACTCGATAGCACGAGGCGAAAGATCACCCAGATTGCCAATAGGCGTTGCAATAACATATAAAACCGGTTCAGCCATGAAGGTTATTCTCTTTTAAGGATTAATGAGTTTATGACAAAGCAACTAGGCCTGCTTTTATGCCTAATACTGACTTTACTGCTGCTCTCGGCCTGCGGTACCAGACCAACAACAACCCTACCCTCCGTAGCCGATAATGCAGATGTACAGCAGCTACTGACATCCGCACAGCGTGCAGGCCCCGAACAGGCAGCCACACTGAAACTTGAAGCGGCACGACTGCTTGTCGATGATCAGCAAATCGACACAGCCGCGAGTATACTGGAAAGTATCGACAAACGCAGACTTCCGCCACAATTGGGACTGGATGTTGCCAGCCTGCAGGCCAAACTGTCATTACAAAGCAACAGCCCCGACAGAGCACTGGGCTACCTGGATTTTCGTCTGCTGCCACCACAACTGACAAGTGAGCAAGTCATACAGCTTAACCAATTACGTGCCGAAGCCTTTGCTCAGCAAGAAAACTATATCAACGCCGCACGAGAATTGATCTCCGCCAGCCAGATGACAACTGAGCAGCACATCCGCCAGTCACTGCATACGCAGATCTGGAGCTTATTGATATCTGCCAGCAACGCTCAATTAAACAGTGCAGCAGAAAATAGAGGCAACAACTACTTAGACCAGGGCTGGTTTGAGCGAGCTTTGGCAATCCAAGGCATAACCGACTTCAGCGAACAACAGGAAAAACTGTTCGACTGGCAACTGCTCTGGGAGCAACATCCTGCGGCAGAATTGCCACCGCAGGATCCAAATGCCCTGATTGCCACAGAGTTATCGCCCATACAGCTACCATCGGCAGGCATTCAACGTACAGCCTTACTCCTGCCTATGACCGGCGAACTGGCAAATATCGCTAGCATTATCACCGAAGGCTACGTTACAGCAATGCAAGCGGCTGGCTCTACAGACGCAGAGTTGGTGTTACTCGACAGTACTGAAATCCACACACCGGAACAGCTGTTTTATTCAGCCAGAACACAAGGTGCCAACTTTATTGTCGGCCCATTGGATCGCAACTTTGTTAATCAGTTAGCCGACTATCCAGAGCATCCGATAACAATACTGGCATTGAACCCAGCCCTTGAGGGCAGTAACCCTCCACTGCAGCTTGACCTATCCAGTGATCATGAAGCCCATGCATTAGTCCAGAAAGCGGTGGAAATGGGTTATCTGAATGCCATGATCATTCACAGCGATACTCGTTCCGGACAACGCTTTGAACAACTGATTCGTGAAGAATATGAGCAACGCGGTGGCTTTATCAGCGCCAGCCTCAACTTCAATGCCACGCAAAGCAACAGCGAACAGATCAAACAACTGTTGCTTCAGGACCCTGAAATAGCCCGCACTATGCCAAATCGCTCTCGCAGTGGCATGAGTGTTAATGTCAGCCATGAAACCGACGTTATTTTCATGGCTACAGAAGCTGCTGATGCGCGCTTGATCCGTCCGATGTTAATGTACCACTTTGCCGGAGCCATTCCGGTCATGGCCACATCTCAGGTGTATGAAGGTAATGCCAGCGCGTCCAGAGATACCGACCTCAATGGTATCACCTTTGTGGATCTGCCTTGGCGGATTGCCGAACCCAGCCCTACGCGCCTCACCCTGCTTGAGCTACGTGACAATGCAGACACAGACCTTGGCAAACTCTATGCACTAGGTGCTGATGCTTATCTGATCAGCCAAAATCTGCCTCTATTACTTACTCAGGGCGGCATACTCAGCGGAGAAACCGGCAATCTGCAACTCGGCCCCAACCGCAGACTGATCAGAGCATTGGCTTGGGCAGAATTTGTAAATGGAGAACCTCAACTCATTACGGAGTAACTCATGGACAGACAAGCTATCGGCAAGGAAGCCGAACGTAATGCAGAAACCTGGTTAACAGCCCAGGGATTGCATCTGATACAGCGCAATCTGCGCTGTCGCCTAGGTGAAATTGACCTGATCATGGCTGATGGTCAGCACTTGGTTTTTATTGAAGTCAGGCACAGAAAGCACAGTCTTTACGGCGGTGCCGCCGTTTCAGTTGACTGGCGCAAACAGCGTAAACTACTTCAGGCTGCACGTTTCTTTCTGGCCGGAAATCCTGGCTGGGCCAAGCATCCCTGTCGCTTTGACGTCATTGCATTTGAGGGCAATAACGAACCTTTGTGGTATCGTAACGCCTTTCAGAACTGAAGCCATCAAGCTGGAACCGTACCATGGAACTTGAAGACCGCATTATCCGCCAGTTTCATCAATCGATGGAAGTCAACGCTCAGACGATCGAGCAATTTACACCGGTCATCGCAGCAGCCAGTGAACTGATTCTCCAGTGCCTGATCACTGAGCACAAAATACTCAGTGCTGGCAATGGTGCATCTGGTGCACTGGCACAGCATTTCGGCACCCTGTTAATTAACCGCTTTCGTCAGGAACGCCCCGGGTTGCCAGTGGTCACATTGAATGCCGACAGTGCCGCTATCAGCGCCATCGCCGAAGACAGTGGCTTTGCTGATATTTATTCAAAACAGATCCGGGCAATAGGCATGCCGGGGGACATATTATTGGCAATATCAGCCAATGGTCGCTCAGCCAGTCTGGTACAGGCCATTCAGGCAGCCCATGATCGTGAGATGAGCGTCATAGCCCTTACGGGGGGAGATGGTGGTAATATGACTGCACTACTCAGGCCAGATGAAACTGAAATCTGCGTTCCCAGCACTGATGAAGCCTTAGTACATCATGCTCAACTGCTGGTGCTACACAGTTTAACTGACTTGATTGACTTTCAACTTTTTGGAGCCTGATCGATGAAAAAGCTAATTTTCACCCTATTCATATCTGTATTCATTCTTAGCGGCTGCGCAAACCTAGTCAGTTCAGCACGCGAAACACCTATTGAAGAGAATGAGGGACGCCGCACAATAGGTAGCTATATCGAAGACAACAGCATTGAATTTAAAGCCAAGGTAAATATCAATAAAGGCTCGCAAGCCCTGTCTCAGTCCAATATCAACGTCACCAGCTTTAACGGCCAAGTGCTTCTGACCGGTCAGGTACCGGATGAAAGCACTAAAGCAGAAGCCACGGACGTGGTAAAACAACTCCGTGAAGTGCGCAAAATACACAATGAATTAGAAATTTCCGGACCGACATCCATGATGATTCGTGCCAATGACACCTACTTAACCGGACGCGTCAAGGCTCAACTGCTGGCTGACAAGAGTACCAATGGCATGCGCATCAAAGTCATCTCTGAAAATGGTACTGTGTTTTTGATGGGATTGGTCACAAACCAGGAAGGCGATCTCGCTGTGGAGGTCGTTCGTAATATAGTCGGCGTCAACCGTATAGTGAAAGTATTCGAATACATCTGAAAACCTATACAGCAGCCAAGACTTAGTCTATGGCTGCTGTAGGTTAAACAGGACTTACTTAACCACCTTAAGTGTTGTTCTAGACTTGCTGCCCGCGCCTTTTTTACTGCTCACAGAGACTGGGCCACTTGGTGTGGGTGGTGAATCTTCTGGTGGCTGCTGCTCAGCCAGCTGCATTAACTCCTCTGCACCCGGTTCCATGCCAAACCCCATCCCTTGGCCATTCTCCCTGGCATAAATGGCCAGGACAGCCGCCAGCGGGACAAAGATATTCATTGGCACACCACCAAAACGCGCATTGAAAGACACACCGTCCTGATCAATGGACAACTGCTGCACAGCAGAATAGCTGATATTCAGCACCAACTGATCATCCAGCGTGAATTGTTCAGGAACCATTACACCCTGCACTCTAGCATCCACAGCCAGATAGGGCGTGAGATCATTATCCGTAATCCACTGGTGCAACGCACTCAGCAAGTAGGAACGGCTCGGCGTCATGGTCATGAAAAATCAACACCTCTGGTAATTTGGTTTTATCAGTCCCGCATCTCTTTTTCAGCTTCAGACAAACTTGCCTGAAAAGATTCACGCTCAAAGATACGCTTCATGTACGACATTAAGGGGCCACACTGCGCCTGGGGCAACTCAATACCCATCACCGGCAAGCGCCACAACAACGGAGCTATACAGCAATCCACCAAGGTGAATTCATCACTCATAAAGTAAGGCTTTTCGGTGAAGATTGGCGAAATCGAAACTAAACTGTCGCGCAACTCTTTACGGCAATACTCTATCTGCTCAGGGTCAGCTGTACCGGTCAGAATCGTATCGGCATAGCCACACCAATCTCGCTGAATTCGATAGATATAAAGCCGACTATCTGCACGGGCAACCGGGTATACTGGCAACAGTGGTGGATGAGGGAAACGCTCATCGAGGTACTCCATCATCACACCCGGTTCATACAACACAAGATCTCTGTCCAGCAAAGTAGGCAAAGTGTTGTACGGATTCAGCCCTGCTACATCCTCAGGCATATCATCAATTTTGCAGTCCACAATATCGACTGCTACACCCTTCTCAGCCAGTACAATACGTACACGATGGCTGTAATGGTCATCACCATCTGAAAAGAAAGTCATGGAAGAACGTTTTGCTACCACTCCCATTGAGGTACCTCTTTGTTACAGGGATCAAAAAACAAAAAGCTACGCGACCAAAACGGCCGCGTAGCTGACGTAACTTGAATAAACTCAAGCTTAATGTATATCTCTCCAGTACTCACGCTTCAGCAGGTAAGCAACGAAGGTGAAAATAACCAGGAAGATCAGCACATAAGTACCGATACGGTGTGCCTGGAGTTTAGATGGCTCACCCACATAGGTCATGAAGTTAGTCAGGTCATATATAGCCTGATCAAACTCTGCAGTAGTCATACTGCCTGTTCCTGGCTGAACCTGCAAACACTGACCACTGCGATTACCTGTCAGCGGATCCAATGTACCGGTAAAACCACCATGCGCCAAAAGCTCTTCATGGGTGCAATGGTTTACAACTACACCCCGAAGATCTTCCAACACATTGGGCATACCTACATCCGGAAAAACGGGGTTATTGACACCAAATGGCGCTGCGTCATCGCGATAGAAGGTACGCAGATAGTTATATATCCACTCACCACCACGAAGCCGTGCTGTTAGTGACAAATCAGGCGGCGCTATACCAAACCAAGTTGCAGCGTCAACCTTATCCATGGAGATAGTCATCTGATCATTAACACCATGATCACCCAGAATCAGATACTCTTCCATTAGATCGTCTGGAATACCAATATCAGCACCAGTCCGGGTAAAGCGCTGAAATTCCATTGAATGACAACCCATGCAACGGTTAACAAACAGCCCCATACCACGCTGCAGGGATTCCTGATCTTTAAGATCAGCCTTGAATGCGTCCATAGGGTAGGTTGCCCCACCAGCCGCTAAAGCCACAGCTGGCAAACACACCATCAATAATGCAAATAGATATTTTTTCATCAGCCTGTCACCCTTTGCGGAACCGGTTTAGTGCTTTCCATTCTGGTGTAGAAAGGCATCAGAAGGAAATAAGCGAAATACAGCACTGTACAGATCTGAGCTACGGTGGTCCGTGCATCAGTAGCCGGAAGCACACCCAACACACTCAAAATTATGAAACTGATAGCCAGAATTGCCAGGAATATTTTGCTTATCCAGCCTTTGTAACGTATGGATTTTACCGGGCTACGATCCAGCCAAGGCAGGACAAAGAGTATGGCTATTGCCGCACCCATAACAATAACACCCCAGAGTTTCGCATCCAGGCCAAACAAACTGAAGGTCACGGCACGCAACATCGCGTAGAAAGCAGTGAAGTACCAGACCGGCGCGATATGGTTCGGTGTTTTCAGCGCGTTTGCAGCCTCAAAGTTTGGCTTTTCAATGAGGTAGCCACCGCCTTCAGGGAACCAGAACACCACCACAGAGAATACGAACAGGAATACACCCACACCCACCAGATCTTTGACAGAATAATAGGGGTGGAAAGGAATACCGTCTTTAGGGATGCCGTTTTCGTCAAGGTGATCCTTGATTTCAATACCATCCGGGTTGTTTGAACCCACTTCGTGCAGCGCAATGATATGCAGAACAACCAGTGCCAATAGTACAATCGGCAGAGCGACCACGTGCAGAGCAAAGAAACGATTCAGGGTAATGCCTGAGATCAGGTAGTCACCACGAATCCACTGCTGCAGATCAGGACCTATGGCTGGAATCGCGCCAAACAGCGAGATAATAACCTGAGCACCCCAATAAGACATCTGCCCCCAAGGCAACAGATAGCCCATAAACGCTTCAGCCATCAACGCCAGATAGATCGTCATACCGAAGATCCACACCAACTCACGCGGCTTTCTGTATGATCCATACATCATGCCACGGAACATGTGCAGATATACAACCACAAAAAAGGCGGATGCACCGGTTGAATGCATATAACGCAGCAACCAGCCGTATTCCACATCACGCATGATATATTCTATTGATGCAAACGCACCCTCCGCAGAAGGGTTGAAGCTCATCGTCAACCAGATTCCGGTTACTATCTGGTTAACCAGCACCAACAGTGCCAATGAACCAAAAAAGTACCAGAAGTTAAAATTCTTCGGAGCATAATATTTGGAAAGATGATCTTCCCACATAGCCGTTGCAGGGAAACGATCATCGATCCATCCCATCAAGCCCGGATTACCTTTATTACGATGACCAGCCATTATACATCCTCCGGATCTATACCAATTATCAGGGTGTTGTCATCCAGATACGCATGAGGCGGGATAACCAGATTGGTCGGAGCTGGCTGTGAGCGGAACACACGACCGGAAAGATCGAAACGCGAACCGTGACACGGGCAGAAGTAACCACCCAGCCAGTTCTCACCCAGATCAGCAGGCGCAACATCCGGACGGTAAGTAGGGGAACAGCCGAGGTGAGTACAAATACCGATCAGCACAGAGTATTCCGGACGCAATGCACGCTCAGGTGTCTTGGGAATATAATCCGGCTGTTCCGAACGATTTGACTCAGGATCAGCAAGACGGTCATTCAACGACGCCAAGCGACCCATCGCTTCGTCAGTGCGGCGAACAATCCAAACCGGACGTCCACGCCACTCGACAATCATCTGCTGACCTGGTTCCAGCTTGCTCACGTCAGCGCGCACAGGTGCACCTGCCGCTCTGGCTTTAGCACTCGGATTCCAGGACGCTACAAACGGCACGGCCACCCCAACAGCACCCACTGCGCCCAATGCAGATGTGGCACCCAAGAGAAGCCGACGCCGACCTTTATTCACGCCGTCATTGCTCATTAATTTTATCTCCACTCATTCAGCCTTGCCGAGCAAAAATTGCTCAATTCAGCCGCCAGTCATTAAACCCAAGAATCGAATTCTTCAAATGGCGCAAATATTAAAGAAAATACCCAATTTATACAAGGTAAAAACCTACCGACCTTATGCCTATTATTTATTACAATGTCCTGAAACACAAAAAACCCGGACTGCTCTGGACAGGCCGGGTTTTCTAAACAACCGGAGTTGCCGAAACTTAACGCTTGGAGAACTGTGGACGTTTACGTGCTTTACGCAGACCCACTTTCTTACGCTCAACCATGCGTGAATCACGGGTAACAAAACCAGCTTCACGCAGCACTGGGCGCAGCGTTTCATCATATTCCATCAGTGCACGGGTGATACCATGACGGATCGCACCAGCCTGACCGAATCCACCGCCACCAGCAACAGTGACGTACAGATCAAACTTATCTTTGTTACCAGTCAATTCCAGCGGCTGCATCACAATCATGCGCGCGGTTTCACGACCAAAGTAGTTTTCCATGGTGCGCTGGTTAATAGTGACTTTACCTGTACCTGGGCGCAAAAATACACGCGCAGTAGAGGTTTTACGACGGCCTGTGCCGTAATACTGAGTAGTAGACATATTCGCCTTCCCCTTAGATATTCAGTTCTTTAGGTTGCTGAGCCTGATGCGGATGTTCTTTACCGGCATAGACTTTCAGCTTGGAGTACATAGAGCGACCCAGCGGACCTTTAGGCAACATACCCTTTACAGCCAACTCAATAGTACGCTCTGGGAAGGTCTGGATCATCTTATTGAAGTTAGCTTCTTTAAGACCACCCGGGAATCCAGTATGACGGTAGTACATTTTGTCATTACGCTTGTTGCCGGTTACATGAACCTTATCAGCATTAACAACAACGATGTAATCACCGGTATCAACGTGCGGTGTAAATTCCGGCTTATGCTTGCCACGCAGACGGCGCGCAATTTCAGTTGCCAGACGACCCAGGGTTTTACCCTCTGCATCAACAACATACCAGTCGCGTTTAACTTCGGCTGGCTTAGTGCTAACAGTAGTTTTCATTGGTAGTTTCACCTTAACTCGTTAAGCCTCGACCCGCCACAGCGGTTCCGACTTACCTTATAGTTATTCGTTGCCAGCCGCAGCTGACAACCTTCGCATACCCGCTATTTACGGGAGGCGAAATTATACTGGGGTTTTCTCAAAAAAACGAGCTTATTTGATAATTTTTTAACCAAACGGGAGCCGATTTGAATTATCATCCAAATCGACCAGCCTGCATCGGTTCAGCGCCTTTAACTGGATAGATTTACCAGCACCCGACCGCGCACCCGACCATCCATCAAATCCTTAGCCGTTTCAATAACCTGATCTAGCTTAATCTCTTGCCCAATAGCTTCAAAATCAGCCGGTTTCAACAACTGCGTCAAGCGAGACCAAGCTTCAACTCGATCATCCAATGGCCGCATGACACTATCAATACCTGCCAGCGTAATCCCGCGCAAAATAAAAGGCGCTACACTGGATGGGAAATCCATGCCCTGCGCCAGCCCACAGGCAGCCACCACGCCACCGTAACGTGTTTGCGCACAGGCATTGGCAAGCGTATGGCTGCCAGCTGAATCGACCACTGCTGCCCAACGCTCTTTCTGCAAAGGTTTACCCGGCTCACTCAGATCGGAACGTGGAATAATCTCTGCAGCGCCCAGGTCTGCCAGATAGGCAGACTCCTCTGGACGACCGGTTGATGCCACCACCCGGTAACCCAATCGACTCAAAAGCTTCACAGCAAAACTACCCACACCACCATTAGCACCGGTAACCAGCACATCACCCGCCGCTGGCTTAACGCCATTCTTTTCCAGCGCCATAACACACAGCATAGCGGTATAGCCTGCGGTGCCTGCTGTCATGACTTCACGAGCACTCAAACCCTCAGGCAGGGGAATCAGCCATTCACTTTTCAAGCGCGCTTTTTCAGCCAGGCCACCCCAATGCACTTCACCGACACCCCAGCCATTCAACACTACCTGATCGCCCGGTGAAAAGCGCTCAGAATCACTTTCCAGTACCCTACCAACCAAATCGATACCCGGCACCAGTGGAAACTTACGTACCACGGGCCCCTTACCGGTAATAGCCAAACCGTCCTTATAGTTAAGCGTGCTGTATTCCACTTTGACCAACACATCACCATCAGGTAGCTGCGACTCATCCACCTGGCTCAATGTGGCGTGGTATCCCTGATCGTCTTTATCGATGACCACTGCGTTAAACATACAACCTCCACTTACCCTGATATTCGGGTGATTTATTATTTTGTCACATCAGTATTTAACCCTTCACATCAAGCCCGGTGCGCTTTTGCCAAATACTCATGCGACTGCATTTCCAGCAAACGGCTTTTGGTCCGATCTATTTCAAAGGATAGACGCCCTTCAGTATAAATATCATGAATACTCACTTCGGCTGACAGGATCAATTTGACGCCACTGTCATAAAACTCATCCACCAGATTGATGAACCGCCGTGCAGCATCATCGTTCTGACGCCCCAGTTGTGGCACGTTGCTGACTATAACTTCATGGTATATCTTGCCGATTTCAATATAGTCATTCTGTGACCTTGGCCCCTCACATAACTCTTTAAAATCAAACCAGATCACATCTTCACACACCCGGCGACAACGGATATGACGACCATTAACCTCAACCAGCTGATCACTCCTGGCCTCATGAACATCCGGCGCCAGATTCTCAAAGCTCCGATTCAAACTGATATCGGCTTCCTCATCCAAGGGGTAGTGATACAACTCAGCCTGCTCAAGCACACGCAATCGATAGTCGATGCCACCATCTACATTGACTACTTCGGTGTATTTATTCAACAAGTCGATAGCGGGCAGAAAACGCGCACGTTGCAAGCCATCTTTATACAGCCCATCCGGCACAATATTGGAGGTTGCTACCAACGAAACACCATTAGCAAACAACTGCTCAAACAAACCACCCAGGATCATGGCATCGGTGATGTCTGATACAAAAAACTCATCAAAACAAATAATGCGTGATTCATCAGCAAACTTTTTGCCTATCTCTACCAGGGGATTTTTGGTGCCCTCGAGCTGTTTCAATTCCTGATGTACGCGCTGCATAAAGCGGTGAAAGTGGGTACGGGTCTTCTGCTCAAACGGCAAACTCTCATAAAAGGTATCCATTAGATAGGTCTTGCCACGCCCGACCCCACCCCAGAAATACAACCCTTTCAGGGGCTCTCTCTGCTCTTTGCGAATCATGCCTGAGAGACGTCGAATCATACTGGGTACCGGTGCATTTACCGATTCGATCAACTCGTCGTAAAGGCGCTGCAGATGTTTGACAGCCATTTCCTGCGTAGCGTCATAGGAAAAATCCTCGCGCAGCAGATCTTTTTGGTAACGCTCTAAGGGTGTCATAAACGCTTAAGCCTCAGTCTTATCGTGACAAGCGCAAAACTTTACTGTGCGACAGAGCAACATGCAATAATCCATTGGCTATAGAGCTGATAGCTTCAACCCCAAACAGCACGGACAATATCCATTGCGGCTTGAACAGGAGGTTCGGCAATACGATCCTTTCGGCACACGAATCCTAAAGACGCATCGATACTGACTTTATCCGCAATCACGATACCCTGCTCATGCGCCGCCCTTAACGCCAGCGTATCACGGGCAAGCGCTAATGCCACGCCAGAGCGCACCAAGTCCATCATCGATGACTCAACATCCACTTTTGCCACTATATTAGGCTCTATCGACAACTCAGCAAACACACGACTCAAAAGACGATGGTGAGCCGAATCAGAGGGAGTTGCGATCCAAGGCAAGCTCGCCAACCCTCGCCAATCCTTACCCTTGACTAAACTACGCCAACTGGGCGGTGCGATAACTCGATAATTAAAATCAGCCAACCTATGCACACAAAACCGACTTTGTAGCTCATGCAACCCAGGAAACCCCAGGGTAAACGCAACATCCAGTGTACCCAGCTCAATTTCACGCAGGATTGAACCTGAAATCCCCTGACGAAGCTCGTAGGACAAGCCCGGATGATGATTAGCCATAAGCCTCAGAAATGATCCAAGCCTGAGAAATTCAGGATCAACAATTGTACCAATTTTCAATTCACCATGAATCACGCCTCGAAGGCCTGAAGCTGCGGAGTTAAATGCAGTCAATGAGTCCAGGGCCTGCTCTGCCGATGAAAGCAAACGACGCCCTTCATCGGTTAACTGCATACCACGTGGCGTTCGTTTGAATAACACCAGTCCTAGTGACAGTTGCAATTTTTTTAACTGCAGGCTGAGTGCCGGCTGCGTAATACACAAGCGCTCAGCCGCTCGAGTTAGATTTCCTTCCTGTGCAATTGTCACAAACGCTTTGATTAACGCATAGTCCATATCGCTTACAGCCTGCAAAGTTTTGCATTGGGTGTGGTGCCGCTATTCAGAATTGATAATCCATCTAGCCGCTTTTTCCGCTATCATCAATGTGGGTGAGTTTGTATTACCACTGGTAATCACTGGCATAATACTGGCATCAACAACTCTCAAACCCTGCACCCCCTTCACCCTTAAATGTGAATCAACCACAGCCATAGGATCATCATCACGCCCCATCTTCACAGTACCGACTGGATGAAAAATAGTGGTCGCAATATCACCTGCAAGCTTGGCTAACTCATCATCTGTCTGGTATTGCATACCGGGACGCCACTCTTCCGGTTCATACTTCTGCAGGGCTGGTTGTGCAACAATTTCACGGATTTGCCGCAGACTTTGCGCGGCGATTTTTCGATCTTCATCCGTACTAAGGTAGTTCGGGGCAATAACAGGCGGCGCATCAAACTTATTTGAACGAATCCGAACATGACCGCGACTGGTTGGATTGAGATTACAAACGCTTGCAGTAAACGCTGGGAAGGGGTGCAAGTCTTCACCAAAAGCATCCAGACTCAATGGCTGCACATGATACTCAAGGTTGGCATGGGGCTGATCAGGATCAGACTTAGTGAAAGCACCTAACTGACTGGGGGACATGCTCATCGGACCTGAACGCTTAAGTATATACTCCAGCCCTATTGCGGCCTTACCCAGCAAGCTGTTAGCCATGGTATTAAGTGTTTTTACGCCCTTGACTTTGAATACCGCACGAATTTGCAAATGGTCTTGCAGGTTTTCCCCCACGCCAGGGGCATCAACGCACACGTCAATACCATGCTGACGCAATAGATCTGCCGGACCTATACCAGACAACTGCAGCAATTGCGCAGAACCGATCGCACCGGCAGACAGGATCACTTCTTTATTGGCTCGAACCGTAATTGCATCACCGCCCCGGCGAATGATCGCACCAACACAACGAGGTTGGTCGCCGTCGACCGGCGTCTCAAAAACCAGCCGCTCAACCTGGGACTCTGTCCAAATGCTAAGATTGGAACGCTGCTTTACGGGTCTTAAAAAAGCCTTTGAAGTATTCCAGCGCCAACCCTTAGATTGATTCACATCGAAGTACCCGACCCCTTGATTATCACCTTGATTAAAGTCGTCTGTTCTGGGTACGCCGAATTGAACAGCAGCCTCTGCAAAACTTTCCAGCACGTCCCAGCGCAAGCGCTGCTTTTCAACCCGCCACTCCCCCCCGTGGCCATGCAGTTGTGAAAAACGTTTACCGCTGGCCAAGATTGGGTCCTGCCCTTCATCCAATCGATAGTGATGTTCATGCTTGATAAAATCCGCAAGGCAGCTTTCCCAATTCCATGCATCATCACCGCTAAGCTCAGCCCAGTGGTCATAATCCCGCGCCTGACCACGCATGTAGATCATGCCATTAATTGAAGAGCATCCACCGAGGGTTTTACCGCGAGGATAACGCAAGGAACGTCCATTGAGCCCGGCATCTGGCTCTGTCTGAAACAACCAATCTGTTCTGGGATTTCCAATGCAGTAAAGATACCCCACTGGAATATGAATCCAATGGTAGTTGTCTTTCTTGCCAGCTTCGATCAGCAGCACACTTTTGGTCGGGTCCTGGCTCAGCCGGTTTGCCAACAGACAACCGGCTGAGCCAGCACCAATAACAATATAATCATAGGGATCACGAGGCATAGCGATCTCCTGGCTTAATTAGATACAGGCATAGTGAATTCGGCACCGCTAGCAATACTTTCCGGCCAGCGCTGCATGATGGATTTTTGCCTGGTGTAGAAACGAACACCTTCTTCACCATAGGCATGCATGTCACCAAACAAACTTTTCTTCCAGCCACCAAAACCATGCCATGCCATAGGTACAGGTATTGGCACATTCACACCAACCATACCCACTTGTACCAGACGACCAAACTCTCGCGCTACATTACCGTCACGCGTGAACAACGAAACGCCATTACCAAACTCATGACGATTAATTAAATCCAACCCGTCGGCAAAACTAGCAACACGCAGACAGACTAAAACCGGACCAAAAATCTCCTCTTTATAAATGCGCATCTCTGGCGTGACCTTGTCGAAAAGCGTACCCCCTAACCAATAACCCTTCTCATGTCCCGCCACGGTATAACCGCGACCATCGACCAGAAGTTCAGCACCCTCTTCAACACCCTGAGCGATATAGTCACTAATACGCTGATGCGCTTGAGCCGTAACAATTGGCCCCATTTCCGCATCCAGTTCCAGACCATTTTTGACTTTTAGCTGCCGGGTTCTTTCAATCAGTTTCGGAATAATCAGATCCCCAGAATCACCGACAAACAGTGCAACCGAAATAGCCATGCAACGCTCACCGGCAGAACCGAAAGCAGCCCCCATCAGTGCATCGATGGTTTTATCCAGGTCGGCATCAGGCATGATCAACATATGGTTTTTAGCACCACCCAGTGCCTGAACTCGTTTACCAAAGTGTGCTCCACGCTCATAAATATAGTTTGCAACAGGGGTGGAGCCAACAAACGATAATGCCTGGACATCCTCATGCTCAATCAACGCATCAACGGCCTCTTTATCGCCCTGAATAACATTAAACACACCCTCAGGGAAACCGGCTTGCTGCATCAGATCAGCATACATCAAAGCAGGCGTAGGATCAGTCGGAGACGGTTTGAGTACAAAGGTATTGCCTGCAGCAATAGCTACAGGAAACATCCACATAGGCACCATGACCGGGAAGTTAAAGGGAGTAATGCCGGCAACTACCCCCAAGGGCTGTCGCATTGTCCAGTTGTCAATTCCGGTTGAGACTTGCTCGGTGTAATCCCCTTTTAGCAACTGAGGGATACCACAGGCAAACTCAATAATATCGATGCCACGCTCCACTTCACCACAGGCATCGGTAAACACTTTTCCGTGTTCAGCGGTAATCGCTTTAGCCAATGCCTCTTTGTTCTCGTTGACCAACTGTAAAAAGCGGTTCATTAAACGAGCTCGACGCAAGGGAGGCATGGCAGCCCAAGCAGGAAAGGCACTTCGTGCCGCTGCAACGGCACTATCAACATCAGCTTTTGAAGCCAGTTTCACCTCACCGGTTTGCTCACCCGTAGCCGGGTTAAAGACCGGTTGTGTACGTGCGGATTCCCCCATCACGCGCTGACCCGCTATATAATGCTCTATAGTTATTATTGTCATGTTTCGAACTCCGCTCTTGTATATTCACTGTCATTGGACACTTGGGGATCACCCCCTCTTACTGCTGAAATGTCGCAAATAGCAGCAGTTAAATCCAATGAGAATATCAAAACAGCATTATTACGATTTATTATATTAGTAACAATTGAATAGTGTCATAACCCTAAAATGCGCACAATAAGGGGAATCAATAACGAACTCACCACCCCAGTCAAGCCCATGGCCAGCCCGGCAAACGCACCCGCTATGGAGCTGATTTGCATCGCATAAGCGGTACCGAAACCATGTGCAGCCAACCCCAGCGCAAAGCCTTTTGCGGTTTGCGACTCAACTCTTAACACGCGAAACACCAGCGGAGCCAGTAAACAACCGATAATACCGGTTAACAGCGCCAGCCCGGCAGACAAGGACGGATAGCCGCCAATCTGTTCCGAAATACCTATGGCGATTGGTGAGGTGACCGACTTGGGAGCCAGCGACAGTAGCAACCTGTCAGGGCCACCCAGTACCAGGCCAATACCCAACGCAGTGACAGCCGCCGTTACACTGCCAACCAAACAGGACAGCAATACCGGCAGGAGCAGCTTACGAATACGCGCCATATGATCATAGAGGGGAATAGCCAAGGCCACGGTAGCCGGGCCGAGTAAAAAATGAATAAACTGAGCGCCCTCAAAATAGGTGTCGTAATCTGTCCCAGTTAACAGTAACAATGAAATAATCAGCGCCATAGCCACAAAAACCGGGTGCAGCAAAGCGGTACCGCCTGCTTTACGATTCAGCCAAGTTGCCACTAAAAATGCAATCAAGGTCACCACAATCCAGAACAAGGGACGGGCGGCAAAGTATACCCAGAAATTATCTATCTCCATGTTCACCTCGACGACGCGACTTCTTATAGGTCTCCATGCTCTGCATCATCCATGCGGTCAGTATCAGCGTGATCAACGTACTCCCTAACAGCGATGACAACACCACCAACCAGTGTGCAGCCAACAACTCTGCAAACACCATTAAGCCCACCCCTGCTGGAATAAACAGCAGGGATAAATGACGGATCAAACCCTCGGCTGGCAAGCGCAGCGTGTTCGGCACCTTGCCATAGACCAGTAGCCCCAGCCAAAGAATCAACATGCCGGCTACGGGACCGGGTATTGGTGCTCCCAGAAACACCATCAACCACTCTCCGAGCAACTGACATAACAGCAGAATCAACATACCCTGAATCATAGAAAAACCTGTTTATTAATTACTTTGTTCAAATTACCAGCCATTCAATCGCATGGAAGCACGCAGCAGACGCTGCTCTTCCACTTCAATATCCTGAAGTTCATCACGAATACCCTGAATATGCTCGACGGCCGCCCGGCGAGCTTGCTCGGGCAGACGATCCACCACCGCATGAAATAATCGGGCATGCTGTCGGTCGATCTGTCGCTTTTGCACCGGACGGTGGTAAAGGTTGTTCAGCGAGGCAAACACTGAACTGATGAGTAAATCAGTCAGGGATTGCAGGGTATGCACCAATACAGGGTTGTGTGACGCTTCGCACACGGCCAAATGAAATGCATGATCAACACGAGCGTGCTCACGCAACTCCACCGGCTCATCCGACTGAGTCAACGCCACCATCTCTTCATAGCGACGGCGAATCATGATGAAGTCGGCGTCTGTACCACGCATGGCGGCAAGACGCGCCGACTCCCCTTCCAGCAGCGCTCGCACCTCCAGCAGATCATAGAGGGTACGTGGGTGCTCACTGAACAAATGCATCAGGGGCGTAGAAGGCTCTGGCATCATTTTGGCAACATAGGAACCACGTCCATGCTCAGTCAGGATAATGCCGCGGGCACGCAACAACTTCAGCCCTTCTCGAAGCGCCGAGCGGGAAAAACCCAATTTTTCTGACAGTTGCCGCTCTGAGGGCAATCGCTGCCCTGGTTTAAGCACCCCATCCAGAATCAATGTTTCAATCCGATCGGCCACTACATCGGCAATTTGCCGCATCTCTTCTACCATTAACTCTCTACCCGCTAGACTTCACTGCAAACCACCCCGGACAAACTGGTAGGACCAGTCTGAAAACTCAACACAGGACCACGTCCACATCAGCAATAATACCTTGCAGTGTCATATTTCTGGATAGATTTTACCAATTACTATAAAAATAACTGGTATGACCAGTAGAGTTAAAGGTTGACCTATCTGCTTACAGCTACCAAGATCAATGCATTAATAATTCATAATAACCAAGCCATACCCTCAACACAGGACAGGATTGATGAACATACTCCATGATGAGCGCCTTGATGGTGTGCTGCCCATGCCGGATCGCACAGCATTACTGCACAAGCTCAACATTCGCTTGCCCGACCTACATGTTTTACACCGTGAGGAAGAACTCAAACCTTACGAGTGCGATGGTTTGGCAGCCTATCGAACCACCCCTTTGCTGGTCGTCCTGCCGGAAACCCTGGAGCAGGTTCAGGTCATCATGCAAACCTGTAATGAGTTAAAAGTACCTGTAGTTGCCCGTGGTGCTGGCACCGGCCTATCGGGTGGTGCCCTGCCACTGGAGCAGGGTGTACTGCTGGTTATGGCTAAATTCAACCGTATCCTTGAAGTGAACCCGGAAGGACGCTTTGCACGGGTACAACCGGGGGTGCGCAACCTGGCCATCTCTGAAGCCAGCGCCATGCACAGCCTGTATTACGCACCGGATCCCTCTTCACAAATCGCCTGCTCTATTGGTGGCAATGTGGCGGAGAATGCCGGAGGTGTTCACTGCCTGAAATACGGTCTGACCGTACATAACCTGATCAGCGTCGACATTATCACCGTGGAAGGTGAGTTTATGACGCTAGGCAGTGATGCGCTGGATTCACCCGGTTTTGATCTGATGGCCTTGTTCACGGGTTCTGAAGGCATGCTGGGTATCGTCGTCGAAGTCAAAGTTAAACTGCTACCCAAACCTCAGGTCGCCCGTGTGCTCATGGCCAGTTTCGACGATGTTGAAAAAGCCGGGCTGGCGGTAGGTAATATTATTGCTGCCGGCATTATTCCCGGCGGCCTGGAAATGATGGACAACCTGGCCATACGCGCCGCCGAAGACTTCATCCACGCGGGCTATCCGGTGGAAGCTGAAGCGATACTGCTATGCGAACTCGACGGCGTTGAATCCGATGTAGATGAAGAAAGCGCCCGTGTTCAGGAAGTGCTGCAGCAATCTGGCGCGACGGCGGTACAAACCGCTAAAGACGAAGCCGAGCGCCAGCGCTTCTGGGCTGGTCGAAAAAATGCCTTTCCCGCCGTGGGTCGTATTTCCCCGGATTATTACTGCATGGATGGCACCATTCCACGGCGTGAATTACCTGGTGTATTGAAAGGCATTGCCGAACTGTCTGAACGCTACGACCTTAGGGTTGCCAATGTTTTTCATGCCGGCGATGGCAACATGCACCCACTGATACTGTTTGATGCAGATGTGCCCGGTGGTCTGGAGAAAGCCGAAGCACTGGGTGGACAAATTCTGGAGCTCTGCGTCAAAGTCGGCGGCTCCATTACCGGTGAGCATGGCGTCGGTCGAGAAAAGATCAACCAGATGTGTTCACAATTCAATGACGATGAACTGGAACTCTTCCATGCGGTAAAAGCCGCATTTGATCCGGATCGCCTGCTCAATCCAGGCAAAAATATCCCGACACTGCACCGCTGTGCCGAATTTGGTGCCATGCATATACACCATGGTGAACTACCCTTCCCAGAACTGGAGCGCTTCTGATGTCTGCTGCCAACCCTCAAACCGATCAACAGACTCACCACCGCCCGGGAGAACGGCCTGTCAGCCAGACCGAAGCGGCACTGCTGGAGCAGGTCTGTGAGGCGCTACATGAAGCCACACCACTGCAAATTCAGGGTGGCAACTCTAAACATTTTCTCGGTCGGAAAACCCAGGGAGAGGTGCTGGATATTACCGCGCATCAGGGTGTTGTCAGCTATGACCCGACTGAACTGGTCATTACGGTTCGTGCGGGTACATCCATGCAGCAGTTGGAAACCCTGCTAGCTGAGCAAGGGCAAATTCTGGGATGTGAGCCCCCTCACCTGGGTGATAATGCTACAGTCGGTGGCATGGTCGCTACAGGCCTGTCGGGCCCGCGCCGCCCCTGGTCAGGCTCGGTACGTGATTTTGTGCTGGGCACCAAAGTGATCACCGGGCATGGCAAACTGCTGCGCTTTGGCGGTGAAGTAATGAAGAACGTCGCCGGTTATGACTTGTCCCGCCTTATGGCTGGCAGCTTCGGTTGCCTGGGCATACTGACCGAAGTTTCCATGAAAGTCCTGCCAAAGCCACGCAATGAATACCACCTGAGCATCCCTTGTAATCAGGCAGAAGCTTTGCAAAAACTGAGCCTTTGGGGACAGCAACCCCTGCCAATTACGGCCGCCTGTCACTATCAGGAGCAACTCTATCTGCGCCTGGAAGGCGGTGAAGCCTCAGTGAAAAACTTTGCTGACAGTCTACAGGGCCAGGAAATCGATCCTGAATTCTGGACGCAGCTCAGAGAACAGCAACTGGCGTTTTTTCAGGACTCTCGTCCACTTTGGCGACTATCCCTGCCCGCGAATGCCCCGCAACTGAACCTTGAAGGTGATAGCCTGATCGATTGGGGCGGTGCTCAACGCTGGCTTAAAACCGACCAGCCGGAAGCGGCATTGCGTGAAGCGGCGGAAAACGCCGGGGGCCATGCTACTTGCTACACCCCGGACATCACTGACCAGCCATTGCATCCGCTACAACCTTTACTGATTCGCTATCATCAGCAACTCAAGGCGCAATTGGATCCGAAAGGCATCTTTAACCCCGGACGCATGTACAGCGACTATTAAGCAGTAGAGAGAAATACTATGCAAACCAACCTGTCTGAAGACGCTAAGAAACTGCCCCGCGCCCAAGAGGCTGAAGATATCCTGCGCAGTTGTGTGCACTGTGGTTTCTGTACCGCCACCTGCCCCACTTACCAACTGCTTGGCGATGAACTGGATGGTCCGCGTGGGCGCATCTATCTGATGAAGAGCTTCTTTGAAGGCGGCGAAGTCACCCGTGAAACCCAGGCTCATCTGGACCGCTGCCTGACCTGTCGCAACTGTGAAACCACCTGCCCATCAGGGGTTAATTACCATGCTCTGCTGGACATAGGTCGTGCGGCTATCGAAGACAAGGTAGGACGCCCTTTCAGTGAGAAACTGGTACGCAGCGCTTTGCGCAAGGTTATCCCTAATCCACAGATATTTGACCCATTGATGAAAACCGGCCAGTTGTTCAGGCCAATATTACCAGCGGCTCTGAAGCAAAAAATCCCGGCACGCAGCATCAAGGCAAAACCACGCCCTGATAATCAACAGGTCCGAAAAATGCTGATTCTGGAGGGCTGCGTTCAACCTTCACTGTCACCCAACACCAATGCAGCGACCGCTCGTGTTTTAGATAAACTGGGCATTCAGGTCATAACGGCCAAAGAGGCGGGTTGCTGTGGCGCCGTGGACTACCATCTGAATGCACATGAAGCCGGACTGGTGCGGGCACGACAGAATATTGATGCCTGGTGGCCGATGATCGAAGCCGGTGCTGAAGCCATCATTCAGACAGCCAGCGGTTGTGGCGCATTTGTAAAAGATTATGGCCATCTGCTCAAAGATGACCCTGCCTACGCTGATAAAGCCGAAAAAATCAGCGCGCTGAACAAGGACCTGGTGGAAATACTGGCCAATGAAGATCTTGGCACGCTTCGCCTGAATAGTGATCAAAAACTGGCGTTTCATTGTCCCTGTACCCTGCAGCACGCACTCAAACTCAACGGCGCGGTTGAAGGCGTATTACGCCAACTCGGATTTACATTGACCGCTGTACCCGATGCCCATTTGTGCTGTGGTTCAGCTGGCACCTATTCGGTCACCCAACCCGAGCTTTCCATTCAACTCAGAGATAACAAACTAAACGCATTGGAAAGCGGCAAGCCTGATATGATCGTCACCGCCAATATCGGCTGCCAGACCCATCTCAATGGCGCTGGACGCACGGAAGTCCGTCACTGGATTGAAATTGTTGAAGAAGCACTCAACTAATAATTGACAAGAAAAATACTACAGGAGATCACCCATGTACACAAAACAGGCACTTACACTGTCAGAAGCCAACCAATTGATCGACGCTGCCCTCATCGAAGCCAAACAAAATGGCTGGGCTGTGGCTGTCGCCGTTGTTGATGACGGGGGTCACCTGCTGTCTATGCAGCGTATGGAAGACTGCGCACCAGTCGGTGCCTATATCGCCGTCGAAAAAGCACGTACCGCTGCATTGGGTCGGCGTGAAACCAAAATTTATGAAGATATGATTAATGGCGGTCGCAATGCCTTTCTGTCAGCACCCGTCATCAGCGCCACCTTAGAAGGTGGTGTGCCGGTGATTCAAGAAGGACAGGTCATAGCAGCCGTGGGGGTTTCCGGGGTAAAACCCGATCAGGATGCCCAGGTTGCCAAAGCCGGTGTAGCTGGACTGCAGGGCTAAGCAAGCCTTCTAACTGGAAAAGCCGTTCTCAACCGGCTTTTCCTCCCAGCACTTCTCTACCTATCTCAACTTCCGCACCAAGCCATCCCAAAATACAAAAAATATTTAATTTCAATGAATTATAATTAGCAGCAGAAATTATATCTGAAAATAAATTTATAATAGATTTATTAACTTAAATAATTGAGTATTTCGAAGTTAAACACTACCACATAGATAGATATTAGCTTTTTGTTACTGCAGAATACCCTCCCTTAGTGCCGAAGCCTAATAGTTATAAGAAAAGCGCAAGGCTATAACTTCATGCGCATCGGCAGAGGCTAACAACAATAACGAACCGGAATCTCATCATGGAAACACTGGTTAATACGCTTAACGGTTTTATCTGGAGCGATGCTCTGATCTTTCTGTGCCTTGGTGCAGGCCTTTTTTATTCCATTCTGACGCGATTTGCGCAGGTACGCCATTTCAAAGAGATGTGGCGGCTACTGTTTAACTCCAATGAGTCTGACAAAGGTATCTCTTCATTTCAGGCACTGGCCGTGTCACTATCCGGCCGCGTAGGGGTCGGTAACATTGCCGGTGTTGCTGCTGCTATAGGCTTTGGTGGTCCTGGTGCTATTTTCTGGATGTGGGTCGTTGCCTTTCTGGGCGCAAGTACCGCCTATGCCGAATCAACACTGGGCCAGATCTATAAAGTTAATGATAATGGCCAGTACCGCGGTGGTCCGGCTTACTACTTTGAACGCTGCCTGGGCTGGAAATGGCTAGGTATACTCTTTGCCATTTCATCCATTATTGCCTGCGGTGTCTTCCTGCCGGGTATCCAGGCGAATGCGGTCGGTAACGCCGTTACACAAGTCTTTGGTGAAGGGCAGATAGTGTCCAGCAGCTTTGGCGAAGTCGGCAGCACCAAACTGATTGCACTGGCAATTATTCTCATCGTGCTGGCCTTCATTATCTTTGGTGGCATCAAGCGCATCGCACACTTTACTCAGTTTGTCGTACCTTTTATGGCACTGGGCTACATCATCATGGCGATGATCATTATCTTCCTCAACCTGGATAAAGTACCTGGAGTATTTGGACTGATACTCTCTGACGCCTTTACCGCCCAAGCAGGTTTTGGTGCAGCTATAGGTTGGGGTGTAAAACGCGGCATCTACTCCAACGAAGCAGGTCAGGGTACAGGCCCTCATGCAGCTGCAGCAGCGGAAGTGGAGCACCCAGCTCAGCAGGGTCTGGTACAAGCCTTCTCGGTATATGTCGATACGCTGTTTATCTGCACAGCCACTGCGCTAATGATCCTGATCACCCAACAGTACAATGTGCAGGGCTCTCTGGAAGCGGGTCAGTTCATCGTTCAGAACGTTGCAGCCGGTACTGAAATTGGCTCACCTGCCTTTACACAACTGGCACTGCAGAGTGTATTCGGTGGCGTAGGCCCTGTCTTTGTTGGTTTGGCACTGTTTTTCTTTGCCTTCACCACCATTCTGGCTTACTACTACATTGCCGAAACCAATGTGGCTTACTTGCGTCGTGCGCTGAAATTAGACATCCCACTGACTATCGTCAAGCTGGTGATCATGTTTATGGTGGCCTATGGCACCGTCAACACTGCCGGATACATCTGGGGTCTAGGTGA
Organism: Nitrincola iocasae; assembly: GCF_008727795.1. Taxonomy (NCBI): domain Bacteria; kingdom Pseudomonadati; phylum Pseudomonadota; class Gammaproteobacteria; order Oceanospirillales; family Oceanospirillaceae; genus Nitrincola; species Nitrincola iocasae. Next base: position 871,996 of record NZ_CP044222.1, on the reverse strand, counting down.
TGTCGGCGTCGGCCTGATGGCTTGGATTAACATTCTCGGTATTTTGACGATCTTCTTCGTCTCCAAACCCACCATGCGGGCACTGCGTGACTATGAAGAGCAACAAAAAACCGGTGGTCCTATCACCTTTGATCCAGTAAAACTGGGCATCAAAAACGCCACTTTCTGGGAAGAACGTCTAAAAAAGCAGCAATCTGAATAAATCAGTTCTGCAGAGCGAACTCTCAAGCCCGGCATCGTCCGGGCTTTTTTATGTGCGCGGTCCGTAACACTATATTTAGTGGATTTTTTCAGCAAATCCACTTACCATCACACGCTATGGATGCATGCGATTTGGAACGCGTCTTAAATAAGTATTCGGAGGATCAAATGGATTTTAATCTAAAAAAAGCAATCACTATTGGCTGTACTTGTTTTTTCTTGGCAGGCTGTGCCGCAAACCAATCTCAGGTAGAGTCAGGTCACCGCTCTTCGCAAGTAATAGAATCCATTAACCAGGTTTCACAGACCCTGGTAACCTCACCTCACCTGCAAATGCTACAACAAAGTGACTCCAGCTTGCGGATTGAATTTCCCGATATTCAAGCTTTCAGCTTTGATGGAGCAAGCTTAAGCCAGGAACTGCAACTGGCGCTCACAGATATTGCCGACGCGTTAATTGCCCAACCGATTTTGAATGCTGAAGTTGTTGGCCATACCGACAATATCGGTAATGCAGACTACAATCAGATACTCTCAGAAAATCGTGCTCACCAGGTTGCTGACTATTTAGTACAACAAGGTGTGCAGACGACACGGATTAAAGTCACAGGAATGGGGCCCTCTGCTCCAATAGCTGACAATAATACAGCCGAAGGTCGGGCAGCTAATCGCAGAGTCGAACTCATTATCTCTGAATAAGCCATCCTAGCTGCACGCAGTAGACACCAGTCTGTCCCCTAAGACTGGTGTCTATGCTTCAATACTGAGAGTAACACTCATGTTATTTTACAGATACAGGCTCATGTTCAGCCTGATACTGCTTCCTGTTGTTCTGTCAGGATGTAGCCTGATCACGTCTAAACCTATCTGCCCTGAAAACACGAAAAGCATCGAGCAGGGAATTGCTGGCTACTCAACTAACGGCCAGCCTATACACTATACCCGCATCGGTTGCGGCCCTCAGACCACCCTGGTTTATGGTGCAATTCACGGCAATGAACCCGCCAGTGCCACGTTGACGGAGCTGTTAATCGAAAAGCTCGAACAACTGCCAGATAACTGGTTCTACCACCACCGGGTTATTGCGATTCCAATTGTCAATCCGGATGGCCTGCACGCCAATACACGCGCAAATGCCAGAGGCGTGGATCCGAACCGAAACTTTCCAACCCAAAACCGGATTAATAATCATCAGTTCGGCATGCGCGCCTTATCAGAGCCTGAATCCCAGACGCTGGTAAATATCACGAAGAGCTTCCCTCCCGACAGAATACTATCCATCCACCAACCACTGGCCTGTATTGATCATGATGGTCCCGCCATTCAAGTCAGTCGAGCCATTGCTCGCCATACCGACCTACCCATCTGTAACCTGGGTGCCCGCCCAGGCTCTCACGGCAGCTATGCAGGTGTAGAGCGGCACATCCCCATCGTCACATTTGAAATGCGTTCTCAGGATCACCTCTTGAAACCCGGCCAGATCTGGCAACTGTATGGCAAAGCCATTTTGGCAGGGATTACCTATCCGCAAGCCCCGCCTGATCTTTGAAAAAATTCTGCATCGGAGCATCCAGCCCATAAATATCAGGCCGAAAATGCAACCCCATTTCCGCATCGGCCTCAACAGTCCAGTAAGCTAACAACACTGGGACGGGCTGGTCTAAAAACAACTCCTGCGTGGTACCGCTATTCAATAACGCTTCCAATATGTCTGCAGCATCCGTACGGCTTACAGTCAGCAACTGATGCGCCAAGGCTGGAGCCTCCTGCAGCCTGATACAGCCTGAACTCAATGCGCGCATATTCTGACTGAAATAACCTTGGCTGGGGGTATCATGCAGAAAAATAGCCTCATTATTCGGAAAACGCACCACAATGCGCCCCAGCTCATTTTGTGTGCCTGGCGCCTGACGCAACAGGATACTCCCGGGGTTGCGCCAGTTAATTGAAGCGGGATTCAGTGGGCGCCCATCGAAATCTAACACTTGTATCTGATTATCTTCCAGAAAACTCAGGCTTTGACGTATCTGCGGTAACATATCCTCACGGTAAACGGTGGGTGGCACCGTCCAGGATGGATTAACCGTGATATGCGTAATCTCGCTCCACATCAGCGGTGTCTGACGGTCCGTCCGCCCTATTTGAGAAGACTGCTGCACAACAGGCTGGGAACCTCCATCATATAACGCCAATTCGGCTCCAGCGATATCCACCAGTAATAGCTGATCGGTGACCCTATGGCTCATGCGCCGGAATCGCTCCAGGTTTATCTGTATTTTCAGCTGTTGATCGCCAGACAGTGTTTCAGGTGAAACGGACTTTACCGGGCTTACCGGACAGCTCATCAATAACTGATCGGTTTCTAAAAAAGTGTTTTCAGCCGATATTTTATCCAGTGCGATCATTAACAATGGCGGTTTCAGCGAAAACTGATAAGCCGCCCTAATCTGTTGATAAGGAAGATACTGAGGCCGAGCCAACTCGAAAGCCTCCGCTGGATCATCAACACCTGACAGTGCCATATTCAGTATTCGGTTCTGATCGACAATCACTGATTCCTTACCTTCTGGATAGGTAAGATAAGATTCAATGTCAGCTTGTCGTGTCAGGCCATAATGCAAATCGGTTAACGCCAACAGGTAGCTAACAGCGATTTCATAGCGTTGCTCTTCAGTGAGTTCCCATCCAGCATTCACACCTGTTTCAAGTGATGCCAGCAGTGCTACCCGATAGCTATCGGGATTCAAGCCGTCATAGAGTAATTGCTGATACTGATCGTCCAGTTGCCGCATAAAATGCGCATCATTCCAGACACTTGATGGCGTCAATCGTAAAAACTCACGTACATACACATCTTCTGGTTTGTCAGCTATGGCTGTAGGCACGCCTACAAGCATTACACACAGGGATAACCACAAAGCTCGAATCACGACTCCATTCAACGGCATGCTGACTTCCTTTACAACTTTACATGGGTGACAAGAATAGAGAGTGCGATTTAATGGTTTAGATGTCGGATTAGCCGTTGGCTGGAATCCGACAAATCTAGTATCAAAACGCTTAGTGATTCAATTGCTTTTCCGAGACATCAACAAGTTGAATCCGAAACAGTTGGAATTCACTTTGCTCTTTGGGTGACAATAATGGCAAGAGCTCCAGTTCTTTTCCTTCAGGTATTTCATCGTCTATTATCTCCAATTGACTATGTAAGGACTCATTAAACTGTTTCATGAGTTTCTCTGCGCGCTGACTTTGAGCCAACTGCAAAATAGACATAATTATAAAGCACGCTGTCACAATAGGACCAGGATAAATCAAAAAAAACTGAACAAATGTTACACCTATTCTTTTATCTACCATTATTTCATCTGGACCAAACATAATAACTAACACCTCAATAACGCAGACAATTAACAATAGTACTTGCAACCAACCCAGCACGGTATAAAAACGTGACTTGCCATTCAACCCAGGTAGCATAATATCTACAGGCAAATCTGAAATGGTATATTTATCTTGCATAATCCCTTCCTTTGATTACATATTTTATGCGACATTATCAATAGTACGATTAAACTAAATTCTCCCCCCTTTACTCTTCAGCCATTGATACCAGCCGTACAAATTTACGCTGTGTACTCGGGCCTTCCTGCCACACCATTCCACCAATAAATGAGACATACCATGCCCCTCCGTATCCATAGGAATCTGGTGAAGACGTCCAATATTCAGATGAGGTAGGTATGTTAGGGAATACATCTGTATTGATTGCCGGGCTTGTATAATCAAAAATCGACGAGCTACAAGAGGTAAAATTTTCGCTCATTCCATATTGATCTGTATTTGAACAATAAACCAACGTCCGCAACTCTGAAACATTTGGCAAACGCCAACCTTGCTCATTTAATTCTCGCGCCTCTGTTAAGGTAAAGCCAATCGCCGATCCTTCACAGGTATCACCGGTCCATACCTGACCAATCGAACAACGCTGCCAGATCAGCTCAGTGACTCTATCCATTACTGTGCCATCGTCATTAATCACATAGCGCTCTTCAAATATATTCCAGCTTGGCAGCCATTCATCTGTATAGTCTTCGCGAATAAAGTTTCTAGGCATTACAGAAATATTCGGAAGTACCCAGTTACTCAAATCTTGATCAAGCGATACGGCCTCATAAAACATGCGATCCATATTAGTAACCTTAGAGACACTCCAGTGACTGATATTCTGATTAAATGACGAGGCTTTATAAAACATTTCCTTCATCTCTTTAACTTCAGAAACATCCCAGTTACTAATATCCTGATTAAAGGAACTCGCTTGTGCAAACAGGGCTGACAGGTTTGTTAAATTTGAAACATCCCAGTCACCAATATACTGATTAAATGACTCAGCTCTAAAAAACATACCATAAATATTAAAAAGCTTTGATATATTCCAGGCTCCAACATCTTGATTGAAAGACTCTGCTCCAGCAAACATACCTCGCATGATCTCAACATTAGATACATCCCAGCGGCCAATGTCCTGATTGAAGGAAGCGGCAAAAGCAAACATACCATCCATGTCTTCCACATTGGATACATCCCAGCGGCCTATATCCTGGTTAAACGATCTTGCTTCTGCAAACATGCCCCACATGCTTGTGACCTTAGATACATCCCAAGCACCGATATCTTTATTAAAGGACGTTGCCCCAAAGAACATCCAATTCATATCAGTAACATTGGATACATCCCAACTGCCAATAGCACCATTAAAAGATGCAGCACCCGAAAACATCCTTCTTACATCGGTTACATTAGATACATTCCAAGCGTCTAAATCCTGATTAAAGGAACGTGCATCTGAGAACATAAATGCCATAACATTCACACTTGACACATCCCACGATCCAATATCTTGATTGAATGATATCGCATTATTAAACATACTAGCCATATTAGTTACGTTGGATACATCCCATCCACCAACATCTTGATTGAATGACAATGCTCTCCAGAATAAACTACCCATGTCAGTGACATTGGATACATTCCAAGCACCTATATCCTGATCAAACTCTGTTGCCCAAAAAAACATACCCTGCATATTAGTTACATTTGAAACGTCCCAATTACCGATATCTTGATTAAAAGACCTGGCATTAGCAAACATCGAGGTCATACTGGTAACGTTTGATACATCCCAGTTGCCAATATCCTGATTAAAAGATGAAGCAGAACTAAACATAGAGTTCATATTGGTAACATTTGATACATTCCAACCACTGATATCCTGGTTGAAAGCTTCTGCACTATCAAACATGGCGCCCATGTCTGTCACATTAGATACATTCCAATCACCTATGTCATGATTGAAATGCAAAGTTCCCCCAAATAAACCAACTATATCAGTAACATTGGACACATCCCAACCACTAACATCTTGATTAAACTCCGAGGCATACCAGAATAATCCTTCCATGTTAGTCACATTGGAAACGTCCCACTGAGCGATATCCTGGTTAAAGCTTTCAGCGCCCTCAAACATACCTTCCATAGTGGTGACATTGGAAACATCCCAATAGCCAATATCTTCGTTAAATCCAGTCAACTCACTGAATAAAAATGACATATCAGTTACTTGAGAGGTGTCTATATTGTATAAAGAGTCGCCGAAGGTATATAAAATTCCATTTTCTTCAATTGAAAAGCTACTATTTTTAGCGGCTTCTCTGAGCTGCTCTTCAGTAACTGTCAGGTATTTTGGTGAATTTTCTTCATCAGCCAAGCCAGATTCAGTCTCAGTCAATAGCTGTTCATATTCATAATTTAAATTACAAGCAGGTGGATGATACCTCAGGGTTTCATCTTGGTTATATTCAATCCATCCGGCCCCCTTCATCACTGATAAAACCTCAATAGATAGCCACTCATTTGAGATTTTTCCTTTAGTGATGTCTTTTATCAAGTCTTTATAATCACCAGGCAAGTGAAGATTATTTCGGTCGCACTGCGTTCTCTCACCATAGGTGCGCACTAAGGAATCGAAACTCTCTAATAATACCTGATGATTGTTAGCTAACTGATCAAACTCTTCATCTGTTGTACATTGAGAGGAAACAATGTTATATCCCGCTGGCGTTATCAGTAGATCATCTGCGTAAAAACTTAACCACCCATCAATAATCCCGGAAGCCACAAAGCTATAAAATTCAGTTATTGCTGTTTTGCTATCCATACCATGTTTTTTTTGCAGCACGTCAATCAGATCCGAACGTATCAAACAACCTGTTTTTTCCCAGGTTTGGCGCAGTTCTGGATATTCAAGAAAAAAACTCTCATCAAATTCTGCAAAATATTGTTCAATAACTGGCCCAGCTTGATCGATGTGGTTGATGATGTTTGGTGGTTGAATTTGACAGATATCAGCAGGCAGTAACACCCAGTTTTCCCAACTGAAAGCACGGTCATCATTGAGCACTGCTTGAATAAATTGCTCAGTTTCGTCAACCGAAAATCCAGCTGCAATTGCTTTTTCTTGCGTAGATGAGTCTACAACACAGCCCTGCCTCCCCAAAAAGTGAATGAAATTTTGTTCAAAGTCTGAGTGAGAGGCAGCGTGCAGTACAGGTGTCAGTAGTGATGCCAGCAGGATAATCAAGGTGCGTTTCAGTTTTTGCATGGATTAATTCCCTTTAAAAATCAGTTTATTCACCAAAGCTAAATCCATTCGCTTTTAAAATCAGAACGAATAAAACCTGCTGGCATACTGGTTACATTTGGTTCCGACCAATAATCGACCGGAAATGATTACTGGCTACTTCTAAAACATCCAACCAGTCGGATTTGGATGTGCTTGTTTCTGGTCAAGTGACTTCATACCTTTGACACAGCGGACAATAAGCCAAACCACCCAGAACAAAAGAATCAAAAATCCGATAAGCACGAACATCAATAGTAAACCTACCAGCACATATAGCATTCCAATCCAGAACGTCCTGATTTGAAACTGATAGTGGGTTTTCAGCCAGTCAGGAGCGTCTTTTCTGTTAATGTATGCCATTACAACGCCGACTAGTCCCGTGATACCGACAATCATGCTGACTAGATAGAGGATATAGACGATCTTTGCCGTTCCCTCGGTGGTTGGTTTTTCTTGCGCTACTACTTCATTCATAGGTTTTTTCCTTTTTGGGTTTGTGAATCATGACTACGCCTAACATTGCTATCTAGTGCAATGAACCATAATGCCTTTGCAGCATGAATACGAAATGCTGATAACTTGGCATCAAGCTCTGATAATTTGAATCGATCATTAACCTACCTTCCTGTAATTGCCTACGACTGTACCTTTGCCGTGGAGGAACCAGTAATAATCACTCCACCATGATCAGTTTTAGAGCCCACATAGGCCACGGCGCGTCCATCGATAAAAGCTGTGGATGAGCCTTCGATAATCGTGGCACCACAGGCGGTTTTATCACCCACACAGGCTATCGGACGACCATCATCGGTGGAATTGCCCGCTACCTGCGTAATTGCAGTGGTGCCGTGTTTATGTTTTGGACATTGGTGTAAATCACCTAAGCGAGCGACGGGTTTCATATTGCATGCTCCTTGCTAATAAATTTTAAGCTCAAAAAAATTCCATAAAATGAGTTATTGAAACTACCTTAGTCTGTAAGGATGTCAGCTACTTTCCATTCCCGGGAAGGGGTTTTGTAAAACAGCAGCGGCATTGCTGAATAGCGTTCAGAATCTGGATATTGCCAAGTGACGGGATGAGGAAGAATACGAACCAAGCGCCCCTCACCCATAAACTCTACATGATGATCCAGATTATCGGGGATTTTTAACGGGTTAAGCGTTCTTCCATCAGGACGGACAGGCACTATACGTTCTTCAATAGCCATGCGCTCTACATAGTCCATGGCTGTTTGGCCCACACCCGTCGTAATCGCTCCTTGACGCCACACGGGTTCAAGCTCTTGGAAAAATGAATCAAACTCTTCATTGTAAATATAGCTATACATCCGCTCATACGCGGCTACCAGCTCCGCCCGCATCTGTGGTGTATCCTCCAGCTCCACCGCATCCAACCAATGAAACGCCGGAAAACGATCCGGGGTGGTAAAGCTTACGGTGAGGGGTTCGGTGGGCAAAGGGGTACCTATGCCATTCACTATCACATGCGGATTGGATTGTCTTACTCTGCCATCGGTAGATAGATTTTCCGTTTCATAGACATGCTCCTGTCCTTGCGGATTCTTCAAGTTACCCTGCAGTGCATTATTTTCAGAATCATAGCTAATATCCATCAGCGTAATACGTTCACGTTCACGTTCACGCGTTGTTAGATTCATACTTTCAATAGCAATACGCGCAAAAAAAGTATCATGTAATTCACTGATCACTTGATTCGTTTCCGGATCGAAACCAGCAATGGGGGCATAATTGAAAGTTATCGTATTCTCACCTGTACGCATCAAATGGTTTATGGGTAATGAGTAACTTTTGGGGCTCGCATTTGTTTCTTTCTTCACATTCAAGCCATTGACTTGCAAGTCATACACGGCACCCCGTATATGACTTATCAGGTAGTAACTGCGTTCCATGGTGTATATCTCCTGCTCTGTTGCATAAGCAACAGATGACAGGAGTATGCCTACAAACATAAGCAAGGCGATGCTAGCTCTGTTACAGCGCATAACAATCGCCTAAGCGTGGGAGAGGTTTCATATTCATCGCTCCTTGCGCATTAACGTAATAATCTTAACTTTGCCGTTTAATCAGTCATTATGAACATCGTCAATCTGTAAGGATTCTTGCTACTTTCCACTCCCTGGATGGGGTTTTGTAAAACAGTAACTGCATGCGCGAATATCTATCGGAATCAGGGTATTGCCATGTTACTGGCGCTGGTTGAATTCGAACCAAGCGACCTTCACCCATAAACTCCACATGATGATCCAGATTATCGGGGATTTTTAACGGGTTCAGAATTTGACCATTGGGTCTTACTCGCACGTTACGGTTTTCAATATCCAGGCGCTCTACAAAGTCCATGGCTGTTTGGCCTACACCCATCGTAATCGCCGCATGACGCCACACAGGTTCAAGCTCTTGGAGAAATGAATCAAACTCTTCATTGTAAATATAGCTATACATCCGCTCATACGCGGCTACCAGCTCCGCCCGCATCTGTGGTGTATCCTCCAGCTCCACCGCATCCAACCAATGAAACGCCGGAAAACGATCCGGGGTGGTAAAGCTTACGGTGAGGGGTTCGGTGGGCAAAGGGGTACCTATGCCATTCACTATCACATGCGGATTGGATTGTCTTACTCTGCCATCGGTAGATAGATTTTCCGTTTCATAGACATGCTCCTGTCCTTGCGGATTCTTCAAGTTACCCTGCAGTGCATTATTTTCAGAATCATAGCTAATATCCATCAGCGTAATACGTTCACGTTCACGCGTTGTTAGATTCATACTTTCAATAGCAATACGCGCAAAAAAAGTATCATGTAATTCACTGATCACTTGATTCGTTTCCGGATCGAAACCAGCAATGGGGGCATAATTGAAAGTTATCGTATTCTCACCTGTACGCATCAAATGGTTTATGGGTAATGAGTAACTTTTGGGGCTCGCATTTGTTTCTTTCTTCACATTCAAGCCATTGACTTGCAAGTCATACACGGCACCCCGTATATGACTTATCAGGTAGTAACTGCGTTCCATGGTGTATGTCTCCTGCTCTGTAGCCTGCTCTGTACTTAAGGCCGTTAAAGACCAACCACCCAATGCCAATACCAACAGGGCCAGGGCTAGCCCTTTAAAAATCGTCCCAAGGTGGACTCTCCTCGGTAACCTCTGCAACGGTGGGTTTAAGTATTTCATAGGTCTCTCCATCCTGACTGTTGGTTGATGCCTGTTCGGCATGTCTTGCCCGCATCTCCTCGACTACTTTCTGCGACTGCAGAATTTGCCTTTGGATTGGATCAAGTTCAAGATTTTCTGTTGCTGTTGCAGACGTATCGCCTCCCCAACCTTCATTTTCTTCAGACTCCGCCTCCTCAGTTGTAGCTGGTTCATCATCGTATTCAACCTCTGCATACGCCTCCACACTGACCTTGAGACCCTCGAAGTAAAAGCGTTTTTTGCGCTGCTTATCGATAGTTTTCACTTCCCATGTCCAGGCGGTATGTAACGTACCGTTAACCCCCACACGTCCGCTAACCAGCCAGTATTTTACGCCGAGATGGACTTTTATTTCCGCTTCGCCGACGATTTTTAAGGTCCCTGTAAACTCATGCTGGAGCTGATTCAGTTGTTCTTCCAGGTCTTCCTGAGTGGTCACGGTGATCGTCGTCGCTTGGGTCGAGACGTTATGCTCAACATTACCCTCGGCGGCCAAAGTCAGGTTCATTTCAACCGTGCCATCGACCGTTTCCCCATTCGCCGCTTTAAAGCGCAGCTCGGCAATTTCGCGGGCGACTCGACCACTTTTAAACACCCCTCTGACCAGCAGGTCCACTAGGTCTATTTTGCCCTCGACACCAATGGTCAGGCTTGTGTTGATCCCATTGCTTGTTCCTGTGACCCAGGCTAGCTCTAAATAGGGTGTATTTTGTTTTCGGCGGAGTTCTATTGCACAGAAATCGACCTTTAGCGTCTTATACAACGTGATACTGGAGGTAAAATCATTGCTTCTCATCAGACTCTCCGGGGTGTCATCTGATCCTTGTGAGCTACCCGATGGGTCACTACTGCCATGAGAAACAGCTTGACTCAATTGGTTGAACATTGAACCGATCAGACCTAAAAAACCGGGTTCACGTTCAGCCGTGCTCATATCAACTGAGCGCTCATGACTGTCACCATAAGCGCTTTTTTCGGCGTTGGCGCTGATTTCATATTGCGCAATCTTACCGGTAAGACTGCCTTCTGCACTAACTTCACCGCTGATCCCATTCAGGCTGAAAATGGTTTTTGCACCGACTGAAATTGAACCCTCGACACCCATTTGCGGTAAAATCCCCACCTGCAACGCCTGTCTCATGTCTGTTGAGGCCGCACATTGACGTGGAGAAAAGCTGGCTCTATCCAAACCACTGAGGAAGCGAGGCAGGCTTAAGATACGATCTACAATAGCTAAAGGTATGACGATGGCGTCAGGCAATACGCTGCGTAATAAATCCAAGACGCCTGTCGATTGATTTAGATAGACTTTATGGGTTTCGCTGTTATCAGACTGTTGCAGAGTGTCCGTACCCGAACGCTCAATTTGAATCGCTGGTAAGTACTGCCGCTCTTCGGCAGTTTTATACTCACTTCGACAAGCACTACCCTTCCAATCCACATTAACTTCAGCGTAGTATTCATTGCCTTCTTGACTATCCGCAATTAACCAAAGGGTTTTGGGCTTATCACTCGAGGGGCGATTGGGCCATTCCACTTTTCGGGACGGGTATACCGCATCCACTACTTCACCACTGACCAGGCAGCAAGGCGATTCTGAAACACAGCCGCAGTTTGCCGCTCCAAACACCGTATCATGGATAGTGTCATCCATCCGGGAAACCTGTGACACTCTCGTTTCTGTTAAGGGTTCGCCGCCATTACGTAAATAATCTGCATAGTGAGCCCTGACCGTTTCATCCACCGCACCAGCATTGGCGGCATTGATTAGTGAACGCTGTGTTTGTAAACGGGCAGAAAACTTCTCCGGCTGCTCCAAAAACAGACACATCATATCTTCCAGGGTCGGTTGATAGCTCATTGGGTACCTCCTTTTAGTGGGCTGAACAGGTCTTCCATGGTCTGGTCGTTATCATTGGATTCATGTCCAACTTGTTGCTCATACGTAGACTCAAGTTTTTGCAGTAAGAGCCCTTGCGGCACCCATTGCCATAACCCTTCTATGCGTTCATGGGCTGATTTGTGCTTATCTTTTAAAAAAGTGAGTGCTTGTGGATAGTTCTGTGGGAAGTGTTCACCCAAAAGCACCAGGCACTGGGCAAGTGTTTTGACGTGCTTGGTTGAATGGCAATCAAATTGTTTCCCCAACTTGGGGGCTAGCGCAGCATAGCGGAGGTAGTCATCCATAGAACAGCGTTCGGCATAATGCTGATGTAGCGTGATGGCTAAGCTGTTCTGCTGACGACAGGCATTTAGAAAGCCAAACTGTTCAAACTCTTTTGCAGTAATACGGAAACCACGACTTCCAGTAATAACATTGTCTGGTAGATTATCGGCAGGCGCTAGTTTAAGCAGACGCTGCTGGTAACTATCCAACGCAGCGGTCAGTGGCAGGGGCTGATCCAACTTAGCCCATTCCGGAACACGCAGCCAGGGGCTCAGCGGCACATAAAAAGCACTGACCGGGGCACAAAATCGGGTTTGCTTCCAAGGATCAAGCGCACTGAACAGATCTGTCAGGACACGTGGGTCATAAAAACGAAAATAGATCGGTGCCTGTTCATCAGCGGGGGTCCAGACCAGGGTAAATAAGCGAAAATGATCTCGCAGTGCCTTTAATTGAGACTGACTTTGAAACAGAATTAGCGCATGACTATCTTGTGGTCGTGCTTGAACAATGTAGGTTATGGGATTATCGGGTTCCAGACGAACCAACCAAGGGGCTATCGCCTGAGACTGGACATCCTGCGTCGAATACAAACACGCATGTGGCGGCAGGTGCTCGCTCAACAGCGATTGGATTTCAGGCCAGTTTACACCGTCTACGATGGCCCAAAGTGGTTCTGCATCTGACTGTAGTAAAGATCCCCATTCTACTTCTGAACCCAGTGGGGGCGGTGGTAGATGCGTGATGCTAGAGTCACTTTCCTGGCGGCATTGGGTATCTATTGTTTCTGCATTCCCTGCTTGTAAGGGTCCCCTATTGACCGGTTCAAACCTTCCAAAGACCACTCGATTATCATCATTGAGCTGCTGAGCCAGCTCTACCAAGGGGCGACTCATACCCTGACGAGCAAAATGCTGCAGCAAGGGCTCAACCTCTTCAAGCCCAGTAAGGTCGAGATGCAGCTCCTCTAGCGAGGTTAACAAAGCGGCTTCAAATTCATTCTGGGTGTCAGCTTGAATCACCACATAGCTACGACCATCCTGAGCATTGCCAGCCCAGGGAATATCGTGCCCCGGGTGAACGCGTACCTGACACTGTCCGATCCAGGTCGGTCTTGTTATTGAACTCATGCGGCACTCTTGGGACAGTGAGAAACAAAGGGGGAACCTGTGCCCGACGCTGTATCCAAAACCTCTGGGATAGCGGGTATAGCGGCGGTGCCTGGCGATGCAGAACCCACATTGAGACTGGGAACCACGTTGACACTGCCTGCGGACACTACCAAAGCCGTCCCACCAGACACCAGGGTGATCTTTCTGGCATCCAGAACAATTTCACCACCGGTTTTATAGGTGATATCGCCTCCCGCTTTGGTGTGTTGATCGCCACCCAGGGTAATCCCCTGATTGCCATCAATTTTTTCAGTCAAATTACCGGTAATAGTCGTATCTTGATTCTGATCGATTTTTTCGATGCGGTCATGAGCAACGGCCAGATAGGAGTTATTGCCAATAGTGGCGGTATCATCAAACTCAACTCGCTTGTGGCGTGAGTTTTGCACCTGCAATTCCATGTTTTTCTGCGCATGGATATAAATAAACTCTTCACCCGCCTCATCCTCAAAGGTGAGCTCATTAAACCCTTCCCCCTTGTGCGTATCGCTGCGCAGGGTCATGCGGGTTTTATTCGCCGGTAGGCTGTTGGGCGGCATCTGTTCAGCGTTGTAGACACGCCCGGTGATGATCGGTCGGTCCGGGTTGCCGTCGTAGAAGTCGACAATCACTTCCTGACCGATACGGGGTATGAATATGCCACCCCAATTCTTGCCGGCCCAATTGTTGCTCATGCGGACCCAGCAGGAGCTGTTTTCGTTGTACTGGCCGTAGCGGTCCCAGGGAAACTGAATTTTTACCCGGCCATAGTTGTCGGTGTAGATCTCTTCACCGGCCGGGCCGACCACCATGGCGTTCTGGGGTCCCTGCATTTTTGGCCAGCCGGTAATCATCGCCGGACGATAGACGCGGGAAGCTGGCATGGCGCGGAAGGTGTTTTTGTATTCGCGCTCGACGTCATCCTGACTGGTGTAGCTGTAATCACTGGCCTGGTGATCTACGCCCAGCAGCAAGTAGTCATCCATCTCGTCGGGGGCATCATCGTGCCGATTCAGGGTAAAACTATGCCCGGGCGTAAAGCTCCGGCAGCCACTTTCACCTTTGACCTGATCGTGGGAGGCTTCGTCCTGTTCAATGCGTAAACGGGTGAGTTGATCACCGAAGCTTTTGTCCTCGTAGCGGCCCGGGTAGATAAAATGCTCAAAGCGTTTCACACCATTTAAGGGCATATCTGCCGCGACACCCGTCTGCAGTCGATCAGAAGGCTTTTTGAAATCATAGTCACGTTTGGCATAACGTCCGGTTCGAAACTCATATTGATGCGACCAGGCATGAATACTATGTGCCGACAAAGAACCAGCCTGGTAGCTCACTGAGCCTTCTTGGCAGGTCTCATAAGCACCATTATGGTCAGCGATAATCAGGGTATGTTTGCCGTCTTCGTGATGGAAATAATAGAAAATCCCTTCCTCTTCAAACAGACGAGACAGGAAGGTGAAATCACTTTCCTGGTATTGCACGCAATATTCCCTGATCGGGTGCTGCCCGATCAGTCGGAACTCAAAATCATTAAAACCATTTTCAGCAAAGATCTCAGTAGCGATCTGTTTAATAGTTTTGTTCTGGAAGATTTTCGAGTCGCTGGTTTGTGTTAAGAACCATAACCAGGGCACCACTTCGGCCGTGTAACGGCGTAATCCCTGCAACTGCTCACCTTCACCCCGAAAGCGCCGGACGTAACCATTAATATGCCGATAGCCACCTGAGCGAAGTCCCAGGGTGTCTGTCTGCATAATTTTCAGCGTCACATTTTCACCCACGATTTTGTCTGCCTCAATCTGGGTACTGGCGGAATAGAGTTCCACATCAAATGCATACAGCGACGAAATGTTTTCCTGCCCCTTTAATCGGGTCAGTAACAATACATCAGACCCCAGTGGGGTATCGATAGCCAGGAGCCGGTCCTGTTGGGTAAAGAGAGCCATAGTAATCCCTTATTAAGCACATCAGTAACGTTGAGTTGTTTATGACAACGAGTCAGTAATAATACATAGTGCAACGCGTAAAAGTTGCAGCACGCATCGTCTTATCTCCTGCTGTAGCAATCGGACGACCACCACCTGTTGGTGATGCAAACTATGTAATGGCTGTTGATCCATATTTATGCACTGGACATTGATCCAAATCACCCAACCGCACTAGAGGTTTATGGTTAATGAGCGTATCAATTGAAGCGAAATAGAGGATAAAAATATAGCAAGCAGGGTGATTGAAATGGAGAGTCGGCATGACTATATCCTTGTCGTGATTAGTTCATTAAGTTCAGAAATGGTCCTTACTTCTTAGAGCAGAGCCTAATTTTTTTAGCCTGTGGAGTCAAGAGTGCAAGGGGGTCTTCTAGGGGCTAGCCTTCTTCATCTAAATCCTGGCTTAGCATTTGGCAAACTTCCCAAATCGCGTTATAGTTCGTTCGCGGTCATCAGGGAGTAGGCTGTCTCATGTAAATCATCAGCATGGGTGTCATTCAACAAGGAGTGTTTTATGGGCAAGCCCTCTGCACGTTTAGGCGACAACCACAGCTGTCCTGCCGTTACCGGTAAAACCCCGCATGTTGGCGGCCCCATTTCCAGCGGCTCTAGCGATGTTTTTATAGGCAATCAACCGGCGGGGCGTGTGGGTGATAGCCTGGTGTGCAATGGCCCTCCGGATACCCTTGTCAGTGGTTCTGCCACGGTGTTTATCAATGGTCGCCCTGCCGCGCGCATGACCGATTCCACCGCCCATGGCGGGGTGATTATCGGTGGACTGGGGTCTGTGCTAATCGGTGATGGCGCAGCCGCTAGTTCAGGTGAAGGCGAAGCTGACCAAATTGCGCCCTGCTCCCCCAACTGTGGCAATCCGGTTAACCCGATTCTCGGCTCCAAGTTACTGCCCGCCACCACTGACTTTGCGTTGCCAGCACCGGCTCCGTTTGTTTTTAGCCGTGGTTATGTTTCCAGCAATGCCAACATCGGTATACTAGGGCAAGGCTGGTCAGTCACGGGTAACAACTTGCGTTTAACCCTCCAGCCTATAGAAACACCGGAGTCTAATGGAACAGACGCCACGGATGCGTTAGCAGAGTTTGACGACTTCGCATTAGAGCACAGCACCGAAGTCACGAATCAGCCAGTTAATCAATTGATCTTGCATGATGCCCATGGTCGGCGGATTCGCTTTTCAGAATTAGCCCCCGGTGCTGTGGTCTATTCAGATTCTGAACAATTTTGGTTGGCCCGTGGCGGTGTTCAAGACCTATCCGATCAACAACCCACACAGTCCACAAACTCACATCCAAGCCAGCACCCCGCGTTTAACGGTCTACCTGAATCTGAAACTCTTGATGAAAATCTCTACTTCGTATCCACCGGCCAGCGTGTCTATCTGCTTAAACCCTGTGCACTGGATTGGCAGCTAGCCGCTGAATATACCCAACAGGGTTACGGCACCACCTATGAACGTGATGCCGCCGGTCTGATTCAGCAGGTGATTGACAGTGCTGGCCGACGCTACCAGTTTCATTATCAAGTGGCTGCCAACCCCGAACCTGACGACCCCAAGGTGCGCTTAAATGCGGTCGATGTCGATGGCGAAGCTGCCTGCCAACTGGTTCAATTTGATTACAACGCCACGGGTGATTTAATCGCTGTCCGCGATCGTACCCATCGAATCGTAATAGAGTATCAATGGACTCAGCATATACTAACCGGTTACACCCAGCCGGGCCGTCGCACCATGCACTACGAATGGACCGAGCACACACCGCAAGGCAAGGTACTCAAACAGATTGAAGAAGACGGCCTGACACGCACATATGATTATCAAGACACCTTCACCCGTGTCACCGATAATCTCGGACGTGAGGAGCGTTATGCCTTTACCGGCAGCGGCCCTAATCTACGCTGGAGTGCACATCACCGCGCGGACGGTAGTGAAATTCACTACAGCTACAATAAACAGGGCCAGCGGTTATCTGAGATCGACCCATTGGGTGGCGTCACCAGTTATCAACGTGATGGCTACGGTCAGCTGATTTATGTTTCTCTACCGGATAAACAGCACTACCGCTACCAACGGGATGCCAATGGACGTCTGACACAGACCCAAGCTCCTGATGGTGCAACCCATCAGTTTCAATATGATGATCAGGGCAATATCTCTGCCATCACTGATGCTCTTCAGCACACCTCGCAGATTGAGTATGATTACCCGAGCTTACCGGACAGACCCACACGACGCATTGATCCAGAAGGCGCAACGCACCACTATACCTGGACAGACCTGGGCCAACTGGCCAGTGTCACCGATTGCTCTGATCAGACCACCCAGTATGAATATGATGTATGGGGGCAATTGATTCGAGTCACCGATCCACTGGAGCAGATCACCTGCTTCGAATACAACGCCGTTGGCCAACGCACCGCTGTCATCTTGCCGGATCGCAGCCAGTTGCACTACACCTACAATAACGAGGGCTTGTTGAGTGAGGCCCGCGATGCCAAGGGGGTAATTCAGTCACTGCGTTACGACGCTAAAGGCCAGGTCATTGCCGAGACCGATGCCAATAACCATACCCGCCGTTATCGTTATGACCTGGCCGGTCGTCCGATTGAAATCACCAACGCCAATGGCGCGACCTATGCGTTTGAGTATGACACCCTGGACCGGGTGGTGCGCGAGGTCGGCTTTGATGGCCGTGAACGTCACTATACCTATAACCTGCGCGGGGATCTGATCCAGCAGCAGGAAGTGGTCAACGGCGAAACGCAATCCACGACCTTGCATTATGATGCCCTCGGCCGTTTGCTGGCCCGTGAACTGCCTGCTACCGAAATGGCACCCGAACAGGTGGAGCACTTCCGCTACGATGCCGTCGGTCGCCTGGTCCAGGCGGATAATATTTATGCGCGGGTTGAATGGACTTACGATCCCTCTGGGGCGCTCCTGATTGAACAGCAATGGCATAAAAACGCGCACCTCGCACTGCAACGTGCTGAAGTCGAGCCACCGGAATGCGACCAATTCCTGCCCCCTATACCGGTTAAAGAGGTTGTCTGGGAGTGGCATAATCAAACCGAATACAACTCGCAGGGCCTACCCACGCTGACCCAACAGGGTGAACATCCCATGGGCTGGCTCACCTACGGCAGTGGGCATTTGCTGGCATTACGCCTGGGCACCCTGGAGTTCTCTATTGAACCCGATGCCCTGCATCGGGAGCAGACGCGTCAGATTCAGGTCAGAGATCAGGCACAGCCTCTGCTGACACGCGAACGCCGTTACAACCCAGTGGGTTTACTGGCGGCCCAACGCGATATCTATATCAGCGGTGAGCAACACCTCTCCGATCAAAGCCACCCGATTCAGATCCATCAATACCGCTACGATGCCCGTTTTCGTTTAACCGGCCTTACGCAATCAATCCCAACCTCAGAGCCCAACACGCCACTGATCACACAGGTGGCGCAGACGTTTGAATACGACCCTGCCGGGCGCTTAACCGGCAGTGCATTACAAAGCCCAACGGGCAACCATGAACACCACTACGCGCTGGACCCTGAAGGAAACCGCATCAACGGCCTGCCCTCCAGTCAAAGTACCTGGTCGACTAACCGTATTGATCAATACCAGCGTGCCGAATACCGCTATGACAATGCCGGTAACCTGATCGAAAAACGTACCCCTTACGATCTGCAGTCCTTTGAATACGACGGCTTACAGCGGCTCTCCAGCGTCACACGCCAGCGGCCCGGCTACCCAACCACGAAAACCTATTACGTCTACGATGCCCTGTCGCGGCGCATCGCTAAACAAGTGTTCCCCGAACGCTGCCCGAGCCAGCTCACCCGCTATGGCTGGGACGGAGATCAACTGGTGCATGAAGACACTGGCGAACAACGCACCACAGTGTTCTACGAACCCAGTAGTTTTGCGCCCCTGTTTAGAGTCGATGAACTCGGCATTGATGCCCTCGAAGCCAGTGGACTGACACTGGAACAATTTAACGACCACAATATCAACACCCCACGCTACAGCGCCTTCATCACCAACCACCTCGGCACCCCGACCAAACTGATCGACGAAGACGGCCACCTGCTCTGGAGCGCAGAACCCGATGACTGGGCAGCCATCAAAAACGAACGCACGGTGCCGAACCTACAACAACCGATTCGTTTTCAAGGCCAATGGCTGGATGAAGAAACCGGACTGTATTACAACCGCTATCGTTACTATGATCCCAAGCAAGGGCGGTATATCACCCAAGATCCGATTGGATTGGCGGGTGGGCTGAATAGCTATGCGTATGTGGCCAATCCGACCGGGTGGGTTGATCCGTTGGGGTTGCATCCTTTGCTTTCGGGCCTTGCTCGTGTCGCAACAAGGATTAGACAAGCTTCTACAGCTATTACAGTAACACAAGCACAGCAAGCCAATGACATAGGAAATGCCATTAGTAACGCTAGAGCCTTACCACA
Organism: Nitrincola iocasae; assembly: GCF_008727795.1. Classification (NCBI taxonomy): domain Bacteria; kingdom Pseudomonadati; phylum Pseudomonadota; class Gammaproteobacteria; order Oceanospirillales; family Oceanospirillaceae; genus Nitrincola; species Nitrincola iocasae. Next base: position 852,092 of record NZ_CP044222.1, on the reverse strand, counting down.
ATGCATATATCATGACAAGATTATGCCATCTCAAATACCTCCGATTGAAGAGCATTTCCGTGAAATAGCGGATCAAACTCGTCAAACCAAAATTGAGGGGTGTGAAAGCGATCGACGCAATCAATTGCAATCGGGTGCACGTTATTCCCTTGAGGATATTCAGGCAAACTATAACCTGTGCATTATGGATGCTGAACGCGACATAGGGGAACAAATCGCTGCAGATGCAACCAGGGTGAAGGATATAGTTGCAGATCAACAGAAACGCACGAGGGAGCTATGCCTTCCTGGCGTTCCAAACCCATAATGCTAAAATCTAATATGCAGAAAAAAATAGCGACAAAGCAAAGTAACAAAACGATAACCATTTGGTATTTCATTATATGGATAGCCATCATCGCACTGTTTGGATTATTTTTTTATTTTTATATAAATAAACAGCGTTTAGCCTACGAAATTTGGGAATACAAAACTTTGAGCTTCTCTATGTCTGAAATGACAATATATGATAACGCTCTCATTTTTTCTGATGAAACAAATCACCTCTATTCCCTTTCGCTAGATGGCACTCTCAACTGGAAACTAGATTTAGAATGTCCACTAGAAAACAAACTTACGGTTAGTGATGATTTTATCATCATAAGCACAAATGCTGCTTATCAGACCTTTTATCCAGACACCGTTACAAATTGCCGAAATCCACAGCGCATACATGTTATTGGAAAAGCAGATGGAAATGTTCACGACATAGTAAAAACAAATCGCAGTATCATGGCATACTTAGCAAAAAACGAACGTATTTTTTTTTCCACAACACTTGAGCTCTATGAGAAGTCAGTTACCAGTCAATCTATTAATCTAATAATGGGTTTTGATCAAAACGATACAAGGCTTAGCGGGTTTAATTCGGATTTTTATATTCATAACAATGTATTATATATGAAAAACCTATATCAAGACGTATTTTCATTTAACGTAGATACGCATGAGTTAAAATGGCGTTATACCTCTGACTGGAATAATGAAGAAAAAGATTCAGTTGAACCAACATTGAACTCACGTTCACTCATCTATGATGAAGGTGTCATTTACACCGTCAATAAAGTACAGCACTCTACTGCCGCCGATGTTTATGCCTTTGATGCTGAAAGCGGCGTTATTCTAGGCCGTTACCATATTGAAGCCGGAGCAAGCCCAGGGCGCCTATCGGCTTCAGAGAAACATATTTATATTCCATCTGTCGATGCCCGTGTCCATGCACTGCGAAAACGTGACCTTATACCTGTTTGGGATGTGCCAACCAGAGGTAGTATTCGAGGCGCAATGGTGCCGTACAATGGGGTAGTCTATGCTGGCACTCAAGCCGGCGGTATCATTGGCCTTGATGAAAAAACCGGTGAGCGGGTGTATTACTACCCAACAGAACACCCCATCCCACGTTCGCTCGCCATACAAGATGGCATTATTTATTTTGCAACCAATGGCGGGTCGATCCATGCTGTTCGGTTACCTGACGAGCTGACAGTAGTGAGAAATTGATCGATAGACTGTACCAAAGTATTTTCTTGCGAAGAGATCGGGATCAGTAAAAATTTAAAACCAACAACACATCAAGAAACTAACGCTCTTTAACAAAACGCAATCAAAACACACAGTAGCACAGAAATCTGTCGTGCTACTGTTCTTAATTGATTGAACAGCCATCTAGCGTCACTGATTGTTCAAGATTACCAATATTCAAGGGGTCAGCCTTCTTGATATAACCAGACTGTTATGAATAAACTTTCAGCATGAAAGCCATTCAACAAGGAACGTTTCCTGAATTCAGATAATAACCGCAACACTCATGTGACGTACTAGGTCGGAGGGAGGTCAGCTTGTGCTGCATTAACCCTCCTTGATCAATACAAGCCGCCATAAAGATAAGCACAAAGAGCAAGCCTATCAGATTAAACAGGCCATACGCATCAATCGATCTCTAATGCTCTGCTCTTTGGTGTCAGTTATGTCCATTTGCGTTGGTTTCATCAACTATAACTATCCATTGTATGCTTTTTATTGCGTCTGCAGCCTTGCTCGGATTTCACGCTGCTCGGCTGGGGTTGGCGGTGGATAAGGGATGCCTTTTTCGATGAGAAGCGCCTTAATCTGTTCTCCAACATGACCTAGTTGTCGACGTGAACTAGACTCAATATCGTATATATTAGTTGCTATAGAACCACCTGTGCTTGATATTAGGTTCGGAGCAGCCCCTCTCTGCAGTAAATTCAAAGAAAAATCATAACCGCTAACATAGACTGCATACAATGCAGCATTTCTCCCAGAATTATCCACTGCATCCATATCAGCACCGGCCGCCAGCAGAATTTCAAAATGCTCCCAGTTGTCTTGACTTATAGCTTTGAATAAAGGGCGCTGATTTGTTGTATTTGTAGAATTAGGGTCTGCACCATACTGCAACAACAATTTCAGTAAAGGGGTGCTATTTCCTCCAGCTACAAACATTAATGGCTGTGTATAACTAACCCCAAGTCTATCCGTATACTTCACCGGAAAATTAGGATCTGCTCCTAACTGCAACATCAGTTCTGTCGCTTGCAGATCCCATTGCATGATAATCCACAACAATGGCGTAATATCCTCCCGCCCATTGATATTTAAATCTAACCCTTGATCTAAAATGGACTGAGCCCGCTGCCGATCTTTACCCTTTACTGCATTTAAAAAAGACGCCATCGGTTCATCAAAGTATTGATCCGCTGGAAATTGTTTGTTGTTCATTGCTGTACCTACCTGTAAGCATCCGGTTAAAAGTATAAGAAGACCTAAACACATCAAGATCCATAATATGCGCTGCTGCAAATCACTGGTCATAACATTCCTTTGGAATAATTCGATAGGGTTTGTATATCTTCCTGTTTTTGTGTTTCTATCCCTTGTATTACTTGATTCATTCCATGTCGAGCCAACGGATCCCCCCCTTCTGCGCTTGGCAAGGTAGACAAGCTACCGGATGCCTTAGGCAACCAGTTTTATTCAAGGGGTCAGCCTTCTTGATATAACCAGACTGTTATGAATAAACTTTCAGCATGAAAGCCATTCAACAAGGAACGTTTCCTGAATTCAGATAATAACCGCAACACTCATGTGACGTACTAGGTCGGAGGGAGGTCAGCTTGTGCTGCATTAACCCTCCTTGATCAATACAAGCCGCCATAAAGATAAGCACAAAGAGCAAGCCTATCAGATTAAACAGGCCATACGCATCAATCGATCTCTAATGCTCTGCTCTTTGGTGTCAGTTATGTCCATTTGCGTTGGTTTCATCAACTATAACTATCCATTGTATGCTTTTTATTGCGTCTGCAGCCTTGCTCGGATTTCACGCTGCTCGGCTGGGGTTGGCGGTGGATAAGGGATGCCTTTTTCGATTAGAAGGGCTTTAATCTGTTCTAGCAGTGGTCCAAACTGCATACGCGAATCAGATTCTACCTTATATAAATTAGTGGCTATAGAGCCTCCTGTACTCGAGATTAAGTTTGGTGCAGATCCTCGTTGTATTAATTCCAAAGCAAATGCGTATCTACTAACGTAAACAGCATGTAAAGCAGCATTAGCACCTGAATTATCCACTGCATCCATATCAGCACCGGCCGCTAGCAGAATTTCAAAATGCTCCCAGTTATCCTGGCTTATAGCTTTGAATAAAGGACGCTGATTTGTTGCATTTGTAGAATTAGGATCTGCACCATACTGCAACAACAATTTCAGTAAAGCGGTATTATTACCACCAGCAATTATGGCCAGTGGTTGACTATAAGTGACACCAACCAGCCTATTTGAATACTTAACTGGAAAATTTGGATCCGCACCCAACTGCAACATCAACTCCGTCGCTTGAAGATCCCATTGCATAATGATCCACATCAGTGGTGTGATGCCTTCACGACCATTAATATTCAAATCAAGCCCTTGATCACGTACCGACTGTGCTTGCTGACGATCGTTTCGTTTAACTGCATTTAGAAATGCTACCATCGGTTCATCAAAATATTGATCCGCTGGAAATTGTTTGTTGTTCATAGCTGTTCCTACCTGTAAGCATCCGGTTAAAAGTATAATGAGACCTAAGGACATTAGGGTCCAAAATGTGCGCTGTTGTATATCACCGGTCATAACATTCCTTTGGCATGGTTGGAAATGGTTTGAATATCTTCTTGCTTTTGTGCTTCTATCCCTTGTACAACTTGATCCATTCCATGTCGAGCCAACGGATTTCCCCCTTTTACGCTTGGTAAAGTCGACAAGCTACCGGATGCTTTAGGCAACCAGTTTAGTCCGGCAAAGCCCATTCCCGTTATAAAAGCTCCTACAGGGCCTGCCACCTTGGCGGCAAGACCTGTGACTAAGGCTTTTACACCTGTACTTTGTGCTAAAGTCAATACTTCACCCCTAACGGCCTGGGATTGTATTAAAGCTCTCGTTTCTTCAAAAGATAAAGCACCGTTTTCCAACTCCCGTGAAAGCGTTTTAGGGTGCAGACCTGCTGAGTTAAAGGTATAGCCTTGAGCTCCCGTCACCCCTACTGCTGCACTCGCTAATCCACCTCCTAAAGAATGGCCAACATTCACAAAATCCCCATCTAAAGCTTCATCAACATGCCTACTCAACCTTATCGCCTGCGTATATTGCTCAGATTCAATCCCTAGGCCCTGCTGAGCGTTATTTTTCCAGTCTACACCTGAGGTTGTCCCCCTAAAGGTCAACATGGTTTCGCCAGTGATATCAGACTCAAATAGAGCGGCGCCAAAGCCGGTTTCATCATTTAAAAAATCGCTTGGTTCCAAGCCTTTTTCTATTAGCTCATCAGCACCAAGAGCCCTAAGGCCTTCAGGGGGTTCAGGTAATACATCTGATTCACCACGATAATAGGCATCGTGAGCGTAGACATACTGAGCGGCTTCAGCCCGTATGATGTTATCATTATTAAAATCTAGACGCTCACGGGCATTGGTCAGTTCGGGAATATCAGCTGTGGTGCTAATCAGCTCCTTGCGCATCTCATAGCGTTCTTTGCGTGTAATACCTTCTTCGGATTCCAACTGGGCAGCAGATGCCTCGGGCACACTACCGCCGACTTCTTTTCCACTGAACATCGCCAACCCGGCGGCCATGACGGGGGTAATGTTGGATAGCAGTGAGGCAGTCTCCGAGGCATCCGGCCCTTCAGGGCTAGCCCCTGACGCCACGCCGCAGTTGATATTGACCGTTCCTCCATCGATATTCACCGCACTGCCACCCAGAATATGAATGGTGGGGCTGTCGAGGTGGATGGCACTGGGCGTTAGCACGATTTTGGAGGCACCGCAGACCAGCTCGATGGTTTCACCCGCTTCGATGCTCAGGGTCTTGCCGACTTTTAAGCTGTCTTTGATGCCCACGCGTTGGATTCGAGATAAGCCGACAAGGCTTTGCTGCATGCCGCCCACGGTGAGGGTTTCATTCAGGCCCACCGCTTGAATGCGGGCTAAACCGACACTTTTGATCTCGGTTTTGCCGATGCTATGGGTGTGGTTTTTGGCAATCGAGACCTTTTCGTTACCACCCACGGTTTCTTTGCGGTTGTTGACGATGCTGATGGTTTCGTTATTGCCGACGTCTTCGGTACGGTCATGTTTAACGACGACCGTTTCATCCCGATCGATGGTTTTTTCCCGGTCGCGACCGACCCAATGGGTTTCATCGTTCTCGACTTCGATATCCTGGTTCTTTTCGGCGTGGATAAAGAGTTGTTCTTCGCCTTTCAGGTCTTCAAAGCGAATACAGTTGGCATTATCCGCCGTACCCCCTTTACTGGAGCGGGAGAGGACACCACTTTGGGTTTTGTTGGCGGGCAGGTTCCAGGGCGGCATCTGTTCGGCGTTGTAGACCCGACCGGTGATAATGGGGCGATCGGGGTTGCCATCGTAGAAGTCGACAATGACTTCCTGACCGATACGGGGTATGTAAATCGAGCCCCAGTTTTTACCGGCCCATTGATGACTGACACGGACCCAGCAGGAGCTATTCTCGTTATATTCGCCGTAACGATCCCAGGGAAACTGGACTTTGACCCGACCGAACGCATCGGTGTAGATCTCTTCGCCTGGAGGGCCCACCACCCTGGCGTGCTGTGGGCCGAGCATTTTGGGCCAACCGGTTTTTAGTGGCGGTCGGTAGACGCGTGAGGCGGGCATGCACACAAAACAGTTTTCGTAATGGCGTGTCTCTTCATCGCGGCTGGTGTAGCTGTAATCCGCCGCATCGTGCTGGATGCTCACCAACAGATAGGTATCGAGTTCACCGGGGTTGTCATCGTGTCGGGATAGATCAAAGGTGTGGCCTGTGCGGAAGGTGCGGCAGGTACTTTTGCCCAACACCTGATCATGCAGCGCTTCGTCGTGTTCGATACGCAGGCGTGTGAGGCTCTCACCCAAGCCTTTGTTGTAATAACGGCCCGGGTAAAGATACTGCTCATAGTGACCTATGCCCGGCACGTCCATGTCCCCTTTGATACCGGTTTGCATCACATCGGATGGTTTTTTAAAGTCGTAATCGCGTTTGGCGTAGCGTCCGGTACGAAAGCTGTGCTGGTGTGACCAACTATGAATAGTGTGCGCACTTAAGGAACCGGTGCGGAAGGTGACTGAACTTTCTTCACAGGTTTCCGGGGCACTGCTATGGTCTGCCAGCACGAGGATATGCTGGCCTTGGCTGTGCTTGAAGAAGTAGTAGATGCCCTCTTCTTCAAACAGACGGGATAAAAAGGTGAAATCACTTTCCTGATACTGCACACAGTAATCACGGACAGGGTGCTGACCGATCAAGCGAAATTCAAAATCACTGAAACCGTTATCGGCAAACACCTCACTGGCAATCTGGCGGATATTTTTGTGCTGAAAGACTTTGGAGTCACTGGTTTGGGTTAAAAACCATAACCAGGGCACGACTTCTGCCGAGTAACAGCGTAAGTCTTGCAGCTGACTGCCTTCACCCCGAAACTGGCGTACAAAACCGTTAATCACTGTATGTGAGTCAGTTTTGAGGCCCTGATCATCCGCTTGCATCAGCTTGAGGGTGACGTTTTTACCAACAATCTCAGCAGGTAAAATCGACTGACGGATGGAGTACATCTCTATTTCTAACGAAAACAAGCTCGACAGAGCCTCCTCGCCTTCAACACGGGTGAGTAGGACCGTGTCTTGACCCAGGGGGCTGTCCATGGACAGCAGGCGAGATTGTTGTGAAAAATGAGCCATGGTATTTCCTTTACAAGCACATGTGCGGAACACAGCGTCCTATGCTAAGGCGCACTCGTCCTTTTCGCTTAACCTTGTACTGCTTAGGTCAATGGTATGATGTGCAGTTAAAAAATGTCTACTGGATAGTCATCTAGTAGACATTGATTCCGCCTAAGCTTATAGCTTAACGCCCAGTGCAATATCGTAACCCGCAGGTACGCTACCTTCTGGACGGTGAGCTTCATCCCATGGAGTGTATTTCATCTCAATCTTGGTAAAGTTGAGTGTGATCGACTCTTGTGGACGATTGTCTTCATCGGCTGATACGCTGTAGCCACTAACCTATTCCGCTTCGGCTTATGGCTACTAGGCATACGACACCAAACCACCGAGAAGCATTGCCCTTGGCAGAATGGTCGGATCGAACGCTTCTTTGGCACCTTCAAAACCCATATCCGCCAAATCCTGATTGAGGATGCCACGCAACTGGGTAAGCAAGTGCCCACTTTTTTTGGGTGGAATATCCAGATTCGACTGCACCAGAGTCTGGGAGGACGAACACCCGCTGAAGTCTGGCTAGGTCTTGAACCACCTAAGGCGAGTAGCTGGTTCTATGTGTCATTATGGCATGGCGCATTACGTGGTTTTTACGCACCACCCACATAATCAATAAACATTGCTCTTTAAAAAACAACACAAACACACTGTCCGCAAAGAACAGGGGCATACCCTACTCGAAAGCAGCCCAATGCCGAAAAAAGTGAGTGTCGGTTGCTAAAAATAGGCGTTTTAAAGCTGTCATTTGACACTCGATTGCACATATCTAACGCAAAACTGATCGAAGCTTAATCAATTTTATTGGTTTTCACATACCCAACTGCCTTGCGGACAGTGGACGGGACACCGTAACTTGAGTAGTAAACCCTAATAGAAAAAAATCACCTCCAATTAGCAATGATATCGTCATATTCTAGAAAGTTCGTCACCCCTATCACAGCCTCTTCTACAGAAGAACGGGAAAAAACGCCCTCAACTCGCTCACATAAGTTATCTAGACGACTGGCATTACCCCTCCAGTCTTCTGGATTATCAAAAAATTTCAACAGATGCAGCGAGCCATCCCCCAATGATTCAGCACACATAGCCTCATCTACTAAATCGACCAGTTTGACACCATGCTGCGCTAGCAACCCATCAGAGAGTAACGTATACCAGTAAACACCGGAAATGTATTGATCCAGTTTCCGGCCTATCCAGTCCTCAACGTGGTTTTTTCCTATCGTGATATAATACCTGTTGCGGTGATCGTATTCACCATCTTCGCAAGCATATCCAAATACTGGTTTACAACCGATCAAACTCTGAAACAGCGCTATACTCAACTCTCCAGATAAGTCTTCGGTCAACCAAAGAGTAACTTCAGCATAACCACTACGTGGCGTTGAGATATCAATACAGGTTTTATTTTCAGAGTACAGGAAAAAACCGATGGAGTTTTCCTTCAGAAAAGTCTGGAAGCGTTCCGTATCTGACAGCACATTAGCCTTAATAACTCTACCTTCGTCCTCTGCAAAATATATTGGTCGAATCGACTCTGGCAACACTGTTAGCGCTTCCGTAAGAACTCCAGAATCGGTGCCATTTTTAAAATAAAGTTTCGTCTTAATCATCACTGAGGTCCTAAATCATCGCGTCTGATAATTCGATCAAACGCCTCTCTAGTTTGCGGGGTGACATGAGTCCTTTCTCCCGTAACCAACACCGACTCACGGCCTGATTGCCTTGCTGCTTCGGTCTGGATGCGAACTTGCCTTGTGCATGCTACACTTTTACAATCTTTGACTTCAATTGAGCGGGTAGATGTCATCGCATCAGGTATAGCATTTCCTTCATCTGTGCTAACTTTTTTTGTATTTTTTGGTAACCCAAGATCATCTAAAACTCTAGCTTCTGATGCACGCCCTCTAGCAAGCGGTCCTGCTACATCATCCCCAGCCTTAGCTACCTTACGCACTCGCAAGCCGGTTTGTGCCGCTTTCAAAACCCCCTTACCACCCGGGATAATGCCCGCAATGATTCCTGCGGCTGCCCAAGCGCGGCTAGTCTCTTCTCCCGTAATATAATCTTTACCCGATACCAGCTCAACAACGGATTGGACTGACCCAGCAACAGGAACAACACCTACGCCGATCGATACCGCATCACGAACACCAAAACCCGAATCACCTTCTCCTTCTGGTGCAATGATATTACTTTCACCAGCCATGCTAATGGGGGCTGCACTGGGATTGAATGGGCTTATATTCAATGCAGGACTTGGCGTGTCCGTTGCGACCGTGGTATGGATTAAGGGCGATGACTGCACGGGTGATGCTACCATCGGTGCAGGCTGTGCAGAAGGCGCGGTATCAACTGCAGATGGTGCATCGGGTGCCGTCAGTACATCCATCGCTTGCAGTGATGCTTCTTCTGGTTCATCCGGCCCCTCTGGACTGGCTCCCGATGCCGCTCCGCAGTTGATATTGACCGTTCCTCCATCAATATTCACTGCACTGCCACCCAGAATATGAATGGTGGGGCTGTCGAGGTGGATGGCACTGGGCGTTAGCACGATTTTGGAGGCACCGCAGACCAGCTCGATGGTTTCACCCGCTTCGATGCTCAGGGTCTTGCCGACTTTTAAGCTGTCTTTGATGCCCACGCGTTGGATTCGAGATAAGCCGACAAGGCTTTGCTGCATGCCGCCCACGGTGAGAGTTTCATTCAGGCCCACCGCTTGAATGCGGGCTAAACCGACACTTTTGATCTCGGTTTTGCCGATGCTATGGGTGTGGTTTTTGGCAATCGAGACCTTTTCGTTACCACCCACGGTTTCTTTACGGTTATTGACGATGCTGATGGTTTCGTTATTGCCGACGTCTTCGGTACGGTCATGTCTAACGACGACCGTTTCATCCCGATCGATGGTTTTTTCCCGGTCGCGACCGACCCAATGGGTTTCATCGTTCTCGACTTCGATATCCTGGTTCTTTTCGGCGTGGATAAAGAGTTGTTCTTCGCCTTTCAGGTCTTCAAAGCGAATACAGTTGGCATTATCCGCCGTACCCCCTTTACTGGATCGAGTGAGGACACCACTTTGGGTTTTGTTGGCGGGCAGGTTCCAGGGCGGCATCTGTTCGGCGTTGTAGACCCGACCGGTGATAATGGGGCGATCGGGGTTGCCATCGTAGAAGTCGACAATGACTTCTTGACCGATACGGGGTATGTAAATCGAGCCCCAGTTTTTACCGGCCCATTGATGACTGACACGAACCCAGCAGGAGCTGTTCTCGTTGTATTTGCCGTAACGATCCCAGGGGAACTGGACTTTGACCCGCCCGAACGCATCGGTGTAGATCTCTTCGCCTGGAGGGCCCACAATCATGGCGTGCTGTGGGCCGAGCATTTTGGGCCAACCGGTTTTTAGTGGCGGTCGGTAGACGCGTGAGGCGGGCATGCACACAAAACAGTTTTCGTAATGGCGTGTTTCTTCATCGCGACTGGTGTAGCTGTAGTCTGCGGCGTCGTGCTGGATACTCACCAACAGATAGGTATCGAGTTCACCGGGGTTGTCATCGTGTCGGGATAGATCAAAGGTGTGGCCTGTGCGGAAGGTGCGGCAGGTACTTTTGCCCAACACCTGATCATGCAGCGCTTCGTCGTGTTCGATACGCAGGCGTGTGAGGCTCTCACCCAAGCCTTTGTTGTAATAACGGCCCGGGTAAAGATATTGCTCATAGCGTCCGATACTCGGTACGTCCATATCACCCTTGATACCGGTTTGCATCACATCGGATGGTTTTTTGAAGTCGTAATCGCGTTTGGCGTAGCGTCCGGTACGAAAGCTGTGCTGGTGTGACCAGCTATGAATAGTGTGCGCACTTAAGGAGCCGGTGCGGTAGGTGACTGAACTTTCTTCACAGGTTTCCGGGGCACTGCTATGGTCTGCCAGCACGAGGATATGCTGGCCTTGGCTGTGCTTGAAGAAGTAGTAGATGCCCTCTTCTTCAAACAGACGGGATAAAAAGGTGAAATCACTTTCCTGATACTGCACACAGTAATCACGGACAGGGTGCTGACCGATCAAGCGAAATTCAAAATCACTGAAACCGTTATCGGCAAACACCTCGCTGGCAATCTGGCGGATATTTTTGTGCTGAAAGACTTTGGAGTCACTGGTTTGGGTTAAAAACCATAACCAGGGCACGACTTCTGCCGAGTAACAGCGTAAGTCTTGCAGCTGACTGCCTTCACCCCGAAACTGGCGTACAAAACCGTTAATCACCGTATGTGAGTCAGTTTTGAGGCCCTGATCATCCGCTTGCATCAGTTTGAGGGTGACGTTCTTACCGACAATCTCAGCAGGTAAAATCGATTGGCGAGTCGAGTACATCTCGATCTCAAAGGAAAACAGACTGGAAAGCGCCTCTTCACCTTCAATGCGCGTCAGCAGCAAGGTATCTTGGCCTAAGGGGCTGTCGATTGACAACAGGCGAGGTTGTTGCGAAAAATGAGCCATGGTATTTCCTTTACAAGCACATTTGCGGATGAGGATGTCTAACTTATTAAACACACCAATCCTGTGTAATTAACCTTGTACTGCTCAGCTCAATGTTGTGTTTATCTACAAAATATTAAAGTGTCTACTGGCCTGCTCGACCAGTAGACACTTGCTTGAGGGCTTTTTACAGCTTGACGCCCAGTGCGATATCGTAGCCTGCAGGCACGCTACCTTCAGGACGATGTGCCTCATCCCACGGCGTATACTTCATCTCAACTTTAGTGAAGTTGAGCGTAACCGTTTCCTGCGGACGATTACTTTCATCCGCATTGAGGCTATAGCCACTAATCAGTGTATTCGTCAACGTATACTCCATATAAGTTTCGATACCATTAGGGCTGGTCTGCACCATGTGAATCAACGCTGTTTTCCCCTGCCCCACACAAGCTTCGGAAAAGAAGATGGGTGAGGTTTTATCCATTTTTGTTGTCAGCGTAATTTCACCTATGCTGGGAGAGGTGGATTCACGATCTTTACCCTGACCGGGTTTAGTAGAGAGACCTCGACTGACATTCCAACTCATTGAATCACACTCAACCCAATTTGAGTGAGAAGACTCAGTCACATCACCTTCTACGCCATCAATCTTAAGATATATAGCCATGTAAACATCCTTTTAGTTTGCATATAAAATACTACCTATTGTGACTTTCATCCCAATAAAGCAGCACAACTCACAGATACACGACTTCCTAAACATGTATCCATACCAAACCTGTCTTTCTGCTGCATCAGCAACAAAAAAACAGATTTATTCAGAGGTGGCGGGCACTTCGGGTTGGTACTCAACCCAATATTTAAAGTAGCCCTCATCACCACAATTTATACTTTTCCGATTACAGCTTTCATTGAATACAAGCTAAAATCATAAGTGTTATTATGAAAAAACTCCATCATATAAAGCTATATAATCTAGCTAAGGATTTTAACATTCAACTATCCTCTCAATATTTTTGAGAGAATGTCTTTAAAATAACCCTTCTTACCCAATCAATACTTCCATATCAAACCTATTTTATCTAACTTCTGAATTAACTATAATGCTATCTATATATGTGGCACCCTCACCTTTATAGGTGATCTCTACAACAAAATCCAAAATCTGAGATAAGATATATACTTGCTGTCCATCTTCACTATCAAAATAGAAAAATTCAAGATCAGTAGAAGAATAATCAAACCTCTGCACTGTACTCTTCAACCCTTCTAAAAATCGTTTTTCCTCTTCTGAAGCTGGGTTTGTGAAAGCGTTTTTAAAGAACGTGTAAGGAGAATTTTTTGAGCCAATAAACTCTATCTCTTCTTTATCTATCCACCGGTACACGATACTATACTCCGGCGCAGTAATAATGATTGAGTGCTCATCCAATAGCACTTTTTCGTACTGTTCAGGTAACGGCAATGAAATCCGACCTTTCAGAACCAGTTCTTTCCCACTGCTTAGATTTGTATCGTTATCTGTATGATCAATGTTATGCACCTGGCATGCTTGTATCATATGCATCACTAACAAAACAGCTATAATTTTCCATGCATTTTTCATATATATAGCCATGTAAACATCCTTTTAGTTTGCATATAAAATACTACCCATTTTGACTTTCATCTCAATAAAGCAGCACAACTCACAGATACACGACTTCCTAAACATGTACCCATACCAAACCTGCCTTCCTGTTGCACCGGCAACAGAAAAACAGATTTATTCAGAGGTGGCGGGCACTTCGGGTTGATACTCAACCCAATATTTGAAGTAGCTCTCATCACCAAAATCCATACTACTGCGGCAACAATTTTAATTGAATAAAACTGGTTCATAATTGTTAGACGTTCGATATTTATCATATAAATTAATTAAATTATTATTCATCAGGCTTAACCCTGCTAGAAAATTTTCTTTTAACCGGTCTAAACAGAGTGAAAATAAAAATAAGTGTCAGAAAAAAAGCGGTTACATACTTACCAAAAGTAGAGTAAAAAAACCATGATAATACTGCAATGACTACACATGATATTAATATCAGAATATTCTTAACCATAACGGTCACGCATACTCAAACGATAAGGGCGATTTTTTAGCTCGGATGCCGAAGCTATTCCTAAATGAATGGTCTTTATCAATCACCTGAGGATTTTGCGTATAAAATGTATTAATACCTTTAAAATGCAGATTATGCTGATGTGTAAAGACAAATAGGTCTGATATTCGCGAGCCACATCCAAGTGAACGACCACTAGCGACAGCTATACTTCCGATAATGGCACCAACATACGCAGAGGCACCAAATGTAGCTGCCACTTTCAATTTTTCAAGACCTGTTGTAGCGCCGATCAACTCGGCCACCGTAGCGCCCTTACCTAACGTTCTTAACGCATCAACCATAACAATGGCATGAGCAAGTGCAGTGTTGTAGCTATCGAATAGTGTCGAAGGAACCGGTAGTCCCAACGCCTGCATATTTTCGTTAAAGTATTTTTTGAAATCGCCTGAGTTATAACACCCACTCATTTTGTCTCTCCCTAGTTGAGTTAAACGTGCTTCAACAGCAGTTTGATTAAAGCTTAATCCCCAATGCGATATCGTAGCCTGCAGGCACGCTTCCTTCTGGGCGGTGCGACTCATCCCAGGGTGTATACCTCATTTCAATTTTAGTAAAGTTGAGCTTAATAGATTCCAGTGGACGATTAATCCTATCGGCAGATACACTGTACTCACTTACCAGAGCATTGGTGAGGGTATATTCCATATAGGTTTCTATACCATTAGGACTGGTCTGTACCATGTGAATCAAAGCAGTTTTACCCTGCCCTACACAAGCCTCAGAAAAAAGCACCGGAGAGCTTTTATCCATCTTAGTTACCAGCGCAATTTCACCTATACTGGGAGAAGTAGATTCACGATCTTTACCCTGTCCTGGTTTAGTAGAGAGGGCCCGACTGACATTCCAACTCATGGAATCACACTCAACCCAATTGGTATGAGTTGACTCAGTCACATCACCTTCTACGCCATCAATTTTAAGATATATAGCCATGTAAACATCCTTTTAGTTTGCACTTAAAATGCCACTTCATTCAGAGGTGGCGGGCACTTCGGGTTGATACTCAACCCAATATTTAAAGTAGCCCTCATCACCACAATTCATACCGCTACGACAGAAATTTGAATTGAACACAAATTTTGCGAACCAGTGGCGTTCCGCTTCTGTCATGCTAGCCTGTCGGCTACTACTGAAACCAAACTGGCTCAGCCCGTATACTCCCCTATCGGCAAAATAAAGACGTCCTTGCTCAGCCAAATACATCCCTTCGGCCTGCGCTGAACGACAACTGCGTCGCCAATCAACTCCCAGCCCATCTCGCAGTTGAACAGGGGAACCCAGATGCACACTGGGCTGCTCACAGTCTGCACCCAGGTTATTCAGTATCGAGTCAGCATAAGCACGAACACCCTGTCCTGTAGTAGCGAAACCGGCAGCCTCCGGAGGTTCGGTTAACATCAGCACACGAATATTACGATATCCTTGTTGTTGCCAGGGTGTACTGGCCTCCGGTGGCATCAGCACCAGCACATTGCCATAATGAACAGGGTGCGGCGTCATGCTGAAAGGCTGATAACTTTCAGGTAGTGCAAAACGGAAGTTGTCTGTTTCTGCGAGTGACTGACCTGCTATCAGAGATAACATCAACGCTAACAGTGTGTGGAAAAACCTGAAGCGTTTCATAACGATTGATCACCTCTTTCGACACTGAACTGCCCGTTATCATCGACTGACAGGTGCAAAGTGCTCAGCGGCTGTTCGTCTGTCAGAGAGTTGAGCAATACCAGCGACAGGGCTGGCAAAATTTGTTTGCTGATGATGTGAATGGCATTGCGGGCCCCCGTATCCACTTCCTTGCAGCGCGAGACGATGGTTTGCAGTAGTTGATCATCGTAGCGGAGCTGTACCCCATGCTCCTGCGCAATACGCTGTACGATCTTATCCAATTGCAAGCGAACGATCCCCGCCATGGCGTCATCTTGCAGAGGCAGATATGGAATAATCCGCAGTCGTCCCAAAAATGCGGGTTTGAAATAGCGCAGCAACTCTGGCTTTATCAGGGATTCCAACTGTTCGCCATCTGGCAGGGTATCCGGATCAGCCGCTAATCCCGTCAGCGTTTCGGTACCGGCATTGGAGGTCATGATGATCAGAGTGTTGCGGAAATCTATATCCCGACCTTCACCATCTTTCAAGGTACCCTTATCGAACACCTGATAGAAAATGTCCTGAATCCCTGGGTGGGCTTTTTCAATTTCATCCAGTAACACCACACTGTAGGGCTTGCGACGTACAGCTTCTGTAAGTACGCCGCCTTCACCATAACCTACATACCCAGGAGGTGAGCCCATCAACAGAGAAACCTTATGCTCTTCTTTATACTCAGACATGTTGATGACAGTCAGATTTTGCTCGCCACCGTACATCAGATCGGCCAGGGCCAAGGCGGTTTCGGTCTTGCCAACACCACTGGTGCCACAGAACATAAACACCGCTAAGGGCTGTCGCGGATCAGACAAGCGCGCACTGGACACTCGAACACTTTCACTGACACGGTCGATTGCATGATCCTGTCCAACGATGCGTTTACCCAGGTCATGGCGTAATGACATCACCCGTTGCACGTCACCGGAAAGCATTTTACCTGCCGGAATGCCGGTCCAGGCCGAGACCACCTCTGATACCACCTGGACATCGACATGCGGGCGAATCAGTGGCTGTTCGCCCTGCAGCAACTGCAGCTGCTGTTGCAGGTCACTCAATTGCTGATGCAGCTCAAGAGGCTCTTCAGGTGACTCGGTCAGTTGACCACGCAACGCCACAATTTGAGTTACTAAATCACTTTCAGACTGCCAGCGTTGCTCAACAGCCAGACGCTCAATATCCAGATCAGACAATCGACTCACCAAGGAATCCAGTGCCTGATGCGTCACGCCATAGGCCTGCTGTTCCCGCTCAAGGCCTTTGACCTGTAGACTCAGCTGTTGAATCGCCGCCTGGATATTTTCCAGGTGCGAGGGACTGCTTTGATGCTGCATGCTGACGCGTGAACAGGCTGTATCGAGCAAGGAGATGCACACATCCGGTAGTTGCCGTCCGCTGATGTAGCGTTTGCTGAGAGTGACCGCTGCCTGGATGGCGTCATCCAGAATCATCACCCCATGGTGTGTTTCGAACCTGTCTGCCACAGCCCTTAGCATTGCTGTGGCCTGCTCGATAGAAGGTTCTTCAACTTTGACCACTTGAAAACGACGGGTCAGCGCCGCATCTTTTTCAAAATATTTTTTGTATTCCGCCCAGGTTGTAGCGGCAATGGTACGTAACTCACCGCGTGCCAAAGCGGGTTTAAGAATATTAGCCGCATCGCCCTGCCCACCATTGCCACCGGCACCCACCAGGGTGTGTGCTTCGTCGATAAACAGAATAATCGGCACAGGTGACTGTTTGACCTCCTCAATCACTGACTTGAGGCGTTGTTCAAATTCGCCCCGAACACCGGCTCCAGCCTGAAGCAGAGTCAGATCCAGGATGCGGATCACCACCTGGCGGAGCGATTCAGGCACCTGACCTTCAATCACCCGCTGTGCCAAACCTTCGACAATCGAGGTTTTACCCACACCCGCCTCGCCTGTCAGGATCGGATTATTCTGTCGACGGCGGCAGAGGATATCGATCACTTGACGTACTTCAGCTTCACGGCCCACCACTGGGTCTAACTGCCCGGCCCTTGCACGAGCAGTAAGATCAAGCGTATAGGCATCCAACGCAGAAGGCTTGCCAAATCGTGCTGCAGGCTGAGCAGCGCCAGCCTGCGGATGTACTTCAGCGCTGTCCGTAGCATCGCCCTCAGGGGTACTCTCCGAAAACGAAGTGAACTCATGACGCGCCAGCCGTTGCCCTTCACGCACGATACGATCCAAATCAGCCTGCTGCAGGGAGGCACAACGCGACAGCATTAACAACCTGAGCGACTCATCCTTGAACAGCACCACCAGACAAGCGGCGGAGGCGATCGCTGGAAAACCATATTCAAGGCTCGAGAGCATCCAGGCCTTTTTAAATACCTCAATGACCCGTGGTGAAAACGCAGGAGCCTGGGTATTACCCTGGTCAAAATGGGCAATATTGCGCTCCATCTCTTCGATAACACGTACCGCATTCAAATTGTATGCGGCCAACAGCCCGGCCAATTGATTGGACTCGGTTCTCAGCAGACCGATCACCAGATGTTCCAGCTCAACAGCGTAGTGACGATGTGCAACAGCTACCGAAGCCGCTGTTTCTACACCTTCGCGGGAGGTTTCCGAGAGTTTTCCGATCAGAGCCCTTGCATTCATCCTTCAATCCCTTTGTTCAGATTCAATATCACAGTTTTATCTGCTTCGATTGGCACCTCAGCCGCTTGCGGTGAGTTTTTTTGTACACTATCAACATCATCAGCGGATGTAGCCGCGCGCGGCTGGTCGAAGAAGTTTTCCAGCTGTTCGGCCAAGTCATTGAACTGGGATTTGAGCGCGCCTATTTCATCCTTGCGTTCAACTTTCAAGCGGGTGTAGAAATTACCCGCATAGAGACTTTGCAGAGCATCATTCAACACTTTGATCTGCTTAAAGAAATATCTATAAATTAAGTATACGACGGCAACCACCAGCCCACAGATCAACAGGATAAAACTGAGCAGATAGAAAAGGGTTTTATTGACGATACCATCGAGATTTTCTGACTTAATCCCGACATAGATTCGCCCCAGAGTGGAGTCGGCATACTGAATCCGACTGGAGAAACGATAGATTTCGGAACCTGACAGATCCACAGGGTAGTGAAACACATCATACTGAGAGTCCAGTTGTAAGCGGGAGAGTCCGGCAGGCGCCTGATAATAGCTGCCTGCATCAACCCCATCAGTGGAAGCCATGTATCGACCTTCGTTATCGACTAAATGGACATACAGAATCTCATCCGCAGCTGAAAAGCGGTTAATGATTGCATTCATCGAGGCACTGTCTCCCAAGAGTACCGGCTCAGCCAGATGATCATGCATCTGAGCAACAAACATGTCGCCATAAGACACTAGTGTATTGCGCAAACTGGAAGAAAGTTGATTGACGGTGAGATATAACAAGGCGGCACACAACATACCAAAACAAAGTGCAACGATACCGGTATTGCGCCAGGCAGTGCTTATGTGAAAGTTCAACAGTTTGCCATCACTCCTGAGCTCTGCATTCAAAGCGTCCAACTGTTTGAGCAGTTCAGTTGCAGACTGGTAACGAAATGCCGGGTTTTTATGCAGCAGTTTGCGGATGACTTTTTTAAGACTGGGAGGGATCTGTTTCGATTCCAGATCCACTTCAGAACGCTGGATCAGTTCATCAAGATCTTTCAGGGTGCTGGCCTGGAATGGCAGTTTTCCAAACACTAGATAGTAAAGCAGCACGCCAATCGAATAGAGATCGCTTTGAGCCGTGGGCCGATGCCCCTGCAACTGCTCTGGCGCCATATAAAAGGGCGTACCAATCACGAAAGTGTCGTCTGTCACACCAGATTCATTCAGATAGGCCACACCGAAATCGGTCAGTTGAACCAAGCCTTCGTCATTAATCAGTATATTGCTGGGTTTAATGTCCCGGTGGTATATGCCTTTTGCATGTGCATGCTCAATCGCTTTAAGCAACTGCACCACAATACGCAGTGACTGCTCGATAGTCAGATCGGGATGATCGCAAAACCAGGATTCAAGGTTACGGGATTCGAAGTGTTGCATCAGAATGAAATGCACTTCATCAATCTGCCCTACATCGAAGATGGAGACAATATTAGAATGGTGCAGACGCCCTGAGAGCTGAATTTCGTTCAGGAAAAGTTCTACGCGCTGTGCGTCCTGAGCAAACTCCGGTTTCAGAAGTTTGATCGCGAGCTCGCGCTGTAGCTTGGGGTCATAGGCCAGGTAGACCTGAGACATGGCCCCCTCACCCAACATCCTTTTAAGCTGATATCGTCCTAAGGATTCCATCCTTCCTCTATCCTGTTGTTTGTCCGGTCAAGGTAAAACACACATCATCTGCATCCATTGCCGGCATCCTGCCATCAAGCCACGCATTGTAACCCAAACGGGTGGCGTTGGTAAGACCGTTCTTATTCAAAGTTGCCACCGGTACTTCGGTACTGCGCAACACTGGCTGCAACTCCACATCAAAGCCTATGCCTAGGTACTGCTCTGTCACTGCAGCAACCAGTTGATACAAAGGTCCGCCGGGCTGCAGGGAATCGAACAGCAGATAATCGACCGGATGGGTGGTAACACGCAGACTCATATTGCCATCGATAATTTCCTCTCCAACCACAAAGTCTCTACCCAGGCTGGAGGCTCGGCAACCAAGTCGGTTGCACTCATCGACCGGGAGTTTATAGCGGCGAGCATGAAACTGCTGAACAATGACCTCAACTCCTATCACCTTGGAGAAAATTGCCTTTAAACCTGCGGAGGTTTTCCGCTGATTGGAAAAATAACCGCAAAAATAACTGGCCACCTGGGTCATCACTGGTGCCTGTTGAAAAGCATCCAGATGAGTTCCGGCATAACCTGAGATCAGATTTTCACCCCGAAATGCCGATTTATCCTCCAACCGCTGCCGCCTTTCGTGAATAAAGGGATAGCGATTGCGGTTCCAGGCAGTAAACAAAAAACCCAGTGTCCGGCTGTTGAGTGCATCCAAATAAACACGAAACGCATGATCACCCTGCCGGGCACGCTGATGAAGTAGTTCGGTATAAAAAGACGGGAGCACCCCCTGACTGCCAAACAGACCAAACATGGCAACCCTGAGGCGGTTTTTCCCGGGCATATCGGCATCCACACCGACAGAAAGAACCCCCTGAGTCGTGAAATTCAGCTCTGTCTGCTGTGAAAATTCGATAAACTCCGACTCCAGTGGCTGATCAGAAGGCATTAATCCTGCCCGGCTATTCTGCGTCGCCACATACAGGCATTCCGCCAGGCGTACCAGCTGATAAAAGTCATATTCAACCGGTCGATAGCGCAAATAAAAATTCAGATCAAACATTGGTCCCCCGTTCTCGGTGGCCAGGCATGATAAGGCTCTTCAGTCTGACTAAGTTGGACATCCAGCTGTGTAAAGGAGTTGATACTGGTATAGACCGATAAAAAACGTTCCAAAAGGGTACAGAACAGGAACGGGCTCGCGCCGGGAAAATTATTGGGATCAAGCCTTACACTGAAGCGACTTCCCCGACAGAAAAAAGCCATACCGGCAGGAGACAGAATCCGCCGGGCCTCAGGCTCGATGGAAAGCACCTCCAGCGCATCGATCATTTTGCGGGTTTCAGGACTATTTTTGAAATCGTAAAGCGATAGGATCTCTTTGAGAATACTGCTTGAATCCGCCGGATTACCGAGACTAAGGTAGTTAAGATTCAAGTGTGAAATAAGTTTCCAATGATGGCCATCCCGATCATAGTCAACTATCGCAGGCTTAACTGGCAGGCAGATTTTGGCATTGGTTACGCCCGGATTGGCCTCAAACAATGACAGATGCGACAACTTCCCTAGCTTCCATAATTCATGGGGCAAATTATCATTAGTCACCAGACACTCTAGCAGTAGCAAATGTCGATTAGAATTCAGCACATCCAGCGGCAGGTTGTGCAATGAAATCCCGGCATCCGGACCTGTGGCATTTGTCTCGTTCAGCTTGTGGCTGAAATGCCAGAAGGGATGTCCGGAATAATCGGCATAGTGCTCAAAATCAAAAAAGCGGCTTAAGGGGATCGTGTGATCGCTACCGTCCGACAACACCGCTGACTCAACCGAATAGACTTTTACATCCTGTCGATTACGGGCATCCGCAACCACAGGATAGTCAGACCGGGTATGGCTAATGCGGATTGGCTCAGCCATTTGTGCATAGAGGTTCACCACCGGCGTGGCATTCAATTGAAAATGCTCTGCAGTAATATGTGAGGCTATATCGTCATAGGCTTTATTCAGATAGAAGAACAGGCTGAAGGTATCTCCATCAGTTACTAATTCCTGCATAGCCGAGAGATCCAGTTCGACAAACAGAAATTTTTCCGGAAACACAAAGAACTCTGACAACAGCCTGTAGCCGGGAAATGACTGTTCAGAGTAACTCCAGGCTGCCTCTTCCGGAGCAAAACCGACTGTCTTGATGATATCTTTGTTCAGTAGTATCGGTTGTGTATCCAAGGCATGCCGGGCCAAAGCCAGCGTATTGACCTGACTGAATAAGAGTTCGTAGAGTTGGTAAGCTATGTACTTGGGAGCGTTCAAATAAATCCGCACACGCTGCAATGCCGTATTAGCCAAAGCCTGGGTATCCAGACCGGTAGCATCAAATACCAGCTGCAGCACGCCGGCCATCTGATTGGTACAGGGAATCTGCGGCGCCTCAAAAGGTGCCGGACGTAACATTGCTTGCTGTACAGTTAACGGTAGTACATCCACATCGTATAGGGTGGTAAATTGGCAGGTTCTATCCGATGACGCCGGAGATGCCAGCAAGCTGCCACGGGGTATCCGTACCGCATTAGACAAATCTGATGATGGCTGGAAGCTGACTACGGTATGGCTCGGTAATGGCTTTAGATAATGAGGATAAACCAGGTCAAAGATTGCCTGGCTCAATTCAGGATAATCATCTTCCAGCTTAGCCCGAATACGTGCATTCAGTAACGCCGTGGCTTGTATCAATCGCTCAACATGCGGGTCTCGATTACCCGATTCGGTCAACTGCAAGCGATGCGCAATCTTGGGGTACTTCTGGGCAAGGTCTTCACCGACCCTTTCCAAATAATTTAATTCTTTTTGATAAAGCTCAATCAATGCTGCTTTCATGATTACTCACTGAGTCTAAAGCGTCTGACAGTCGGCACAAAGGCGGCATTAAACATCACCAGTTCTGCACCATCATGAAGGGATAACACCGCATCCACCTGAAAAGCGATCTGTGTACGATTCAGCGTTGGCTCTTTCATGGATACCTTGACATCACAGAAGCGCGGTTCATTCGCTCGTAGCGTCTTCAGCAATATCTGACGCAATTGCTCAACACTGTCTTTTGAAGCGACATTCACCGAAGAAAAATCTACTACCCCAAAGCTGAGCAACGTATCAAAGGCAACCTGCTGGTAGAAATCCACATTCATTTTGGAATTCAACACCTGTTCCAGATCAGCCAGAACAGAATCCATATAAAGACGACTCAGTAACCGTGGCGAAACAGGCTGATCTTCAGTAAATCCGGGCTGATCATCCAGGAAGCGGTTTAGAAATGTAACCGACATATTCAGGCCTCAAACTCGATGGACCTGAGCTGACTCACCGCAATCAGCTCATCATCCAGGCAAAAGACCTTCTGCCCTACGCCAACAACTCCACAGGACAGTCGCTGGGCATCCCAATCTGTTGCATTCAGATCGACAACTCCATCAGGAACAAACGGATAGTGATTGATATGCAACAGTGTTTCTTGCCTAGCGCTCGCTGACGGCGTGGCTTTCCAGCTAACCGTAACACGTTGCAGCAAGCAGTCCAGCGGTTTGCCTGGTGGCTCAAAGCTCAGGCTTTCAAGTTGTGTCATGGGGATCAAACGGTACAGGCCCTGGGGAGATATACATTCAACAAAGCCACGCAACAGATCATCCGGATCCAACCACTCACCCTGGCGACTATCACCCTCAATCATGCCAACCCGAGCCTGACGATTCAGCTTATTATCGACATCCACGCCCTCATCGACGTCAGACTCCCCGGCCAAGCGGCGTAACAGTGCCTGTAACGCCTTTTCGGAAACCTGTGATACGTCAACTTCAACCAGTTTGCGCTGATTAAACAATAACTGTCGGGATGACAAAGCCTGGGTTATCTGACGGTAACAGTGTATCGAGAACGCCTTCTGCATATCCTGCGCGACCGACTGTTCAAGCAAACCCAGGTGGGTGAGGGCTTTTTCATACTGATTACCAAGCAGGTATAACTGCACCAACAAAAACCGCAGGGTTTCATCTCCCGCCCTGGCTTTCAAGGCCGATTGTGCCTGCAACAACGCCTGATCTAACGCCCCTTGGTTAAACTTTGCTAACACACTGTCCATGACTTCCCTCGTTAATTCCATCAACCGTTGTTCACGACATCCGTCGAGAACAGCAGTTCTGTTTCAACACATTCCAATTGATAATGCGGCGTCAATCTGACCACACACTTGAACACACCGGCTTGACCCGGCAATTCGAACACACTGACCTGCGCTTCACGCAGGGGATATTTGGCCAGCAAATGCTCTGAGGCATCACTGGTAGACATAACATAGTTCAGTAGCCAACTTTTCAGATACGCCTGACACTCATCGACAGAGGTAAAACTACCCACCTTGTCTCGCATCAGTATTTTCAGGTAATGTGAAAAACGCGACACACAGAGTACGTATTGCAGCTGTGCGGCATACCTTGCATTATGCTGTACAGCTGTATCATCGTAGCTGGGAGGGTTATGCAGACTCGGCGTCGTATACACAACGGTTTTAGCGCTATTAGTGGTGCTGGTCAGACTGATAAAGCCATAATCTGCCAGGGACTGAGATAGCTCATCATGTACCAGCTTCTCAGTTTGCAAACAGGGAAATGCATCAACCAGACTGCTAAAGCCGCTGGCATTGTCATTGACCGTTGCACCATGCGCTTTTACACCACAGATTTCAGCCAGCCATCCGGTCGCTTCATAACAATGTGTCAGCGTTCGGCCAAGCGAGTAGACCGGGCTCATCCAGGTAAAACTGTCAGCACAGCGTGTCGCCAGCACTTCACTGACCATAAAACCACTGTCAGATTGTAAATGAACCGGGGTGTCAATCAGTACACCAGGCAATGCCATACCAATAAAGCGGGCATCTGGATGGGAACGAAAACGATTCCATTTGAGGAACTTGAGCTGCCGATAGGTGGTGTCCAGGTTGATCCGACCTGACAACTGATCATAGTTTTCCAGATCCAATAAGGCCGGTGGAGCCCCCAGCATAAAGGGACAAAATGCCGCTGCACCTATCTGTGCCAGATGCTGAAGATAACTGATATAGGTATTCAGTGACGCAGGTTGATCCAAATTGACCCGGTGGTCGCAAAGAATCACGCCATAAGGTGTACCACCTGCGGTACCAAACTCTTGACTATAGATCTTGTGGAACAGATTGCTCTGATCAAACTCAATGGAAAAGTCAAAGTCCTTGAGCAACTCGGCATAGGATACATCCAGCATGCGCACGCTAACCGATGTGGTGGATGTAGCCTCAACCAGATAACGCAGCCCGTACCAGCCGGATTTCAGTGCCTGGAAATCTGGATGCACCAGAATTTCATGCAGCAACTGACTGATCTGCTCATCAATATCCGCAATCCAACGACTTACCGCCACGCGTCCTGCCATGGCGTTAAGTCGTTCAGTCTGTGCGGCGGCATCCCTTCCGGACATCACTTAAATCAGTCCTTACCCAGTTGAGGAATCTTGGCAACCATGCGCATGGAGACCGTCAGCTCTTCCAACTGTAACCAGGGACGCATCCAGGCAACGACATTGTACGCACCCGGCTGGCCTGGCACCTCGGTCACCTTGACCTTGGCTTCTTTAAGCGGATAACGTGCTTTCATCTCCGGACCCGAGTTTGGATTGTCATTGACATAGTTCATCAACCAGCGATTCAGCCAGGCTTCGACATCGTCAGCTTCCATAAAGCTGCCGATCTTATCCCGTGCCATGACCTTCAAATAATGCGTAAACCTTGCGGTGGCCATGAGATAGGGTAAACGTGCTGATATCGCCGCATTGGCAGTTGCCTCAGGACGATCAAATTTCTTAGGTTTCTGCGCAGACTGCCCACCGAAAAATACTGCATAATCAGTATTTTTATAGTGGCATAGTGGCAGAAAGCCCAGCTTTGAAAGTTCGGCTTCACGTCGATCGGTAATGCCGATTTCAGTTGGGCATTTCAGATCCAGGTCGCCATCATCACTGGTGAAGATATGCGCGGGCAGATTTTCCACTTTTCCGCCCCCTTCTGCGCCCCGAATCGAGGTACACCAACCGGTTGTCGAGAATGAATGGGTTAAGCGTGTACCCATGACATAAGCGGCATTCATCCAGCAGTAGTCATCGTGTGGCAAGGGCAGTGCTTTACCATCCGGTGTTTTCAATGCTTCTTCATAGTTGAAGGCGTCAACGGCCAGTGTGTCGGAGCCGTAGGGCAAGCGTGCCAGTGTCCGCGGCAGCGTCAAACTGACGAAACGAGCATCCTCGGAATCGCGGAAACTGCGCCATTTAATGTACTCTTTGGAGTCGAATACTTTTTCCAGATCACGCGGACGAGACAATTCATTCCAGCTTTCCAGTCCGAACAGGCTATGATCCGCTGCAGAGATGAACGGACAGAACGCCGCCGCGGCGACATTGGACATTTTCGACAGCAGCTCAATGTCTTCCGGATGGTTGGTCATCTCAAAGTCACCAATCACGGCACCATAAGGCTCACCACCGGGTGTTCCAAATTCGTTCTCATAAATCTTCTTGAAGGTTTCACTCTGATCAAACTCGACAGCCCGATCCAGATCTTTATATAGCTCACGCTTGGTCAGGTTGAGTACGCGCACCTTCAGGTTCGCATTGGTTTCAGAGTTGTGCACCAGATAAGAGAGGCCACGCCACGAACCTTCCAATTTTTTGAATTCGTCTGCGTGCATGATCTCCGCCAGTTGCGACGAGATCTTACTGTCAATCTGAGCTATAGCACGGTTAATGGTCTTGGCAATATTGCGATCCCACACCACTGTGCCTTCCTGGACTTCGTCTACCAGATTACGGATCAGGTCACGGGTATCATCTGCACTGGTTTGTTTGGTTGCGGAAATAACCTGTTCAAGGATATCGTCCTGGTCAACGACGCGAGTCTCTGAACCATCCTGTGTCTTAAACTGATTCATCATTACCACCCTCTTCTTCACCTTTCAGACGTTCCGCCAGTCGACTGACCTCATCAGTACTCTGCAGCACATTTTCCAGCAGAGACTCGAGTTCTTCAGATCGGTCTGATTTGGTTAGCAGATCACGCAGTTTGTTACGGGTATCCAGCAGTTTCTTCAACGGCTCTACCTGTTCAACTAACTGACCCGGCTCAAAGTCATCCATAGACTTGAAACTGAGATTAACCGACATAAGACTGCCATCATCAGCCAGGGTATTTTTGACTTTCAGATTCAGGCCCGGCTCCATTTTCTTCATCACATCATTGATGTTATCTCGATCGATCTGGATGAATTTACGTTCCGACAGAGGCTTTTTAGGCACGGTCGGATTGCCGGTAAAGTCGCCCATCACGCCCATCACAAATGGCAGTTCTTTCTCTACCATGGCACCTTCAGTTTCCACGTCATATTTGATGTGAACCCTGGGCTTACGGACTCTTTCAAGCTTTTTATGAATACTTTCATTCATGATGCTATTCCCTTACTTATTGATCACTTCAACGCCAGTGATCTTGTTGAAATTCGCGCGTGCGCTATCGTCTGTAATCAGTTCACCGATCAGTTCCGGCAAACTTAAATCCCCCCATCTGTTGATGCGTTCCAGGTTGTAAGCAATGGGTGAATGCGGTTCTGTCTCTTTGAAAAAGACAATCAGTTTTCGAATCAGGATAAAGGCGTCTTCGCGGTTGGTCGGACGATAGCCCTCCAGATTGAATTTGTGTTCAACAGGTGAAGCCGGCGGTGATACTGGCTCAATAGACATGCTTACCTCCTGATCATCAGACACCTCGGTCTGCTCAGAAACAGAGGTCATCCCGGACAGATGCATTGCTCTGTCCAGGGCTTCTTGCAACAAACCTTTAATCTGAGAGGACGGCGGTGATTCATGCCCGCACTGTGCATACAGATAGGCATCAATCTGACCAAAACTGTCCATGCATCGTTGTAGAGCATTGATGGCTGCTTGGTGTACATCAGTACCTAACTGACCCACTTGAGCTTGCAACTGCTCATAGTCAGGTAATCCTTTGCGTTTAAGTGCTTCCTTTTTCTGAGGGTCTTTAGTTTCAGACACCTCGAAAGCCTTGATACAATCCAGCAATGAAATGCTTTGTCCCTGAGGAAACAAGGGCGCCATACGCAAGGGCATAATCAAGGCACCATCAGAAGAAACCCCGTTAAGACCGGTTAAAGGAAACAGGGTTGATTCAAAACCATCTTCATCTTTAGGGTAGAGATTTGGCCAGTAGCTCAGTAGTATCTGATGCAGTAACTCAAAGCCTTGCGCCAATCCGGTAAAGCCCTCCAGACGAATAGCCGCTTCAAGGGTCCAGGCAACTACTTCTATATCCTTGCTACCCACTTGCAGTAATTCAATTGCACCGTCATAAAGCGGTTGCCACCCGGCATAGCCGGCATAAATATCATCAATACTCAGAGCCTGTCGCTCTTCATTTCTCAAGGCATTTCGCAGATCTTTCAATGAATGAAATTCATTGGCCCAGTGACTGGAGCGCAGATCGTCTCCTTGAGGCATATCATCCGATATAGGCTGTTGTAACGCATGCATATCCATATAGCCGTCCTGACTTCACCTGTTTACAAAAGTGCCTCAACCAGCACCCGCAATCTACTGGGCTGCTCCCGCACAGAATCGGTATTTATCAGCTCTTCAAACTGATTGGTACCTGACACACTACTGACCTCCAAAAGAACGCTGTCATGCGGTAGAAAACTGTCAATCTCAGCCGTCAACATGACAAACGGCAAACTGCCCAGCCCATCAAGATGCACTTCTTCTACACGAACATTTAAATCACTTAACAGCGTATTCAACTTCGGGTTTGATTCCATAACCTGGTGCATCAACAGATAATGCAGCAGATAATCTTCCAGTCGATTGCCATCTATCGCTTTGCGCTGCTGAACCTGATCTCTGAAATCACGTAAATCAAAGCCTGTATAGCCAAGAATCCAGCGATTGGGAGACAGGATGTCAAATACCTGAAGTTCGGCATTTTCATCTTCTATCACGCGTTCGTAACTGAATTTATATAGACCGGGACTATGTGAATACACATTCACCGGGGCCGACAGAGGTTTTTTCAGGTTAAACGGCTCTTCAGCCGCAAGGGCACTATAACGTTCCTGTATCAGATTGAACGCCAGATCATCGTTGCTGACATTCGCTTTACCCTGTCCATTAATATACTTCCCCAATACACTCACCGGAGAAAAGGAGCCTGTCAAACAGGACAGATACAATTCCATTCGTTGCTGCAGAACACCGGAGAGTTTCCGGGTCATTCTACGGCTAGCAATCAATTCAGCTGTATTCATCTCATCCCACTCTTCAATCGATATCACTTAAACGTGCTTCCAGGCGCATTGCCCGGTCCATATACTGCCGGGCACGCTGATGCTCCGGTTCAATGCTCAGCACTCGCTGAAATTTTTCAATTGCATCCCGCACCTCCTGGGCATGAAAATGGCTAACGCCCTCACGGTATGGTGTCTCCACCAGGGACTCCCGTAAGCGCTCATACAGCTGTTGATCACGTTCGGAAACGGCTTGTTTGCGGAGTAAGCGATAAGCGGCAACTGAATGCCCCTGCTGATACAGTTCCTGTGGCGTCGGCGGCTGAGGTTTTTCAGGTTCTATAGGTTCGTCTATAGGTACTGCCAATACCGTTACTGGGTCAGAATCTATTCCGGGCTCCTCAATTAATGCAGTCACTTCCGGGTCAAGTGAAGCATCCGGCGCACTATCAGCCGGAGTCTGTGCTACCGGATCCGCGGTGGGAGTGGAGGGAGTTGCACGCACCGCCGGTGCGGCCACTGTCCGTGCCGGCCTGGCTGGCTGGTAATAGTCATCCAGCAGCGGGAGCTGTGTCAGATCAGGTACATAGAGCTGCCGTGTTTTCTGATACTCAGCGTTAACCTGTGCGTTATAGCGCTGTAACAGTACGGCATAGTGCTCGTTATCATAGACCCGCGCGGAGACATCCGGCAGTGATTCATGCACGCCGTAAGTGACTCGACGAACCGCTTCGTTGTCAGTGTGCTCACCGAGCAAACCAAACAAATCTGTTGACTCCAGTTGAGCGGCAACCGCCTTGCTGTCGACATTGAATGGATCAGCAAATAACGACATACGTAGATGCTGCAGAGCTTGCTGCTCACTTCCGGTGAAATACAACGCATTGAAACGCTGCAGGTTCGCACGCCCACCTTCACCGGCGTTTTCCACCAACAGACGAACGCCGACTTGATGCAAGCCCTTATAGAACGCCATCAACTCGGATTCACTGGCCGCATCGACCGGGGCGAGTTGCATAGGCTTCTGATTTCCGGCTGTACAGCCTGCCAACATCAGAAATAGACTTATCAATAGTACGACTGATCTACACATCGGCCATCCCCACGATGACTGCACTGACATTATCAGTTGTTCCCCGAACTACAGCCGAATTAATCAGCGTTTTCAGGGCTGAAGCGTAGTCATCTGCATAGTAAAGCGACTTACCCAATTCCATCTGGTCGATGACGTTATAGAGGCCATCAGAACACAGCAGGAACACATCCTGTTCCTGCACATCGATTTCCACCATTTCAAACTCCAGCTTTTCTCTAACCCCCATCGCCCGGGTCAGAATATGGTTTGCCGGGTGTGTCTGAGCGTTTTCAGCCGTGCTTTCATCCAGTAGATGCTGACTTCTAAGCGCCTCATACTGGGTATGATCAATGGTCACCTGCTCAAAATAGACATCCCGCATCCGGTACAAACGGCTGTCTCCAGCCCAAAGTACGTATCCCTTGTCCTGACACAAAACCAGAATGACG
This sequence comes from Nitrincola iocasae, assembly GCF_008727795.1. Taxonomy (NCBI): domain Bacteria; kingdom Pseudomonadati; phylum Pseudomonadota; class Gammaproteobacteria; order Oceanospirillales; family Oceanospirillaceae; genus Nitrincola; species Nitrincola iocasae. Next base: position 821,280 of record NZ_CP044222.1, on the reverse strand, counting down.
AAGGTGGAGCCGATGATCTGTTTCGATTCAAACATGTCATTCGAAATTGAATAGATGATCTGATTGGTGCTTTTCAGCAGTTCAATCAGCTTACTGATAAATGCATCGATTGAACCCATCTGATCTGGATGCAGATCTTCCAGTGACTGAGTGATCAAGCTACTGGCCACACCCCCTTCAAGATGTCCACCCATGCCATCCGCCACACACCACAGCCCCAGAAGATCATCGGTATAGATCCGGTCTTCGTTGTTCTGTCTTACCGGCCCGGTAATGCTTTCACCGACACTGATCCAGCGTTTATCTGTATCGCTCTGCTCAGGCCCGGTCATCGAATATAAGGACTCATCACTCATGTCTTACCGGCCCCCTGGTTAAAATTGACTGATAATAGTCAACGGGCGGCATACCCGCGGTTTCGCACAGCTGATCCGGGCGATCTATCTCCCACCACCAACTATGTAAAATGGCATCCATATTTGATGGCTTATCAAACTTGCTGACTGGAAGAGACGCTAGCGGCTCCAACGCGGTAGCCAGGTCTGTGACACCAGGTCGAGCTAACAAAGCAGCATAGAGCAGGTCAACCTGCTTTCGACCGTGCAACGCCTTAACTTGCTCATCCAGTATCGCCTGCAAGGCCAGGTCCAGCAGTGGTTGATCCAGCCTGGTTGGATCAACCTGACCCTCAATAAACAAGCCGCTGAACAGCGGAAAATAACGTCCGACACGGTCTACACTAGGCACCATGACACCATAAAATGACGCTAAATCCGGGCACTTGGTTTGCAATATGCAGCCGCAGGGATTGGCGTTAAGAAAAGCCTGTAACCATTGTTCCCGCCCTAATACGCGCTCAGTTGCAGATAAAACCTGCACCGACCATTGATGCAAAGCAGTTTCTACTCCGGCCGGAAAATTCAACAACACATAATCCGAATGCGCAGGTAATTTTCCGTAGATTGCAATATTGATACTCATTAATTGCACCTGATGGACTTGAACAGATTGGCGTCAAACGGGTTATAGACACTGCCTGCAACCAGCTCAAAATTAAAACGATGACCTGAGCGGGTAGAGAACTCTATCAAGTAACGTTCACTGTCAATGCGCTTCATATGTCCCTGATCAAACAGCCTGAACAATGACCAGTCCCCCTGCTCAGTAATGGCTTCTGTCTCATCGGCCATCTCAATAACCAGGCGTGAAAACGACTGAGTAGACAAGTTCGATGACGGCCAGTCAAAACGACGCCCCAACTTGGGACCATGTGCATAACTCAACTCTTCATTGTCGATCACCAGGGTAATCTTGAGTATTTCCGGATCAACATCCCGTGGAACCAACTCAAAACTTAGCGACGGGGTATCACCTCGTGGCCCAAAAAACATATTTTGAATGCGATTGCTCAGCTCGACCTGCCGGAGCAACCGGTTCACTCCGGCTGACTCAAAGCCGGTTACCTGCTGCCAACGCCAAGGAGAATGAGAGCGGTCGACATAGGGAGACAAATAGGTCTCAAAATACCCATCAACAATGCCACCGCCAGCAAAATAACTCGCCAGATCTCTCAGGGTAATTTCTCGGCTGGCATCGGCCGCAAAGGGATAACGGCCTGCAATCATGTCGCGACAGGCCGGTACCACATTACTGGCCCATTGATTTTGGATATAACTGCGTGCCTGAGAACCGGTTTCTGCTTTGGCTGAGTCCAGCAACTGAGCAATCCAGGTTGACAGCGGCTTGGGTAAAGTGGCAATTTCCATTTCCAATTGAGCTACCACTTCGCCCATGCCTTGATGACTGCTGGCACGCATCCAGGCTGAGCGTTCAGAATTAACTGAATGCTGTAATCCCTGCAGGAAGATTTTTAACGCATCCAACTGCGAAAATAATGCAGAAAGCCGCTCGGGCTCATCCGCATCGGTAGAAAGGGCAAAACGGTTAATCTGGGCAAACATCGGCAGTACTTCCAGCGACATAAGTTCCATATAGTCATCGCTGAGCACGGCCATGGCAGGGGTTCCCTGCTGATTATTTGCTGGGTTGGCCGCTTCACTCACAGAGGTAAAAATGGTTGAGAATTCCGTATTTGCCCTGACAAGACCAAGCAATTGCTTGATGGGAGAGGACTCACTGATCAATACATCGATGGCACGGGCTTTTGCCTGTACATCATCAATATTATCCAGATGAATTGCATGCAGAGTATCCAGCCAGACTTGCTGATATTTCTGTAGATACTGCCTGAAGAGCTCGGCTTTATAACGCTCGGCCAGGGACTGATCATAGCCTAAAATACTGGCATCTTCTTCCAGCAATCTATCCAGAAAACCTGACTGTTGCGCAAAATAGCGCTGCGCTCCGATACGGGTATAAAGGCCTGCAATCAGAACCTCCTGCAGGCTTTTGCCTTCAACAGCAAAGATCAGCACACCGTTATTTCCCACCAGATCCAGCAAACTATAGCCTTGACTGATGGAGTCACTGGCGGCTTGTGACTCAATCTGCGCCAACAATCTTAAGGATACGGGTTGTTGCAGCAGGCTTCGCTGAGCAAGCTGAACCAACTCGGGATTCAACGATGGGTAATAATGCGCTGGCAATAGATCGATCAACTGTTTGACGTGATCCTCTAATGTGTTGCGAGAGTCGATATCGTAGTGACGAAAACGGGCCTGGATATACCGACTGACAAACGCCTGATCTATTTCAAGTTGTCCACCCAATACCTGATAAAATTTTAGGTCGTCAAACAGCCCCTCTTCCTGCTGCAGCAGTCGCTCTTCAGTGTGAAAGACCAACCTAGGTAACAGCAGGTTCAACAGGGAGCGTTCATATAACCGAACGGACTCCGCATGCATCTTACCGGCCTGATTCAAGCCAAAGCCTGACATTACCGGACCCTCTGCGTTCCAGCGCCCATGACCAAACGGAATGTCCCGTGATGTATTCAGTATGGGCAGGACATGTTTGATGTCATGATCCGATTCCTGGACGGTTTGGCGCTGCGCTTCCACTTCAGCAATAGCATCATTGAACTGCTTCAGTTGCTGAGTGTTTTGCGTAAAACTGTGATACCAAAAAGCGGTAATACCAATGCAGGCAGCCAATAACGCCACATAGCTGCCAAGGTAGAGCATCGAGCGAATTTTTTCGAACCGGGCATTATGACCAGCCAGTCCCGCTTCTTTGAATACCACGTCGTTAAGTAGATTTTTAATGAAGTAGCTTTTGCCCTGTCGCCCATCAGCGCCGCGGGCGCGCCCAAGATGGGCGGACAGACCGCTGATCACTTTATCCAGAACCGATCCATCTTGTATACCACTGGTGAAGTAGACGCCGCGTAACATCAGGTCCGTTTCGAACCGTGTTGGCTTGAAACTGGTATCCAGGAGCAGACTGATACGATCCTGCAAAGAGGCCATCATGCGCGGAAACAGATAAATACTGTCACGCTTGGTCAGATCGACTTCGTTTTTAAGGCCATCAAGTACCTTGAGCTGCAAACGTTCGGTCAGGAGTTTATGTTCCACCAGATAACGACTGACCGGATCATCCTGTTGATCTGCTATTTTGAATGTTGTCCCCCAAACCTGCTCTCGCCCTTCGCTGTCCAGGTGGCCAAAAAACTCTTCAAAACCAGGAAGCAGATCCAGTTTGGTAAATACCAGGTATACGGGAAACTCTATTTTTAACTTCTCATAGAGTTCGTATATCCGTTTTTTGATCAACAAGGCATCAGAAACAATATCAGCTTCGTCTTTACGTACCAGATCTTCAATGCTGTAGGCCACAACGATGCCATTAATTGGCTTACGCTTGCGATACTTGGCCAACAGAGACAGAAAGGTATTCCAATCTTTCTTGTCTCTTTCCTGTTGATTATCCTGCGTGGTGAAGCGACCGGCAGTATCCACCAGAATAGCTTGATCGGTAAACCACCAGTCACAGTTTTTGGTGCCACCGACACCTCGTATCGATGCACCAAACTGATCCAGCAACGGAAAATGCAGCCCCGAATTGATCAGCGCCGTGGTTTTTCCCGATCCAGGTGGGCCGATCAACATATACCACGGCAGGGTATACAGATAGTTTCCACCGGCTCCCGGCCCTTTTTGTCTTTTCAGTAGCCGGACCGCATCTTCAAACTTGGTTTTGAATTCGGTTTCATTGGCTTTATCAGCTTTGTCGTTCGTCCCATCCTCGGAGGATTTCACCACTCCCTGGCCCAGTTGATCATTGCGTTTTCTGGCCAGCACCCAGGTTCTGGCTTTATAAACCAGTGCCACTGCAAACAGGGTAAAAATCATACCTCCGCGAGCTAGCGCCGACTGGAAGGGGTTGCTATTGCCCATAGACAAAGCCGGTAGTACGAACCAGATAATAGCCGCCAATAACAGCAAGGCAATCAAGCCCAGTAGCCCACCTAGATTTTTAAAGATTCCCAGAAACATCCTCATACTGATTTCCCTATCCTCAACGCCAATCCGAGTTTGGTAACAACACCAGTTCTACCCGGCGATTCTGGGCACGACCGGCCGGGGTATCATTGCTCGCTAACGGTTGAGTATCGGCCTTGGCATCGATACTATAACGCCCCTGCTCATTACCAGCACGCTCCAACAATTCCTTGACCTGCTCCGCACGTGCCTGGGACAGATGCCAGTTGGATGGAAAGCGCAGCGTATTGATTGGTATACTGTCAGTATGCCCTTCAACGATAATCCGCCCTTCCACATCCATCAAAGCAGTACCTATATGGTTGAGCAGTTCCGCATAATCCGGCTCAACATCGGCACTACCCGAGCGAAATAACTGATCCGTATTGATGACGATACGGATCTGGTTTTGACGATCATTCAGACTCACCTGTCGCCGCTCGACCTCACGCTCCAACAAACGGCTGATGCGCACCAGGACTGATTCATCCACATCTGGAACCTGAACCTGGAAGTCGCCATGCTGTTCAGTCAACGTTCGCGAAGCATTTAATAATGAGAAGCTTGACTGGTCATTGACACGTATGAGCAAATAGAAATACACCACGCACATAATAGCCAGCAGAAAAACCGCCATAACCCACAGAGGTAGGGTTTTACGGATTTTTTCTGCCGCCACTTCCTCACCTTTCCAGTGAATGGAAACCGGCTTGGGAATCGCACCACGAATTTGGGTGATGGTGCGATACAAAGCATTTTTGAGTTCTTGTAACTTACTTGCTCGATCGGGTTCAATGGCATACTTGCCCTCGAACCCCAGGGCCAGGCATAGATAAATCAATTCAAGCAAATCAATATTATTTCTTGGGCTTTTTTCGAGATTACCCAAAATGACGAAGAAGTTTTCACCGCCCCAGGTTTCAGCATGAAAATAGCTTAGCAAGCTATGACGGCTCCAGTTATTCTTGGCTCCCAATGGCGTATTCAACACAAATTCATCGGCAGTCGCACAGAGTAAGTAGCGAGCGATCTCTATATCCTTGGAATCCACATTGGCTTCATAGGCTTTCTTTTCAAATACCTTAATCAACTCGATGAGCTTCAGTTTGAGGGCCTCTGCACTCAACTGAGTCTCGTAGTTACGAATCGACGGCAGCATAGCCAGTATTTCAAACGCTGCATTCTCCAGCAGGTTCATCCCACTGCTCAGCGATGAAATCTCTTCTATCGCCATGATCGACCCAACGGTACGTGCCGATTGAATCTGCTCATAATCAATCTGACCTCGCCCACCTGGGGTAGGTATCATGACTGTTCTATCACCGCTAAAACCCATACACCGTTCCTGTGTTACTGTTTGATCGCCCAAAGGTCCATTTTCAGATCGGGAAATTGTTCGCCGATATGCAGTGCAATTGCCCGGTTAGTGCGAATGGCTTCCCATAAACGTCCTTGCGCCTGAAGTTCAAAATAGACAGCACCGCCATAGTAGGGTATCTGTCTCGGTGCCACCGGCATCGGCTCAATGCGAATACCGGGAAGCTGTCGATTCACCAGTTGCGTAATATGTTCTACTGGCCCTATTTTCAAATGAGTGGGAAATTTACTTCGGAGTGCTTCTTTGGGTAAATCCGAAGACACAACTAATACATAGGAGCGCTCACTTAACTCTTCACCCGGTATCATGCCGATGCGGACGCCATAGCTTTTCACTTCAAGCTCTATCCGATAAGCATTTTGCTCCAGCAGGGTATTCAACGACCGGTTCAACTCCAGCATCAGTTCATCAAAGCAGCCTTTGAGATCCTGATGGTTATAGCCCAGCAGCTCTGTCAACGACCGCGTCTCTGACGTGAAGGTAGCGAGTTCTGCTGCAAGACTGAGCCCTTGTTCGTAGATCTCCAGTGGATGCAACCTGCCCAAGCGACCAAAATGCTCGAACAAGGCTTTATAACGATTGGTAATCTGCAGTAGCAGCAAGTCAGAAATATCGGCGGCAGCTTCCGTCCCGGCATTTAAAATACGTTGGGAATACAACTGGCTACGCAGAGACAACAGACCGGTAATTTCCCGCACATACCCCTGAAGATTGGCATCAGAGACAACAAACAGTGCGGGTGGAATAAAACGTTTATCCAAACGAATTTCATCGCCGGCGACAGAATGCACCTGAGCAATCGGGATCACGGTATTCTGCTGATGGGTAAGGCGTTCAGATTTCAGCTGAATTTTCTTATGCGCAACGTCTATATCGGCTAGACTGTTGGTGTCTGCCACCACATCGGTAAACTGCTGGGTTTCAATCCGAAAGCGGGCATTGCTGGCAGTTCTCTGGGGGCGATCCATATCGACACTGCCATTTTTCCACAGCGGCAAGCATAAGTTGATCCGATCACCATCCTGTAACTCGCTGACATCCAGTGCATCTGGCAAGGAATCCGTACCCGGCATATCAAAGGGCGTACCATCTTCAAAAATCCCGCTACATTCGCGAACCAGCACCTTTCCGATTTTTAAGGCACCGTCGTCTAAAGAGAGACTGGTGATTCCCCATGCATAACCGCTCAGCGCCGTGGTTTTCAGGTTGATCAGTTTTTCAAAATACCGGTCCTGCTGCTGAAAATGCTGCGGGCGAATAAACATGCCCTCAGTCCAGGCAACTTTTTTATGCCAACTCATCGAAATACTTCCTTTTATTTTTCGAATGTAACCACTTTACCTTCTAGATTCACATGTAACTGAACATGGTTATTCAAGCTGAGGTATTTACCGATAAACCCACGGTTATCTCCCACCTGAACCACATCTCGCCAGGTGGCATTATCTATATCCTGGAAGGATGCAACGACACCTACGAAACGAACATATTCATCAATTTCAAACAGGATCGTTTCACGACTACCCGGACGAATAACAACTGTTTTTGCCAGATCTGAAACACTGGCAGCTTGATGATTATGAAATTCAAAATAGTCCGCACGTACAAATTCTGATTCGCGTTCCATAAGGAACACCTGCACCTCGACTGGATAAGATTGGTTCAACGCACTCGGATTAAGGTGCGCATCAGCAATCAGCTCAACACTGACAAAAAACTTTCCTTCCTGACTACCGATAATACGCATTGCATCCAATGCACTGCAGCCTGACAGCACACTGAACAAGGCCAATAACAACCAGCGCTGACTAACTGTCATGATTAAGCTTTTTAAGTTGGTCTTCATACGCCATACCAAACTCCTTGATAAAAAATCCCTGCAGATCATCCGACATGCTCGCTTTCAAGGTTTCATAAAAATCTTTATATTCTTCCCAGTAGTTCACTTTTTTCAGGCCTGGCATCCCCGTGAGGTGACGCGGCTTGCGCTGAAACTGTGTTTCCAGCGATTCGGGATCGAGACGCTTCAGCAATTTAAACAAAGCCTCCTGAACGCCTGACATCATCGCCAGTTGATGCGCCTGTATATCGGCAAAACTTTCTTCTATGGCCTTATCTCCAGCCTGATAGGCCTGCCCATCTGAAAACAAAATAATGTTCAGTGCCTCACGGCCAGTGGGGGAGAATTTGAAAGGATTATTATCGGTTGGTTGTATCATGGTCTGTTGCAAACGAAACTCTCCCTTAACCAGAGAGCGCGTTGCCAACGCCTGTATCATGCCATTGGCAAAGGTTTTAAGCAGTGACCCGAGTCGATCAGCCAGCAGAGGCGAATCTTTAAGCAGCGAGGGGTCCAGATCAGCAGCCTGCAGAATTCGCCTTACTGTCGCAGCGTCGTCAGATAGCAAATCTGCCGGTGCTGCTGCAGAGGCTGCCGGGGGCGTTGAGGATTGTGTCTCATCGGCAACTGCTTGCATAGGAACAAAGGCAGTTTCAGTTTCTGCGAGTTCGGCTACGGGTGCGGGTTCGGGTTCGGCTACGGGTGCGGTAAACGGAGCATCCGTTATTTCTGGAGGTGCTTCCGGCTGATCAATAGACACTCTGGACTCGGCTGCATCCAAGCTAAGGAACCAATCATCGGGTAGAACCCTTTGCTGGTCAGACAAAGCCTTAGGTCGGGATGTCGTTAAGCTGACCCGTTCAGGACTCAAGTGATCATCAGAGGTCTGTATATCCGGCGAGGTGGGGACTGTCGATGCGGCTGCAGAGGTATTCGCTAACGCCGCCGTTAAAGCACTACCAGCAAGTTCACTGGAATGAAAAGCAACGCTATCGGCTTGTCTGCCAGAGGGCTGATCAATCGATACACTGATTCGGTAGTCACCCATACGGATCAGGGAGCCATGCTTCAGTACAGCACTACGGCCACGCCCCAAAGGCTTTTCCTGACTATCCAGGTACACACCGTTGGTGCTCAGATCGGTAATAATAAAATTGTCATTTTTACGACTGACAATGCAGTGCTTACCGGATAAGTGCAGATTATCATCTGGAAGAACCCATTGGTTATCGGCCCCTCTCCCTATCGAGAGTAGCTCACTTTCCAACTGGATTGAACATCGGTCTTTCAGCTGCAATTGCTGTTCACTGATAACTCTCAGCTCCATCAGCATCTCGAACTCCTTTCAAGCTCCATTTAAGCCTGCATACTCCGCAGACTCTGCTTTAATTCAACGCTCTGACATACATCCCGGATTGCCAGACTTAGCGTTGACGAAGGATTCTACCACCCATTACCGGACCCTTGGCAAATATAAATTGATTTTTTTACGATCCAGATCAAAAAAGGCCCCAAAAGGGGCCTTGAGTCATCGATCAATGTACTTCAGTTCACAGCAGCAAACGCCGAATATCGCTGAGCAAGCCATTCAGTTCGGTCAAGAAACGACCCGCATCACTGCCATTGATAGCACGGTGATCATAGGAAAGGCACAGCGGTAACATCAGCCGAGGCTCAAACTCTTTACCATTCCAGCGCGGCTTGATATCCGCTTTGGAAACACCCAGTATGGCAACCTCAGGTGCATTCACGATTGGCGTAAAGCCAGTGCCGCCAATGCCACCCAAACTTGAGATGGTAAAGCAGGCACCTTGCATCTCATTTGGCTTGAGTTTGCGATCTTTGGCCTTGCCAGCCAGTTCAGCGGCTTCTTTGGACAGATCGTAAACGCTCTTTTTATCAGCATCTTTAATGACCGGCACCATCAAGCCATTCGGTGTATCGACGGCCAGACCGATGTTGACATATTTCTTATACACAACATGCTCGCCGTCGGCATGCAGAGACGCGTTAAACTTCTGATGACGCGACAGGGCAAGTGCGCAGGCTTTAATCAGGAAAGGCAGTGGCGTCAGTTTCACACCTGACTTCAACGCTTCTTCCTTCATCTCCTTGCGGAACGCTTCCAGTTCGGTGATATCGGCATCATCGAATTGCGTCACATGGGGAATGTTCAGCCAGCAACGGGCCATGTTATCGCGGGTCAGGCGAGCAATTTTGCTCAGCTTGACCATCTCGATTTCACCAAACTGACTGAAATCTACCTCAGGTATTGCCGGTATTCCCGAACCACCCGAGACAGCAGCCTGTGGCTTGTCGGCGATCTGTTTCAGCGCTGTTTTAACGTAGAGCTGTACATCTTCTTTGAGTATGCGGTTTTTCGGACCGGTACCACTGACTTTGGACAGATCGACACCGAACTCACGCGCCAGGGCACGCACAGCCGGACCAGCATGCACCTGACGGTTGCTTTTTTCCAGTGCATTCAGATCTGCTACCGAAGCGGCTTTTGCGGCGGCTGGGGCGGGTGCGCTCTCAGCTGCGGGGGCGGCTTTAGGTGCAGCTGCCTTTTCCTCTGCAGCTGCAGGGGCTGGTGCACTGCCTGCGACTTCAAGCTCCAGCAACAGGTCGTTTTCATTAACCTTGTCACCTTCCTTGATGTGCATCACTTTGATCACGCCCGATTTAGGCGCAGGGACTTCCATCGACGCCTTGTCGGTTTCCAGCGTAATCAGACTGTCGCCCTCACTGACACTGTCACCCGCTTTGACCAGGACTTCGATAACATCCACATCGGTGGCGCCACTGAGATCCGGGATCAGCACTTTTTCCACACCGCCTGAAGCGGCTGGTGCTGGACCGCTGGCTTCTTTAGCTGGTTCAGGCTCTTTAGCAGGTGCAGGCTCGGCTGTAGAGGCATCAGCCGATGCAGACGCTGGTGCAGCGGCACCTTCGACTTCCAGTTCCAGTAACAGGTCATTTTCATTAACCTTGTCACCTTCCTTGATATGCATCGCTTTGATCACACCCGACATGGGTGCAGGCACTTCCATCGACGCCTTGTCGGTTTCCAGGGTAATCAGGCTGTCGCCTTCGTTAACACTGTCGCCCACCTTGACCAGCACTTCAATGACATCAACATCGTCCGCGCCACTCAGATCAGGGATCAAGACTTTTTCAATGCCGCCTGAAGCCGCAGCCTGCGGGGCTGATGAAGCGGGCGCAGGCGCTGCTTCTGCAGCCGTCGGTTTTTCAGCAGCCGCTGGCTCTTCTGCCACTGGCTCACCCGCTTCCACTTCTAATTCAACAACGGCATCACCTTCACTACAGGTCTCACCTTCTTTCAGTAATACCTTGGTAATTTTGCCTGCAGCTGTGGATGGAACCTCCATCGAGGCTTTATCGGTTTCCAGTACAATCAGGGAATCGCCTTCGGCTACCACATCGCCCTCTTTGACACAGAGTTCAATGATATCGACGCCTTCATAACCACCAATGTCCGGAACTGTTACGGTAATTTTACTCACATTCGTATCCTCTCGCTTAACCAGTCAGAAGTGCCTGTATCACACGGTCCAGGGGGCCGGCTTTTCAGGGTTGATATTGAACTTCTGCATGGCCTTGGCGACGACGGACGCCTCCAGCTTGCCATCTTCCTGCAGCGCCTTGAGTGCGGCAACCACCACATAGTGTCGATTCACTTCGAAGAACTCACGCAGTTTCGCACGGGTATCAGAACGGCCAAAGCCATCGGTACCCAGTACTTTGTAACGGCGCGGGATATACTCACGCAACTGATCCGCGTACATACGCATATAATCCGTCGATGCCACTACCGGTCCTTCGCGTCCTTTCAGACACTGCTCGACATAGGATTCACGTGGCTGCTCTTCTGGGTGCAGCATGTTCCAGCGATATACGGCCTGTGCATCACGACGTAGTTCATTGATTGAGGTGGTGCTCCAGACATCCGCCTCGACACCAAACTCATCGCGCAGAATACTGGCTGCCTCACGGACTTCACGCAGAATTGAACCACAACCCATCAGCTGTACCCGCAACTCGGCTTTCTTACCCTCATCCAGCAGGTACATTCCCTTAATGATGCCTTCTTCAGCACCAGCTGGCATATCCGGATGCTGATAGTTTTCGTTCAGCGTTGTTACGTAGTAGAACTTGTTTTCCTGATCATGGAACATCCGTTTCAGACCGTCCTGGATAATCACAGTCAATTCATAACTGTAGGTCGGATCATAGCTGACACAGTTGGGGATCATCTGCGCCATCAAGTGGCTGTGGCCATCCTGATGCTGCAAACCCTCACCATTCAGGGTGGTACGTCCTGAGGTTGCCCCGATCAGGAAACCGCGCGCCTGCGAGTCGCCAGCCGCCCAGGTCAGGTCCATCACCCGCTGGAAACCAAACATGGAATAGAAAATATAGAAAGGGATCACCGGACAGTTGTTATTACTGTAAGAGGTCGCACACGCCAGCCAGGCACTGAACGCACCTGACTCATTGATACCTTCTTCGAGTATCTGACCGGTTTTTGACTCTTTATAGAACATGATCTGATCACGGTCGTGTGGCGTGTAACGCTGACCCTGAGAAGTATAAATACCCAACTGGCGGAACATGCCTTCCATACCAAAGGTACGCGCTTCATCCGGCACAATCGGCACTACACGATTACCGATACTTTTATCTTTAACCAGGGTGCTCATCACACGGTTCAACGCCATCTGCGTTGAGATTTCACGCTCACCGGTACCCTTGAGCTGGCTACTGAAAGCATCTAGTTCAGGTGTGTCCAGCTTTTCAAAACTGCTGCGTCGAGCCGGATAAAAACCACCCAGTTGTTTACGCCGCTCAAACATGTACTTCATTTCAGGTGAATCGGGCGAAGGACGGTAATAAGGTACCGTTTCCAACTGCTCGTCTGTCAGTGGAATATTGAAATTATCTCGAAAGAGTTTAAGGTCATCTATTGCCACTTTCTTGAGTGAATGAGTATCGTTTTTAGCCTGCCCTGACTGACCAGTACCATACCCTTTAACGGTTTGCGCCAGGATGACGGTAGGCTTGCCTTTATGACTCATTGCTTCATGATAGGCTGCATATACCTTGTAAGGATCATGGCCACCGCGATTCAGGTTCATAATGTCCTGATCCGACATATCCTTGACCATTTCCAGTAGTTCCGGATATTTGCCAAAGAAATGCTCTCGAGTATATGCCCCGCCATTAGCCTTGTAGTTCTGCAATTCGCCATCGACGACTTCGTCCATGCGCTTCTGTAACAGCCCCTTATGGTCCTTTTCAAATAATGGATCCCAATGACGACCCCATAAGCATTTGATCACATTCCATCCGGCACCGCGGAAGATGGATTCCAGCTCTTGAACGATCTTACCATTACCACGGACAGGACCATCCAGGCGTTGCAGGTTGCAGTTCACCACAAACACCAGGTTTTCTAACTGCTCACGACCCGCCAGAGAAATGGCGCCCAATGACTCAGGCTCATCACACTCTCCATCGCCGAGGAAGGCCCAGACTTTACGCTCACCGCGCTTAACCAAATCGCGCGCAGACAGATAACGCATGACATGCGCCTGATAGATTGCCTGAATCGGCCCTAGCCCCATGGATACAGTTGGGAACTGCCAGAAGTCAGGCATCAGCCAAGGGTGCGGATATGAAGGCAGACCATTGCCATCTACTTCGCGACGGAAATTATCCATCTGTTCTTCAGTCAAACGTCCTTCAAGATAGGCACGGGCATAGATACCCGGAGAAATATGGCCCTGAAAAAACACCATATCCGATTCACGATCACCTTCCGGCCCATGAAAGAAGTAGTTAAAACCTATGTCATACAGCGTAGCGGATGATGAGAAGCTGGAAATATGTCCGCCTAATGCATCATTATTGTCGTTGGCACGCATGACCATCGCCATGGCATTCCAGCGAATAAAGGAGCGGATACGTCGCTCCATAAACAGATCACCCGGCATACGCACTTCATCACGTGGTGAAATAGTATTACAGTAGGGTGTGGTTAACGAACCGGCGGCGCCGAGCCCGATATCAGCAGCCTTGTGACCCAGCTTCTTTAAAATATAGCGTGCTCTGTCATCACCTTCGTGCTTGGCAACTGACTCAAGCGCGTCTAACCATTCTTGAGTTTCTAATGGATCCACATCTTCTTTTATGTCGTGCACTTTGTATTCTCCGACCAGTTGATAACTGTATTATGAAGCCTAGACGTATGCCGCACGTTTTGCATGCTGCATCGCACAGAAATTATTATGTAGTAATACTACCTTTTTCGGTTTTTTATGTCCATATTGCGAAAAATAGACACACATATTGAGTAAAAAGAAACGAAAGATGTAATAAATATACAAGATTTGATTGACTAACTTGCTGTTTTATCTTGCAGATTAAGATCAGCCCGGCGTAACGAGCGTTCAACCCGGGTATTTTCTTTACCCTGTTCCTGCAAGACTTCTTCAACATAGGCCAGATGATCATGAACTGCCTGCCTTGCAGCAACAGGATCACCCGCTTCAATTGCAGCAAGCAGGAGCCCATGTTGTTCATGTATGGTATGACGGTAATCAGCTTTGGGGTAAATTTTGCTCAGATTGCCACCGATATGATGACTCAACAGACTGAACAGCGCACGCATCATATGCAGAAGCACCGTGTTGTGCGCAGCTGCCGCAATAGACAGATGAAACTCCACATCAGCACGTACTTCGTTATCAAATTCACGCAAATCATGAAAGCGTTGCAGCTCATCATAACAATGACGGATGTTCTGTTTATCAGCCGAGGTGCTCCGCAGTGCGGCATAGTAGGCCGAAACACCCTCTAATGCATAACGAAACTCCAGCAAATCATACTGAGCTTCGGGATGACTTTCAAACAATGACATCAGCGGGTCAGAAAAACCCGAGCCAAGATTGTCAGCCACATACGTCCCGCCTCCATGACGACTGCTCAACAACCCTCTGGCCACCAATTTCTGCACAGCTTCACGTAAGGATGGACGAGAAACGCCAAACTTGACTGACAACTCACGTTCAGGCGGCAATCGTTGCCCAGGGTTCAGTGCACCCTCAAGAATCATCTCTTCTATCTGCTGCATAATGACATCAGATATTTTTGGCTGCCTGACACTTTTATAAACCATCGAACTCGCTACCTTTCGCTGAAAAACACCACCACAGTGGCCAGACCTGCATCCGGCACCCCATATAAAAGGAATTTAACCATAAATGGCCTGACATGGCAGTCACTTAATCGTATAGTCAGCGGTTTCAAAGCGTAAACAGGTTATTTTTATGGAAGTCACCGCTTGGATGGTCGCCGATCGTATATTTCAGACCATATTCCCGTTGCTGGCCATTGTGCTGATCGGTTTTATCTATGCGCGTAAGCGTCCAACTGATATGTCCGTTGCTAATAAGGTCAATATCGACATTTTCACCCCAGCACTGATTTTTTCGGTCATGTCAACTGAAAGTTTTGACCTGCCAAACTATTATCCACTGGCGTTCGGCGCGCTGGTGGTTATTCTCGCCTCTGGTTTACTCATCTGGCCAGCATGTCGACTTATCGGCGTCAAACCAAAGACCTTTCTACCACCGATGATGTTTTCCAACAGTGGTAATCTGGGTATACCCTTGATTGTTCTGGCATTCGGCGAGTCTGCTCTACCTGCTGCGGTAGTACTATTTCTAGTCGAGAATTTACTTCACTTCACGCTGGGTTTGTATATTCTTGATCATAAAACCCGCTTGCTTAACCTGCTTCGTATGCCGATGATCATTGCTACCCTGGCCGGGGTTGCCTGGAGCTATTCAGATATGCTTCTACCACCAGCATTACGTACTTTTGTAGACATGCTGGGGCAGATCGCCATCCCATTAATGCTGTTTGCACTGGGTGTACGTATGACCAGCATTGATTTCACCCATTGGAAAATTGGTTTATGGGGCGCAGTGCTAGCCCCTGTGTCTGGTTTGCTCGTCGCCGTTGTATTACAACCCTTTTTGCAACTCGAGCCCAGCCACTTTGCTTACCTGCTACTGTTTGCAGCCCTACCACCCGCTGTACTTAACTATATGATTTCTGAGCGCTACAATCAGGAGCCGCACCTAGTCGCCGCCATCGTCCTGATTGGCAATGTCGGCAGCCTGTTGTTCATCCCGATTGTGCTGGCGTTTACACTCTGACGACAGCCCTCAAGCTGCCGTCAGAGCGAAACTGAATCAGTCCTGCGCAGCAGCGACCTGGTCCACTTGCAGCACATCACGATTACGCTCCAGCGTAGCCGGACCGATACCCTGCACTTCAGTCAACTCTTCAATACTGACAAAGCTCCCCTTTTCAGTGCGATAATCAACAATAGCTTGCGCCTTGGCCGGCCCTACACCGGTCAAGGCGGCAGCAATTTGTTCAGCACTGGCAGTATTCAGGTCAATTGGGGTCGAAGCCGATAGCGGTGCGGCAAAGCATAATGCGAAGATCAGTGCCAAAGCACCAACTAATGATAGTTTCATTGTAAACCTCCATGTTTAAGAAAAACGCCGGTCTCCAGACCAGCAACTTAAATTTAATCTGTTCGGTTCTGACACACCAGTGGTCAATGCATAAAAATGCAGCCAAATTGATTCAGATCAAAAAATGATCAGAAAAAACCGCCCTGCTGTAGTTCGTTCAGAATTTGACTGCAGCGAGCGGCAGGATCTTCTGCACGGGTAATAGGACGGCCAATAACCAGATAGTCACTGCCTTGGCGCAAGGCTTCAAGCGGTGTCATAATACGGCGCTGATCACCTGCATCTGCATCCAACGGCCGAATTCCTGGGGTTATCAGCTTAAAGCTATTCGCTAACTGCTGACGCAACAGGCCAGCCTCTTGAGCAGAACACACCACACCATCAAGTCCACATTCAGCGGTCAGTTTGGCTAACCGCTGCACCTGCTGCACAGGCTCAACAGCAATACCGATATCCTCAAGGTCCACCTGCTCCATGCTGGTCAGCACAGTAACAGCAATCAGCAGTGTCTGGCAGTCTGCCTGTTTATCCAGTATTTCCCGTGCCGCCTGCATCATGCGTCGGCCACCGGATGCATGCACATTAACCATCCAGACACCCAGCTCTGCTGCCGCTTTCACTGCACTGGCTGTCGTGTTAGGAATATCATGAAATTTCAGATCCAGAAATACCTCAAACCCCCGGGATTGCAGAGCTTCAACCACAGCCGGCCCAGCACGGGTAAACAATTCTTTGCCCACTTTCACTCGGCAAGTGTCAGGGTCCAGACGATCAGCCATAGTAAGGGCTGCACCCTGATCAGGAAAATCCAAAGCTACTATGATCGGTTTTAACGCATCAGTCATTCTCATATCCTGTTTTATTCGCCTTCCAGCCCCTGAACAGGGCGTGAGCTGTCCCAGGTTTTACACGAAGGGCACTGCCAGTGAAGTGTTTTGCTATCATAACCGCACTGACCACAACGGTAGCGGGGTTTGCTTTGCGCCAACTGTTCGGTGAGTTCCCGCAAGGTGCTTAGGCTTTTTACGGCAACATCACTCTGCAGTAGCTGCAGGTCAATCAGATAATTAAATCCCCGCAGAGACGGATGTTTTTTTAATGCATCGACAATGAACTCTGTCGCTACTTGATCACCTTGACTTGCCTGCAGCAGTTGCGCTTTTGTCACGATCAGCGTGGTGGACGGATACTGCGCCAGACACAGCTCCAGATAGCTCTGATAAGCCATGATATTATCCAGCTCAGTGTAGCATTGCCAAAGCATTTGAAGTGTTTCAGGTATCATCAGGGGATCCTGATCAGCCACTTCTTTCAGGTGCTTGATCGCACCACGCCAGGCATGGCGCTGCATGCGATGCTCAGCCAGCATTATATTTGCACGTACACAGGTGGGGTCCAGTTTTAACGCTTGCTTGAGTCGGTTTTCGGCATCATTACCTGACTCGCCCAGTCGCCCTTCAGCCAATTGGCAAGCGTAGTGCGCCATTTCATGGGCAACCGCTGTACGTTTAGAATCAGGTAATTTCAACGCAGTATTCAGCGCCTTATCCCACTCCAGCTGTTTTTCATACAGCTTTGCCAAAAGTCGACGTGCACTATGGCGCAACTCATCACGCGGGTTATCACTAATCACTGACTGCAACAAGGTCTCAGCCCTATCCAGTAAACCCACAGCGTTATAGTCTTTGGCCAAGGATATCTGGATGTTCAGGAAGTCTTCATGCAACAAGTCGCTACGAGCCAGTAATGTCTGGTGCAACTCAATTGCCTTGTCATATTCCCCCTTTTTCCGGAACAGATCAGCCAAAGCCAGGTAGGCTGGCACCGTGTCAGAATTAATTTCCAAAACACGAATAAAACGCTCTACCGCTTCATCGGTTTTATTGTGAATCAAAAAATTAAGGCCATGATAATAATCACGGCTGGGCAGGGAGTGTAACTGTTGGGTTGAGCGCTGATAGCGCCCCAATAGCCAACCCGCCGCTATCGCGGCCATCAGCATTGGGATCAGTACAATGTAGTCGAACATCTCAGGCCGGATCTTTCAGACTCGATGTTCTCAACTTATTGATTTCCTGACGTGCTGAAACCATCTTTTTGTTCAGATAGTAAAGCCGGGTTTTCAGAGACAGCACTACCACTGAACTCAGCAGCACACCGAGAAGCCCACCGATAGCAAATGCCCCCAGCAACCACAGAGACAGACTGGCTTGCGGTAGCGTGAAGAAAATCAGATCTATTTGCACTGGCGTCATGTTGTGCAGGGTAAACAGTATCCCCGCCAGCAATACCAACAACGCAACAACCACAACACTCAAACGTTTCAGAAAACGCACGTTACAACCTCCGTCAGTCCGGCTTTGTCAGCTGGCATTCATACTGCTGTTTACCTGATCCCGCATCTCTTTCCCGGGTTTGAAATGAGGCACATATTTCGCATCGAGCGAAACCGCCTCGCCTGTTTTAGGATTGCGTCCAATACGCGGGGCGCGGTAATGCAGCGAAAAGCTGCCAAAACCGCGAATCTCGATTCTATCACCATCGGATAAAGCTTCGGTCATGTGATCGAGCATGGTCTTCACGGCCAATTCCACATCCTTAACTGATAATTGCGGGTGCTGCTCTATCAGGCGTTCAATAAGCTCTGATTTTGTCATGGTTTCCTCCACTAAAATCGATGAATGCTCATCGCTCTGCCGATACGAGCGCATGAACTACCTTCAGGCAGCGCACCTTATCGGCTATCTTTTTTCATCTGCGCCTTGATCAGCTCTCCGATCGTTGTCGGACCGGCGGCTTCAACAGGAGCCTGCTCTTTTACCGCTTTAATAGCATCTTTTTCAGCCTGCTCAGTTAACTGCTTCACCGACAGGTTCACACTGCGATTACGGCGGTCCAGACTGATAATAATAGCATCAACCTGCGTACCAGCCGGATACAAGCTGGGAAGATTATCAACCCGGTCACGCGACACTTCGGAGACCTTCAGCGTACCTTCAACACCTTCAGCCAACTCAATGATAGCCTGGCGCTCATCACAACTGATCACTTTACCCTGAACCTGGGCACCTTTCGGATTTATATCGGCATAATTAGCAAACGGATCAGAGCTGGCCTGTTTGATACCCAGCGCAATACGTTCACGATCCGAATCTACCGACAACACCACAGCCTCGACTTCCTGTCCCTTGCCATACTGCTTTACAGCCTCTTCTCCCGGCTCGTCCCAGGACAGATCAGACAAGTGGACCAGACCATCGATACCACCATCCAGACCGATAAAGATACCAAAATCGGTAATAGATTTAATCACACCGGCAACACGATCGCCTTTCTTGCAACGGGCCGCAAAACCTTCCCATGGGTTTTCACGACACTGTTTCATGCCAAGCGAGATACGCCGACGTTGCTGATCAATGTCCAGAATCATAACATCAACCTCATCCCCTACCTGTACGACTTTTGAGGGATGAATATTGCGGTTGGTCCAATCCATTTCAGATACATGGACCAAACCTTCTACGCCTTCGCCTATTTCAGCAAAACAACCATAGTCAGTCAGATTAGTGACGCGCGCCCGAACCTTGTCACCGACGTTATTTTTACTGATCAGTTGATCCCAGGGATCAGCCTGCAGTTGCTTAAGCCCCAGAGAAACCCGACTACGTTCTTTATCAAACTTAAGCACCTTAACATCAAGTTCCTGACCAATGCTGAGCAGCTCACTCGGATGCTTGACGCGTTTCCACGCCATGTCGGTAATATGCAATAAACCATCGATACCACCCAATTCAACAAAGGCGCCATAGTCGGTCAGGTTCTTAATCACCCCTTTGATGACCAGCCCCTCTTCCATTTTTTCCAGCAGTTTTTCACGCTCTTCAGTATAAGCCGCTTCAAGCACGGCACGACGGGAAACGACGATATTATTGGTGCGGGCATCCAGCTTCACCAGTTTGAGTTCCAGCTCCTGTCCTTCGAGATAAGCGGTATCACGAACTGGGCGTACGTCGACCAACGAACCCGGCAAGAAAGCACTGATGCCATTTACATCCACGGTAAGACCGCCACGCACTTTACCGGTAATGTAACCAGTGACGATTTCATTACCTTCAAATGCGCTTTCCAATACACCCCAGGATTCAGCACGACGTGCTTTTTCACGGGAGAGGAGTGTGGTGCCAAATCCGTCTTCCAATGCTTCAAGAGCCACTTTGACCTGATCACCCACAGCAACGGTCAACTGTCCTTTGTCATCCTTGAACTGCTCCAGCGGAATAATGCCTTCAGATTTCAATCCAGCATTGACGATGACGAAATCGTTTTCAACAGCAACCACCGTACCGGTGACTATGGAGCCTGGAGCCATTTCAAGCTCTTTCAGACTTTCTTCAAATAGCTCTGCAAAACTCTCGCTCATTACCCGCATCCTCAGACTGAAACTGCCTAACGCAGCCCTTTATGTTTTGCTTCATCCAGCACCACCTCCAACACCTCCTCAATTGTCATTTTGGTGGTGTCAAGAATCACCGCATCAGGCGCCGGTTTCAGGGGCGAGACACTGCGGTTCATATCCCGCGCATCCCGCGCTTTTAAATCCAATACTATATCTTCAAGGCTAGCACTCAGGCCTTTGCTAATCAACTGCTTATAACGGCGGCTGCCACGCTCTTCAGCACTGGCATCCAAATAGACCTTCAAACAGGCTTCCGGGAAGATCACCGTACCCATATCACGGCCATCGGCAATCAGACCTGGAGCGGCAACAAAGTCACGCTGTCGCTGTAGTAACGCCTGGCGCACCGGGGCCATAGCCGCGACAACTGAAGCGTCCGCACCCACCGCTTCAGTTCTGATAGTATCAGTAACTTCTTCACCTTCAAGCACGATTTTAACATCATCAGTGGTTCCAGCCAGAAACTGCACATCAAGATGGGCGGCGACAACCTGCAGAGACTCTTCATCATCCAGAGAGATACCATGATGCCGCGCAGCGACGGCTGTCAAGCGATACAAAGCCCCACTATCCAGCAGATGCCAACCCAAGCGCTGAGCTAACAGACGACAGATTGTTCCTTTGCCGGAACCACTCGGGCCATCAACAGTGATGACAGGTATTGAAACTCTGGTGGACATCAGTCCGCCTCCTTTCTTGATTAGTAGAACAGCACAGAATTAAACAGGTTAATTCTTGCAGCGACGTTTCGCTTGTCATTCACCCGGCTTATCTACACCCAGGTTCGGTGTTTCAACTGAAGGTGGTGTCGATGACAATTCATACGCTGTACCAGTCAGTAACGTACTGAAATATTCACGTGCAATGCGTGCTCGGGTAAAAATACCCAGCAAGGTCTGGCTATCTTCTGTGTCTATGGCCTGACGCAAGCGAGACAACCCCATAGTAAACTGGTCAATCTGATCAAGCAGCGCATCCCGGTTTGCCTGACAAATATCGTGCCACATGACCGGGTCACTTGCGGCGATACGGGTAAAATCCCGGAAGCCACCGGCCGCATAGCGAAAAATATCTTTTTTTTCTTCTTCATGCGCCAGTGTATCCACCAATGAAAATGCCAAAAGATGCGGTAGATGACTGGTCGCCGCTAATACCTCGTCATGTCGATGTGGCTCCATCTGCAACACCTCAGCGCCCAATGACTGCCACAACTCGGCCACCAGACTGACTGCCAAGGGGTCAGTTTCCGGTACAGGGGTCAAAATGACCTTATGGCGCACAAACAAATCGGCATTGGCCGCTGTCACACCACTCTTTTCTGCACCTGCTATCGGATGACCAGGCACAAAGGTGGCGGGAATAGTCGGGAATACACGTTGTGCCGCGGCAATAATATTCATTTTAGTGCTGCCGGCATCCGTTACCAAGGTGTCTGGTCGCAGCGCAGGTGCAATGGCTTCCAATAACTGCTCCATCGCCTTGACCGGCACAGCCAGCATCACCAGATCAGCTTCGGCAACAGCGTCTAGCAGAGATGTGACTTGCTTATCTATCACACCCAACTGCAGCCCCAGCTCACATTCTGCTGAGTTCAAATCATAGCCACTCACTTCATCTACAAGATGACGTTTCTTAAGTGCTTTGGCAAACGATCCACCAATCAACCCAAGACCAATAACTAAAACCTTGTTCAAGCTATATTTCACGCTATCACCTTTTTCAACGCGTCTAGAAAGCGTTGATTTTCTGTTTCTGTACCCAGCGTAACACGCAAATGTTGCGGCATGGCGTAAACACCCAGCGGCCTGACAATAACGCCTTGTTCAAGCAGCGCTTGATAGACCAGCAAGGCATCCTGTTCACAATCAATAGTAATGAAATTGGCAACTGAAGGAATATAGCTAACCTCTAGCGCCACTAACCCGGCTTGCATTTGCTTGAGGCCTTGCCGATTTAAACTGACTGTACGCGCCAGATATTCCCGGTCTGCCAAGGCCGCCATGGCCGCCGCCTGGGCGACGGAGCTGACATTAAATGGCTGACGAACACGGTTCAGAAGATCGGTAACCACTGGATTGGCAACAGCAAAACCGACACGCAGTGCAGCCAGACCGTAGGCCTTGGAAAAAGTGCGGGTTACGATCAAATTATTGTAAGTTGCAGTAAGTGCCAGGCCATCAGGCGTATCAGCCTGATCGGTATACTCGCTATAAGCTTCGTCCAGCACCACCAGCACCTGCTCGGGTATGCGTGCCATAAAGCGCTTGAACGCCTGACTGGTCAGACAGGTACCGGTCGGATTATTGGGATTGGCGATGAAGATCACTCGGGTATTTGCTGTAACGGCATCAGCCATAGCATCGAGGTCATGACCATAATCCCGTGCAGGTACCCGCACGCCAGTGGCTCCACAGGCTTTGACTACCAGTGGATAGACAATAAAGGCATACTCAGAATAGACCGCTTCAACTCCTTCGCGCAAAAAAGCACGTGCAACCAGTTCCAATAGATCATTGGAGCCATTGCCAAGCGTCAGTTGATTAGCAGCCAAATTGAAACGCTGGCTCAGCGCTTGCTTAAGATAGTAACCATTGCTGTCAGGATAGCGGGTCAACCCCGATAGTACAGACTGTACTGCTGAAATGGCTGCTGACGACGGCCCCAAGGGGTTCTCGTTGCTGGCCAATTTAACAATATCGCGAATTCCCAGCTCACGCTCCAGTTCCTCAGCAGGCTTGCCAGCCTGATAGGGCTGCAGCGCCTGTACACCGGGATTCGACAGAGCTACAAAATCACAGCTCATAATGTGTTTCCTGTTGTTATTAGAGTACAGCCCTGGGATAAGATCCCAGCACTTTAAGAGTATCGGGACCGTTTGCCAGCTCGCTCAGTAATTCCACAACGGAGGCATCTTCCTGATGCCCTTCAAAATCCATGTAGAACAAGGAGTAATCACCCGCTCCCTGATGCACTGTTCGGCTTTCCAGGCGCGTTAAGCTGATATTACGTTGTCGGAAAGCACCCAGCACATCATGGAGAACACCAGGCTGATCCTTCACTGACAGCAGTATTGAAGTTTTGTCATGGCCACTAGGCTCGACATACTGTTTCCCCAATACAAGATAGCGGGTATCAGCCGCCAGGGTTTTATCATCGGTAGGATCAAGTAAAAGTTCTACCTCACCACAGATCCGCAGATCATAGCGGCGAAACAAGTCCAGCGTATGACTGACCAAGCCTTCATGAGCACTTTCTATCGGGGTAACAGCATAGTGACAGTGCCCCTGCTCTACCGCTTTGAAGGCTTGCTCAGGATCGGTCATTGCGACTCCCTTAGCCGAAAGTCCGAAGTGCTTACGTACAGCTTGTTCAGTGTACCCACCCTCAGGACCTGGGTAGGCAACACTCAGCGGCTGCTCCAACGCCAGACATACGGACATGATTTCACGAAACAGGCGGGCCATATCCTGATCAGGTAGCGGCCCGGTGTTACGTTCCATAACACGTCGCAACACCTGGGCTTCACGTTCAGGCCGGTAAAACACGGCGGGTAAACTCTGGTTAATACCTTGTTTCACCTCAGCCACTTGCTGTGCACAGGCCGCGCGCTTATTGATCAACGACTGTAATTGCTGATCTATGTCATCAATCTGATCACGCAACGCCCTGAGTTCGGCCTCAGCGCGGGCCGATGGAGTCTGTGGAACCTGCTCAGCCATGCTGGGTCTCAAACTCGGACATAAACGTCAGTAGCGCATCGACAGCGGCTTCGGGTACCGCATTGTAAATACTGGCACGCATCCCGCCGACAGATCGATGTCCTTTAAGGTTCAACAGCCCGGCGGCTTCAGCCTGCTGTAAAAATAGCTTATCCAGTGCGGCATCAGCCAGGGTAAAGGGCACATTCATACCGGAACGGCTATCAATTGCTACCGGGTTGGCATAGAAATCACTTCGATCTATGGCGGCATAAAGCTTAGCCGCTTTACGTTGGTTAACCTCAGCCATTGCAGCAACGCCTCCCTGACGCTTCAGCCAGTCGAACACCAGTCCTGACAGATACCAGGCAAAGGTTGGCGGCGTATTGTGCATCGACTCACCCTCAGCATGCACTTTGTAATCGTACATGGTGGGTGTTCCCGCCAGAGTATGCCCGAGCAGATCTTCGCGCACGATCACCACCGTCAAACCAGCCGGACCGATATTTTTCTGGGCTCCCGCATAGATCACTCCGAAACGACTGACATCGATGGGACCGGATAGAATATCCGATGACATATCGACGATCAGAGGTACGGAGCCACTATCGGGAATGTAATTGAATTCCACACCACCAATGGTTTCATTACTGGTGTAGTGAAGGTAAGCTGCATCCGGGCTCAACTGAATTTCGGCTGGTGTGGGTGCGCGCAGAAAATGTTCAGCTTCCGTTGTGGCAGCTATATTAACAGTACAATAACGAGAGGCTTCAGCAATGGCCTTCTTTGACCAGATACCGGTGTTTATGTAGTCAGCGGTTTGCTTGCCCCGCAACAGGTTCATTGGCAACATAGCAAATTGACTGCTTGCTCCCCCCTGCAGAAACAACACCTTGTAATGATCCGGAATCGACATCAGGTCCCGCAAATCCTGCTCAGCCTGCTGTGCAACCGAAACGAATTCATCACTACGATGACTCATCTCCATGATTGACAGACCCTTTCCTTGCCAATCACACAAATCCCGCTGCGCCTGTTGTAACACTTCATCCGGCAACGCTGCCGGCCCTGCACTGAAATTAAATTTACGTGTCATTACGTCTGTCAGTCCGGTTGCTCAGGTGGGAGATATCTCCCACCCAGTTGATGTACTTACTTTGATGTATTTACTTTGATGTATTTACTCGTCTGCGCCTGCATCAGTGCCTGAAGGATCATCTTGAAGTTGATCCAGCGCATCAGCACTCAGCTCAACATCGTCATCCTCAGGCTCCTCTATACGTGCCAGACCTACCAGTTTTTCATCATCACTTAAGCGAATCAGCATAACCCCCTGAGTATTACGACCCAAAACGGAGATTTCTTCTGTTCGTGTGCGTACCAGCGTACCGCGGTTACTAATGAGCATTACGCCATCACCACTAAAGACCTGAACAGCACCTGCCAGGGAGCCATTTCGATCAGTGCACTGCATGGCAATAACCCCTTGACCGCCACGGCCCCTGAGTGGGAAATCTTCAACCGCCGTTTGCTTACCAAAGCCTTTTTCAGATGCAGTCAGCACCTTGCCACCCTCCTGTGGAATCATCAGGGAGATAACATTAGCCTCTTCCGGCATTCTGACGCCGCGCACACCGCGAGCCGTACGGCCCATGGAGCGAACATCCTGTTCATTAAAGCGCACGGCTTTACCGGCACTGGTCACCAGCATCACATCGTCATTACCATTGGTAATGGCAGCACCTATCAAGTGATCGCCTTCAACGATATCCAGTGCAATCAGACCGGTACTACGAGGTCTGGCAAAACTCTGCAATGGGGTTTTCTTCACAGTCCCCTTGGCGGTCGCCATGAAAACGAAGCGGTTTTCGTCAAACTCTTTGACAGGCAGAATCGTGTTGATTCGTTCACCTTCTTCCAACGGCAATATATTCACCAGCGGACGACCGCGGGAGGCACGGCTGGCCGGTGGAATTTCATAGACTTTCAACCAGTAAACCTTGCCGCGGCTGGTGAAACACAACACAGTGTCATGCGTATTGGCAATCAACAGGTGTTCAATAAAGTCTTCATCTTTCATCGCAGTTGATGACTTGCCCTTGCCACCACGCTTCTGTGCCTGATAGGCATCGAGCGGCTGGGTTTTGGCATAACCACTGTGCGAAATTGTCAGCACCATGTCTTCTTCTGTAATCAGGTCAGCAACAGTAAGGTCCTGCTGTGAAGACATGATCTCAGTACGGCGCGGGTCGGCATATTCTTCAACGACAGCTGCCAGCTCTTCACGGATCACTTCCATCAAGCGCTCACGAGACGACAGGATGTACAGCAGCTCGGCGATTTTCTCCACCAGATTGCGGTACTCACCAATCAGTTTTTCATGTTCCAGCCCGGTCAAACGGTGTAAACGCAGGTCCAGAATAGCCTGAGCCTGAACTGGTGACAGGTAATACTGACCCTCACGCAGACCATACTGAGGCTCCAGATCCTCTGGACGGCAGGCATCTTCACCAGCACGCTCCAGCATCTCAACCACATCACCTGGCTGCCAAGGTGACGCTATCAGACGCTCACGCGCATCAGCTGGCGTTGGCGACTCTTTAATTAATTGAATAATCGGATCAATATTAGCCAGCGCTATCGCCAGACCTTCCAGGACATGACCACGCTCACGCGCCTTACGCAGTTCATACACAGTCCGGCGTGTGACCACTTCCCGGCGATGCAGGATAAAGCACTCCAGCATGGTTTTCAGGTCAAGCGTACGTGGCTGCCCATCCACCAGTGACACCATGTTGATACCAAACACACTTTGTAGCTGTGTTTGAATAAACAGGTTATTAATAACCACCTCAGGGACTTCGCCACGGCGCAACTCGATGACAATACGCATACCGTCTTTATCAGATTCGTCACGCAGCTCGCTGATGCCTTCCAGCTTTTTCTCTTTAACCAGATCAGCAATTTTTTCAATGGTACGGGCTTTGTTAAGCTGATAAGGAATTTCAGTAATGACCAGCATCGGCCGGCCATTACGTGGGTTATCTTCAACATGGTGGCGTGCCCGGACATAAATACGTCCTCGACCAGTACGATAGGCCTGCAAAATACCCGCACGACCATTAATAATTGCACCTGTGGGGAAATCCGGGCCTGGAATGAACTCCATCAACTCATCAACCGTGAGCTCTGGATCATCAATCAACGCCAGGCACCCTTTGACTACTTCACTGAGGTTATGCGGCGGAATATTGGTTGCCATGCCCACAGCAATCCCTGAGGACCCATTAACCAACAAGTTCGGCACGCGGGTGGGTAACACGGCCGGAATACGCTCAGTGCCGTCATAGTTATCAACAAAATCGACTGTTTCCTTATCCAGATCAGCCAGCAGATCATGCGCGATCTTGGCCATACGGATTTCGGTGTAACGCATCGCAGCCGCACTATCACCATCCACGGAACCAAAGTTACCCTGGCCATCAACCAGCGGTGCCCGCATGGAAAAGTTCTGTGCCATCCTGACGATGGTATCGTAAACAGCACTGTCACCATGTGGATGGTATTTACCGATGACGTCACCGACAACACGTGCCGATTTTTTGTATGGTTTGTTCCAGTCATTTCCAAGCTCATGCATGGCAAACAAAACCCGGCGATGCACCGGCTTCAGGCCATCACGTACATCAGGTAATGCTCGACCTACAATGACGCTCATGGCGTAGTCGAGATAGGACTGTTTAAGCTCATCCTCAATATTGACTGGCAGGACTTCTTTGGCTAGATCACCCATTCGCTCAGCGTTCCTTGATTCGGTATGCTTACACGCCGTTGATACGGCAGTTTATTAACGCGCTATTATACCATAAACACACGCTGACTCACCTCTGCTATGAGTGTTAGAATCAACTTGAACTGACCAATTGGAAATTAATTGACCATGAGCAACCCGCGCGCGCTGAACCTAGACCCTGCCGAGATTTCAAAATTTGAAGAACTGGCCAGTCGCTGGTGGGACAGAAACAGTGAATTCAAGCCACTGCATGACATTAACCCACTCAGAGTCGGCTTTATTGACCGCATTGCCGGGCTGGCTGGCAAACGTGTCATCGATATTGGCTGCGGCGGTGGCATATTATCGGAAGCCATGGCAAGACGCGGCGCTGAGGTTACCGGTATCGACATGGGCGAAGCCCCACTGAAAGTTGCCAAACTGCACGGACTCGAAAGCGGCGTTAAAGTTGACTATCAACGCATTACCGCTGAGGAGATGGCTATCAGCCATCCGGAGGCCTTTGATGTCGTCACCTGCATGGAAATGATTGAGCATGTACCTGACCCGGCTTCAGTGATCAATGCCTGTGCCAGCCTGGTAAAGCCTGGTGGACAAGTATTTTTATCCACGCTCAACCGCAATCCGAAAAGCTACCTGTTTGCGATCCTCGGCGCTGAACGTTTACTCAGACTGGTCCCCGCAGGCACGCACGATTTCAATAAATTTGTCCGACCTGCCGAGCTGGCTGGCTGGGTGCGTGACAATGGATTGCATATTACTGAAATGACTGGCCTGACCTACAACCCACTGACCCGTCAGTACCGCCTCGACCCCAACGACGTAGATGTAAACTACATGCTCGCCACTCAGAAAGTGACTCTGACATGACGCCAATTCAAGCCATACTGTTTGACCTTGATGGTACATTAGTTGATACCGCACCTGATTTTTTGCGTATCTGTAATCAACTACTCAAAGCCGAAGGTCGTCCAGCGATTGATTCTGCCCAACTAAGACTGACTGTGTCCAACGGCGGACGTGCCGTCATTGAAGGAGCGTTTGGCTTTAAAGATGATCACCCTGACTTTGAGCGCTTACTTGAGCAAATGTTGTCTCTTTATGAAGCCTCGCCTGCGCAGGATAGTCGGCTTTTTGCCGGTTTTGATGAGATGCTTGCCTGGCTGGATGAAATTGACATCCCCTGGGGCATTGTCACCAACAAACCCGCTCGCTTCACCCACAAACTGATACAACAACTGATGCTGGATACACGCTGCGCCGTCACCATCTGTCCCGATGATGTTAGCCGCAGCAAACCTGATCCAGAAGGGTTGCTACTGGCTTGCAAGCGCATTGACCGACTGCCAGCGAATACACTCTACATTGGTGATCACCTGCGAGACATTCAGGCTGGTCAGGCGGCAGGCATGCGCACTTTAGCTGCCGCTTTCGGCTATTTAGGTCCGAACGACCAACCGGAATTTTGGCGCAGTGATTTCTGCATTCAGGAATCAACCCAATTGCTGCCTCTGCTAAAATCACTGATACAACCGCATTAATAGTAATACACGCTTAAATAGGAGCACCAAGATTATGTTTGCATACAACGCGCCGACTGATCTGCTTAAAGACAGAATCCTTCTCGTTACCGGCGCTGGTGATGGCATAGGCCGCGAAGCAGCAAAACACTATGCAGCTCACGGCGCCACAGTGATTTTACTGGGCAGAACCCAGGAAAAGCTGGACGCGGTTTATGATGAAATAGAAGCTGCAGGCTATCCCCAGGCAGCGATCGTACCTATGAACCTGGAGGTAGCTACGGAGCATGACTATATCGAGCTCTGCAACACACTGCATCAGGAGTTCGGGCGTCTGGACGGCATTCTCCACAATGCAGGCATTCTAGGCGTAAGAACCCCAATTGAGAATTATGACCCGGTTATCTGGCATCAAGTTATGCAGGTCAACCTCAACGCTCCCTTTATGCTGACACAAACACTTATGCCTTTATTGATGGCATCCGAAGATGCCTCAATTATTTTCACCTCATCAGGTGTAGGGCGCACAGGAAAAGCTTACTGGGGGGCTTATGCTATTTCTAAGTTTGGCACAGAGGGATTGATGCAGGTACTGGCTGATGAGCTGGAAAACACGCCCAACATCCGCGTCAATGCTATCAATCCTGGCGGCACACGCACTAATATGCGGGCTTACGCCTATCCAGGCGAAAACCCGGAAACTCTGCCAACACCAGCGGATATTATGCCGGTATATTTATATCTGATGGGCCCGGACAGCAAGGACACCCAAGGCCAATCAATCGACGCACAAGCTTAAATGATGCGCAATGCTAGCCGTTAGCGAGCGTTGCGCTTGCCGACTGTGCGCCCACGGGGTTTTGCTTTTACTGATCTGACATCGCCTTTTCCAGCCACCGCATGCTGGCGCACACGCTGCTTACGAAAACGCCGCTCATCGGCATCCAACTGTGCCGGTGTTCGATCAAACGGCGTTTTATCAGCCTCAAGACCGACTTCAGCCGCGAGCATATTACTCTCTTTACGGCCCAGCTCACGCCAGGTACCTACTTTAACATCACTCGGCAGGAATACTGGTCCAAAGCGTACACGTTTCAGACGGTTAACCTGAATACCCTGAGATTCCCATAAACGGCGAACCTCACGGTTACGCCCTTCCATAAGCACACAGTGGTACCATTTATTAGCACCCTCGCCATCAAAGAAACGCACATCGGTAAAGCGCGCCATACCATCTTCAAGCAACACACCCTTAGTCAGTTGCTCAAGCATAGTTTCAGTGATCTCACCCAATACGCGTACCGCATATTCACGATCTATCTCAGCCGAAGGGTGCATTAACCGATTGGCTAACTCGCCATCGGTAGTAAATATCAACAAGCCAGTGGTATTAATATCCAGCCGCCCGACTACTATCCAACGCCCTTGTTTCAGCGGTGGAAGATTATCGAAAACAGTCGGTCGCCCTTCCGGATCATGACGGGTGCACACTTCATCCAACGGCTTATTATAAATAACAACGCGCCTGGGCGACTCTGATGCGAAAATCAATTTTGCAGGGCGCCCATCAACCATGACCTGATCACTTTCACCAACCCTGTCTCCAAGGCCAGCAAGGCGACCATTGATTGATACCCGACCTGCTTCGATCCAACGCTCCATCTCACGACGTGAGCCAACTCCAGAGCGCGCCAATACTTTTTGAAGTTTTTCACTTTCCATTGACGCTACCCTGATAACCTATCAAAAAAACCATTAAATCAATCTACACTCGGCAACTGATCTTTACTGATACCACGTTGCTGCATATATTCAGCAAACACAACCGGCGTTCTGCCACGACCCGACCACTCATGACGCTCACCCTCAGCATCAACAATATAATATTTAGCCTTTACTGTTTTCTTCGGTGCGACTTCAGCCAACTCAGACAAATCAGAAATATCCAGACCGGCTTCTTTCATTGCCAGACGAATCTGTTCAATTTTTTCAATGCGCTTATTTTCTTCCGCTGCTTTGATCGCTTCATCTTCCTTGCGCTCAGCAAGAATATCAGTCAAATCAGACAACACTTTTTCCACATCACCAACAGACAACTCCTGACACTGCTTTCTCAAAGAGTTTTTACGCATTAGCGTTTTGATAAAATCAGACATTTAATTAATTCCCATATTGATTATTGACCTGCTCATTATCTTCAGAAATACAACATTTGCAATATTAGACTAATAAAAACCCTATTTACATAAAAGAATTTATATTACCTGCACCTTCACGCGCTATTTCAGGTTCATCTCCAGTGAGGTTAATAACACTGGTGGCCTCCATACCACAAAAACCACCGTCTATTACCAAATCAACATGATGCTGCAAGGTATCCCGTATATCGTAAGGATCAGTTAAAGGTACCGTCTCTTCGGGCATTATCAACGACGTACTCATAATGGGTTCACCTAGCTCAGCCAGCAACGCTGCCACAATGAGGTTATCCGGAACGCGAATACCGATAGTACGGCGCTTTGGATGTAGCAAGCGCCTGGGTACTTCACTGGTTGCATTCAATATAAAGGTATAGGCACCAGGAGTATGCGCCTTCAACAACCGATATACGGAATTATCTACCTTAGCATAGGTGGATATAACCGACAGATCGCCACAGACCAACGTGAAATTATGCTTATCGTCCAAACGCCGTATTTGACGAATACGATCAACTGCCTTTTTATTTTCAAGACAACAACCCAGCGCATAAGCACAATCGGTTGGATAAACAATCACCCCACCCTCTCTCAGTATTTCAACAGCCTGAGTAATCAGGCGCTTCTGAGGATTTTCAGGATGAATCTGAAAAAACTGACTCACTACTACCTCCATCGCCGGCTAGCTCAAACCGACTTCCACATTAAAATTCACAACCAGCTTATTTAACAAATGTTTGTCATCGACATCTATAACAGGAAAACGACCCGGCGCAGTCCAACCAAACTCAGGTGAATGAAAATCACTACCCGCCGATACCAGGAACTCATATTGCTTAGCCACTTTTAACAACTCCCTCGCCTGATCAGGGTTCATTCCTGGATAGCCGACCTCAACTGCATCACACCCCCAGTCTTTCAACTCACCAAACAATAATCGTAGCCGTGTAAAAGTCATATTGTATTTGGTCGGGTGCGCCAGCGCTGCATAACCACCAGCATAATGAATGATTTTAATGACACGCTCAGGATCTGGCCACTCAGCTTTAACATCACCAACCTTACCCTGCCCCAAATAGGTATCGAACGCGGCTTTAGAAGAGGCAACATAACCACTTTGGATAAGTGCCTTGGCAAAGTGAGGGCGGCAAATACTGGCCCCGTCGGCAATAACGCGTGCTTGATCCAATATATCAGTTGAAATACCTTTTTTTATCAAGCGTTCTGCTATTTTTTCGGCACGTTTATCACGCACAGTAACTAACTCATGCATATACGCCTGTAGCTCTGAATTTTGCTCATTCAGGTTCAAACCCAGTATATGCAACACCTGCCTGCGCCACAGACAAGTAAACTCAGCCCCTGGTATAAACTGCACTTGCCGATTCGCTGCACATCGCCGTGCCTCAGAAATCCCTCCAAGCGTATCATGATCCGTTAACGCTATAATTTGTATGCCTTTATCTGCACACAAGTCTACCAGTGCAGTTGGAGTCAACACTCCATCCGAGGCATTACTGTGCATGTGCAGATCATATAACAAGGTGTATCTCCGAATTCAGGGTATAGATAAGTCCGAGCATCAATACAGACAAAACCAAAGAGCAACAGCCATAGAAGATAAAAATAATGCAGATTCTGATGCTCTATTATAGTGATATAATGACAAAAACGCCCGTCTAATATGGGGTTAAACAGGTCGTATCAATCAAAATACCGGAGACATACCATGTTCTATGCCATTATTGCTGAAGATAATGAAGGCAGTCTAATAAAAAGGCTGGAAGCCCGGCCCGCACACCTTGAGCGCCTGAAGCAACTCTGCGCCGAGGGTCGTTTGCTTATTGCAGGACCACACCCGGCAATTGACAGCGAAGATCCAGGCGAAGCAGGCTTTAGCGGCAGCCTTATTGTTGCCGAATTTTCTTCATTAATCGAAGCACAATCATGGGCAGACCAGGATCCATACGTTGCAACAGGTGTATACAAAAGAATTAGCGTCAAACCCTTCAAGAAGGTGTTGCCCTGACCTCAGGTATTTCTGCTATACTCTTCTGTGTAGAACTTAACCAAAGAAACGACACTTATTCTATGAAGTGCGTTTATCTTGGGTTAAGCTTTAGTATGCTTAAATTAAGCTGAGAAATTTAACTAAAAGACCTACATCCAACCTGGCACAAGGAAATGATGATGAAGAAAATTGCTATAGCTGCCGGCCTGGCCATGACTCTCGGCTTCTCTGCCGCTCAGGCTCAGGTTCCAGGCTACGCCGCAAATTCCAGCGATACTGTTTGGCGCACCAGCTTTGGTGAATGCTGGCAGACAAGCTCTTGGAGCATTGATAAAGCGGTTCCAGGTTGCGCTGGCTACGTCGCTCAAGCAGATGCTCCTGCTCCTGCTCCTGCTCCAGCACCTGATGTTGCTGGACTTGAGCGCAAGTTTGCACTCTACTTCGACTTCGACAAAACCAATGTTGGCGACATCTCTACCATTGTTAACCATATCGGTTCACTGGCTAGCGTTGAAAGCATTGAACTGGTAGGTCACGCTGACCGTATCGGTAACATGGCTTACAACGATCGCCTGTCACAGCGTCGTGCGGATGCCGTAGCCGCTGCACTGGCAAATGCTGGCGTTAACCGCAGCCTGATGAGCACTAGCTCTATGGGTAGCCGTTCACCAGTTGCTAACTGTTCTGGTCGCGGTGCTGAGCTGATCGCTTGCCTACGTCCTGATCGTCGCGTAGACGTTGAAATCAAAGGCACTCGTCGCACTCAGTAATAACTGATCGATAAGCGTCAAAAAAACCAACCTTCGGGTTGGTTTTTTTTCGCCTGTTATGGGTAAGAAAGCCACCCATCTTCTGCAGATGGGTGACCAAAACGCGCCTTCTATTTCAGCCAGGCACGCGCATTTCGGAACATACGCATCCAACTGGCATCTTCACGCCAGTCTTCCGGACCCCATGAATGCTGAACCGTTCGAAACATCCGCTCCGGGTGGGGCATCATAATGGTTACGCGACCGTCCGGTGTTGTAATACCAGCGATCCCGGCTGGTGAGCCATTGGGGTTAGCTGGATAGCGCTCAGTTACCTTGCCATAGTTATCCACATACCGCATGGCGATATCCGAGGATTGCTGCAAGCGCTGCAGGTGATCAGCATCACTGAACTCAGCACGTCCTTCACCATGTGCAATCGCAATTGGCATACGCGATCCAGCCATCCCCTGCAGGAAGATTGAAGGCGTCTGCTGAACTTCTACCATAGCCTGACGCGCTTCAAACTGCTCAGAACTATTACGTACAAAGTGCGGCCAACGCTCAGCGCCGGGAATCAACTCATGCAGATTAGACATCATCTGACAGCCATTACATACACCCAATGCAAAACTGCTTTGACGGGCAAAGAAGGCGGCAAATTCATCACGTGCACGGCTATTAAACAACACAGACTTCGCCCAACCCTCACCAGCGCCCAGTACGTCACCGTACGAGAAGCCACCACAAGCCACCAATCCCTGGAAAACATCCAGAGAAACACGACCGGAAAGAATATCGCTCATATGCACGTCTATAGCGGTGAACCCGGCACGATCGAAGGCAGCGGCCATTTCAACCTGACCATTAACCCCCTGCTCACGCAAAATAGCCACCTGCGGCCGCTGCCCTGAGGCTATATAAGGTGCTGCAACATCTTCGTTTACGTCATAACTCAGGGCCACATGCAAACCTGGGTCATTTCGATCCTGAATCTGCTCAAACTCCTGTTGTGCACACTCAGGATTATCACGCATCGACTGCAGCTGATAAGACGTTTCAGCCCAATAACTTTGCAACAAGGAGCGGCTTTCACTGAAAATTTCTTCTTCATCGAAGTAAAAATTAACCGAGTCATCCTCATTGATCGTACCAATAACACTGACCAGATCACCCAGTCCGGCTGCATTCAGCTCAGTTAGCACCTCTGCAGTGTGTTCACGGCGCACCTGAATCACAGCACCCAACTCCTCAGCAAAGAGTGCCGCTGCAATCTCATTCTGATCGGCTGCCAGCATATCCAGATTGATATCAATACCACAGTGACCGGCAAAAGCCATTTCTGCCAGGGTGACGAACAAACCACCATCGGAGCGGTCATGATAGGACAGCAGCCTACCCTGGGCATTAAGCTCTTGAATCGAAGCAAAGAAAGCACACATCAACCCAGGGTCATCCAGATCAGGAACCTGTCGTCCGACCTGATTATAGACCTGCGCCAAGGCAGACAGGCCGAGTCGATTCTGACCTGCACCCAGATCGATCAACAGCAGATCGGTTTCACCCTGATCCGTACGCAACTGTGGGGTCATAGTTTTACGTACATCTACCACCGGCGCAAACCCCGATACGATCAAGGACATGGGCGCGGTGACGCTCTTCGACTGATCATCCTCTGTCCACACCGTGCGCATCGACATGGAATCCTTGCCTACCGGAATGGTAATGCCCAGTTCAGGACACAGCTCCATACCCACGGCTTTTACCGTGTCATAAAGTTTTTCATCTTCTCCCGGGTGACCGGCAGCACACATCCAGTTGGCTGAGAGCTTAACATCACTAATATCGGCAATCCGCGCCGCTGCCAGGTTAGTCAGAGTCTCACCAACAGCAATGCGTCCAGAGGCTGGCGAATCAATCAATGCCAGGGGAGTACGTTCCCCCATGGCCATGGCTTCACCAGCATAGGTATCAAAGGAGGCCGCCGTAACAGCGCAGTCAGCTACCGGTACCTGCCAGGGGCCGACCATCTGATCACGTGCCACCAGCCCGGTAATGGTCCGATCACCTATAGTGATCAAGAAGGACTTGGAGGCTACGGCTGGCAGTTTGAGTACCCGTTCAACCGCTTCTTCAAGATCGATATGACTGGCATCAAACTCTGGCAAATCATAGTTAATGCGTGCAACACTTCGATGCATTTTCGGTGGTTTGCCAAACAATACTGACATCGGCAAATCGACCGGTTTAGATTCAAAATGAGTGTCATTTAAGGTTAGGTGATGCTCATCCGTCGCCTCACCCACCACGGCGTATGGACAGCGCTCACGTTCACAAATGGCTTCAAAACGTGGCATGTCCTGCGGACTGACCGCCAGCACATAACGTTCCTGTGCTTCATTACACCAGATCTCCAGTGGTGACAGACCGGGTTCATCATTATTGATGTTACGCAGTTCAAAATGACCACCGCAACCGCCATCTTTAACCAGCTCAGGAAACGCATTGGATAAACCACCCGCACCCACATCATGGATAAAAGCGATCGGGTTTCTATCCCCCAACTGCCAGCAGCGGTCAATCACTTCCTGACAGCGACGTTCCAGTTCAGGATTTTCGCGCTGCACCGAAGCAAAATCCAGATCAGCCGCCGAACTACCCGATGTCATAGATGAGGCCGCGCCACCACCCAGGCCGATCAACATGGCCGGACCACCTAAACAAATCAGCTTGGCCCCTACCGGAATCTCGCCCTTTTCAACGTGATCTTCACGAATATTGCCTAAACCACCGGCAATCATGATCGGCTTGTGATAGCCGCGTACTTCGTCACCTGCCGCACCGGGTACCTGCTGCTCGAAGGTGCGGAAATAGCCAGTCAGGTTTGGTCGTCCGAATTCATTATTGAACGCCGCACCACCAATCGGACCTTCCAGCATAATATCCAAAGCAGTCACAATGCGCTCAGGCTTACCGTAATCCGACTCCCAAGGCTGTTCAAAGCCAGGAATATTCAAATCCGATACTGTAAATCCGTTCAAACCAGCCTTGGGCTTGGCGCCTTTACCTGTAGCCCCTTCATCACGAATTTCTCCACCCGAACCAGTTGCAGCACCGGGGTGTGGAGCGATAGCCGTCGGATGGTTGTGTGTTTCAACCTTCATCAGGATATGAATCGGTTCCTGATGATAGCCATAAGCGGCTGAATCCGGGTCCGGGTAAAACCGCCCGGCGACAGAACCGCTAATAACGGCGGCATTGTCTTTATAAGCCGAGAGGACATTCTCACCACCCAGCTCATTGGTGTTACGGATCATCGCAAACAGGGATTTATCCTGAGCTTCACCATCAATATCCCAGCTGGCATTAAAAATTTTGTGACGACAGTGCTCTGAGTTTGCCTGAGCAAACATCATCAACTCCACATCGGTCGGATTACGCTTCAACTCGGTAAAGCTATGCAACAGATAATCAATTTCATCGCCTGCCAATGCCAGCCCCAATGTAATATTGGCGTTTTCAAGCGCACCCCGCCCCTCTGTTAACACATCAACCAGAGCAAGCGGACGAGGTGTTTCATGCCTAAACAGGCTGGCAGCCGTCTCCAGCGTGTCAACGACTGACTGTGTCATGCGATCATGCAACTGTGCCTGGATAAGGCTGCGCTCATTATCACTCAGTGCAGTATGACTATGAATATAGTAGGCTAATCCTCGCTCTAGCCGATTTATTTGCGTTAGACCACAGTTATGTGCGATATCTGTAGCCTTGCTGGACCAGGGAGAAATTGTTCCAGGTCGAGGAATGACCAGAAACAGCTCGCCCTCAGGATTTTCAGCCGTCCCTGTGGGGCCATAGCTCAGAATCCGGTCGAGCACGCCTTGCTCTTCGCTCTTCAGCGGAGCCGGTGTATCGGCAAAATGAATGAACTCAGCATACAGACCGGTTACTGAATCGGTTTGTGTCTGAAGGAGTGATAATAACTTATCACGACGGAAAGCCGAGAGAGCGGGTGCTCCACGCAGAACGAGCATGTCGATTTCGAGCCTCTTTTGGTACCTGTAACGCCAGGCATTAACAGCGGGAAATTAAGTGTATAGTTTACCCGAACAGGGGTATCCGATACCAGAAAAGCAAAGACATGATACCAACACAGAAATCTAACTACCTGCGCGAACTGCTGCTGACCCTATTGGTACTCGGCCTGACCTTTGCCGTCGTACTAATCAGCCTGAACAATGCCACGCAACTCAAACTGATCCAAAATCAGGGGAAACTGCGCGTAGGCACTATCAACAGCCCTATGACTTGGTACCTGCAGCGGGGAGATCCCGCCGGTTTTGAATACGAACTCAGCAAAGCCTTTGCCGATTACCTGGGTGTTGAGCTGGAACTTACGGTTAATCGCGATTACAACGAGCTGTTCAACGATTTGCAAGGACGCAGTGTACATTTTCTGGCCGCCAACCTGCTGGCTACCGATGAGCGCCGCCTGCTGTTCAAAGCCGGGCCAATCTATCGTGAAAGTAATTCAGTACTCATCCACCGACAACGTCAGGGCATACCTGCACCGCAAACGGCTGAAGACCTGGTTAATAGTCGAATAGGCGTATTACCCGGTACCAGTCATGAAGCCAGCCTACACAACTACATTTCCGGCATCGATTCAATAGACATCATCACCCCGACAGATGCTGACAGCATCGACCTACTGAGAGCCGTGCACGAAGGTGAGCTGGACTACACCGTGACGGACACTTTCTTTTTTGGCACACAGCGTTCTTTTTTTCCAGGCCTGCAGGAGGCCTTTGCCTTAGGTGAGCCCATCGCTGTGAGCTGGCTTTTGCCATTGCAAAAAGATCAATCCTTTATCAATGCA
The DNA here is from genome assembly GCF_008727795.1 of Nitrincola iocasae. NCBI lineage: Bacteria > Pseudomonadati > Pseudomonadota > Gammaproteobacteria > Oceanospirillales > Oceanospirillaceae > Nitrincola > Nitrincola iocasae. The sequence goes on along the minus strand of NZ_CP044222.1, from coordinate 781,743 downwards.
CTCAATGATTTTTTTGCAGAGCCCGACACTCAGGCACTGATAACTGAACTGGAAGCTCGCTATTTCACTCAGGAAAATCCACTGAATTTTTTTGACACGGTATCTTTTCGAAACCATCTGACTGAACGATTTATGCCGCTTAAACCCTATTTTTCACAAGCAGCCGAAAATACCGGTTTTGCACTACCGCTACTAGCAGCCATTGCTTATCAGGAATCGCACTGGAATGCCGATGCCGTTTCACCAACCGGGGTCAGAGGCGTGATGATGCTGACTAATGCCGCTGCTAGCGAAGTCAATATTGAAGACCGCACCGATGCAAAACAAAGCATCCTAGGTGGAGCACAGTACCTGCTGAATGTTAAGCAGCGTATCCCCGAGCGCATCCCTGAACCGGATCATACCTGGTTCGCTCTGGCTGCGTATAATATAGGCTACGGCCATCTGGAAGACGCACGTCGACTGACACAGCAACTCGATGGCGACCCTGACCGCTGGTCCGATGTTCGTTCACATCTGCCAAAACTGGCTCAGGAACGCTATTACTCGCAACTCCGGTACGGCTATGCCCGCGGCCATGAACCCGTCCGTTATGTCGATAATATTCGTCGCTATATTGATGTATTTGAGTGGGAATACCAGTTACTGACTCGCGAAAACCAGGAACCGCCTGCCGAGGATGAGATAACCAACGGCAACAATCCAGAGGATTTCCGAGACATCAGCGAAAAAGTGCTAAGGAACTTTGCTCCGAGCTTATGATTCGCGCTTAGCTGCTCGCCGGGCCTTAAAAAAACCACTCAACTGCTCACTGCATTCAGCTGCCAGAACACCCGCCGTCACAGCCGGACGATGATTCACATGTGCCAAATCAAAGCTATGGAGCTGGCTGACTACAGCCCCCGCTTTAGGCTCAGTTGCAGCGAAAATAAGCCGCTCTATGCGCGCATGGATCATCGCCCCAGCACACATCATGCAGGGCTCCAGCGTGACGTAGAGTTCAGCACCCGGCAAACGGTAATTACCCACCCGCAAGGCCGCTTCACGCAGGGCAATAATTTCAGCATGCGCACAGGGGTCATGCGCACCAATCGGCTGGTTGAAACCCGCACCGGCCACCTCTCCATCCAGTACCACCAACGCACCCACTGGCACTTCACCTAGATCTGCCGCCTGTTGAGCCAACTCAAGCGCCTTTTTCATCCAGTCTATATCAGCCTGATCGGTCACGGCCTGCGTTACTCCCACTCAATTAGTAAACGGATCACATAATATCAGAGTTACACACATGCCAGCGACAGCCGGGTGCCGCTACATTGAGGCCGGCTCAATCCATACCTCCCTACACAACAACCCATCAACCAAAAAAACGTTAATGATAATCATTTGTTCCTATGATCAATTCTGTGCAAAAATACCTGCCTATATTCTGTGAACTAGAGAAACTCTCCATGCTGGACAACGCTCTGGATCCATCAGCAACATCGAAGGCGTCCATAAACCAAGCCTGCAACTGGTTGGCCAGACTATGGGCAGATGACGCCACAGAAAAAGATCACGCAGCCTGTCTGGCCTGGCGCCAGTCAGCGCCCGAAAATGAACAGGCCTGGCAACAGGTGCAAAAGCTACAACAGCGATTCCGTGCCCTACCCGACCCGGAAGCTGGCAGCAAATTATTAAGGCAGACAAAATCCATTTCACGCCGCCAGTTCTTAACCTATGCAAGTGTTAGCACAGGTTTGGGACTATTGGCCACAGAACACTTCCGCTCCAACTTCTTATCTACAACGGACTACGCTACCAACAAAGGTGAAATCCAGAAAACCCTATTGGCCGACGGCACTCGTCTGTTTATCAACACATCAACCCGTGTTGATATTAATTTTAATCAGCAAAAACGTGAAATACACCTGCATGAAGGCGAAGTCTATATTGAAACTGCACCACACCACCTGCCGCTAACCCTCGTCTCACAAGAGGGTACTCTACGACCACTGGGTACACGCTTTTCGGTAAGACTTATGGACCAACAAGCTCGACTGGCCGTTTACGAAGGTCGAGTAGAGATTCAACCAGCACAGTCAGATAAAACAACCATTATTGAATCTGGCCTGGGCGCCGACTTCACGCGCTTTAGCCTGATAGATAACCACACTATAGATGCTGCCAACATGGCATGGACTTCACGTAAACTGGCTGTCTCTAGCATGCCATTAGTAGAATTTATCCAGGAACTCTCTCGTTACCGGCCAGGTAAATTAAGGGTAAGTCCAGAAGTGCCCTCACTCACCGTAACCGGCATATTTTCGTTGCAAGACACAGATCGCATCCTCATGCAACTGACAGAAATACTCCCCGTAAAACTGCATTTTTTCACACCCTACTGGGTCACCCTGCTACCGGCTTAATCTGTACAACAGAGGTAAAGAAGTACAGTAATGGTGATTGTGCCATTTCATTTAATACGAATATAAATCATTTAGTTTTATTTTACGGATTTTTAATTCTCATTCGGTATACAAGTTAACACTGCATAAGTAACCGAAGGAGCCCGTATGTTGTCGCAACCCTTTTCACGACTGAACGTCATCCTAATCAGCTTGTCTCTGGCAGGCATCACCCCTTTTTACGCCTTACCGATTGCGGCTCAAACCACGGTATCAACCGTGCAAACCTTTAACATCCCAGCAGGAAATTTCGACCAAGTACTGAACCGTTTTGGGTTGGAAGCTGGCCTGGAGCTTTATCTGGATGGTGCCCTGCTGCAAGGACAAACCAGTCCAGGGCTTCAGGGACAATACACCGCGCATGAAGGGTTGCGCCGCTTATTAGCTGACACAGGGCTTGTAGCCATTCAACAAGCCGATGGTGCTTACCGTGTTGGTTCGGCCACAGCCGTGCAGCAGCAACACAGCCTAGCTGACACTGACAACGCCGATGCTGTACAACTGGATGCGATTAATGTGTTTGGCAGCGGTTTTGCCTTTACCCGAGATGAGCAGGGACACAACGAAGTGTATGATCTGGATACCTCCACCAGTTATCTCGGCAAGGTCGAAATCGAACGCTACAAAGGCACCACTCCATCCGACTTGTTGCAAGGTATCCCCGGTGTATTCAGTGGTGAGGCCCGCAACAGCGGTGCACTAGACCTGAATATTCGTGGCATCCAAGGCCCCGGCCGTGTTCCTGTAACCATAGATGGCACCGAACAGGCCCTAACGGTTTGGCGCGGCTACAACGGGGCTACCAACCGCAACTACATTGATCCCAACCTGATCAGTAATGTGCAAATTTACAAAGGCTCTGGCGTGGTACGCGATGTAGACACTGGCGTCGGCGGCGCCATGGTGGTGAACACACTCAGTGTCAATGATATCGTTAAACCAGGTGAAGATTTTGGGCTGGAATTTAAAGTCGAAGGCAGCAGCAATGCGGTGAAAGAACGGATTCCAGCACTGAGTACTGGCGAAGATTACCGTAATGTTCCTACCTACCCTCAAACTAACCCCAGTCTTGCCACAAATGACGATTCTTTTGTTCTCACTCCCAATTCCGGTGGTGGCGGTTATAACGCACTGTCTGGTGAAGACTATGCCTACCGGCTTGCCATAGGCAAAAAGACCGATGTAGTCGATTTTATGGCCGCTTATGCCTACCGTGAACGTGGCAATTATTATGCTGGTAATAACAACATAGACTATTACAACACACCCATGGAAGACGCCGAGCGTGATTATATCACCTCAATGGCGCAGTTCTGGCAACCCGGCGATGAGGTGTTAAACACCTCCAGCCAGATGGAATCCTGGTTGTTAAAATCCACCTTCCATCTGACTGACGATCAGGAGCTAGAACTGGGATATCGCGATTCATCCTCTACCTATGGCGAAATCATGCCATCGCGTATCAGTCGGTTCAGACGCGGCACTGTGCAATGGCCATTAAGTCATGTAGATGCCCAAGCTTACAACCTGAAATACACCTACAAGCCAGAAAGCAACCAATGGGTAGACTTCCATGCCAATATTTGGCGTACCGATACAGAAAGTGAAACTTACAGCAAAGGCGGTTTCCCGAACTACACCGATTACAATCCAAACACAGGAACAGGTGATCCTATATTACGCAATACAGCCGTAACACAAGCCAGGCATCTTCGTAACGGGATAACTGCCAGTAACAAAATGACCTTGACGGACACACTGGATTTAACACTTGGCGGTAAATTCCAGTATGAGAAGCTGCGTTCTAATGATGACTACGACAGCGAGCTAAACGCCATGATTCCCAGAGCTGGCCGCAGGAACAACTGGGAGGGCGACTTTAGTCTGAATTGGAAGCCAACCCGTTTTCTGGAGTTTAACGGTGGCATGCGCTACACCTCTTACTGGGCCTTTGATGATTTCCTTAGTAAACATGAAGGCGAGATCACAACACAACAGCTTCAACACTACAACGTGGAGTATGAGGTACGCCGCAATTTTGCCAATGAACAGGAAAAGGAGGATTGGATACGAAATACAGAGCCCTTTCAAAACTATCAGATTTTAGTTGATATGGGAGTCTGGACTCAGGCGTTTGTTGACAACCTACTAGCTGATCAGCTTGCGACCACTCCAGACTATTATGATGAATCTACCACTGTAGCCTGGAATCCTGATAACGACGGTAACTATGATCGGGCGAACAACCCCTGTCTCAATGGTTCCCTGGATGAAGTGGAGGTCACCAATTGTCGAGTAATTGCTCAACGTGAACTAGTTGAAGGCAAAGCCAAAGACAATAAAGACCATGGCTGGGTGCCACACCTTGGAGTCACCGCCCACATCAATGATTACAGTCGTGTCTACTTCCGCTATAGCGAAGATTTACGCTTCCCCAGCCTGTTTGAAAGCACCATCGGCTTTTCAGCTTCGCTGAGTCAGTATGACTTGAAACCCGAACATAATCGCACATGGGAACTCGCCTATGTGCATAACCTAGCCCAGTGGTTACCCAAAGCAGAAGTTGCTGATTTCAAAGTCGCTTATTACCAAAGCCTGACTCGTGATGTTATTGAACGTGACAACGACTTCCGCTTCGACAATATTGAAAAACAAACTATTCGCGGGATTGAGCTGAGTGGTCGCTATGACAATGGCCGTTTCTTCACCGATATAGGCCTTAATTACCAGCTGGAAAACGAAGTATGTGATGAAAGTCTGGCTGCACAAATTTCTAACAACGATATAGCTAGAGCACAGTCAGACCCTGTTCCAAAATGCATGAAATACGGCTTCCCCAGTGGTTATTTACTCACACAGGCCACACCAGAGCTTTCAGCAAATCTATCTGTCGGAGGGCGGTTTTTCAATCGAAAACTGGAGCTTGGTAGCCGGATTACCTACTACAAAGAATACGAAAACAAGGACCTGGAGTGGTATGAATCCAATTCAGCTAGCAATGCCACAACAGGTTACGTTTATTTCTTCAACATTCCATTCAGCTGGGGTAATACCACACTGCTGGATGCCTATGCCCGCTATAACGTTAACGATGATATCAGCATAGAACTGGTCGGTACGAATTTAACTGACCAGTATTACGTTGATCCAGCCACTCGCTCAGCAGTAGCCGCCCCCGGACGCTCAATAAGATTAGGTTTGACCGCAAGGTTCTGAAACCAAGTGGTCAATGACAGGGAAGATGCTACTGGGAAAAGGGAAGTTGCCACACTCAAGCTGTAATCATGTAATACAAAGGAGATTTACCATGTACAAATCACAACTTTTTTTAGCAATAGCCGCCACTCTAGTCGTATCAGGTGCTGCCAATGCATTTGATGGCGACTCAAGCAACACAAGTAATGTAGCTGTTGGTGTATCAACAGTTAATGCACCTCCCTTCCATTATCCCAATAGAGCTGGCATCGCTGTAAACTCATCAGGGCTGACAAATTTTGTGGATTTTGAAAGTTTGAAAAACTACGGAAGTTCAAATAACAGCACTGTGGATTGGGGAACACATACTGTTTACGAATTGAACTTCCCTTACACCGGCGCACCAGAGGATCATGACAATCTGGGCGTATTTTCCTTTGCTCAAGCGGGTGATGGTGATGTCTGGTTTGGAGAATGGTCTGCATATGGCACCAGTGATGCAACTCGTACCGTATATTACTCAGGTTTAAACGAGGATACCTCTATCCCCGGTTCTATTTCTGTACCCGTAGAAGCCACCTATAACGTAGTCGGAATCAATAATTATGATCCAACTAGCGGCGGCAATCTATTATCTGGTCAATTTGATGCTACGTTCTACGGTGTCACTGGAACTTTGACAGGTGATATTGAAAATGCAAGTGGCTTCAATATCAATATTGGCAACGCAACTATATCTGCAACAGCAGTCATTTCAAGCTCTAATGCTGTAGCGTCTGACACCGGTGGTACTTTGGCTTCCAGCGGAACTGTTTCGGGTCGCTTTTTCAATAGCTATGCAGATCTGGCAGGTATTGTTGACTTCTCCGGTACACAGTACGACACAGCCTTTGGTGGCTCAGTCGCTGATTAAGTTAACCACTTAATCTCACACAAAGTCAGGTGCCTTCGGGCAACTGACTTTCCCTTTTCTACCGAAGCCAGATTATGTTACTTCAATCACATGTACTGTTTATTTCGTCACGAAAATGGGCGATTGTTGCTGCATTTTTTATCAGCTTATCAATTGGCCTGGATAGTTGGGCCAATGATCAGGATACCTCTTTGCGCCTGAATCAAAGTATTGATCTGCAGTCGCTCCAGCAGGAACGGCAAATCCTTGAGGGTGAAGATTACCTGAAAGGTGAACGCCCAACACTCACCCTTGATGGCAGAACCTACACCATCAAACATGATGTGAATGATGTTGGCCGTGCCTTGTACCTGTCGATTCAACAAAGACAGTGGCCCGCCGTAATGTATTTTTTAGAAGAATATCGGACGTTTCCTGCAGCAGACCCCATGCTGATGGCCTATGCTCAGGGCTCACTCGCTAGATTACGCGGTGATATGAGGCAGGCCGAAACCGAGTTTTCTAATCTATTGACGATTAATCCTGACTTCTTGCTCGGTCAGTTGGAACTGGCGCGTGTGCTGTTTGAAAACCGTAAAGATGCTGAAGCCAAGCGAATGTTCCAGCAAATTGCTCACACACTCAACCCGGATGATGTGCACCAGCAAGGAGTACTCAAAACCATTGATAGTTTTTTGCAAGCTGTAGATAAACGCCAATCCTGGCAAGGCTCTTTATCCCTGGGCCCGACCTGGTCAGACAACCTGAACCAATCATCGGAAAGCTATACCTGCCTGGGATATGTCGGCTCGGTTTGTCTGTTTGAACGTAAAACCCCCGCCGCCATCAGAGCCGAGGGTCTGGAATACGAGATGACCTTGAACAAGCGCTTTGCCTTGTCTGGGCATCATGGTTTGTATTTTCGTTCATTACTGTTTGGGCAAAGCTACGAAAATGATTCAGCCTATAATGAAAGCCAGCTAAACACTCAGTTCGGCTACAGTTACCACACGCTACGCAACCAGTTGTCACTGGCACCCTCCTTTGAATATTCACGTTACGGCGATGAGTCTCTCTATACCGCTTGGGGGCTGCATGGTGAATGGCTGCATTACCTGACTGATAAACTGATGCTCAAGCTGGAAGCAGACTACAAAGATCAGCAATACAGTCAAGATAATCTGGCATCTCAATATGATGGTTATACCGGATCAGTCTATGCCACTGCCTGGTATGCGCTACCAAACAACTGGACCCTATTTAGTGGTTTGGACTGGACCCGCAAACAAGCGGAAGTTGAGCCGAATACCTATGAACAAATTGGCCTCAGGGCCGGAGTTGCCAAGACCTTTAATCAGTACGTCAATGCGGTGTTTTTTGCATCTGTACGTGAACGCGAACATGATGCATTCAGTGCGATATTTGCTGAGCAGCGAAAAGATGTGGAACAAAACTATACCGCTATCCTGCGTTTTCCTGGCCTTGCCGTATATGGATTGGAACCCAATCTGACCTTCAAACACCGCAAAGTGGATAGCACTATAGACTGGCTGTACTCCCATAACCGTAACAGTGTCAGCTTGAAACTGGAAAAACGTTTTTGAATACCTGCCCGATAGTGAGAATTTTATGCGACAACTTCATCTTGGTTTATTGATCCTGTGTTTATTATTTTTCAGTCTGCAGTCCCATGCAAGCACTGCAGACTGGCAAGCATTTCAGTCACAGGCAACTCAAGCCTATCAGAGCGGAGACTATCTACAGGCCGAGCAAGCGATACAGCAAGCCATCCGCGTGGCCGAAAAGGCTGATAATGGCGACGCCTATCAAGCCAGCAGTTTAAATATGCTGGCCTATATTTATTCAGCGCAAGGGCAAACCGATCAGGCTCTGGAGGTGATCGCTGAAGCCGTGCAACTAAGCAGGCTGGCATCTGGAGACCATCAGGAACAGTTAGGTCAATTATTATTCAACCAGGGACAGTTATTGCAACAGGCCAATCGCTTCGAGCAAGCCAGACTGGCTTATCAGCTGTCCATTGAGCGTTACCTCGCCCTGATGAGTACCGGTGAAGGTAAGTTGTGGCAGGCCGTGTTGGCACAAGCGCAGATACTGACGCAAGAACATCAGTATGCCGAAGCAGAAAACCTGATCAACAATGCCTTGGCAGGCTTTGCGGAGACAGAGTATTATAATCCACAACCCACCTCCGCACCGGACAGGGTGGATTTACTATTATTGCTGGCGCAGATACACACCGCGCAGCAGCAACCGCAACAAGCCATTGGTGCCTTAGAACAGGCCAGACAAGCCTTACAGCAAAGCTCGCAACCAGATAATGAACGCCTACTGAATGTATTGGAGCACCTGGCGAATGTCTATGATGATGCTAACCAGGAAGCCAAGTCTACTCCCCTACGCGAACAGGCCTTATTGTTACGCCAGCAACAAACTGAGCCGAGCCTGGCCAGCGTGATGCACCTTAATGAACTGGCACTGCGCCATCAACTGAATGAAAACTACCCACAAGCCGACAGTCTGTACCAACAGGCGCTTGACCTGCTGTCAGACTTGAATGAAAACGAATCTGTTGAGCAGGCGCTGATCTTGGGCAATCTGGCCAGTCTAAAACTTTCACAGAGAGATAACACTGCCGCGTTGGCCTTATTTGAGCAAAGCCTGTTGCTGCATGACCAGTTGAAACAGCGTCCGCTGGAAGCATCACAAATAGCCAGCTATACTGCCACTATCTATTATAATCAGCGGCAATATGAGCAAGCTGAGCCACTGTTTCTGAAAGCCTTGGCGTTGCTGGATAGTGCTCCATCAGCGAATCAGGAAAGCCTGCTGGTTGCACTGGATAATCTTACGGCCCTGTACACATCCTGGGGGAAACCAAGCATGGCCCGGCCTTACAGTAATCGAGCCAGAGCCCTGAAAACCAAATAAACGCGAATCTCAGTTTATTTTTACGGAAATCATGTTTTCATTCGGTATATAAAGCATACCCACTGATCTTTAATGGATAATAGCCTGATGACCTTAACGATAAACAATGAAACCCCAAAACCTCTGGTTGGCTTATGTTAATCATTGCGTTATGGCGTTTGTTGGCTCTGTTTTTTGTCGGACTGGCTTTTATCGGTGCTATTCTTCCAGGCATACCCACGACCGTATTTCTGCTTTCAGCTGTATGGGCTTCCGCCAAGGGTTGGCCAAAATTACACGATTGGCTATTGGCGCATCCTCGTTTTGGACCGCTAATTAGCCAATGGCAAACCCATAGAGCCATCCCACGCCGCGCCAAGTGGATTGCCGGTCTCAGTATGCTAGTCAGTACGTTCTTGCTTCTTTCCAGTAGTGCACCCTTATGGGTTAAATACACAGCACCGACCCTCATGGCGGTGGTGATGATATGGTTGGCAAGCCGGCCTGAAATGCCGACCACCTGTCCGATGAAAATTAAAACGAAAGTAATTAATCCTGAATAATATCGGCCATACAGGCCTGCAGCGCTTTAGCCACATATTTTTCTACAGAAGAAACCGATACATTCAAACGTTTTGCAATTTCTTTATAACTGAGATTATCCAACTGCCGTAACAATAAGGCCTCACGCACTTTATCAGGCAAGCGGTGCAGCAGCGCATCGATACTGACAAGCGATTCAAGCATCAGTACATGCTCTTCAGCCGATGGCACATACTGTTCCGGCAATTGTTGCAGATACTGTTCATAAGCTTTTTTAACCTGCTGCCGACGATAGCTATCAATCAACAAGCCTTTGGCAATGTGCGTTAAAAAGCGTTTTGACTCATGTTTCTGGGGTAGATAGCCACAAGTCAGAATACGCATATAGGTATCGTGTATTAAGTCTGCCGTATCATCCGGGCACCCAAGACGCCGCTGGATAAAGATAGACAGCCAAGTACGGTTTTCAAGATACAATTTTTCAACCTGTTCCGCATGCTGTGTACTAATAGCCGTCATGAACCAATGCTCCGATAGCTCCCTTAAATGATATTAGTTATCATTATTATTAATATCAACCCATGATGCAAGCTTTTCCATATAACCGGCTACCTCACAAACCATAGCGAGCCCACCGACAAGATCAGCATTACGGCAAAGATAATATTTGCCGTCCGCCCAATGCTTGGCTTTCTTAGCAAATTGGAAAAAGTCGCACCAAAGGCAAGCCAGGCGATACTGAAAGATAGAATGACCAATATGAGCGCTAACAGTTTGCAGATTGTATCGGCCATCAGGCTGTTATCCACAATGGTATGGCTTGAATAGACCGCACCGATGGCTGCAAATGCTTTGGGATTGGCAATTGCAAGACTGAATCCAGGTAAAAAACTTGGCGCGTTATCAGACAATCGCTTTACCTGACCTACAGGCGCAGTTGCAATTTTCACAGCAAGAAAAAGAATATAAACGCCAGCAATGCTTGATAGAATTACACGCATCATTGGCTGGGCAAGTATGAGGGTTGTAACACCGGTTGCGATCATAAGCAGCACGGTTATTGTTCCCATAATAATGCCATACAGGTAATTCAGACTTTGCCTGAAACCAAACGCGGAGCCAAGTCCGGCAAGACTCAGAGTTGCAGGTCCAGGACTTCCCATCAAGGGAAGAGCTGCCAGCCACAAGAACAACAGATTATCCACCATAAGCCAGCCCTCTGCTGGGTGCTGGACGCTCCAGCACCAACAGGTGTGCAACGGCTGAAAACACGCCTAAAAGGATAGCGAGGTACCAGACCTGATCATAACTGGCGTATCGGTCAAAGAATACTCCGCCAAGCCAAACCCCGGCAAAACCTCCAAGCTGATGACTTAGAAAGACAAATCCAAACAAAGTACCCATGGCGCGAGGACCAAACATCGTAAGCACCAGCGCACTGGTCAGCGGGACTGTTGAAAGCCACAAGCCACCCATCACAAGAGCAAAAATCATCACCGATGTTGGCGTGAGGGGCAGTGAAATAAAAATAATAATGACAAATGCTCTCAACGCGTAGATCGCGGCAAGCACGTATGGCTTTGGAAACCAGGTTCCCAGGCGCGAGGCCAATAAGGTGCCAAAGATGTTCGCAAAACCTGCCAAAGCAAGGGCCTGGAGCCCCAGGGCACGCAACTCTGCAGGAGAAGCTGAGGAAATGCAGAAGTTCTGAACATAGTTCGGTAGGTGTGCAGTGATAAAAGCAAGATGAAAGCCACAAACAAAAAACCCTATATTGAGCAAAGTGTAGCTTGTATGCCCAAAAGCATTTCGGATTGTGTGCGTCATTGAAACAGGCTCGGCACTACCGATGGGCAAGTTAACTTTTACCCGGAGAAATGGGATGCACAGTGCCATTGGAACCAGCGTAAAGGTAACAATAACAAGCGTAATCCGCCAATCGAACCATTCTATTAACCAGGAGGTTAATAGAGGCAGAACAACCTGACCGGAAGAGCCTATCGCCGAGGTAATACCAAGATAATAGCTACGCTTTTCTTCCGGTGCAGCTCTGCCAACTACGGCTAATATAGTTCCAAAAGCAGTTCCTGAAATCCCCATACCAACCAGTACGCCAGCACCCAGATGTTGAGCCAAGGGCGTCGAACTCAGAGCACAGACCAGCATACCAAGGACATAGCACATAAAACCCAGCCATAATGCACGCCGATCACCAAATTTATCAGCAATAATGCCGAAACCAGGCTGTGCAAGTCCCCATACCAAATTCTGAATAGCGATAGAAAATGAGAATATATCGATTCTGCCGCCAAACAGCTCGTTTGACAAAGGTTCAACGACACCTCCAAACATAGCCCGAACACCAAAGGCCAGTGCCAACACAATACCACCGGCCAGGATGATGGGCGTCATTGCCTGATTGGTACCAGCATCTGTGCTTTTGTTAGTCATCATGATGATTACGCTCCTTTATCGCCACACCAGTACTAAGACATCTGATCTGCAACCCGAGGAATGTTGCACTTGAATTGACCTAGATATTAGCAACGATATACACTTTAAAAAAACGAATATATTTGAACTTAGACTTTAGGTTTTTTGAATTGAATATAGCCTTTGATATTGATGCCCTTCGTGCCGTTGTGTCCGGGATCGACCTGCATAGCTTCGCACGTGCGGCTGAACAACTGGGCCGTTCGCAGTCGGCAATCAGCATGCAGTTAAAAAAACTGGAACAGCAGACGGGTACACAACTGTTCGTGCGCAAGGGCAGAAATCTGGTGCCAACAGAAGCGGGAGAGGTGCTGGTTGCCTATGCGCGCCGGATTATTGCTCTTAATGATGAAGCCGCACTTACTCTCGGGGCAACAGCGACTTCAACGACAGTGCGCCTTGGCTTGCCTCAGGATTTTTTTGAAGATGTGATGCCTGCCACCCTATCAGAGTACTCGCACAAACACCCTGGCGTTCACGTAGAAGTCCAGGCTGGACCAAATCATGTATTAGCAGAAGAGGTTCGGGCAGGTCGTCTGGATGTTGCCATCGCTTTTTTCTCCACAAACACCAGAAATGAGGGAGAGCTCATTGGCGAACTCCCCATGCGCTGGATGGCCCACGAGGACTTCATAAACAATGCTACAGATAGCAGGATACCCTTGGTATTATTTGACCACCCTTGTATCTTTCGACAGTCGGTTCTCGCCGCACTCGATCAGGCAAACAAGCGTTGGCGAGTTGCAGTAACAACACCAAGCCTTCCTGGTATATGGGCGGCATTACGTTCAAACCTAGGGTTTGCAGTACGTACAGAGCACGGTATGCCTAGTGACATTAAGTGCATTGATAGCCAGCTTGAACTGCCAAAACTACCACCCATCACCCTCAAAATACTGCGGTCATCCAATACCACACCTGCAGTGCACGATTTATACGAAATTCTGCAACGCGAAACCATCAAGCGGGTTATTCCAGATTGATGCCTGCTGTTTGAAGCTAAGCCATTGGAAAGTCCAGAAGGGTACGCAATTTCATATCTGCTAAGGAATATGCTGGGTTATCAAAGTCGTGAGGTGCCGGCACAACAACCGTTTGCATTCCTGCTGCCTTAGCAGCCGCCACACCAGAAACAGAATCTTCAAAGGCAATGCACTCGTTGGCATGGGCTCCCAGCTTTTTTAACGTGGATAAATACACCGCTGGATCAGGCTTACCTCTTTCCACATGTTCAGATGATGAAATTCCATGGAAATATGGGGCAATATCTAACCTGTTCAGAACCGTAGCAATCAACCTGAACGGCGAGTTAGTTGATAAGCCAATCCGGTAATTTTTTTTATGGAAATAACTGAGTATCTCTTTAGTCCCTGTCATCGGCTGACCATTCTTTTGTATCAATTCATCGACATAATTAATCACTTCATTTTCAACCGTTTCTATGGACTTATGTTTCCACGGAAAACGTGCGTACCAGAATTCAGCAACCTCTCTGGTTGTCATGGATGCAGTTTTTTCACAGAGTGAATCTGATAACTCTACGCCAACCGATGAGAAGACCCTTCTCTCAGCTTGAGCCCAAAATGGCTCGGAATTGATCAAAAGACCATCCATATCAAAGATGACTGCATTTATCTTCACAGTTTATTTATCCCTTCCAACTAGTCGATCTGGTCAGCTTGCTGACACCACAATGAACTACCAGCCATTGTAGCACTCACCACGAAAGAACGTTGATTTCTCTGATCACCTGGTATTTCTAAGCTGGGCAGCGGAACCCGGCTCATCCCAGAGTTTTCACGAAATGCTCAGCCAGCACCCTTACCGCTGGCAATATATCTTTGCGTGAAGGGAAAGCCATATACAACGTATGCCGTTGTGCCAGCTTCGGTTCATCAATATCGAGAGTTCTCAGACGCCCCTCCATAAGGTCATTTTTGCAGATTGGGAGAGGCAGGTAAGCAATCCCGCCTCCAGCCAGGCACACTTGACGCAACAGTTCCAGACTGTTGGTTTTTATGCGGGCGCTGGCCCAGCTCAACGTCGAAAACGTCAGCGCTGACTCCCTAGATGGATCATCCTCTGTGAAGTAGCTATTTAGCCAGTGCCCCGCGAGTGATTTTTCCCTCAATGGCACTGACGACGATTCCAGGTAAGCAGGACTCGCCACAAAAACTGCAGAAAAATCTCCCAGTCGACGTATAATAATAGATTCTTTATCAGGCACCCCGACCCGGAGTGCAAGGTCAATATTTTCCTCTACCAATCCGGTTACCCGATTGGTTACTTGCGTCTCGATAGTTATTTCAGGATGCTTATCAACGAAATTCAGCAGCGACAGAGCGAGCTGTTGTTGCGGATATTCCACCGGAACGCTGATTCGAAGCACCCCTTTAAATCTCCCAGCCCTTCTCCCGATTTTTTTTTCAGAGTCCATGAGAGCATCGATGGAAACAGCCGAGTTTTCGTAAAGCAACTTGCCATCCACAGTCAAAGTCACCACCCGAGTCGTTCGTTTGAACAAACGCGTACCCAGGTAATCTTCCAGTGCTTTGATGCGGGTACTGATAGTCGATCTAGGCAAGCCCATCACCCGAGCTGCAGCGGTGAAGCTTCCGGGCCCTAACAACTTCGACAAATGTTCTAATCTGGTTCAGATCCACAGAAGTAAGCCCACCAATTGTCCAATTAAATGAACAGTATTAACGCTATTTAACGGTATTATATTCAAAATTAGCCAAATACAATTACTAAATAGTCTTGAGCATATCCTTGAATAGGAGATAAATCATATGAAAAGCAAACAAATTATAGAGCCTGAACACACTGAATTTTCAGGAATGTGTTGCGACTTTCTGGTAACTCCAGACGATACTGAAGGATTTTTCAATGTCATTGAGATGCACGTAGCACCAGAGATGGGAGCACCACTGCATATTTCTTTCGACGAATACAAATTCTTCAAAATCATCAGCGGTAATATCGAATTCTACGCTGGTGATGAAGTGTGGAAACTTCAGGGAGGCGATAGCGTCATGGTTAATAAAGGAGATAAGCATGGTTTCAAAAACATCAGTAAAACAATCGCTACCATCGTTCTTGTTTCCAGTCCGCCGCGACATGTCGATTTCTTCAGGGAAATGGGCACCCTACCCACCCCTCACGATTCCAAGCAGGTGATGAAAATATGCGAACGCAACCGCCAACAGTTACTAATGCCGTGATGTGGCACACCCAACAAAGGTAAGCCCCCTACGCAACGGCGCCTAAATGTGCCCTGCATAAAAAAGGCACTGCCCTCATGAATCGATAGGCCAGGGTCTACCCATCCCCGGAAGCGTCCTTTAACCTATCCGCCAGCTCAAGAATCTCCTTACCCATCACCACCCGCTCTTGCCAGTGGGCGGGGATGCTGTCCAATCCGTACCAGGCACCGGCAAGCTGACCGCAAACAGCAGCCGTGGTATCAGCATCATCGCCCAGGTTGGCCGCCGCCAGCACCGCATCACTGAAACTCTCGGTGTGATAAAAACACCAGAGGGCGGCTTCCAGGCAGTCGATGACGTAACCACTGCCTTTAATTTCGTCTCGGCTTTTATGCCGGTAATGCCCTTGCTGAATGGCCTGAACTTTAGCTGTTTCAGGCTGGTAGCCTGCGCAACTCAGCAGGGCTTCACGATCTTCACTGGTGTCTGCATAGGCCTGGTGCAGCAGGGCTGCAAAATAACGACAGGCATCGACACACTCTTTAGCACCGTGCGTGGTGCGGGAGCTTTCGCCAGCAAAATGCAGGGCTTGCTCGGCATCGGGGCTGAAGTACATCACCACCGGCGCCAGGCGCATTAGCGAGCCATTGCCCGCCGAGAAGGGATCACGGGAACCTGCCAACGGGTTGCCCGTGCGCAGATAACAACTGATGGCCTCAGAGACAGTGGCACCGATATCAAAGCAGCGGCCATTACTGCTCATGTAGCCATTGGAGCGCCAATCACAGTAACGGCGCATCTGGTCTTCGGCATCAAACCCCTGGCAGTCCAGTAGTGAGTGAGCCAGGCACAGCGCCATGGAGGTATCATCCGTCCACTGGCCAGGTTTGAGCAAAAACGGCCCGCCACCCACCATATCGGTGATAGGCTCAAAACTGCCACGTGGACGAAATTCAAGCGTGGTGCCAAGCGCATCTCCAACTGCCAGCCCCAGCAGGGAGCCGCGATAGCGTTGCTGTCGGTCAGGCATCGGTTTTTCTCCTGCTGATTGCCGTAAAACCCTTTATACTGTCCGGGAAGATAGATAATAGAGTGACACCCATCTTGACCTATCGCAATCACCATTTTTCCGCACCTTCAGCCCTCGAGCTGGCACAATCAACCAGTGGTGAGGCAACCCTGCCAGGGTGGGCGCGACGCTCTATTAATCGTTGTAATCTGCCGCCGGTGATTCTCGGTAGTCTGGCTTTTCAACAACAACCGGCTCCCTTGTTCATTGATGGCGTGCACACCTTGCACCGGCAGCTTTTTATGTAGCGCGGCGCGATATTTGGTTTCGTTTTGCGCGATATTTGACCCTGTAGAAACCTTTCACTAACGGCAATAGCTTTTCATTAATCGCCGTCCGCAGTATCAATACAGAACCATATTATAGGTGGGTAGGTTCGGAGCCTGTTCAGTGATCTGCTGACCCTTGATATAAACTCTATTACCTGGCGTTCCAGTGCCGCTCACTCTCACTGTGTCACCGCTCAATAGCTCTACGGTGCTCCGCTGGCCATCAGTGTTTAGGACCGTGGCGATCTGGGTACTATCCTTTCCGAGCAGCCCCTCGAATTGCTTCCAAACGTTAGTCATCACCCTGCCGCTCCGCATCCTCTGCAATCCATTTATCGATAGCAGTATCTAGTTCAGGACCGCCAGTAATGCACTCCTCCTCTGGAGCATACGCATTGCCATTTCTAAGCCACTGGTATCTGCGGGCATCTTTTTCTGCATCAGCCTTAGCGGCTAGATAGCCATCCATCCACGTTTGTATATATGCTTCTTGATCGCCTGAAAACATGGTATTCCAGTCCTCGGCACCGTGGTTTTTAACGCACTCGCTTTCAGCCAGCACCTTCAGTTCTTCATCAGCCTGATTGTCCTTACCTGTATTGAATAAGCTTAACCGAGTATCTGGAGGCGTAGTGGTTATCTCACTGCTTCCTTGCGGCCTATCACCCCAGCCATACAGCCTAAGGGACGGCTTTCCTATCGGTTGAGTGTGGTTACAGGCTGCATCAAAAATATCTAAATCAGTGAGATGCCCTGTATTGTAGTCAATCTTACCGACACGCAATCCCTTATCATCAACGAGATTTCCGTGCCCATCGTCAGAATACGGGCCATATTTGACCGTTCCTGGAACAGCCTTCAGTTTTATATCTTGATGAGAAATAGCCATTGGTTGGGCTCCTGTTGATTCTTGATGATCACATCCAGTTGTTCTAATAATACTACCTTTGGGGGGTATGTGAATTAATCATCGATTTTTCTTTCCATGCCCAATATCTGCCGAACTGAAATCTCCTCCTCGGTACTGGCTGCTGTGATTTCTGTACTACTGATCAGTACGGGGTATGCGGTGCCGGTGTCGGGCTGGATCTCTACCAGGTGCCCTGGGAGTATTAAACCTGGCGCGTTGTCGGGGGTTAGCCATGTTGTGGCTCTGATGGTTTCCCATACGCCTCCCTGGGCGATTTCATTGCGGCCTCGTTCGTAGCCTGCTGCTTGATCGGTGATCAGGTCGTGCTGCTGGATGGGGGCCAGTATGTCGCCTGCGGTGCCGTCTCGGGTTACTGTGACAATTACCCCGCCAACTGCGCCACCTGTGACGATTGCACGGTTGTACCGGGGTTGTGTGCGGTATTCGCTGCCGCTTTGAAGGATAAAGTCCTCTGGTAGAATCGCGTCCAGTTGAGTGCTGGCTTGGGTCCACTTGTGAGGGTCTACTGGGTAGCGTGGTTTAACGATCAGCGTTTTGTCGTTTGGATGGCTCTGCAGGATCGCGCCAATGGATTCCGCTATGCGCTTGATTGCAGCGATTGGGTCCAGGTCGTGGTATGTGTATGCGCCACCGGGTATCTGCCAGTCTGGGCCGTGCCAGTCGAGGGTGAAGCCGGTATTCTGCAGCTCCTGCTCAGCGAGCTGTCGGGCTGAATATGGGGCGGTGACAAGCTTGCTGCGCTGGGGTGCGTAGGGGTCTGATAGCCAGGCGGTGCGGCTGCGACCTTGGATAGTGAATACTGTCTGGCCGAACTGGCGTGATTTGGTGTAGCTTTCGACCAGTGCTGTGAATAAATGGCCATTGATTTCGCAGCCCAGTTCACGCGGACCGTTGCTGTTGGGTTTGATGATCTCCAAATGAGCTGGATCACTGATAGTGGCTGTCAGGCTCCAGGCCCAGGTGTCAGCGTCAGTGTACCAGCGCACGTTAGTGGCTTCGATCTCTGCGCCGTCCGGGATTCGCCATAGCGTTATATTTGGCATGATGATGTAAACCTCGCTGATGATCGGTTGTGGTGGCCTCGGTGCTGGGTCTGTGTCTGGTTCTGCGTTCCAGCCACCGCCGCCGATGTAGTCTGGTAGTGGGCGCTCCCAGCGTCCGTTGCCCCACTTGACTCGGTTGTCCTGGTCGTTTTCGGTGGGCACTTTATGCGGTACGCCGCTGATGCTGTCGGTCGGCATGATCGGCTGGTCGCCGTAGGGTGATGGGGCACCCCAGCTGAAATCCAGCGCTAGTGGATCGGGATTGTACCCCGCTTCGGTAAAATTAAAATCGACAGCGTTTCCTACCGGTGGTGTGTAGTCCCTGGTATCCCAGATTGGGTGCTTGGTCATCCAGTGCTGTACACGCCAGAAAGGGATCAGCTTGTGCTCGTCTTTTGGTGGTGGGTGGCTGTATCGCTGCCAGTTGTATCCGTCGGCCCACTCCTGGAAGTCGGCCCATTTGAACTGCAGCCCCCGATCCTTCCAGTCCGGGTGGCTGTATTGCTGTCCACTGTGTCGGTCGGTATCGCTGAAGGTATCCCAGGGAATCAACACACCGTCGTCTAATCGACGGAACTTCTGTGCAGTCATACGTGGCTCGCCGTTCTTTGTGTCCCCATCTTGCCAGCGCACATCTGTGATTGGACGCTTGGCCGGTATCAATCCGAAAGGTAGCGATTTGATGGCCTGACCGGGGGTGCCTCGTTTCCAGCACAAACCACCTGATGCACTCCCACCGCTTGATCCGATCAAGCCGGTACCGGGGATGGTTTCTCCCCAATTCAGCGCCAGCCCTGCTGACAGCATCGGCATATATGCTGCCAGCTCCAGCGCCACCCCTCGAACCATTTCTATGTTCGCGGTTAATGTCGGTAACGTTGATGCGATAACGATATCGCGGGATATATCAAGATAAAGCTGAATCGATGACTGCAGAGCAGGCAGCGTGGGTGCAATCGAAAGATCGAAGGCTGATACTGAGGTGTCGGTAAACGAAAAGTCGACAGCATTGCCAGTTGGTGGCGTGTACGCCTCAGTGAAGTTAAAATCGACAGCATTACCAGCTGGTGGCGTGTAGCTCATGTTAGCTACCTGGCTCTATCAACTGGGGTGTAGTGCCTTCTTTGATGCGGATCGGGCCACCAGCCACGATGCTGGTAGTGTTTATGATAAAGTCAGCGCCGCTGCCCTCAGCGCCCACGCTGCCATCCAAAACTGTATTACCGTCTCCATCCCGGAACCGGCCCCATGACGCTATGTTGCTCGCATCAGCGCTGGCATCTTCAGTCCATGCATAAAACTCTATCGCTACAACAGTGACGCCTCCTGCCAGCTCTGTAACAACAACGGTTCCACAGGGCTGGCTAAGAGTTAGAGTGCCGAGCAGGATCGGTATCTCGCCCAGATCACGCCAGGTGATGTCATTGTCAGTGACCGTAGATCCGTTTGTTGGCCATGCCGGTGCGGTGGCAGCACTGGTGCCGCCGTTCTCAGCTCTGTAATATCGTCCCGCAGCTGTAACGTACTCGCCTATGCTGTACGCGGTTTCTGCTGCATAGGCCGGGATGCTATCGATAGATGCATCGGGGTCTGGTTGACCACCGCTGTATTGCTCAAAGGTAGCAGGGGTAAGCGATGCATCAATAGCGTCGATGATTGCCTGGGCGCGGGCGACACGCAGAGTCGTTGCGATGCGGATCGTCATTATAGATTCCTTAAGACTGGAATAATCGGGGCGTGGGCTAAGGGCTTATAGCCGCTAGGGGGATCCGGGAACACGTAGATAGGATCATCTGTTGGTAGGGCTTTCTGATAATTGCCGTCTGCATCAGTATTTACGATTGCTATAAGTTGAGCAGTCGCAGCATCATAAAGTCGAACCTGTGTTAAATACGGCTGGGAGTTTTTTTCAACGCTACCGGCTAAAAAGTATGGATATTTTACTTCGACTAATTCTTGCCATTCAGCATGAGTTAGCAAGGTGTTATAAATTCGCAGCTCATCGAAAATTGCGACAGAACTGTATTTAGCAATTCCTGTTGAACCCAGTGCCGCACCAATGCCAACACGGGCTGGGCCGGACGGAATTATTTCCGGAAAATTACCATATGAGATCGCCATGGTTTTTGCCACTTCGTGGCCATTGATGCGAATAGTTACTCGATCTAAACCATTATTTGTATTAGACGCTCCGTTGTATGCAATACCGACATGGTAAACTTCATTATCATTTATTGGAGCCTCAGTAGCCCTAACATCTCTAAGTGAAGTTCCGCCCAGATTCCCGTACCACAACATTCCAACATAGCCATTTACTGTGCGAATAGTAAACTGACGAGAGTTTTCATTGTGATTAGAGTCCCCGAGTTTTGTAAACAAATTATCTAGGTTTGAGCCTCTAACAAAAAAACCAATCGAGAAAAGCGCCCCTGGCGCTGATACTAAGTCATCAAAAACATTACCTAAGTCCGCTGCTCCATTTTCATTAACTTGGAGGGCATGCCCGACTATATCTGTAACTTGAGTTGCATTCGTTAGAGTCGCAGTAATATCTCCCACATCTAACGCCAGCTGAGTATCAGTGATTCCCGTCATCGAGCTGTAAGCAACAAGATTCGGATGTGCTGGATCAAGGATTGATATCTCGCTCATCAGTCTGCATCCCCTCTAATCTGAAGTTTAAATGAGTCATCGTCTGCCGTAGGCGTGCCACTGATCGTTGTTCGTGCGATCCAGATCGGCGCGTGCGCGGCATCGGTGTTAAATCTGAGTACGTTATTGGTCGCCCATCCTCCACCCCAGCCTGCCGCGTAAATCGTGAAGTACGGCTCTCCGGTCACTGGGTTGATTGGTGTGCAATCGGCACTTGTATTGCCGGTTGTGATGACACCCACAGTCTCGCCGACCACGTTAAACGTGGTGCTGCTGGTGAATATGATCGCCCAGCGCTCCCTGATCGCGTTGCTGTTGTTGACGGTGATCGGATATAGCACGTTGTTGTATTGCGCATTTGTTGAGCTGCCGATGCGCTGGTCGCTCCAGACGCTGGTCCAGCTTGCTTGACTGAACACGTTACGCGCTCGGCTGCCGAGGGGGCCGAATATCATGGCGCTGCTGATCCATGTATCGGCTGGGTCGTAGGCTCGTGGTATCGCGCCGACTAACCGCAGCTGACCGTTGATCTCGGCCTCGTTGACAAGGGCCATGTCCTCAACACGGTGGTGTGCCGCTAGTGGCATGTCGTAGGTGCTTAGATCAGCCAGTGCGTCGATGGTGATGGTTCCAGCCAGGCGATTGACTGTGTATAGCTCTGGGTCAACTTTTAGTCCGGTGCTGTCGGTTAGCCAGGCCCCCGCCAGCTCATCGCGTGGCAGGGTGATGAGCTGGCCTGCGGTGACGGTACCGGCGTCGGTTTCCTGGGTGTTGTGGATGACAATGACTTCGCCTGCGCGGATGATGGGTACGCGGCCGTCTATGGGTAGGCGTACTGGATCGAGGCCGAGGATGCTTGCGTCGAGTGGCATCATTGAGTAAACCACGGCGTTGAATTTGGCGGTGTAGGGTACGACGCGGTGCGGTACCCAGATGGTGCCGTCTGTCTCGATGTTGGCGGCGTTATACCAGGGCTCGGCCTTTTGTTCGACTGTTAGAGTGCTGTCTTGCACATAACGCCCGAAGCGCACGTCGACAATGCCGGTTTCCCAGTTGACGGTGCCTTGCATGTCGGCACTGTCGATGGTGCCGGTGAAGTTGGCGCTGCCGGTTATCTGTGTGCCGTTGTCGAGGTTGGCGCGGATAAAGAGTGAGCCAGGGCGCAACGGGGCACCTGGGGTGCGGAAATAGAACCCATCGGCAAACCAGGCACCTGGCGTGAGTAGCATGCTGTGCATCTGGACTGCATTGCTGCCGCCTCCGGTGTACTGTTGCAGCGTGACTTCGCCAGATGAATAGTCAATTGTCCCGACGGCGAGTGCTGCACCGGTTTGACGGGTCCAATCGGTATAAATCAACCCCTCGCGGTCGATGTAGCGCTGGCCTGCCCAGGTGAATTCTATGCTGCCCGGTATGATGTATCGGCGCGTTAGTGGTGTCAGGTTGAAAGAAACGTCCTCGGCATCAATTGTTTCTGTGAGGGTTTCCGGCAACACGCTGTCGAGTTGGTATTTAACCGTTACAGCGCTACTGAGTACGGCTACCTCGCCACTGATGCGATCATAGGTTTCACGGGCACCGGTTTCCGGGTTTGTCCACACCGCTGTGCTGGTTCGGGTGTAGTCATAATCTGTGAATAGTGTGACTTCACCGGTTGTGTAGTTGATTGATCCAGATGCACCAACCAGCCCGCCTGCACCATCATCGGTGACGGTTTTTGTCAGCGTTACGTTATTGACAGCCCCCGGCCCCTGGAATCCATGACTGTGCGGTTGATTACGCACTTCCTGCACCTGATATTCAGCTGCAAAACTGCCGGGGCGGATCGGGGCATCTGAAATTGTGAAGGTTACGGATTGGCCGACCTGGGTAAGCGCCGGGGTTTCTGTTACGGCGAAGCCCTGATCGTATTCGACGCTGAAGATGGCTCCACTATCCGGCACCAGGTTGGGGCGAATGCCGATACGACCGTTGCCGTAGACTACGCGCCCAGTGGCCGCACCGGTCAGATTGCCGTTGCCATCATCGGTTGCTGTAACCGTGGCACCGCCGCCACCCGACTCCCAAGTGATCGTCAGACTGTTGGGAACGATATCGCCCGCACTGACCTCCAGCATGATATAACCCGGATCAATCTCTTGATCCTGCTGCCGGATCTCGTAGTTGTCCGGTGTGGCCCATGAGTAAATAATAAAACTGCCAGTGTCAGGAAGTGCCCCGAGCGTAACAATCACACTGCCAGAGGCATAATCAATCGTACCTGCACCGCCAAATTCATCGCTCATCTGGCCGTTACCGTTATCTTGCATCCGGTACCATCGGCCCTGTGCCATATAATCCACAAACAGGGTGCCCGGTTGTGGGATGGGTCGCAGCGTTCGGGTGTAGTTGTAGCCTCGGTTAGCCAGCTTAACTTCCTCGGCATCGGTATGAGCGGTGTCTGTAATGGCTACGGCGGGTGCGGCGGTGACTGCACTACTGCCGCTGGCCGGGATCGCTGAGCCCCGGCTGACAATAATCCCTTCCTCATACTGCACATCGGCATAGACTGAATTGTCGGCATTCAACACCTGGCCCTGTCCGTTATCAGATCGGGTGTTGAGTATCAGCGTTCCTGGAGTGATTGCGCGTCCGAATCCCAGGGTGCGTTCATCATTGTTCGGCAGTAATAGGCTGTACGCACTGCCGCACTGTTGCAGGTTAACGCGGTCGGCACCGGCTTGGACGTCTACAACCGGGCTTTCGACAGTAGCGCTGGGTACCAACTGGCCGAAAATAGTTTCAGCTTTGATCTCCAGATCACCAGGTGCGATCGCTTCTTCCAGGCGCACGATCCCGTAGTAGCGGCTTGCATCCGCGACCTGCGTTAAACGGAACTTGGTTTTAACGTCGGCAACATCTCGGGTCAGGCGCTCTACGGCTGGCAGACCGGGAAACGTACGGCGCAGCGCATTGCCGATTTCCAGCTTCAGCCACATCCGTTCAAAGGTGCCGCGATCATCTTCATAGGTGCGGATCTCCCATTCCACTTTGGTTACGCGGATGTACTGCTGCTCGCCCTGGATGGTTGTCTCGCCGCTGCTATTGGTGGTTTCTTCACTCAGCAGATATACATTGCCCACTTCCGGAAGTGGTGCGTCTACGCGGGTGAATAAAACCACCATGCGCTGTCCCATCAACTGATCACCGAGCAGCGTGTAATCGCTGACGCTGCCCTGTACCACGTATGACTCGATGCGGTCCTGCGCCTGGCGGCGCTCGTCGTTGTAGCTTTGGGTGGTGAACATCAACACGCTGACGCGGGGATCCAGTGGTGCATCGGTGATGATCGCGTGGGCACCGTAGTACATATCGCGGTTGGCGGTCTTAACGGCGGCATAGACTTTGCGTAGGCCGACGTTGCCATAGGTGCGGTCGAGGCGGCTAATGTCTGGGAACAGGTTATTGACTACGCCATCGACCACCTCAATGGCGCTCATCTGTCCACCGCCGTCCTCGGCATCCAGGAGCCGCTCGGAGGCCATTAGTTTTATGTCTTGTTCGCGGATAGTCATGCAACCACCATTAATCTGAGTATCAGTGAGTAAAAGTCATCATCATCCGGATCGGTGACGGGTTTGATTGGCTCGGCTGTCAGTGCCTGCTCTGTGTGACGCCAGGCAACTGTGTAGGTCTGCCCCTGCAGGGTCAGGGTGTGAGTTGTGCCAGGTGTGCTGGCGAGAGTTTGCAGCTGCTGCAGGGTTGCACGGGTGACCCATGCATCTGTCAGAGTGACTGGGCGACCCTTGTGTATAGGACCAGTTTCGATGAAAAGCTTTTGGGTCAGAGTTCGCTCTGTCCGCTGCCAGACTGGCCGCCAGGTAAACTCATCAGACCAAATCATGTCCGGCAATATGATTGAATCCAGGGTAATCATCGGCTGATCCTCGCCATGTCTGTCAGTGAGCGAATCAATCTGTCGGCTTCAGTGTCGTCAAACATGCCAGTTACTTTTCCAGTGGGGAGATTAAGGGTCACTTCAGTCTTTTTGCTGGCTGCTTGAGCCTGGGGGATGGCTTTAGCTAAGGCCTGTTCCATGGCTTTGCTGAGTTCGTCGAGCGAACTTGTACCTGGCTTTTGCTCGGGTGTAGATTCTGACTGGCGCTGGCTTTCTTGCCGTCTTTCGGCGGCTTTTGCAGCTGACTCGATGTTGCGCATGGCGGTTTCATAGCGCTCTTTACGATAGGCTGTGCTGCTGCCGTCGCTGGCAAGGTTCATGTTTAGTGCTGCAACTGCTTCTGCAGCTCGCTGGGCAAGATCTTTATCTAACGCTTCCAGGTCTGACATGGAGTACTTGCCAGCTCGGAATGTGCCACCGCTTTTGGTGACTCGTTCTTTTTTGTCACCTTCGTCATTTTCACTGCCACCATTGCTCTGATTTTTGGCATCGCCCGCTTTCTGTGCATCCGCTGCCATGCGGCGATATGCGCCTGACGCATCATCAGCGGCATTTTTGATATCACTGGTGGCTCTGGCCGCATCACGCATGGATTCAACAATCACGCGACCGGTTTCATCGGCTGTCAGCTTTAGTCCGTTCTGTGCGGCTTCTGCTTTTAGGGCATGACTGGCTACACCGTTATTGGCTTCGATAGCTCGCTGGGCATAGGCCTGGAAAGCCTGTTTCAATTCGCGGGTTGTGACTTGGCCACTGGATTTTATGGTTTCGAATGCCTGGCGGGATTTTTCAGCCGCATCATCCAGGGCAGATTGAGAGGTGATGCCCAGCTCGTCATAGGCACTTGCGAGTTTTGCAGCCGCAACCTCTGCTTTTTCCAGCTCATCGTTTGCATTAGAGGCTGATTCGGTGACGGCATCGATACCAGTCGCTGCCTGTTGTGCTTCACCACCTACGTAGTCGGCTGAATCACCCAGAGAGTCCAGCTGGTCAGCGGTGATACCCGATTGCTCAGCCAGAGTTTCTTCTGATTCAACCAGCTTTTCTATCGATTCAGATGCAGACTGTTGAGTTTCAGAGAGCTGATCAAATGCTTCACGTAACTCACGGCCAGAGTCAGTTGCTTTATCAATAGCCTCAGCAGCTTTTTGATAGTTCTCTTCTGCTGACGCCCGGAAGCTTCTAGCAAGGCTGTCTGCCTCTTCAGACAGCTTTCTGGCTGTAC
Organism: Nitrincola iocasae; assembly: GCF_008727795.1. Taxonomy (NCBI): domain Bacteria; kingdom Pseudomonadati; phylum Pseudomonadota; class Gammaproteobacteria; order Oceanospirillales; family Oceanospirillaceae; genus Nitrincola; species Nitrincola iocasae. The sequence continues at coordinate 754,913 of NZ_CP044222.1, read as the reverse complement.
TGGAGAAGCGACTGAACAACCCGAAAGCTGCTCCGAATCTCTCAATAATGCCTGCAATAACCTGAGCCAGCACGCCCGCAAAACCATGCATTGTTGCTTGTAGGGTTTGAACGCCAGTTGCTATTGATAGAAAGGCAATTTTTCCATAAGTACTAGCTGTCTGTAGCCTTTCAAGCCATACATCAACAGTCTCTTTTGTCTGATCCAGCCAGCCTTTTAGCTGCTGCACCACCTGATCCAGATCGAAGTTGTCCAGAAACTCATTGAAATTTTTCTGTGCTGTTGTGAAAACTGAAGCCAGTATCTCGCCAGCTCGCTGAACAACGCCTTCGCTGACAAAGCTGCGCAGGCGTGATGACAGTCTGGTTACTTGCTCGGTAATAGGATCCAGTAACGGGTCTACCAGTGTCCGTTTAACTGCATCCCAGGCGCTACCTAACCCACGAAGTGCGCCATTCAGGTTGCTGTCCATCGTGTCGGCCGCATCCTGAGCAGATCCTTCGGCATTCTGTAGCTCGTCCCTCAGCTCTTTGAGTGAGCCGATACCTTTTGACAACAAAGCCTGTAACGCTGGACCCGCTTCCAGTCCCACTGCCCGAATCGCTTTCTGGCCAGCAGGCCCAGCATTCGCAAGCTGCTCCATTGCTTCATAGAAATCAGTTGTGTAGATGCCCAGCGACGCCATTTCTTGACGGAATTTGCTGGCTGGATCACTGAACTGCGCAAGTATTGAGTTAAGTGCGGTACCGGCGCGGCTGGCATCGATACTAGAATCAGCAAACTTACCAATAATAGCGACTGTTTGTTCAAGCGTTAGCCCCAGTGCATTTGCCGTAGGCGCGGCATAGGAAAGCGCGTTTCCAATTCCCTCAACACTTGTACTTGCACTTGCAGCAGCTTTAGATAGAACATCAGAAACTCTTCCAGCTTGATCGAACGCTAACCCCATCCCTTGTACAGCTTTTGTAACAAAGCCAGCTGCCTGACCCAGCTCCAGGCCATTTCCCTGAGCCAGAGCCAGTACAGCAGGCAGCGTTTCAACAGATTGACGCGCATTAAGACCGGCGCGGGCTAGACTTTCCAATGCCTGTGCAGCTTCGGTAGCGGTATAGCGTGTATTGGTACCGGCTTCATCAGCTGCTTTGCGTAGCAGCTCCATCTCCTCAACCGATGCTTTAGTAATTGCCTGGACAACCGACAACTGCTCCTGGAATGCAGCCGCTGAACTGATCGCACCCGAAAACATCTTGATGCCAAAATAACCGACAATGGCTGCCGCGATCTTACCCGCATTACGACGCAGGCCACCGAGTACTCCGGACGCCTCATCTCTGGCAGTGATTAGCAATCGTATGGCGAGGTTTCTTTGGCTCATGTGTTAGTTCCGGCTGTGTCTAACGGCAAAACGGAGGGCCGCGCCCTCCACGGGGGTGGGCTATGTTCAGTCTTCCTGATCCAGATAGAAGGGTGCGGTTTCACCCTCTTTGAGCAGCACTTTCCCGCCCAGGGTGGTGCTGACGTATTCCGAGGCCATCAGATCGACGGCTTCAGTCGGTGCCGCATTGATCAAGGGAATATCACACTTGACGGGCTTTCCTGTTGCTAAGTTGGTGCCATCAACGAACACACGAGCGCGAAGGGTGCTGCGTACAGCGCCCTTGATCCGTGAGCCAGACACTGCCGCATAGCTGTAGCTGAGCTTAATCTCACCACCTGCTGCCAGTGCGCCTTCAGCCGTCGCTGCGATCATGCCAGTGGCGTAGTTGATCTCGTAGGCTGCTGGAGCAATAGCCACATCCTGATCATCTTTTGCACTGATGCCTGTCTCTGACAGGTTGCTGTGGGCCAGCTTCAGCCAACGCCCGGCGGGTGGCAGGGTGATCAGGGTATCGGTCACATCACCCGCGCCCTGGTTGATTTGCTCCACGTCGCCCAACAGTGCCATAGCCAGCATCTCAGCAGGCTGATCATCAAACTGAATGGTGATCTCAGTGGGCTTAGCGATGGTGACGCTATTAAGCGCCTGGCCGTAGCTGGCTTTTTTCTTTGAGGGGCGATCAACCGTATCCGACGGGGTGTTGATCGACAACTGGGTGGCGTTGATCGGGCCAATAAGGCCTGTGGAAACGCCGGTATCGGTTAGGCGGTCGAAGTAGACGTCACCTGCAAGCAGTAATCCGCTCATGGTTTGGCTCCTTTGGTTCGGAATTTAATTTCGTATGCGAGTGGGTAGTAGCCGAAACCGGCATTGAACGTGGGTTTAGGTGCAGCCTGGCGTACCAGGTTGCCCAGGGTGAGATGATAACCAGCCAGCGTTTTAATCATCTGTGCCAGCAGCGGACCGGCATCATCCTTTTTGCGCAGGTTAACGGCTAACACGACCATCCATGTTTGTGTTACATGCCCGGTTGCACCGCCTTGAGCAGCCAGAGCCGGGGTGTCGCCCCAGTAGATCACGTGTGCCGCTGGGGTCACCTGACTGCGCTGTTTCAACTCGGCCAGATCGACCGAGGTGTAAACCTTACGCAGTTCGCCAACATTATCTTCCAGTAGTGCAACCAGTTCAGACTCAGCTGCAAGATAGTCATCTGTCAGCTCCATCATCAGATGAACCCCTTGCTTTGCTTGCGCCCGAACACAGATCCGGCTGATTCAATTTGTGCCAGGTTGTTGCTGGGACCCGCTGAGCCAGTATCTGGAAGCCCCAGACTGATCTCACCTTTGCCCAAGCTGCGCAGGAACGCGACCACCTCTGCATAGCGTTTCTGCAGCTGCTCGGGTGCCTGCTCATCGTGCAGCAGGTAACGAGCGATATCGCAGCAGATACGGGTCAGCACGGCTGGCACAGTGGGCAGCGGCAACTGGTAACGACCGCCCAGGTAACCATCAATCTCGGCGCTGGCATCGGCAATCGCCTGGTCTAGCACCAGATCCGCAATCGCTCCCAGGGAGCCATCACGGTCTGTGAGCAGCTGCAGCTCATCCTCGCCAAAGCGGTTGATCATGTCCTGGGTGGTCGCATAGAGCTGCATGGTTAGGCGTCCTGTTCCTGGTTATCGATGCCAGCCTTGAACATCTCCCAGGCATTGGCACGGTCTTCAGCAGATGTACCGGCAGGGAAGTTCGCTGCCTTGGGGGTGCGATCCTTGTTCCACAGCGCCTCATCCTGCGGGTCCAGGCTCGCAATGACGTCAATCAGCGGTTGCAGCAGGTTGACACCTTCCCCGACTTCATCAGTTGAGGTGGTGTCTGTGGTGGTGTCTACAGTCCCAGGTACGCTGTCTGGCTCCACGGTCCCTTGCGAATCAATAACCGGATCTGTGATCTCATCAGCGGAGATGTGTTCGACAACCAGGCGCGGTTCCGCTTCCAGCTGTGCGAGCTGCTGCTCGGTGAAGAATTGATCCGGATAAGTAGTCGGAGCCGTCGTGTGAGCGACGCCAGCACGTCGGAAACCGTTGATAGCAGATGTGATACGAATAGGCATTTCATGTGTCCTCTCTCGATCAGTGTCAATGAGAGGCAGGGAACCCCTGCCTCAGTGACTAGGGGTTAGGCCAACCAAGGGCAGACCATCAACTCAACTTTTTTGTAGTTGGTGTTGGATTCACCGTTGGCTTTGTTCATTGCTTCCAGCAGCACTTCTGCCTTGGTCACGTTGTCTGGGCCAACCACCAGCAGGTCAGGAATAACACCCAAGGGGCTACCAGCATCGTTTTTTAACTTCATCATGGCTGTGCGGGCCGCGCTGAAGTTCGTCCCGTTAAGCTCAGCTTTGGAACCGAACGCTAACTGCCACAAACCCAGCCCAGCATTGCAGCGACCATCAACACCCCACAGAAGGTCGTCAGTCATGAAAACGTGATCCGAGGTCTCAGGATTGGTTTTCATCACTAGCTTGAAGTCGCGACGGTTCTGCCAGATCAGTGGTTTGATATGGCGTTTGGTACACAGAAGGAACCAAGGATCACCTGAACCCGCCTGCATATTGGATACGGAAGTCACTGTTTTGGTACCGACAGGGTGATCCGTATCAAAGAACGGCTGACCGTCGTAACACAGTTCGGTGAAACCGTTTTTCAACAGAGGAAAGGTGAGCAGGTCCGGGAACTCTTTGGCGTCCTGACCCATCTGCGCGAACAGTGGCATATACGCGCCATACTGGTCATCGTCGACTGCATCCCTGGGAATACCCTCTGTCTTCTCGAACTTCTTGTTCTTGAGGGTGAAGTCATGCTGTTTCAGGCGGTTGATAACACGCTCGCCTAACCACTCACGAATGTGGCTGGAGTTACCCAACCAGGCGTAAGTGTTAGCGGCAGTTTTTGAGGGCACCACGGTAGCGATGCGGGTGTACTGTGACTCAGCCCCCTCGAACGCGCTGTTAAACGCCGTTGATACGGCTGTGTTGAGGATGCTGAGGTTCTGTGCATTTACGTCCATTTCACTCTCCTGGAGTTTGGCTAATCGGTTGCGCGTTAAGTCGGGGTTACTCGATCACCACCCAGACACCGTCTGGCTCGACGTCATCGATACGTCCTACCACGGAACTGTCAGTGGAAACGGCGGTGACGGTCTGGTCATCCACGATGTAGGCGCTCGTACCGATATGCTCACGGGTGATATCCCCAGCATTAATAAAGCGGTGAGGGCCGGTCTGCGTGGTTATAAAGCCATCGCCATTACTGCCGGTGCGATTATCTGACGCATCCACGGCTACACCGCGAGTGCGCAGGCCTGTTGCGGCTGTTGCTGGTGCGGCAAAGTGGGTGGCGTTCAGGACTACCAGCGCACCTGAAAAGATCTGCACACTGCCAGCGACTGGATCAACGTGCTGGCCTGGGAGGCGGCGTGGTGTCGGGCGGTTTTTGTTCAGTGCTGTCATGACTGCTGTCCTATATTGGTCTGGAAGTTGTCAGCCGAGCCGACTACTGTCCTTTCTTGGTTTTCAGGTAGGCTTCAGGAGAAACACCTGTCTCACGACAGACATCTAATTCCTGGGCGCTGAGTGCCGCCAACGGATTGTCGGGATCTTCGCGGGTGGTTGTGGTGGTTGTGGTCTGCTGCTGCTTAAGCGCGGCGATCGGCGAGGCTTTATCCAGGAAGGCACTCAATGCAGCCATGTCCTTCTGACCCAGCTCACGCGCCCACTCTTCCATGCTGGGGATCAGGCGTCCGTCATCCTTGGCAGACTGGATCAACTGATCCAACTGACCGGTTTTGCTTTCAGCCGTGAGGACGGCCAGTTGTGCCTGCAGATCCGTGACCACCGTGATTGGCACGTACTTGCGCGGATCCGGCTGTCCACCATCCTGGGCCTTCAATGCGGCGACTTGAGTCGCCAGGGTATCAACGGTACCGGCTTTGTCTGCCAGGGCTTTCAATGCTGCCAGGGCTTCGGTTTCCTGCTGCTCGGTTAAGGCGGCAGTGGCAGGATCAAACTCGATCCCCAACTGTGCCAGCAGTTTTTTCAGTAGTTCGTTCATGGATTTCTCCTGATTCAGGGTGTGGTTTGCGGTCAGGGAGGCAAGCGGCTGCATCCCATCTATGCCTGGGCGGTTCGTCAGCGCAGCCGAATGTAAGCGCAGTGGCTGGCCAGTGGTGGTGTCATAGGGGAAAACGGCGCTTAGATAGCGGTACTCGCCATCGTTAACGAATTGTTTGGCACGTGCTGTCCAGCGGGGTTTGATCCATAGGCCAGAGCCATCACGCCATTGCATATCGCGGAACCAACCTGCAGCGGGTGCGGGTTGGCCATTCTTGTCAGCGTTCAGGGTTTGGTGTTCGTAGTCGATGACCAGATCATTAGTGGCGCTTTGTGCCAGAGCAATCAGACCCGCCGCTGCTTCAGCACCGAGATGCCAATGACCTGCCGCCACATCCAGCGGGCGACCATCAATGGCACGGAAGTTTCCAGCGGGCAGCAGCTGATACCAGCCATCGTTATCTGGCGTCAGCTCCATGGCCAGGATGGCCATGCCGTCTGATTGAGTGGTGCTCAGAACAGCCAGCCCCGCCCCGTTAGTAATGGGCTGGCTGCTTGCTGAGCTACTGTAGTGTGTGGGGCTATGTGTTTTCATGCCCTCATGATCGCGCCTGGTTGATCTAAGGTCTTTTGAACAGGGGCAAAAGATTTACACTGAGTCAGAGAGGATTTAGATCTAATTGGCCCGTGTGAGGGTCAGCAGTGTCTGATAACGGGGCCGGTTGTGTTTATAAAGGCTTTACAAGGTTAAAGCGGTCATTATGTGTAACATCATTGCGCTGATCTGCTGAAGCGTGTCAGCACGGTTGTGGGCGTGTTCATAGCGCGGACAGCAGTTCATCCTCAATAATCGCTAACACCTCGCGCTCGTCTTCCTCTCCCAGCCCCATAAACGGCCTCGCTTCGATGTTACGGCTCTCATCACCAAACATCTGCGTTGCAGCATAAGCGTCTGTACCTGGGCCGGTGCTGACTCCGGCTTCGTCATTACCAAAGAATGGGAAGATGGTGTCGCGCAGGTGCAGGGTTTGGCCGTGCAGGATCTTATTGATGGGTACGCCCTGGGCTTGCTTGCGTTCCAGTGTGCTGTCAGCCAGTGGTGCCCAGGCATTACCATCAGGGTCTTGCTGGTTGTCGAAGTGTTCACGGGTACGGCCATGCAGGTACTCGGCAATCTCGGCCATAACGGGCCGTGTGTTTTTAACCGTCTTGAAAAGCTTTTCCAGCGCGGCCTGCACATGGCTGTCGTCGTAGTCTACGCGGATACCGCTGGTTGATCCGGCCATTGTTGGCTCCTATACTATCAGTGTGGTGTGTAATCCATGCAGGGGAAGGCCTCCAAGGGCTATCCAATGACTCTGCAGGTGGCGTACTGGTGGAGCGACTGCGCTACACACCACTTAATCCTCTTCTCTGCGGTACAACAACACACCTTCCCGCATACTTTCCATATAGCTTTGTCGTGCCGGTACTTTTTCAGAGCCACGGCGGCGACCTGGTGTAAAGGCTGTATTCCCTGACCACACGCCCTGACCATATTCAAAGGCACTGAAGCCATGCACTTCCTGTCCGTCCTCTTCAATCATCCAGCGCTTCAGGTACCGGCGCTTGATACGGTATTTCCCTGGTGTCGAAAGATCCGGTTCAAGGAGCGACCAAACCTCATCCGGTTGTGTAATGGTCCTTGCCAGCAGCCGCATATAGCGGTGGCGCATACCGTCCTTGTCTATTTTGTAATTGCCCAGGGTATCGCGAAACAGATAATCGTTGATGGCAATTGGCTCACCGGTGACATCACGATAGATTACCGGACCTGTTACGCCAAACTCTTCTAGGAAGGCATTTACATAGCGCTCGGGTGGTAGATCATCATCCATCAGCAGTGTGTTAGATATTGGCGTTTCTTTTGGCATGGTCGGCTTTGCAGCAGGACCATAGGGGATCGTATCAACACCGCCACGTTTTACAGCGTCTTGCCAATCTGTCGCCGTCATTGTCTGGTTCCGTAACCAGCTGCGACCAGGTGTATGCTCGAAACCGGGATCGATTCCTTTGGGGATTTGCCTCACTTCACCGGTGCGTTTGTCCACAAATTCGCGGTATTCAGTTGCAGGAGCTGTATCAACGGACCTGCCTGTGCGCTGCAGCCAACGGCGCGACCTGGGGAATTTCTTGCACTTGCAGCCGTAGCCGTTAGAGGGTGATCGCCAGGCCCAGGACGGGTCGTCGCTTGGCAGCACCAAACCATCCCATGCTTTGTGCTCGGGTCTGAAATTTTCAGCGCCAGAGTGACCGTACTCACTGTATGGAAAGCGATCTCGGAATTCAGGATCATCCATCTGGGCTTCGCGCCCAGCATTGTATGCCTGGCGAATATTGGTCTCGTAGATCAGGCGTGATCGCCAGCCACGGCTACCGTTATAGTCCCAGCCCTCGGTACTTACGATCTCATCAAAGCGCTTGCGGAAGTCCTGCAGGGTTTCGCCTTTCTCGATTGCCGCCTGCACGGCCGTCGCGAATCCCTCAACGATCGACATACGGTTGGCACCGGCCACCATAAAGGCATGATCATGCTGCTGGCCATAGACGTCCTGAAACCCAGTGGTAGGAAGCGGCAGCTTCTGGTTGAAGTAGTCTATAGCCTCTTTAAAAGGTCGACTGCCATAGCGAGGCATTATTCTGCCCTCGCTTTTAATGTCTCTGCATCAAACGTACAGGTTATGTAATAAGCGTCCCCTGTTTTACTGGGTACAGATATAGAGATTTTTTCTGCCCCTTGATCAAGACACTTTTTGGCAGCCTCATTGGAGTCAATTTTTTTGCTGCAAGCCGTTAGAATTAACAAACCCAGCATGATGATCAGTGCTTTCATTCAGCCTCCTGCAGCAGTTCATAGCGACCGGCCAGTCCTGCCACAGTGAGTGCCTGACTCATGGCATCGGCCAGCTGCTCAATAGGGATATCCAATGCCAGCAGGCCATCCCGGATAGCTTCCAGGCTGTTTGCTGTTTCGACCAGGTCACGTATCTGATCGATCATCCCTGTGACCGGCTTCTGAGCGACGCGCTGCAGCTGCTCGGTGTATTGAGTCACCACGTCTGCATCAGCGACTGCTTGTGCCTTCAATGCGGCCAAGGGTGCCATGCCTGGCAGTGTGGGTGCGCTGGTGAGGATTTCTTCATCCTTTTCAGCGGTTGGAATCTGTAGGGTTTCATGTACCCAGTCTAGCGGGATCCGCATACCCATGTTGACTAACGGCGGCAGGGATTCGCTGTAATGTGCCAGGTCAGCTGGTTCCGACGTGTCGAACACGAAACGAGGAGCACGGCGTGGATCTCCGGCTGTTTTACAGTTCAGCATCCACAGCGGGAAGATCAGATCTCGGGTGATGCTTCCTGCTATCTGTCGCAGATCGGAGTCGCGCAGCTCCTGGCGGATCTCATTGTGTACATTGCCCAGGGCATTGGTGCTGCTTTTGCCATCGGCCTGACTGGTCAGCGTGCCGCCGAGAATCGCTTTGGACTGGGTGCGTTCACACCAGTTGATCATCACCTCAAATGGATCAGCCGCGCCTTTGGCCGCTTCCTGGAAGTCGATCTCCATGCCTTTGGGGATAATGCCACCGGCATTGTGACCGATGCTCATCACCGCCTGCAGCAATGTGGACTTTTCTTTATCGCTGGCACCACTGGGGTATTTGCCCAGGCGAAGTGGCAGGCCATAGATCTCCAGAAACTCGGCTAAATCTCTAACGCTGTAGTTCTTAAATAGGTACGGCCAGGACAATATTCGCGCTAAACCATTACGCCCTGGATAGCCGGAGCGTGAGCGGTGGATGTGGCGCACCCAGCCGAAGGATTGCAGCTCAGCACCCTTGGCACTACCATCACGCAGTACAATTTGATTACGATCATCGGGGTGCAACTGGAACCAGCTCTGGGGACGATAGTGGGCCTGACCGAGAAACCAGTCATTACCTGCACGCTGCCACTCCAGCTCAATGTTGCTGAACCCTTTCAGCACACCATCGGCCATGTCCAGCACCAGGTCATCAAAGTCGGGCATCTCGTCCAGCAGCTCCTGCACCCAGGCGGCATCCTTCTTTTCTTGCTCGCTAGCGTTTCGGGGTGGTGCCACACGGCCCGTCAGATTGAGCATGGCCAGCTTGCGCTTTTGCAGCTCACTGAATATGTGTCCGTCTTTCTCTTCGAGATCCTCTGCCAGCTCACACTGACTGATCAGATTGCCTTGCTCAGCATCACGAAGGATTGCTGCCAGCCGCACCGGCGTTAGTCCACTGGATGGGTGCTCGGCAAAGTGTTGCTTTAGGTGGCCCAGTTTGGATTCATCAGTCTGCAGTTGCTGTTCGCTGGGCCAGGGGATCGGATTGCCCCGGTGGTCGATTAGTTTAGTCATTACCAGGCACCGCCTTTGTAGCTGTTAAAGTTGTCGTCGTCGGCATCGGTTGAGTCGGCGCGTCGATTCGGTAGCGCCATAAATTCGATAGGTGCACCTTCCATATAGCTTGCACGTACCATCATGCACAGCGCCACGGCTGCATCCCCATGGCGCTGTTTACCGTCAGCCCCTTTACCACTGCCTTTCTCGATCTGGGGCACACCCCGATTCATCTGGATTTTGCGCAGGTCTGTCAACACGTCATCGTTTTTGGGGATCTCGATATCGGCATCTTCAAACTTGGCCTTGAACTTGGGCATCCATTCCCGGTACCAGTTGAGGCTGAGCTGCACTTGTTCCACCAGCTCGGTGCCGTATTTTAGTGCCGCCTGTTCAGCCAGATAGCCACCGTTACCCGTAGCATCAAAGGACGCGCCAATCAATCGCGGCAGGCCATCCATGATGTAGAACACCACCTGGCGCTGTTGTTCGTAGGTCAGGTTGCGTAACTCCACCAGGAACGCCGTGCGGATCCGGGTGTCTTTCATGATCATGCCGGGGGACAGTACGGTCAGGTCACCACTGCGGGCAAAGTCTTCACCGAAGACATGATTGAGTTCTGGGTTCAGCTCGGCCAGGTGTGGCGCTATTTCCTCATAACAGAAGGCTTTCATTTCGGCTTCGCGCTGTGCCTGGCTCCACTGGGTGAAATCGCCTGGGGCCTCATAACGCAGAATAGGAATGTCTGGACGCATGGCCCGCTCGATCAGGCCACGCGGGATGTAGGCACCACCGCCTTGTTTGGGTACGCAGTAGTACTCTTCCAGGGCGTCCTCTTCAGTGGCGGTATCTTTAAGCAGATCTGCTTTCCACTTGTCTTCGGCTTCCTGTGTCCATTCTTTGCGCGTTATTTGGCAGATACGACGGTAGAGACCATCAGCACAAGCGTCGTCTAGCGTGGTTGTATGAATGCTGTAGCGCTTGCGCCCGGCTAGGCTGTCCTGGATGAGTTGATTAAACAGGTTGTCGATGCCGTTGTGGGTGCTGATCAGGCGAACCTTTGAACCCCACATGGTCAGTGCCAACGCAGCTTTTAGTACTTCAGCAAGACGATCATGGAAAGCGGCCTCATCGATTGTGACGTTCCCTTGCATACCGCGCAGGTTGCTGGGGTTGGAGCTGAGCGCTTGCACTTTAAAGCCGCTGGCAAAGTAGACCACGAAGGTGAGGATATCTTTGTCGTCGTCCTGGAGTACTTCCTCCTGGATCTCGCCAGCCGCACGGTCAAACGCTCTGGCCCACATAGCCACCGCGTCGATAAACTCCCGTGCCATCTCTTTGTTTGAGCCAACATAGAAGTGATTGCAACCGCCCTCGCTCTTTGCGGCACCGGCACACAGCGTTGCATCAGCCGCCTCTGCCCAGGTAATACCTGTACGGCGTGACTTCTGATGAATCTTTAATGGTGAGTCATCTGCAATCCAACGCTTCTGATAACCGAGCAGCACTTCGTCTGCGCTGAACTGTTGTAGATCTGCGAGACTGGTGGCGACAGCTTGACTGATGGCGGTTTGTTGGAGGTTCATACAATCCCCAGTATCTGCTGCTTGATCTGTGACACGCTTTCAGCGGTTAAGCCCTGCGCCTTGCCCACGGTTTCAGCGGCGGCAGCGGCTTCTTCAGCGAATGCCTGACGGATCTCTTTCTCACGCTTGTGGGCATTCATGGCAGTGGATTCCAGGCGCTGAGCGGCCAGCATCGCATCTTTCAGCATGCCGATATCGACTGACTCTTCCGGGTTAAGCATCTGGTCACGCATGGCTTTGAACAGCTGGGTGCGGGCAATCTCCAATATCAGTTTGGTGGTTTCACCCTGGGGGGCTTCGCCCAGATCGGCCACCAGTGCACTGGTCTGCTCACGCAGTTCGCGTAGATCCTTGCCGATCTGCTCCATCTCGGTGGCGTAGCGGTTCAAACCGGAGCGGGACAGTTTCTGCTCTTCGGGCAGCCCGTGCTCTTCAATGACTTCATTGATGGCGTCCAGGATCTCGGCTTGTGTCCACTTACCGTTGCGCAGCATTTCATCCAGGGATTTCCGGACAGGGGCTGGCAGCAGGTCAATCTTGGAACGTCGGCCTCGCGTGACTTTTGTCATGTCAGGCTCCTGCAGACGGACGCTTAATGCCTGGCAACGTAGCCAGACCCCTTGATACATCTTGACCACGCTGGGTGATACTGGCGATGGTAGTGCTGCCCAGTTGTTCTGTAGTGATCAGACGCTGTTCAGCCAGCCAGGCAAGCTGGGTACGGAGCGCATCACGAGACAGGTCCAGCGCATAGCGGCTCAGCACGTCCATCAGAAACGACTCGTTGGCGCGATATCCAGTCTGCTCATTGAGCGTGCGCAGGATGCACAGGCGCTGGTGTTGCTCTCGTTCTTCTTGATAAGTCATGGCATCCTCACTTCTTGTTCAGTAAATAGTCTTCGATGCGACGCAATGTCATAGTTGCGGTCTCCATCTGCGCCTTCACAGCGGACATTTCACTGCGCAGCTGTGATACATCTTCATGCGTGGGCATGTGAGCCAAGGCCTCTTCAACGCGTGTTACACGCTTGCTGATACCGTCAATGTCCTTTTTGGTTTCTGATATCACTGTTCTGTGGTCGTTGCGCACGCGGTCAACGGCGACGTATAGAGCAACCCCGAGGGTGATGATCCATTGCAGGACCGAAAACCAAAAACGCCAGGCGCTGTAATCAATTTCCATTGCGTCGCTCCCAGGTTGTTTGGCAGTGGATGCAACGGGCGGCGTTAGGTTTCGCTGCAAGCCGTTCTTGGCTGATCTGATCACCACAGTCGATGCAGTACACAACGCCATCGAACACATCTTGCATTGGTTCGAATACGACGCGCCTAGCCAGCGCCTGATCCCTTTGTTGTTGCTCTCGCTCAGAGGCGTGGTCGACTATATCTGTCACGGCCTGCGCTCCATTATCCAGTTAATTAAATCGACCTTTTCCCCGGCACATTTGCCGTATTGGTCGTACAAAATTTTCAAAGCTTCGACGGCATCGTCAGCATGGCTACCCCTGCGCTCAATTGGCTCCGGGCACGGCAGCACCAGTGCCGCCGGAAGCGGCTGCGGCGGCACGTGCTCTGGCATCGTCAACGAGCCGCATGATGTCGTTGCTGTACTCACAATGAGCACGCATATGAGCCGTTTGAGCGAGTACATTCTGCAACTCCTGTGTTGTCTGCCGATCAATTCGGTCTCGCGCTTGCTGTGCGCTGTATATCAGCTTGCTGGCTGCATGCGCTTCCTGAGCCATCTCTGCCAGCTGATCTAGCGCCGTGCGGGCTGAGTCAGCATTGGCGGCTTGGCATTCTGCTTGTGCCTGCTGATGGCCAGCCTGCCATGCAAACCAGTGCGACGCGCTGACAAACAGCAGCGCAGCACCACCTACAAGCAGCGTCAGTGAGAGGCGCATACACTTGGCCCCCATGTTGCGTAGTGAGACTGGTGGCGGTGGATGATGCGCTGTACGTAGTCGCGGTTTTCACGGAAGTTGGCGGCAGATCGTCCGGCGTTGTAGCGCTCGGTATGATCCCAATAGAGCCACCGACTATCGCCGTTTTCTGCTGCACGAGCCTTGTCTCTCAGCACCCAGCCCAACCCGCCGTTGTATGCGCTGAGCGTGAACGCCCAACGGTCACAGTCGGTGTCGGCCTTAATGCGCTGAAAGTGCCAATAGTTGTAACGGGCCAGCGCTCTGAACGACCATGTGGGGTTGAATGGTTGCGGATTGGCCAGTGATCGGTCGATATCCGGCATCCATGCGGCTGTTGCTGGCATAAACTGAGCCAGCCCCTTAGCACCAACCGGACTGACAGCACGCACGTTCCAGGCACTTTCTTGATGCACTTGTGCCGCAAACAATGCAACCGGCGCATTCAGCCCCCAGATCAGTCGCGCTTGACGAGTCAGGTCGTTGCGGTACTGGTGCGCACTGTGAGGGATCTGAGCCTGTGCTGGCTGACAAGCAACCAGTAGCAACAGCAGGCACAGAATCATAGCCAGGGAACGCATGCTATGCTCCCATCGCCACGGCAAGGATAGTTGCACCCACGATGATTGCTCGGCGTAGCATGTACCAGCAGGCGTTGGGTGCTAGTTCCGTATGCTCTCCACCTGGCAACACCATGTGTGGGCGTGCATACGGGAAAATCCAGCGGTCTAGCCAGTAGCCCAGCCAGCCACCAAGGGTGACAACGCTCAGCTTATAGAGGGTTACCATCAGCTGGAAGGGGCTCATCCAGATGATGGCCATGCTGAGCAGCATGACGATCAGCCCGAGGCCGGAAAGCCGTGGCGCGGTTGGTTTGTCCATAATAAAAATCCCCGGTAGTTTGGCTGGAATCGGTTGCTTTCGCTAAGGATTCCAGACTACCGGGGATGTTTAGATGGGTCTTTTGAACAGGGGCAAAAGATCCAGGTTGTGACTAAAAGCTACATTAGCCATGTTACATAAATGGCATGTATCCAGGGGCACATATGATAGAGCATGACCGAGCAATTACTACAGCAAAGCTTAGCGATCCGGGACTACAACGTCAGGTTCAAATGAAGATCGATCAGCTACTTCAAAGGGGAGCGTCATTTGTTGAAGCAAAAACAGAATTGCAGCCCCTGTTCTTGCCTCACTCCGTAAGCGATCAGGAACAGACATAAGCGGATATCCCGCCGCTTCATTTAAAAGCGCCACATTTAGAGACTGCTGGTGGCGTTCAAGTATCACTCGCCAGGTCTCAATACTGACAACACCCCAATTCCCGCTGAAAACAAACCTTTTCTGTGCTGCATCAGCCTGAGTCTCAAATGCGGGATCATAAGGCAGAGTACAAAAGTTGCGATAATATCTTTTAAAATACTTGTTCAATGGCCATAAGGCCTCTACAACTTCCCAGCCGCTGAGCTTTATCGGATCTGAAGTTTGCCAATTAGGCCCGATAACTCGATCATAAAACTGAAACAGTAATTCGCGATCCATAAGACATTCCTTGTCTGGCTCCATCACTCACCATAGTGCCGCACTGCCCAAAGGCCGTTTGCATTACCAACAATCAACAAGTGATCGCCCATATCGTACACAGCAACATCATTATCATAGTCTGATGCAGCCTTGATTAGTGAACCACCAATATCGTCGGCCAGTTCGTTGATGTCAGCATCCTGATCACCAATTTCAAAGCCCAGACCCTGGTCGTTCAGACCTCTATAAATCTCTTCATAGTCCATGATATGCCTCATCTTTTGGTAATATTAACTGACTCAGCTAAACTTAAACCCTATTAATCGAATGGAGATACATATGAAATATATTATTTTAGTGTTGCTGCTGTTGTTTGCAAGCGTCAATACCAACGCCAGCACAATGCAGCTTAGGGGTGGCCAGGTATCAGTCAGCGCGGGCAGTCCTGCACACTTAATTACCGAGAGTCTAGGAGAACCTCGCTCTAAAGGTGTAGAAACTGTATGTAAAGACCGCGCCAGAAACGGCAAATGTAACTCATGGGTCGAAAGAGAAACATGGTTTTATCGATACCGCGATTTGAACTGGACCATCATTGTTCAGGAAGGCATCGTTCAAGACATTAAGTGGAGCCGTTTTTAGTAATTTATCCACCTCTTCAATAAATCCCCAGCAGTCTATAGACGCTCAAGTTAAAAGAGCCACTCTAGACTTCTGGAGATTTTTAAATGTGCTTGATCATTAGGCAACAGCAGATTTAGGCTGCAACACGTTGCCGATCAATGTACTCCATAAAAGAGCGTCTAAAGACCATCGGCATAGAGATGCCAGGGATAGGGGCTTGTGGGTTTCCTGCCCCTGATATTATTAGCGTTCCATAATCAAAAATTCGACCTATGATGCTTTGATCTACCTGCATGCTTTCTACTTTTGGCAGACTTAACTCAACTGTACGCCTGCTGATGAATCCAAACTTGGCTATGACGCGCTTATTGGTAAACGCCAATTCAGTGGTTTTATAACGGAGATATGCAATCACCCAGAAGATAGGGCCAATGTATAAAAACAATGTAATAAACCCAAGTAAAATCAGCGGCAGCAAAGACCACTTACTAACTCGGCCTTCGTAAATCACTTTCTCATCACTAATCAGCGTGCTTTCAATGTACTTTGCCATGCGGCATCTCCTTGCATCATCACCAAACCCCAAACCGTTTGGAGTTTTTATATTTCTGAATATATAAATAATTGATTTTTATATACTTATGTTTTTATAAATACCAAACCGTTTGGTATTTTATCAATCAATCGTCATTAGCAGCATTATTTTCTAACATCCAAAGCAAAGCAATGTCTGCCAAAATAGCTAAAATAGAAGCCTGCCGCGCATCTCCAACCGAACGAAAGTGGTACAGCAATGCTTTCTCTCTAGGCGTCAGCATCTCCATATTCGCAAGCTGCGAGAACAGTAATTCAGATGCTTCCGGCGACAATCGCACGTCGTAGTAATCACGCCCGGCAACACGATTGAAGTCTCCCTGAATCTCCATGCAATACTACTCCTTTTCACGATAATCCCTTCCCGCTACACGGTTACCTACTCCAGTTACACTTATATCTGCTCCACCTTTAGCATCCTGACCCGCCGTTAAAGCCCCCAATACAGCGGCTTTAACGGCAAGAGGGGCTGTTTTAAAAAGCTCAAGCAACTCCTGCTCATCAGAGCTTAAGCTGGTAGTAGACCTTTCCCCACTCACAATGTAATGAACGTCCGCACCGAACCCTTTCAGTGCAACCAAATAATTTAATGGCACATTAGCCTTAGCCAGCCAGTTATAGATCGTGTTTCTAGCTACTCCAAGGCCTGTTGATATGGCTGTGACGCCTATCTTATTTATCTCTTCCTCAAGCCTGTCGCGCGCGCTGCTCATATTTTTGCACTCATAACCTTGTATTGCTCAATATTTTTAGCAATACTTACACCCAAGAAACACCAATTAACTTTAGTAAACACACAAGGAGGCCACTGCCATGGCTACCAAGATACTCACCCCCGATCAAGTTAAAGCCAAATTCCGTGAGAATGGCATCACCATCTCACAGTGGGCCAAAGACAACGGTTATCAGCGCAATGCTGTTTATCGTGTCCTCAATGGATTCGATAAAGGTTTTTATGGCCAGTCTCACGAGATCGCCGTGAAGCTGGGCATAAAAAAACCTGCCGAATCCATTGCCGCCTAATTACTGGAGATCGCCGCCATGTCTCATACACCCCCGGCCATGCACCCATTATCGCCAACTGACGATCAGTGCAAACACAACCGCCAACCAATGACGCTCGCTCAGGCCAAAATGATCACTCCTGCTTTGGAAGACTCTCGTCTAAAGCGCGAAGAATTTCTGCGGTCGCTATCAGCGCCGTCTGCCACTTCTGGTCTGACCGCACCAGGCATAGCTGATCAAGATCGTCGCACAGCTCAGGAATGTAGAGCTGGTTGCCCTCTGCGAAATACCGGGTCAGCGCGACAAACAGTGAGCGATTCACCTCCACCTGAATATCCATTAATGAGAGCTGCTGCTGCAGCTCGGCGACTTGTTGCTTCAGTGCTTGGATCTCGGCGTTCATGATCGTTTTTGCTCCTATTCAGAATGTACCTGAAATAGTAGGAGTTTTGAAACACTTTTGCCCAGAGGCAAAACAGTTTTTTGTTTGGAAGCGGCGATCAGTCCGCGATTAAAGGAGGGTCCAATGGCTAAGCGACGTTGGAAACACTATCAGCCCAGCACACTGCGTGACGCCCTGAAAGGCTGCAAGGACTATGCACGTGAGCGCCATAACCTGAGTTCTGAGCAGATCGCAGAACGTATGGGGTTGGTGGATCACTGGGTGCTGTACAAGTGGATTCAAACCGGACGCATGCCTATTCCTTTATTGCCTGTATATGAGCAGGTGTGTGGGATCAACCTGGTATCGCGCTGGATCGCTGCAACGGCAGGTAAGTTATTGATCGACATTCCCAGTGGACGCAGTGCCGATGCAAAAGACATTCAGGAATTGCAACTGCAGTTGCACCATGTGACCGGCATGCTGATGGCCTTTTACAACGGCGAGAGCAATGCAGAGGAAACCCTGGGCGGCATCCAGTCAGCGCTGCAGAGCCTGGCGTGGCATCGGGGAAATGTTAAACAGCATGCACAACCACAACTGGAGTTTTAGCCATGAAAACACCGTTGCAAATTTTCAATGAACGCTTTGATAGACCGCATGAACCCCGCAGCAAACCCTACAAAGAGGGTGTGCTGTACATCCTGTGCCTTAAGGCTGGGGAGATTGAACGCCAGGCATGCTGGTATCCGATCGGTTCAGCTGAGGCAGACGCTTTTTTCGCCGGTATGGATGAGGGTCTGTTGATGTGGCGTATCGCCGAACCCCCCCTGAAAGCCTATGCAGTAGGAGTTGAAGCATGACAGATAAGACCCGCAAAAGTGACTCTGGTGGCCGTGTGCTACGTGTCATGAAAGCGTTAAAGGGGCACAGCCTGGTGGGGTTAAGCAATGGCGAGTTAGCCAAGGCACTGGGTGAAAGCCCGGCAACGATCAACCGCTGCGTTAATACGCTGATTGCTGAGGGTATGGCGGTGCGGCTGGATACCGGGCGCTTTGCATTGAGTGTGGCTGCCCTGCAAATTGCCCAGGCGCACGCTACAGAGATGAGCCGTGCCAGTGATCGACTTAATGAACTAACACAGCGCGTGGCCGCTGGCAGCTACTGAGGAAAAGAGCATGGAAACAACACAACAACCTAACGATCTACCGGAACTAGATACTGGTAAAGTGCATGAACTGCAGAACACTGCGGCTCTTATGCAACAAAACACCCAAGAGCATGCGTTAGTCAACCAGCTGCTGGGGCAGGCTCAAATGGCTGATGCTTTCGGCAAATTTTCAAATACTGTTTTCACTTCCAAGCTGGCATATGTAAAGGAAAACAAACTTTACAAAGCCCTTTCCGGCCAGGTAAATGCCGATAATCTTCAGCTGTCCGGCACTTGGCAGGAGTTCTGTGCACTACTGGGGATGTCTGACGAAAAAGCAAACCAAGACATAGCCAATCTAAAAGCCTTCGGCGAGGAAGCTCTTGAGTCCATGTCACGCATGGGTATCGGCTACCGCGAAATGCGCCAGTTCCGCCGCCTACCTGATGATGAAAAATCAGCATTGATTGAGGTTGCCCAGTCGGGCGACAAGGAAGCATTTGTCGAGATTGCTGAAGAGTTCATCAGCAAACATCACAAAGAAAAAGAACAGCTAACACTGCAGCTGGATGAGTCACAGGCTGACTATGAAGCGATTCAGCAGATCACGCAGCAGAAAGACCAGAAGTTGAATGAACTCGCCCAGGAGCTGGAGAAGACCCGCAAGCGGGTACAGACCATGCCTGCTGACGAGATCACCAGCGAACTGCGGCAGATCGCCACCGCCTCGGCATACGAGGCCGAAGTGGCTGTGATGGGTAAGCTGCGCAACACCGTGGCCGCTTTGATCGAACACAGCGAGTTGACCGCCTCTCTTGCCGATAGCCACACCCAGCGTGTGTTCCTGGCTGACCTGGTACGGCAAGTTGAGGTGCAGCTGATTGCCATCCGTGAAGACTACGACCTGCCCGATCAGCCGCTATTTACTGAACCTAGCTGGATGCAACCTGGTGCGGCTGATGCGGCGGCGGATTCTTTGGGTATTACTGAAGAGCAACTGACGCTGGTTGGAGCAGAGTAATGAAGAATGCCGTGATGACCGAACGCCTGGTTGCCGTCATGCACGCAGTGAGATCTGCGGATCACGGCAGTAAACAATCCATTTACGATGCCGCCTGTCAGGATTTGCAGATATCCAGAGCCACGCTGCACCGCAATCTGAAGAGGTTGACCGTGAAAACAACAACCCGAAAACAACGCAGTGATGCCGGTAAATCATGCCTGACGCGGGATGAGGCGCTGATTATCAGCGGCACCATTCAGGAATCTATTCGCGGCCAGGGTAAGAAAATGTTCAGCCTGACCGATGCCGTGGCGGCGCTGCGTGCTAATAATTTTATCCGCGCTGAACGGATTGATGAAACTACCGGTGAAATTATCCAACTGAGCGACAGCGCTATATACCGGGCACTGCGCAGCTACGGCCTGCACCCGGATCAATTGGCAGCACCAGACCCTCACCTGGAGATGCGCAGCAAGCACCCTAACCATGTGTGGCAGATCGATGCGTCGCTGTGTGTGCTGTATTACCTGAAGCCGCAGAAGAACAGCGCGAATGGCCTGCATGTTATGGCCCAGGATGAGTTTTACAAAAACAAACCTAAGAACCTGCAGCGCGTGATGGCTGACCGTGTGTGGTCGTATGAGATCACCGATCACGCCAGTGGCTGGATTTATGTTGAGTATGTGATGGGGGCCGAGAGTGGCCTGAACCTGTGTAACGTGCTGATCAACGCCATGCAGGAGCGCGGCCGTGCGGATCTGATGCATGGTGTGCCGCAGATTCTGTATATGGACCCTGGTAGTGCGAACACAAGTAGCATGACGCTGAACCTGTGTAAGTCGCTAGGCATTAAAGCCATTGCCCACGCCGCTGGTAATGCAAGAGCTACGGGGCAAGTTGAGAATGCCCGAAACATTATAGAGCGCAAGTTCGAGAGCGGCCTGCGGTTCCGGCCAGTGGCGGATCTGGATGAGCTGAATAGTCTGGCGGCGCAGTGGCGTGCTGTGTTTAACGCCACGGCTGTGCATCGTCGACACAAGAAGAACCGCAGTGCGATGTGGTTGAGCATCACTGCTGAGCAGTTGATCAAGGCCCCGAGCATTGAGGTGTGCCGAGAGCTGGCCGTGTCTACGCCGGTTGAGCGCAAAGTAACAAGCAATCTGCGTATCAACTTCCAGGGTAGTCAGTTCAGTGTGAAAGATATTCCAGGGGTGATGGTTGGCGAGATGGTGATGGTTACACGCAACCCCTGGCGTGATGATGTTGCGCAGCTGGTACTGACTGACCTGGATGGTGCTGAGGTGTTCCATGTTATCCCTGAGATTAAGAAGGATGAGTATGGATTCGATGAGCAGGGTCCGATTTATGGCGAAGGTTATAAGCAAATGGCCGCTGGCCCGGCTCAGATCGCTAAAGCGGCTATTGAACAAATCATGACTGGCACCGAAACCCAGGGGGCTGCGGAAAAAGCCCGTAAAGCTAAAGCCCTGCCGCTGGGTGGAAAGTTCAACCCTTACAAGCCTATGCAGGACACCTCGCTGCCAGAGTATATGCCGCGTCGCGGTACCGAACATTCATTGATTACCCCAACCGTTGAAGTGCCACGGCTGACGCTGGTGCAGACAGCTATGCGGTTGCGCACTCGCATGGGCGATGAGTGGAAACCAGAGGAGCACTTTGGCTGGCTGCAGCAGCGCTACCCAGACGGTGCTCATGAGCATGAACTGGATACGATCGCTGAGCAGCTGGCTAAGCCGCAATCCAAAACCCTGCGCGTTATGAATGGAGGCACCGCATGCTGAAGTTAAAAAGTTTGTTGGGGCGACTCGGTAAAAAACAGGCTGAGTTAGCCAGAAATGTAGACCTGAGCCAGGCATCCATTGCTCAGATTATTAATCACGATATTTGGCCTGCATCACTGAATCAGGAGGATATAAAGGCTGGTATACGGGAATTTTTACTAACGGCAGGAGCCACGGAAAACGATCTGAAAGACGCTTTTGAATTGGCGGGGGCTGCCACTAACAGCCCCACGCCGGATAAAACATCCATAGAGGACGACATTATGTTACTACGCAAACAGCAGTTAACGCCAGCCGCACGGCGTGCATTCAACCTGGTGCGCGATCCCTTCGAGGACGTTCGTCAGTCAGACGATGTCTTTATGACACCAGATAGCCGCTATGTGCGCGAGTCGCTGCGCATGGCGGCCAAGCATGGCGGCTTTATTGCCGTGGTGGGTGAATCAGGCGCGGGTAAGTCGACACTGCGCCGCGATCTGATTGACTGGATCAACCGTGATCATCAGTCAGTTATTGTGATTGAGCCTTATGTTTTGGGTATGGAAGACAACGACATTAAGGGTAAGACGCTGAAGGCCAGCCATATCGCGGAAGCAATCATGGCTGAAGTGGCCCCCGGCGTGCTGCCAAAGCGGAGCCCCGAAGCCAGGTTCCGCCAGGTGCATCATGCGCTGCGGGAATCACAGCGTGCCGGTAACCGTCATCTGTTGATCATTGAAGAGGCGCATGGGATCCCGATCCCTACGCTGAAGCACCTCAAGCGGTTTTTCGAGCTGGAAGATGGCTTTCAGAAATTGCTGGGCATCGTGCTGATAGGACAAACCGAACTGGCTGAAAAGCTGGATGAGCGCAACCCTACTGTGCGCGAAGTGGTGCAGCGGTGCGAGGTTGTCACGCTGCGTCCGCTGGATCTGGAGCTGGAAGGCTATCTCCAGCACCGCTTCAAAATGGCAGACAAGGTGCTGGCAGACGTGATGGACAACAACGCTATTGAGGCGCTGCGTGCAAAGCTAACTGGCCGGGGCTCATTCTCAGTGCTGTATCCGTTGGCAATTCATAACGTACTGACAGCGGCGCTGAATGAAGCGGCAGCGATCGGTATCCCTCGTGTGACATCTGACCTAATTAGTGAGGTTTAAGGAGATGGCTATGGCTATTAATAAACTGGACCAGATTATCAACGAGCAGATGCTTCGCGCCAACATGGCCGTGAAAACACTACATGCCATGGGGTTGTCAGTCACCAATATCAGTATTGGTGAAAGTTGCCATCCAATGATTCAAATCACTCCAGGGATTGCCTGTAGCACTCTGCCCAATGCGTACTCAAAGCGCATGACCCGATCAGGTCGACGCATTATTGAGCGCGTTGCGTTCGTAGCGGACTGCGAGATTAAGTGGGAGGAGTTTTCATGAATGACTATCTGATCATTAATCTGCTGGCTACGCGTGCCGCTGGGTGCCTGATGTATTTTGGACTGGGTCTGCAGCAAGCCCCGATCTATAGCACCCCAAACCATAACGACGGGTTGATCGTGTCTGAGCAAGATCTCAACCTCTTTCTGGACGTGTACGACAACGGCACCACTACACGTGCCGTGCTGCGTAGTGTCGTCATCAACAAGCCGTGGGAAGTGAAAAACATCCTGCTCAGCATTACTGGTAAACAGGAGAACGCCGCATGAACACCATGCCTCATCAAGTACAAAAGAAAATCCCCGAAGGTTACCTGGAAGATCAGGCAGGCCGCTTGGTACCCATCGATATGATTAGCGAGATCGACTTAACCCGCGATGAGCTGGTGAATGAGATCGTCAACAAGGCCAGAGAGCTGCAGGCAAAAATGCGCGAGTTCAAGCTGGCTTTGTTGGGTGATATTAATGCGTTTGTTGAACTGAGTGCAGAGCGCTACGACGTCCAGCTAGGGGGGCGTAAAGGTAACGTCACCCTGGTTACGTTTGATGGTCGCTACAAAGTCCAGCGGGCCATCAGCGACAGCCTGGTCTTTGATGAGCGCCTACAGGTTGCTAAAGAGCTGATTGATCAGTGTATCCACCGCTGGTCAGAGGGCTCACCCGCTGAACTGAAGGTGATTGTGGATGATGCATTCCAGGTAGATAAAGAAGGCAAAATTTCAACCGGTCGCGTATTAGGCCTGCGACGCTTGAAAATCACCGACCCTATCTGGCTGCAGGCGATGGATGCTATTGCAGACAGCATCCAGATCACTGGCAGTAAGACCTATGTCCGGCTGTATCAACGCACGGGCGATGCTGACCAGTGGCGTCCGATCGCGCTTGATTTAGCCAGTCTTTAAGGGGGCCGCTATGTCATTAACAGTAAAAGTTGAAGAGACGGAGATTCAGGAGGTGCTGGCTTGGGCCTTTGAACACGGCGAACAAATGACAACAGACCATGAAGAGGGAACTTATGAACAAGGCGTCTTTGACGCAATCAATTGGATCCTCGGATACATATCAAGCAGACCGGATCATTAACGCGAAACGCCCTGATCGGGCGTCTGCAGACATGGCACCCCTGCACTGATGAGCAGCCACTATATATAGGTATCAACATGAAAAAGACTGAACTTATTGAAGCCGTAATGCAAAAAATGAAGTTTACCCATGACCGTGCTGTTAGCAAAGCAGACGTGAACGCACTACTGGACAGCCTGGGCGACGTCTGTTCTGAAGCGCTGCAGACAACCGGTGAGTTCACGCTACAAGGTATCGGCAAGCTGAAGGTTTCCGCTCGCGCCAGCCGCACCGGCCGCAACCCACAAACCGGCGCACAGATCGAGATAGCTGCCAAGCGCGTGGTGAAGTTCTCGACAACCAAAACCCTGGATGAAGCCCTGAACAAATAAGCGAAACCGGCAGGCCAGCCCTGCCGGTCTGCCGAGCGTAGTGGTTTGGTACTGATGAGCAGCTAAAGGGGTTAGAGATGGACCGTAAAATACTAGAAAAAATCAAAAAGTGTTTGCGCTTAGCAAAGTCTAGCAATGCCAACGAGGCAGCAACAGCTATGCGCCAAGCACAGAAGCTGATGGAAATGCACGGCATCACTTCAGATGATATATCAATCAGTGATGTGGAAACCGCTACAAGTAATGCGGGCGCAGGGAAAAATCCGCCAACGTATATTGCCATGTTGGCAAACATGATTGCAGACGCTTTTGGTGCAGAGCTTGTCTATGGTGCAAAGCATGATGGCTATAAGTGGAGCGGCTATTTTGAGTTTTATGGTCTTGGAGGAAATGCTGAAATTGCCGGATATGCATTTGAAGTACTAGGCCGTCATCTCAAGCGTGACCGGAGCAACTATATGTCTGGCTTGAATAAAAGAATTAAACGAACCACAAAAGTACGCCGTGGAGATTTATACGCCGAGGCATGGATATATGCGGTAGCGATGCAGGTATCAAAACACCAGCGCAGTGAATCTGAAAATAGCATCATTGCTGCCTATAAGGCTAAGCGCTGGGACAAGCCACTTGAAAACCTCAAAACGCGAGATAACACAAAGGGCAGAAGCAACCACGACTATGATGCGTTGCGTCAAGGGGGTCGAGATGGCCAAAAAGTCAGCTTTCACCAAGGCGTTAAAGGTGACAAAAGAACCGGTATAGGCCGTGACAAATTGGCATTAGCGCATAGCGCTGGAGGGTATTAATGAACCTTAGCCGTTGCCCCGTATGCCACAGCCGCCTGCACCTGGATGCGTTAGTGCAGGATGAGTCTGGCCGTGACCTGCTGGCGTTGCTGGCCAAGCTGGATCGTAGCGCCGGTGCTGCACTGGTCAGCTATCTGAGTCTATTCAGAAGTAAACAGCGGGATCTAGCAAATGACCGCGCATTACGCATCGCTAACGAAGCGTTAGCACTGGCTCCGCTTAACATACTGGTTCCAGCATTAGTGCAAACGGTGGAGCAACTGCGTAGCAAACAACAAGCCGGTGACTTCAAACCATTAAGTAATCATCGTTATCTGACAAGGGTTTTGGAGGGATATGGACACAGCCAGGCCCAACCCGAGGGCGACATCTTACAACTTCCATCTGACATGCAGACTGAAAATGTAACTCGTGCCGGAAGGCGCTCAGCAGTTAGCGCTGCAGTAATGGACATAAAGGATACTGACTGGTGAACAATAAAATAAAGCTGATAAAAGTCATCCATGTTGCCAAGCGTGAACTAGGCATGGATGACGACACCTATAGAGCGTTTTTGGGCTCCATTCCTGAATTGGAAGGAGCTACCTCAAGCGCCAATCTGAGTATTCCAAAACTGAAAGCAGTATTGGAAGCCATGAAAAAGCTAGGCTTCAAGGTTCGTCCAAACAACAAAACCAAGGGTAAACCACATAACTTTGACCATAGTGCCATGCCAGTAATGATCACAAAAATTGAAGCGCTCCTGGCTGACATGGGCTTGCCCTGGGCTTATGCGGACAGCATCGCTAATCAGATGTTTGGCATAGAGCGCTGCGCGTGGATACGTACTGAAAAGCAACTGAAAGCTATTATAGCTGCCCTCGATAACGAGCATAAAAAACAGTGCTTAAAGGTCGGCTGTGAAGAGCTAATGGCAGCTCTGTGTGAAAGCGATCGCAACCAGGTTATAGCCCAGCTGCCTGATAAGTGGGACCGCAATATTAGATTCATGCAGAGCCTGATTGTTTATCTACAAAGCCGAGGGGTATGACTATGTCCAGTTATATGGAGCATCGACGCCACGAACTATTAGAAGATGTTGCGGATCACGCTAGTAGAATAGTGACTGACCACGGTATCGATACAGAGACTGCTACGCAGGTCGGCGCTGCAATTGCTGATCATCTATGCCAGCACTGGGGCGGGCAGATGATCACAATCCCAAAGGACTACCGCTTCGGTATCGCTAAACGCGATGCTGAGATCTGGGCCAAGTTTAATGGCCGCAATCATTCTGAGTTGGCCCGTGAGTTCAATATGACTACGCGTGGCATATATAAGGTGGTTGAACGGATGCGCCAAAGGGACAAAACCCAGCCAGATTTTTTCGCGCCAAATGATTGCCAAGATTGAAAACGTTTTTCAATCACCCTCCCATTTGTTTCAGCCAATTCCCATCTGTTCCCACACTTATCACGCTTTCACTGGTATATTTATCTCACTCTCTCTCATTTTTACCACGCTGAATGCCTTGGCAGAACCCGCCGTACGGGCGCTGCACTTTCGCCAGTACATGTGTTCAGCTTTTTTGCTGGATCACCTGGATAGTGCAGGTGCGAATCCACAGCGCCAACGCCTGAAACGACACAAGGCCGATTATCTGAGACTTTTGCGTGGCTGGATGTTTAATGCCGATGGTATGGAAGCGGCAGTACTGAAACATTGGGTCGAGTCACGCTTCGGGCTCTTGCCGCGTAACCATCGGGGGTCACTCAAAGACGTCAACAGCCCCTGTTATGCCGCCTATCTGGCCGATGTTTCACGAGGACTGTACAACGCCAATGCCCTGGAGGCACAACTGGATCTGCTTTACAGCTTCTGCCAATACGAGCTGGAGCGGCGTTATCCAGAACAGCAACACTGGCGGCTTTATCGTGGAATCAATCGGATTGAAGCTCACGAACTGCTAAACCCACCTGAAGCCGGTCATTATCAGTTGGTGCTAAATAACCTCAGCTCGTTTAGCAGTGACCGAGACACCGCCAGTGCCTTCGGCGATGCCATTCTGGAAACCCAGGTGCCCGGTCCAAAGCTCCTCTACTTTCCCGGTCTGCTACCCGGTATTTTACAAGGAGAGCAGGAGCATTTGGTCATAGGTGGGGTGTATGAGGTTCAACTGGGCTGGTGATGATTCATAAACGGAAAAGCCCAGCGAAGACGCTGGGCTTTGAAGACTTTTCCTGCTGCTAGGCTTAGCTAGATATCAGTATGTCATTCCCACTCAATCGTAGCCGGTGGCTTACTGGACACATCATAGGTCACACGGGAAACCTGCGCGATTTCATTGATAATACGTCCAGACACGGTTTCCAGAAAGTCATACGGCAGGTGTGCCCAGCGGGCGGTCATGAAGTCGATGGTTTCTACGGCACGCAGTGCAATAACGTATTCGTAACGACGACCGTCACCCACTACACCGACTGATTTGACGGGCAGGAAGACGGCAAAGGCCTGGCTGGTTTTATGATACCAGTCGGCTCTGTGCAGCTCTTCAATGAAGATGGCATCGGCTTCACGCAGGATATCGGCGTATTCTTTTTTCACTTCACCGAGGATACGCACACCCAGGCCAGGGCCGGGGAAAGGATGGCGGTAAACCATATCGTACGGCAGACCCAGTTCCAGGCCTATCTTGCGGACTTCATCTTTGAACAACTCACGCAGTGGCTCAACCAATTCCAGATTCATATCGTCTGGCAGGCCACCGACGTTATGGTGCGATTTAATCACATGCGCTTTGCCGGTTTTGGAGGCGGCGGATTCAATCACATCCGGATAGATGGTGCCCTGTGCCAAAAAGCGGCACTCGGTCAGTGTCTGCGCTTCTTCATCAAACACTTCAATAAAGGTGTTACCGATAATTTTACGCTTGGCTTCAGGATCAGCCTGGCCGGCTAAACGTCCGAGGAAACGCTCTTCAGCATCGACACGAATTACATTCACCCCCATATTGCGGGCAAACATCTCCATCACCTGATTGCCTTCTTGCTTGCGCAGCAAACCGTTATCGACAAACACACAAGTGAGTCGATCACCGATCGCCTGATGCAACAGCGCCGCCACAACAGATGAATCGACACCACCGGACAAGCCCAGCAGCACCTTGTTGTCGCCGACCTGTTCACGTACCTTACTGATCAGATCATCAATGATATTCTGCGCTGTCCACAGGGCTTCAGCACCGGAAATTTCACGCACAAAACGCTCAAGAATGCGCATACCCTGTTTGGTGTGGGTTACTTCAGGATGGAACTGCACGGCATAAAAATTACGCTGTGGATCACACATAGCTGCAATCGGTGCGGATTCCGTAGATGCGATGACATGAAAACCCTCAGGTAGCTCAGTTACCTTATCGCCATGGCTCATCCACACATCCAGCGACAGCGAACCGTTATTGCCAATATGATCTTCAATACCTTCCAGAAGACGACTGGGGCTGTCGGCCAGTTTGACGCGGGCATAACCAAACTCGCGTTTTTCAGAACAACTGACCTTGCCACCTAACTGCTCCGCCATGGTCTGCATGCCATAGCAGATACCCAGCAACGGAATCCCCATTTCAAACACTTCAGCCGGGGCACGCGGTGAATCCAGCTCAGTCACTGACTCAGGTCCACCCGCCAGAATAATACCCTTGGGAGCAAAGTCACGAATCGCGTCCGGCGTCATATCCCAGGGATGGATTTCACTGTATACACCGATCTCCCTGACACGGCGCGCAATCAGCTGCGTATACTGGGAACCGAAATCCAGAATCAGAATACGTTGCGCGTGAATATCTTTACTCATCTTTGCTCACTCCGGCAAATGGTCTGATGGGACAGTGCAAAAATCAGACCTCTGTAAAACGAAAAATGGGGCGGCAATCGCCCCACTGATCAATACGTTTAACTAGGCTTAACTGACGCGGTAATTCGGTGCTTCTTTAGTAATACTGACATCATGTACATGACTTTCAGTAATGCCAGCACTGGTTATGCGCACAAAAGAGGGCTTGGTACGCATTTCTTCTACTGTCGCACAACCGGTATAGCCCATGGAGGCACGCAAGCCACCCATCAACTGATGCACCACATTATGCATTGGGCCTTTACAGGGGACACGCCCTTCAATACCTTCCGGTACCAGCTTTTCAACACCGGCTTTTGCATCCTGAAAATAACGATCAGAAGAACCGGTCAGGCCGGACATGGCACCCAGGGAACCCATACCCCGGTAAGACTTGAATGCCCGCCCCTGGAACAGCTCCACTTCGCCAGGTGCTTCATCGGTACCCGCCAGCATGGAACCGACCATCACAGCCGCGGCACCCGCTGCAATCGCTTTAGATAGATCACCAGAGAAACGTATGCCGCCATCAGCAATCAAGGGCACACCGTAGTCTTTTAACGCCGCCGCCACATTCGCTACGGCACTGATCTGTGGTACACCGATACCGGCAACGATTCGGGTGGTACAGATAGAGCCGGGGCCGATCCCCACTTTAACGCCATCTGCGCCCGCTTTCGCCAGATCTACCGCGGCATCAGCCGTAGCAATGTTGCCGCCAATCACCTGCACCTGTGGGAAATTCTGTTTGATCCAGGCCACGCGGTCGATTACACCTTTGGAGTGCCCATGCGCGGTATCCACAACAATCACATCAACGCCAGCATTCACCAACGCTTCAACTCGTGCAGGTGTTTCTGGACCCGTTCCTACAGCCGCCCCAACAATCAACCGAGCCTTACTGTCTTTCGCCGCATTCGGGAAAGCCTGGGCTTTATTCATATCCTTGACTGTCATCATGCCGGTCATGTGGAAGTTATCATCCACCAGCAGGATTTTCTCAATGCGATGTTCGCGTAATAATTCGCGAATGGTTTGTGGATCGTCGCCTTCTTTCGCTGTCACCAGATGCTCTTTGGTGGTCATAATACTGGAAACACGCGCGTTCATATCACTTTCAAAACGTACATCACGACTGGTGACGATACCCACCAACTCATCACCTTCAAGTACCGGGAAGCCAGAAAAACCGTGGCGCTGGGCCAGGTTTCTCACTTCACCTACAGTAGTGTTAGGTGTACAGGTTACCGGCTCAGAAACCACACCGGATTCATATTTTTTAACCCGACGCACTTCTTCTGCCTGCTGTTCCGGCGTCAGGTTTTTGTGAATAATACCTATGCCGCCTTCCTGAGCCATGGCGATCGCCAGACGCGCTTCTGTGACAGTATCCATTGCGGCAGAAACCAAGGGTACATTCAGCACGATTTCTTTTGTCAGGCGGGTTTTAAGTGACACGTCTTTTGGCAGTACTTCAGAGTACCCCGGAATCAGTAGTACATCATCAAAAGTGAGCGCTTCTTCAACGATTCGCAACATGATCAGCCAGCCTGTTATCTTGGAAAATTAAGCAAGTCATTTTACACCAAAGCTGGACTTCTCTCAATCTGAACACTCATATCAGCAACGCTTAATCCAGGGTTTTACTCCACCCCCTGGAGACACTACTATAGCGGCATGAATAATCAATCCAACACCGCCTTATCCGTCAGTCAGTTAAACCGCGAAGCGCGTCGTTTACTGGAGCACAGCTTTTCCATCATTCGCGTGGAGGGTGAATTAAGCAATTTTGCCCGGCCAGCCTCCGGGCACTGGTATTTTACCCTCAAGGATAGCCAGGCGCAGGTTCGCTGCGCCATGTTCAAAAATCGCTCTCAATTGATCGGTTTTCGTCCTAAAGAAGGTGATCAGGTGATTGTCACCGCCAAGGTCAGTTTGTATGAAGGGCGAGGTGATTTTCAGCTGATTTGTGAACAGATGATGCCTGGGGGTGAGGGTCAGTTACAGAAAGCCTTTGAAACGCTTAAGCTAGAACTCAGTGCCCGCGGTCTGTTTGCCGAGGAACGCAAAAAACCACTACCGGCTCACCCGAGGTGTATCGGCGTGATCACCTCGGCGTCTGGCGCCGCTATTCATGATATTTTGCATGTTCTGAATCGACGTTTCCCTGGCTTACCGGTTAACCTCTATCCGGCGGCGGTACAGGGAGCCGAAGCCGCTGATCAGTTGGTCAAGGCATTAGCGTTAGCTAACCGGCACGATGAGTGTGATGTATTGATCATTGGGCGCGGTGGCGGTTCACTGGAAGACCTCTGGCCCTTCAATGAAGTGCGTGTTGCCGAAGCCATTGTGGCATCGAACATCCCGGTCGTATCGGCTGTGGGCCATGAAACCGATACCACTATCAGTGATCTGGTGGCTGACTACCGTGCCCCCACGCCATCAGCCGCAGCGGAAATCCTCAGTCCGGACCAGACGCTGTTGCGCCAGCGCCTGCAACAAACCGCCGCCACACTGCAGTGGCACCTGAGCCGAACCCTGCAGCAATCGAAGCTGCAACTGCAGAACTACCGCAAGCGCCTTAGACATCCAGGTGAACGATTACAGGACCAGTACCAGCGACTGGACCGGCTTGAAATACAGCTGAGCAAACAACTCAGCAGTCGTCTGCAGCAAGAAGAACAACGCTTGAATGGCTACTCCCGACGCTTGCTGCGCCGTAATCCGGCTCAACAATTACCTGAGTGGCAACAGCAGCTACAGCAGTTGCAGCAACACCTGGTGTTACGCATGCACCGCTCTCTGGTAGCTCAACAGACCCAGCTTAAACAAGCAGCCTTACGGCTAAATGCGGTCAGTCCACTGGCTACATTGGAGCGTGGTTTCAGTCTGCTATTGGACCAGGATGAACAAATCATTCGTCACTGCAATCAGGTAAAACCTGAGGATCTGATCACAGCACGCTTGCAGGACGGCGATATTATCTGTCGGGTTATCGAACACAAACCCTCTGAGAGTCACTCACTATGAAACTGCATTTTCAGCGCAGCGGACAGGGCAACCCCCTGGTTATCCTGCATGGATTATTTGGCACCCTGGAAAACTGGGGTGCCCAGGTCAAACTACTCACCGAGCATTTTGATGTCATTGCTGTTGACCTGCGTAATCATGGCCGCTCACCACACAGTGCGGAGATGAGCTACCCGTTAATGGCCGCCGATGTGCTTGAGCTACTGGATGATCTCGGACTTGATCGAGTGGATATGATCGGCCATTCCATGGGAGGCAAGGTCGCGATGCAACTGGCGATGCACCAGCCAGAGCGACT
This sequence comes from Nitrincola iocasae, assembly GCF_008727795.1. Lineage (NCBI taxonomy): Bacteria > Pseudomonadati > Pseudomonadota > Gammaproteobacteria > Oceanospirillales > Oceanospirillaceae > Nitrincola > Nitrincola iocasae. The sequence continues at coordinate 722,565 of NZ_CP044222.1, read as the reverse complement.
CAATAAATTGATGGTGGTCGACATAGCGCCGGTCAGCTATGCACATGATCATGATGAGGTGTTCAGCGGGCTGTTCAGTGTCAAACTTGATCAATTGCACTCCCGCAGCGATGCGGATACGCAACTGAAACAGCATATCGACAACCCGGCAATACGCGCTTTTCTGCTGAAAAATCTTTACCGTAATCAGGATAAAGCTTTCACCTGGCGGATGAACCTGAATGCCTTGAAAAATAATTATGATGCTATCGCTGCAGCCCCCGAAGGCTCACCCTTCAGTGGACAAGTTCGCTTTATCAAAGGTGGGCAGTCACACTACCTGCAGCCGGAATATAGTCAGCAAGTGAAGCAGTTGTTTCCAGAAGCGGATGTGAAGGTGATTGCGGATGCAGGACACTGGCCACATGCAGAAAAGCCAGCGATCTTTTTTCGTTTGGTGATGGGTTTTTTTTTGGCAAGTTAAATTTGCTGATCCAGTAAGCTTCCCGGTGTATTGAAGTTTTGCACAGCACCGGTTTCGAACAGACGCTTATTCAATTCACTCAGTTTATCCTGAATTTCGGCAAGATCCCGGGCAAATTCCCGCAAAGACTCAGCCGTTTGTTCTCGACGCTCACGCTGCTCTTCCGCGATTTCTTCCCTGCGAGCCTTTTGCGCTTCGAATTCATCATTCACACTTGCCATGCGATCAGTGGCGCTATCTTCTTCGGTGACCTTATCTGCGATTTCATCTGCCACAAAAGCGTCATCAACATTAGCGACAGCAACGGGTTCTTGCTGCTCTGAAGTCACTGAAGTAGCGACCGTATTGCTATCAGCCAAATCGCTCGATTTCTGTTCTAGTGGCAACGCACCTGAGGATACTTCATCGCTCTGGGCCACATTTTGCTGCTCACGCATAAGCTCTACACGGGCTTCAGCGGCCATTGCACGCGCCGAAGCGGCGACTTGCTGATCCTGAGATGATGGATCAGCCGGAGCCATAGCCGCTTGTTCAATCATTTGTGCTTTTTGTAAGGTTGCTTCAGGATCACCGGGTACAGGTGAGGTATCGATACTAACCTCCCCTCCTACGGCATACATTACGCCATCAGGACCCCGTTCAAAAGTATAGGTCGCACCACCGGCATGTTGACCACCCGACATCTGATGCGTCATTTCGTGCTGTCGTACTTCACGATCTCGTGCCGCCAGCTGACGTACCACAGCCTGTTCCAGTTCCTGTTGTTTACTTTCAGTAGATGAAGCCGATGTGCCAGCCGCTACTCGACGTCCGGAATCTGATTGGGTAGTAGAGTCAGCAGCTGTAACTGGCCCGGTTGTAGCGGTAGTTTCGACCAATGCAGTGCGCTCACGCGACATAGCGCCGAGTGCACTCAGTCCTGATGTGGTGAGTGGATTGGAAAAGCCATTGATTTGCATGCAATAGCCCTCACTAAGTATCGACAACAGCCTCTAAACGAAGCTGTTATCCGTTATGCACGAGTGTCAATTAAAGAACCCAGTGCTTCATCCACTTCCCGAACAACTTGGGTGGATGCTGTGGATTCATTTTGACTGACTGCGGCCTGACTGACAGCCTGATCTTCTCCTCGTCCTGACGCAAGTTCAGGACGATCAGGCGCACCGCTACCCTGTACATCGCCAGCAGCACGTGCTGAATTGTCCAGTCCACGGTTTACATTCATAAGACCACTGGTTTGCGCAGCAATACCATTAATATTCATAAATCACCTGTCGTCTTGAGTTATAACAGCTTTTCAACTGCAGTTAGTAGTATAGCACTTAAGACAAAACTGTACATAATTTGTTCAACCTTTCCACCTGGATTTATGGTGTTGGCATGAGTATCGACAGATCCAGATAATCAGACGCAACGACGGGGTCGGGTTGCTCAAGCCAGGGAATGACCCCCAGCAAGGGGGCACGGATGCGTTGCCGCAAGCTTGCCAGATTTTCATTAAGACACTGCATCTCCGCATTAGTCTGACAAGCCACCCAACCCGCCAACTGCACGCCATCACGGGCAATAGCCTCTACTGTCAGCAACGCATGATTCAGGCAACCCAGCTTCATTCCCACCACCAGAATCACCGGCAGTTCCAGCAACTGCGCTAACGAAGACAGATTCTCGCGCGAGTTCAGCGGCACACGCCAACCTCCAGCCCCCTCAACCAACACCAGATCCGCTTTCTGCATTAAGGCACCACGACAATAAGCGGCTAGCCTATCAGCACTGAGCTGCTGCCCGGCTGCTGCGATATGCGGGGCCACGGCAGCCTCCAGTGCCACCGGGTTAACCTGGTCATAACTCAATGGGACACTGGCATAGCGTTGCAGTAACAAGGCATCGGCATTACGTAGTCCCTCTGAGGTCTGCTCGCATCCAGCGGCCAGGGGTTTCAAGCCAATGGTCTGCAGTTGCAGCTGGCCAGCCTGATATAGCAAAGTGGTGGTTACCAGGGTTTTACCAACATCGGTATCCGTACCCGTTATAAAATACGCATGTTTCAATACTGACTCCTTGGTTAGTCCTTGCACCACTGCAAGTAATAGACTTCATAGCTGACCGGTAAACAACCCTCTTGCTGACGAAAATTATCATACGCAGATGCCAGCTGTTGCAGCCGCTCACGACCACCCAATCCAGCGATAGATTGACGCCCTTCAACTGCGGACGCACCCAGCATTTTCAACGCTTTCATCACCGCTCGCAAGTCTGGATAGGTGAGTGTATAAAAGGCCGACTTTGATTTGAGCAGACGCAAGCCATCTGGTGGCATTACCAACAACTGATCCAGTGGAGCAAAGCGGTTCACATGGGGCAGTTGATCGACACTTTGCCAGGCCTCTCTCATCTCAAACAGACTTTTTGGCCCCAAGGTAGCCAGCATCAAGCGCCCTCCTGGCTTTAGCACCCGACAGCACTCAGTAAACAAGCGCGGGTAGTCACTACACCACTGCACTGCCAGACTACTCCAGATCAGATCAATCTGCTCATCCGCCAACGGCAAGGCCTCAGCATCAGCACACAAGGGCACCAGGTCCAACTCAGCATGAATGGACTTCACCTGCTGCAGCATTCCCTGGGCAATATCCAGCGCTAACAATTGGCTAGAAGGGTAATGATTACGTAAAGTCGGCAAGCCGTAGCCGGTACCACATCCCAGGTCTACAACACGCTCGAACGTTTGTAATGGCAAATCGGACAACAGCGTATCGGCCACTTCTCGCTGTAGATCAGCCACTGAGTCATAGGTTGTAGCGGCCCGACTGAAGCGAGTGGCTATATCCTGCTTATAGGCCTGATTAGGGGTAAAACCACCTGTCAGCATCGATCTGCCTCCCAGCACAACACATCTTTCATAACCTTGTCAGTTGCTGAAATAAAAGGCAGATGTGATGCCCCCGGATAACACTGCACGCTGGCATCACAGCTCAACAATGGCAGCAACTCAGCGAGAGGGGATGCAGGTACCAGCGCATCCGCGTTACCGAGTAAATGCAACACAGGCAGTTGCAGTTGAGCCAGCGCCGGGCGGACATCTTCAAGCAGCAGTGTCAGCAAATCACTCAGATAAGCCGTTGATAAAGGGCTACAAGATCTATGCAGCAAATCAAGCAGATGGCGCTTATCCGGCGCACCCAACACCTGTAACGCCTGAAAACGTTTCAACGTCGCTTCAGGATTTATAGAAAAATCCGTCTGAAAACGGCTAAATTGAGCCTGAGGCATAGCGCAGTGCCAATCATCACGCTGTACAAAACAGGGATTAAATGCCACAGTAATCAAGCCTTTGACATGCTCGGGCACCTGGGCAGCCAGTTGTGTTGCCAGTAAACCACCCAGCGACCATCCCATCCACACGGCCCGTTTCGGTGCTTGACGCCGCAGACATTGAATCAGTGTGTACTGCAGCGCAGCGGGTGAGCTTTTACACCAGCCACTAGGATCAAAAATCACACGGTGTACCCGGAACTCCGCCGTAAGTTTATCAATCAGCGGATCGAATATAGCAGCACTGCTGCCCCAACCCGGTACTAATACCAGATCCCGCCCCTTGTCATTCAAGCATTCAATGCGCAACATCATGTGACTCCATCACCTGCTTCAACCCGCTTACCAGTCTGTCTACCTGCTCAATAGTGTGTGTTGCGGTCAGGGTCACGCGCAATCGGGCGCTGCCTGCCGGTACCGTCGGGGGGCGGATAGCGGTCACCAAGAGTCCTTGTGACAGCAACTGCTCACTAATGCGTACCGCCTTGCCTGCACAGCCTATCAGCAGTGGCTGAATGGCTGTTTCAGAAGGCAGTAAACACATCCCTGCTGCTGTACAAGACTGACGGAAGTGCTGAATCAACTGCTGCAAGTGCTGACGACGCCAGTCTTCTGTCTGCACCAGTGCAAGACTGGTACGGGTCGCTTCAGCCACGGCTGGCGGCAAGCCTGTGGTATAAATATAGCTCCGGGAAAACTGAATCAGGGTTTCAATCAGTGCCTCCGAACCGGCCACAAAAGCACCCGCTGTGCCAAAAGCTTTGCCTAGTGTCCCCACTAAAACCGGTAGCGCTTCAGGCATCAGCCCACTGACAGCAGCACTGCCGCCGCCCTGGGCACCCAACACACCAAAGCCATGCGCATCATCAACCACCAACCAGGCCTGATGCGTCTGACACAAGGCGGCCAAAGCGCCAAGGTCAGCCTGATCACCATCCATACTGAACACCCCATCGGTGACCACCAACCGACGTTGTGACTGACTAGTCTGCAACATGCGCTCCAGCGACGTTGTATCCAGATGCGGGAAACGGCGAAAACGAGCACCACTCAGCAACGCGCCATCCAACAGTGACGCATGGTTAAGCCGATCATGGAATACCGCATCACGTCGGCCTGCCAAGGCGGTCATTACACCCAGATTAGCCATATAACCCGAACTGAACAACAACGCACGTTCACGCCCGGTGAAAGCCGCAAGTTCCAGCTCCAATTGATGATGTGCATCCGTATGACCCGCGGTTAGATGTGAAGCACCACTGCCGACACCATAGCGCTGGGTGCCCTCAATCATAGCGTCAGCCACTCGGGGATCAGCGGCCAAGCCCAAATAATCATTGCTGCAGAAACTCAGCACTGGCTGATGGCCCAGCATTCTTTCCGGCTGCTGAGATGAGTGTATTACCTGGCGCTGACGATATAGCTGCTGCTGGCGACGATCCTCCAGCGCCAGTCTAAGCACACTATCCATCACTGACCCGACTCGGCCGCATTGTAAAAAAAGGCTTTATCCTGCTCGGTTGCGATACGCTGCATCAGCGCCGTTTCACAATCATCATCAGACACCATCTCCACAGCTTCCGGATATAGTCCTAACTTAGCGAAAAGGGCTTTATCCGCCTCAGCCTGTGGATTCTCTGTTGTCAGCAGACGATCACCATAAAAAATAGAATTGGCACCTGCCATAAAACACAAGGCCTGCATCTGTTCATTCATTTCGGTGCGGCCAGCCGATAACCGCACATGTGATGCTGGCATCAGTATTCGAGCAACCGCCAGAGTGCGAATAAATTCAAAGGCATCCAGTTCCGGCGCATCAGCCAACGGGGTTCCCGCCACTCTCACCAGCCGGTTCACCGGCACAGATTCCGGGTGTTCAGGAAAGCACGCCAGGGTTTGCAACAGACTGACTCGATCCGTCCGCGATTCACCCAGCCCCAGAATACCGCCACAACAGACTTTCATTCCAGCCGCCCGAACATGCCCCAGTGTATCCAGCCGATCCTGATAACTCCGGGTGGTGATAATATTGCCGTAAAACGCCTCAGAGGTATCCAGATTGTGGTTGTAATAATCCAGACCCGCGGCCGACAAGGTCTGCGCCTGCTCCGCTTTGAGCATGCCCAGAGTCATACAGGTTTCCAGCCCCAGTGCTTTGACTCCCTGAATCATCTCCAGTACGTAAGGCATATCCTTGGCACGCAGATGTTTCCAGGCGGCGCCCATGCAGAAACGGCTGGCGCCCTGTGTTTTAGCTGCTTGAGCTTCTTCAAGCACCGCTTGTACCTGCATCAGCTTTTCTGTTTCCAGCTCAGCGTTATGATGGATACTTTGTGGGCAATATTTGCAGTCTTCCGGACAGGCACCGGTTTTGATCGATAATAAGGTACTGATTTGCACGGCGTTAGGGTCAAAAAACTGCCGATGGACAGTCTGAGCTCGGTACATAAGCTCGGTAAAAGGCAAATCAAACAGCGCACTGATTTCGGCATGCTGCCAGTTATGTCGAACGGAAACCTCGGTGGTCATAGCATCACCCTACACAAATGTTTTACAGTAGACTGGCTTAAAGCCAGTAAAAGAAGAGCCAGGAAAGCTCTGATACTGGGCAATGATAGTAAATTGACACAGGGACTTGTCAACCTATGATTTTTAACAAAGTTAACTATAGTTTATTTTTTAACCAGCAATGTTCGCTTTGCCAGCTTCAACCTGCTGAGATTAGTGGCTTGTGTGAAGACTGTCATGCCGATCTGCCTTGGCTACTGCTGGGCTGCCCAATCTGCGGCCTGCCACGATCCTCTCCCGATCAACCCTGCAGCCTCTGCCAGCAAAAATCATTCAAGTTCGATCGCACCGAAGCACCACTTGAATACCGTTTCCCAATCAATAGCCTGCTGCCGGGAATCAAATATCAGCGCCGCATCCAGGCACTTGGCTGGTTGGCTGAATTATTGGTCCATCACCTTCAGGATCGCTGTGAAACCTGGCCGGATCTACTCATACCCGTTCCCATGCACCCCATTGATGAAGCCCTGCGTGGCTTCAATCAGGCCGAACTGCTGGCCGAAAGACTCAGTCGAAAGCTGCAGATTCGTTGTCATTCAGGACAGCTTCGCAAGGTACACCGCCGGGCGAAACAAATGACACTGCATGCGGCGGCCCGACGGTCGAACCTCAAAGGTGCTTTCAGTATTCACGGTGAGCTACCAAAAAGCGTTGCACTGATTGATGACATCATGACCACAGGGGCTACTGCTGATGAAATTGCAGCCTTGTTGAAAAACCAGGGCGCCAGCCAGGTTCAAGTCTGGGTCCTGGCGCGCACACCAGAGCCTGACCGTGATTGAGAATTGCAAGTGATAATCCTGTAATATTGATGCAGTTTCATGATCTTGCTGACAGACTCTGAGGATAGCGACTTGGCTGCAAAACCTGACTGGCCCACCAAAACCACTAGTAAGCTGCGCGACTTTCTGTCCGTGTTTCAATACAGCCAACGGGCCTTACAGCTAGTCTGGAGCACCTCGCGTCCACTGACCTGGGGGCTGATGCTGTTGACACTAATCGCGGGTGTCATGCCTGCCTTGGCTGCTTACCTGGGCCAACTGATCGTCGATGGTGTGCTCGCGGCAATCAACACCTATCAGCAGCAGGGAGCTGTTGATTACTGGCCGATTATGAAAATCGTTGCACTGGAAGGGCTGGTTATTACGACACTGGCTGCTGCACAGCGCGGCCTGTCAGCACAGCAATCACTACTAAAGGCACTGATGGGTCAACGTGTCAATGTGATGATTCTGGAAAAAGCCCAGACACTGTCATTAGCCCAATTTGAAGATTCAGAATTTTACGATAAATTAACGCGGGCAAGACGCGAAGCCTCGACCCGACCACTGGCTTTGGTGAATAAAACCTTCAGCCTGATCCAGAACTCCATTGCCCTGGCCAGCTTTGCAGTATTGCTGGTGCAGTTCTCACCCTGGGCTTTACTGGTGCTGTTTATCGCGGCTTTACCGGTATTTATTTCCGAAGCGAAATTTTCCGGAGATGCATTTCAGTTATCACGTTGGCGTTCTCCAGAACTACGCAAGCAGATGTACCTGGAAACACTACTGGCACGTGAAGACTCGATCAAGGAAGTTAAGCTATTTGGACTCGGCACCCTGTTGCTGGATCGCTACAAAGCCATTTTTAACACGCTCTTTAGTGCAGAAAAACGCCTGATTATTCGTCGTGATCTCTGGGGGTTTGCGCTGGGCCTGTTAGGGACACTTGCTTTCTACGCCGCTTATGCCTGGATAGTAGTTGAAGCTATTCAGGGATTAATTACCCTCGGAGAAATGACCATGTACTTGCTCATTTTCAAGCAGGGACAAGCGGCCATCAGCACCAATCTGACCGCTATCAGCGGCATGTATGAAGATAACCTCTACCTGTCCAACCTCTATGAGTATCTGGAGCAACCGGTTGAAACCGAATCCGGCAGCGCGCAACTAGGCCCCTTACCGAATGACGGCATACGCTTTGAAGCTGTCAGCTTCACCTACCCCGGCGCCAATAAACCAGCCATCAAGCGTATATCCTTACACCTGCCTCCGGGACAAAGCCTGGCATTAGTGGGCGAAAATGGATCAGGGAAAACCACCCTGATCAAATTACTCACACGTCTCTATCGCCCTGATGACGGTCGCATTCTACTGGATGGACTGAACCTGAACGAATGGGATCCTCAAAGTCTGAGGGAGCGTGTGGGGGTTATTTTTCAGGATTTTGTCCGCTATCAGTTTTTGGTCGGTGAAAACCTCGGTGCCGGTGATGTTTCTGAATTCAACAATGAAGCACGCTGGCAAGAAGCGGGTCGTCTCGGTCTGGCAGATCCGTTCATCAACCAGTTGAATGATCAGTACCATACCCAACTGGGACGCTGGTTTAAGGGAGGTCAGGAGCTCTCAGGCGGCCAGTGGCAAAAAATTGCCTTGGGACGCGCCTTTATGCGCTCCAAAGCAGACATACTGGTACTGGATGAACCCACCGCCGCTATGGATGCCGAAGCTGAAGCCCAAATTTTTGAGCATTTTCGCAGCCACGCCAGACAACGTATGGTAATTTTAATTTCACACCGTTTTTCCACGGTCAGAATGGCCGATAATATTTTGCTACTGCGCAATGGGGAAATTATCGAGCAAGGCAATCATGCGTCACTCCTGGCAGAAAACGGACGCTATGCTGAGCTATTTCATCTGCAGGCCAAGGGCTATCGGTTGGACTAACCCTGTTTTAACAAGGGCGCAGACCCATGCGCCAGAAAGCACAGGTCATACATTTAACGAAAGTTGAGACTGCCCACGCCGAATAGACCGATCACACCGATAACGATCAGATAGATCGCGACGATGTAATTGAGCAGCCGCGGCATGATTAGAATGAGGATCCCGGCGATCAGGGATATCAGTGGCGCTAGGGCTAGATTGATATTCATATGCATACCTTTAGATTGATTTGGATCGATTCACAGGCTACGCCTTGAACAAACCGGGTTCTGTGTGTTGACGCACACGGCAGGATAAGGATGCATTATAGCACAAGCCTTGCACAGCAAGGCTCATTCAGCACTCGACACGCCACTACCGGGCATCATGCACGAAATTGCTGCGCGACAAACGCCCACACCATGCGCGATGCATCAGGCCCGCGCGCGTCACTAAACTCGCCACTACTGGCGGCGCCACCGCTCCACGCATGCCCGAGAGATTCAATGCCAACCAGCGTCGCCACCGTTTTCACGCCACACTTGAAGTCTGTTACAGTCATCGGGTAGCGTTTGCCGCGCTGTATATTGCGTGATGCACATGTGCGTGCACCAGCGGCTTTGGCCCAGGCGTTTACTGCTGCCTGTCCATTACTGGCAGCCACCACGCTATCCCCATCACCGTGAATCACCATCAAGGACGGCCAGGACTCAGCCATAACTGTTGGCGAAGCATCCAGACGTCCTGCCCCCAGGAATCCATTCATCGCACCGACTGCTGTCAGCGTGGAATGTGCAGTGCCGGTGGGTATGCCGGAATGCATCACCACTGCCCTGAAGCGCTCCGGGTGACGAGAAACCAGCAGCACCGCCATGCTGGCCCCGGCGGACAGGCCCGCTACCGCAACCCGAGCAGGATCCACCGGATAAAGCAAGTTGACCTGATCAATTGCATTCATGATCAACTCAACTTCTCCAAACGCACGCCCGGTGGCCATCGTATCAAACCAGTTCCAGCAGCCCTGCGCATTGGACAGGCGATCCTGTTCAGGGTAAAGCACCAGAAAGCGCTCACGATCTGCAATTTGATTCATGCGAGTACTTACCGCAAAGCTGCGGGCATCCTGGCCACAACCATGCAGCATGACCAGCAGAGGCACGTGCTCATTCGCACGGATGCCTAGCGGACGATACACGCGGAAGCGGCGCGCTCCAGCTGTCCCTACAGCAAGCCCGCGGATCCAGCGGCCCGCACCTGGTGGTGGCTTGGTCGCGTCCACGCGCCGCTTGATCGCTTTGGTAACTGTGTGGGTAACTGTGCGAGTACTCGCTCGCTTGACTGCTCGGGTTCCTGCGCGCAGCGCCTTTTTCGTAGCCGTCGAGAGTCCACGCGACATGATCGTGTTCCAGCTTGGTGCGCGATAACGTTTAGGCATATTTCGCACTCCAGTGCTTGAACGAACTGAACGAGCCAGACCCATTCCACCGACAGCCTGCCACACTCAAGCTTGACTGACTGTTTAACACCTACTTACTAACTTCACGGCCGATGAGGCCACCGACGGCGGCACCACCCACTGTTCCGATCGCACTGCCGCCGGTCAACACCGCACCGCCAACTGCACCAATACCGGCACCGGCCGCCGTATTTTTGTCCTGGTTCGACATCCCAGCACAACCGCCGAGACCGAGCAGTACCGCGATGGTCGCCACACCAAGAAAAAGCCTGGGCGATGAATTGATAGAACGATTGTTAAAGATGCTCATGATAATACCTCGATGGGGAGACTTGGGAAGCATGACACTACAACTGTCTGCGATAACCAAGCATACCGGAGGGTCGCGATTTCATCTGTCCGTTGCCACACATACCAGCTACCCACGCGGGGTGACGCGTGTACCGAATTACCTGTATAGGGGCTCTAATGGCGCAAACCACTGCTGCAAGTGTTCGACACAGGCACGCACTTTAGCTGAGTCTGCTAAGCGCTGCGGATAGACGGCCCAGACATTGGCAGTTTGCCAGTATTCCGGCAATATTTGTCGCAACTTTCCAGCCTCGATCAATGGCGCCACCTCCCATGCCGAGCGCAGCAGTATGCCCTTTCCCTGAAGCGCCCACTGCAAAGCGATTTCACCATGATTGGATGACAAGCGCCCCTGTACCCGTATCTGCTTTTCACCCTGCACTGATTCCAGGCGCCACAAGCCAAATGGGTGGTCCCGTTCTTTGATCACCAGACATTCATGTGCTGCCAGTTCGGCCAGGGTTTGTGGTTCCCCTCGCGTATCCAGATAGGTAGGAGCCGCGCAGAGCAGCCGCTGGTTATCTGCCAGCTTACGTGCGATCAGGTGGCTGGCTATCTCTTCACCAATACGCACATCCAGATCAAAGCCCTCACCCATCACATCAATCAGACGGTCAAACACTTCAAAACGCACAGCCAATTCCGGGTATTGTTCAGTCAAGGCAGCCAAAGCCGGGGCAACCTGCTGACGACCAAAACCAAAGCTGGAACTGATGCGCAGCACCCCGCTTGGCGTTTGTCGTGTCTGAGCAACCTCTTCATAGAGCTGGTCAATATCATCCAGGATCTGCTTAGCCCGACGCAGCACCTTTTCACCTTGCTCTGTCACACTCACACGACGTGTTGTACGGTGCAATAAACGGGTATTCAATGCCGATTCAAGGCTACGTATGCGCTTGCTGATATAAGCCACTGACACACCCAGATCGACCGCCGCCGCGGCAAAACTGGCTTTTTCAGCCACTTGTATAAACACTCGCAAATCATCATTCGATGGACTTTTATGCATGATATGGAAACAGTAGGTTAACTGGAAACGGTATTGTATTCATTTTGTACACAATTAATATAGCCATATTAACTTAGGAGAATCGAATATGAATCAGTCATTCAATATTGCAGTCATCGCTGGGGACGGCATAGGTAAGGAAGTGATGCCCGAAGCGCTGCGTGCCCTGCAAGTGGCCGCTGAGCGCTTTAATATCAACCTGAATTACACCCCTATTGAATGGGCCAGCTGTGACTATTATCAGCAACATGGCCAGATGATGCCGGATGACTGGAAGGCCCAGCTTTCTGGTATGGATGCGATCCTGTTCGGTGCCGCAGGCTGGCCGGAAACCGTACCTGACCATATTTCGCTTTGGGGATCGCTACTGAAATTTCGCCGTGAATTTGACCAATACATTAATCTGCGCCCAGTGCGTCTGTTTGAAGGTGTGCCCTGCCCTTTGGCTGGCCGTAAAGCCGGTGATATCGATTTTTACGTGGTGCGTGAAAACACCGAAGGGGAATACACCAACCTGGGTGGTCGCATTTTCGAAGGGACAGAGCGTGAGGTGGTGATACAGGAATCCGTCTTTACCCGCTACGGCACTGACCGGGTACTAAAATATGCTTTTGAACTTGCCCAAAGCCGCGCCAGAAATCACCTGACCGTCGCCACCAAAAGCAACGGCATTGCCATCAGCATGCCCTGGTGGGATGAGCGTGCCGACGCCATGGCAGCGCATTACCCGGACATTAGCATCGACAAGCAGCATATCGACATTCTCTCTGCCCGCTTCGTACTGCAACCCGACCGTTTTGATGTCGTAGTCGCCAGCAACCTGTTCGGCGACATCCTGTCAGATCTCGGGCCAGCCTGCACCGGCACCATCGGCCTGGCGCCCTCAGCCAACCTGAATCCTGAAGGCCTTTTTCCTTCCCTGTTTGAACCTGTACACGGCTCAGCACCGGATATCTATGGCCAGAATATTGCCAACCCCGTAGCCATGATCTGGTCTGCCGCGTTGATGCTGAATTTCCTCGGCTGTACCGAGGCCCATGATGCCATGCTCAACGCCATCGAAACGGTCCTGGCGAAAGGACCACGTACACCTGATTTAGGTGGTACCGCCAGCACCACCGAGATGGGCGAAGCGATTGCAGCACTGATCTGATTATGCTGTTCTGTGACTTGGGCTCATAGGCGGCCTTGGCTATGAGTGACCTTGGGCTAATGGGATCGGATCTGGCTGACACGCCGTAAACCCATCCCTGGGGGCTCCAGTGCGCCATCCATGGCGCACTGGGTCAGCCAAATCCGATCCCATCAGCCCCCATCAACTTGGGTGCCTGCGTAAAGTCAGCTTAAAATCGGTGTTTGTCGAAAACCCTTACAATACTGCCGAATCCTGACCTTAATTCGGTGGTCTATGCTACAACCCAGCTGTTTGCTCTGAGGCTAGCACAGGACTGTAGGCGGGGTGGTGGTATCGTTTTGGTGGGACCGTCTGGCGCCAGGGACGGCGCCAGTCGAGCGGTCATGGATGACGAAAAGCGTGTCACACCAAAGCGATACCACCACCCCAGCATGGCACTAACCTAGCTAGCCAAAACCCTCACAAAAAACACTAAAACAAGGACTTGCCCCACAAAAAAATGTTAATCTTGCTAGCCTTGCTAGCAATTTACTCATGCGCATTATGAGACATGCCAGAGCGTTAGAAACAATAAACAGGAGACCCGTGTGTCAGACATTTTTGAACTGGAGCAGCGTGATCCAGACACCTATCGTAAAGAAACCCGGAAAAACACCCTGATCCTGATCGTTATTTTTGTGGTTCTGGCAATGGGACTGTCAACCCTGAGCGTATCTTTCTTCGGCAAGCCCGATGGCAATAACTTTGTCTGGAATGTTGCCGGAGTATTTACTGGCTTCATACTGACAACGCTGATTTTTAAAAGAATTCTCTGGTATCAACCCTGGATGAATGCCTCCGTGTATGGCTGGGAACTCAAACGCTGCCTGATGAGTATCACCAACATTATGCATCATGTTGAAAACGGTATAGAGCAGAACGACATTACCGCCATCAAATTGCTGCGTTTTTACCATCTGGGCCTGATGCAGATGCACCGTCTGGAAGGTAACGACGGCGGCATCAGTGAATTGCAGAAACCAGTTCAGGCACTGTTACAAAAAATTGAGGCGCTTGAACTGGACCCACAACAGACCCGCTTTGATCCAGCCTGGATTAATGAAGTCAAGCAAAAAGAGAAACAGACTCAAAAGCTTTAAGGAGGACAACCCCCCCCTTAGCTACTAAGACCATTTATGCTGAGGCGGCTGATACTGCTGTAATTCCTGCAGCAGTGCTTCGGGCTGATCAGCCCGAATCAGCATATTGGCATGCACAGGCTTCAGAAAACCGGCCTCTGTCATGTTTGTTATCATCTGCAGCAGCGGATCATAAAAGCCGTTCACATTGTAAAAAGCACAGGGCTTGCTGTGATACCCCAGTTGCGCCCAGGTCCAGGATTCAAAAATTTCTTCAAGCGTTCCAGCACCACCTGGCATGGCAACGAAGGCATCAGCCAACTGGGCCATTTTAGCCTTGCGCTCATGCATATCCGCCACCACAAATAACTCCGTTAAGCCAGTGTGTGCCAACTCCTTGGATTGTAGCGATACCGGAATAACACCATACACCTGCCCACCAGCATCCATGACGGCGTCAGCAATGACGCCCATCAGACCGACTTTACCGCCACCATAAACCAACGCAACCTGCCGCTCAGCGAAATACTGTCCCAGCGCTCTGGCTGCATGGGTATACACCGGATCAAGGCCTGCACTGGAGCCGCAAAATACCGCAATTTTCATAAACTCATTCCTTTAGCTTCATACAAACTGGTATGGGTCTCCGGCTTTGGCCAGCCTACCCAATGGCGAATTATCTAAGCATGTGGTTCAGTTGAAATCAACACAGACTTTGTCTCCCGACAGCAAGCCGGTTATCATCCTGCCAGCTATCCCACCATCACCAGCCTGCAGGAGAGATACCCGGTGTTTCAGTTCGATGCGATCGGTTATGTTCACAGCCCGTTCAAGGAAAAGTTTGGTATTCCCAGACAACCTGGCCTGACGCAGTCACTTCGCACCCGCATCCACCTGCAGCCCCCCTATAATCACCCGGATACCACCAAAGGGTTAACCGACTGCAGTCACATCTGGATTATTTTTGTATTCAATGCCACACAGGATCAGGGCTGGCATGCAACGGTACGTCCTCCACGACTGGGGGGGAATAAGCGCCTGGGCGTCTTTGCCAGCCGCTCCACTTTTCGCCCCAATCCTATCGGCCTTTCGGTGGCCCGGCTGGTAGGTATCACCTACGAAGGTGATGAGCTGATACTGGAAGTGGCGGATGCCGACCTGCTCGATGGCACACCCGTGCTGGATATCAAGCCTTATTTACCCTATGCCGACAGTCTGCCAGAGGCCCACTTCTCCCTGGGCAGCAAGCCCGACCCCCTGGCACTGCCGGTACTATTTTCACCACAGGCCAAAGCCTTCTGTCAGCAGTACCAACAGACTCAAGGTGAGCCACTGCAGGAACAGATCACTGAACTGTTACGCTGCGACCCTAGGCCTGCTTATCAAACCAGCAGTGAGCGTGTTTATGGCATGCGTTTGCATGAGCTGAACCTACGCTGGTCTGTCAGTGATTCAACCATTCAGGTTATCGACATCCTGCCCGTCACTGCTTAAGCTAGGCACAGGATTACTACCCGCTAATTTCGGAGCACCTATGCCCCAGCCATCTATTCCACTTCAGCAGTTGCTCGACTATGACCGCGAGCATATCTGGCACCCCTACTCATCCATGACCCAACCCACACAGGTGTATGCCGTCAGTTCCGCCTCCGGTGTCAGGCTTCAGTTGAGTGATGGTCGCGAATTGATTGATGGCATGGCCTCCTGGTGGTCGGTGATTCATGGCTATAACCACCCTCGACTGAATCGGGCAGCAAAGAACCAGATCGACTGCATGGCGCATGTAATGTTTGGCGGACTGACACATCAACCCGCCGTAGAGCTGGCACGACGACTGGTAGAGATCACCCCGGAGGGGCTGGAAAAGGTGTTCTTTGCCGACTCCGGCTCAGTCAGTGTGGAGGTGGCGATCAAGATGGCACTACAATACCAGCAGGCCCGTGGAGCCGCACACAAGCAACGCATCATCAGCCTGCGCCGTGGCTATCATGGTGATACCTTTGCCGCCATGTCGGTTTGCGACCCGGTCACAGGCATGCACCAGCTGTTCAGTGGCGCATTGACACAACAGATATTTTTACCCACTCCACAAACCCCGTTTGGCCAGCCCCTGTATGCAGAAGATCTGCAGGCACTGGAGCAAACATTAGCACAACAGCATGATCAGGCGGCGGCGCTGATACTCGAACCGATTGTACAAGGGGCTGGCGGGATGCGTTTTTATTCAGCTGAGTACTTACAAAAAGCCAGAGCCCTCTGTGATCACTATGGGCTACTGTTGATCGCTGATGAGATAGCTACAGGCTTTGGCCGGACCGGCGAGCTGTTTGCCTGCCAACATGCTGATATCAGCCCTGATATCCTCTGCCTGGGCAAGGCGCTGACTGGCGGGTATATGACCCTGGCCGCCACCTTGACCAACCGTCACGTGGCCGAAACCATTTCTAACGGCGGAGCCGGATGCTTTATGCATGGCCCAACCTTTATGGCTAATCCTCTGGCCTGTGCCGTGGCCTGTGAATCGATCGACCTGCTGCTGGAACAGGACTGGCGGGCTACTATTCAACGCCTTGAGCTGGGTTTACGCCAGGGACTGGCTCCCGCCGCTGAGTTTGATTCGGTCGCAGAGGTTCGCTGCCTCGGTGGCATAGGTGTGATTGAACTCCACTCGGCGGTGGATATGCAAACGCTGCAACCGCGCTTTGTTGAACAGGGCGTCTGGGTACGCCCCTTTGGTAAACTGGTGTATATCATGCCCCCCTACATCATGGATGATGCCGATCTGAAGCAGCTATGCTGCGCCATCATTCAGGTAGTGAGTGAGCTATAATATAACCAGATTAAATCGTGTAGTTTTATAGAACTCTGAAGGACACATCATGCCTCGCATTAAAATCGACATGCCTGAAAATTATCTTTTCACCACGGAAATTCCTGTGCGTATTAGTGATATCAATTACGGTGGCCATTTAAGCAATGACGCCATGCTTTCAATTATTCACGAAGCCCGTATCCGTTTTTTAAACCAGTATCAGTATTCCGAACTCGACATTGAGGGCTTCGGTATCATCATGACCGATTCAGCCATAGTTTATAAAGCGGAAGGTTTTCACGGTGATGTTTTACAGGTCAATATAGCGGTAGCCGACTTTAACAAATACGGTTGTGATCTCTACTATCTGCTGGCTAACAAGAAAAATGCCAAAGAAATAGCCCATGCCAAAACCGGCATTGTCTTTTTCGATTATCAGGCACGCAAAGTGGTACCTGTACCAGAAGCCTTCAAAGACCGTATGCTGAAAGAGGCCTGAGCTTATTCATCACCATAGTCATAATGGATATGACTGAGATTTTCAAAGCGGGTGTACTTACCAATAAAGGCCAGGCGCGAAGTCCCTATTGGACCGTTACGCTGCTTACCAATGATGATTTCGGCCACACCTTTCTCGGGGCTATCCTCGTTATAGACTTCATCCCGGTAGATGAACATGATGACGTCAGCATCCTGCTCGATCGCGCCGGATTCCCTGAGATCTGAGTTGACCGGGCGTTTATTGGGGCGATTCTCCAGGCTTCGGTTCAACTGCGACAGCGCCACTACCGGGCACTCCATCTCTTTGGCTAACGCCTTAAGTGAGCGGGATATTTCGGAAATTTCAGCGGTACGCCCCTCTGATTTACCTGTCTTAATCTGCATCAATTGCAGGTAATCGACCATGATCATGCCCAAATCACCCTGTTCACGAAACACGCGACGGGCACGGGTACGCATCTCATTCGGACTGATCCCTGCCGTGTCATCAATAAACAGTGGCTTGCCCTTAAGCATATTCACCGCCGTGGTCAGCTTAGGCCAGTCCTCTTCCAGCAACTGGCCGTTACGTACACGCGTCTGATCAATTTTACCCAGCGATGACAACATACGTGTCACCAGCTGATCGGCGGGCATCTCCAGGCTGAATACCAGCACAGGTCGCTGCGTGCCCATCAGCGCATTTTCAACCAGGTTCATGGCAAAGGTGGTTTTACCCATTGAGGGTCTGGCCGCTACAATGATCAGATCTGACTTTTGCAACCCGCCAGTACGGGTATCCAGTTCATCAAATCCAGTGGTGACGCCCGTCAAAGCGTCGGCATTATTGAACAGGTGGTCAATACGTTCAACTGCACGCTTGAGCAGGGGGTTAATCGGTTCCGGACCACTTTGATTCGGGCGATTTTCAGCAATTTGAAAGATTTTCTGCTCAGCTTCGTTGAGAATCTCATCAGAAGCCCGGCCCTGGGGCTGAAAAGCGCTGTCGGCAATTTCATTGGCCACATGGATCATCTGACGCAACAAGGCCCGATCACGTACTATTTCAGCATAAGCACGAATATTGCTGGTACTGGGTGTATTACGCGCCAGTTCGACCAGATACTCTAAACCACCTGCACGCTCCAGCTCGCCACCACGATCCAGCTCTTCTGACAGGGTGACTACATCGAATGGACGACTGTCATCGACCAGTTTTTGCAGCATCCGGAACAGCATGCGGTGCTCGGAACGATAAAAGTGGCTGTCGACAAGAATTTCGGAAACGCTATCCCATGCCTGATTATCCAGCATCAAGCCACCCAGCACAGACTGCTCGGCTTCTAGCGAAAAAGGTGGGGTTTTAGCCTGGACGAGAGCGTCCTGGTGCTGTTCAGCAAAATCCATAGTCTTATCTATACCGGTAGGCGGTGAAAACAAGGCTGCATTTTAGCTGGATTGGTTTCGCGGGTACAGCGAACTAAGGCAGAAACGCCTGTCTGGATAAACCAGACAGGCATTCAGTAAGCAGAATTACTCAGCAGCAACTGTCAGGGTAATAGTGACAGTGACTTCTGGGTGAAGCTGCAGATCAACGGCGTATTCACCGATATGACGGATCGTACCTTCCGGTAAACGCACTTCACTTTTATCCACGGCATGACCGGTTTCAGTCAGCGCGTCAGCAATATCACGTGTGCCGATAGAACCGAACAGCTTGCCTTCTTCGCCAGCTTTGCTGACCATAGTCAGGTGAGCTTCGTTCAGGGTTTCACCACGCTCCTGCGCTT
The DNA here is from genome assembly GCF_008727795.1 of Nitrincola iocasae. Classification (NCBI taxonomy): domain Bacteria; kingdom Pseudomonadati; phylum Pseudomonadota; class Gammaproteobacteria; order Oceanospirillales; family Oceanospirillaceae; genus Nitrincola; species Nitrincola iocasae. Next base: position 703,384 of record NZ_CP044222.1, on the reverse strand, counting down.
CAGCCAGCTTAGCAGCAGCGGCAGCTTCCAGCTCAGCACGACGCTCTTCAAACTTTGTCACGTTAGCAGCCGTAGCCGCAACCGCTTTACCCTGGGGCACCAGGTAGTTACGTCCGTAGCCGCCTTTTACAGCCACTTTGTCACCCAGCTTACCTAACTTACCAATATTTTCGAGCAGAATAACTTCCATCTCGTAAACCTCTTGTTTCTGCAGTAATTGCAGTGTCTTAATTCTTTGCTGGTAGCCTTGCCCGAAGATCCATCAGTGAATCAATCAGCGCAAGAATCACCAACAATGTAACCATATAGGGACCGACAAAAATCAGTGACAGGTAAAATGCTGCCAGCCAGCTGTTGCTCAATCCCCGCTTAGAAACCAGTCCATGTATCAGTGCAATGCCTGCTACCAATAAGGGCAACAGCAGTAATGTAAACCAGCGCGACATATCCATTCCGGTAACCTGTCCGGACAGCAGCAATGCAATCAGTGCAATCGCAGCAGCCGACGGCAGCCTCAACTGGTGAAACTCCTGCCGAAAACCACCCGGATTAAACAAGGTGGCTTGCCAGCTTCGCGCCAACATCAGACAGCCCAACATGGTGGCGGTCTGAAAGGCACTAACCACGCCCAGCAACAAAGTACGGATATCTATATCCGACCAGGCCTGCAAGGCAATTGCATTCGACGCACGGCGCTCGTTGACCATCTCCTGAACAGTGATAGCAATCTGATTTAACAAATCACCCAACCCGACATCCAGAATAACACTGACTACGACCCCTATGGGCAGCAACGCCAGCACTACCTTTTGCCAGGACACTGTCTGTCGCAGTAAGACAGCCAATAGATATGTCCCGGATATGACCACTAGAGCCGAGGGATCACCGGATAACATCCAGAAAAAACTCGGCAATAATGCCCAGATCAACAGCTTTACACCCTCTGAGACACCCTTACGCAGGGTGATCAGAGCAACCCCGGCTGCACTAATCCAGTAAAGCAGAGGCAACATGGCAGTAATCAGTACCACCATGACCGCCTGACTGCGGCCCCTCATCAGCGTTTCAGCCAGGGCTCGCACGACGGTTACCCGCTACTTACTCGTGACCGTCAGTGTACGGCAGCAACGCAATGTAACGGGCACGCTTGATAGCGGTTGCCAGCTGACGCTGGTAACGTGCTTTAGTGCCTGTAATGCGGCTAGGTACAATCTTACCGGTTTCAGTAATATAAGCTTTCAGAGTTTCCAGATCCTTGTAATCGATCTGAGAGACGCCTTCTGCGGTGAAACGACAGAACTTGCGACGACGGAAAAAACGTGCCATTTCCTTTCTCCTGTTAATTCAAATTAATCTTCAGCAGTTTCCTGCTCTTTCTCATCAGCAGACTCGTCATCTTCACGAGGCTGACGTTCAGAGCGCTCTTCACGGCGAGGCTTACGCTCTTCGCGTGACTCAGCTGCCTTGACAGGAGAAACTTCAGTTACGGCTTCCTTACAACGCAGAATCATGCTTCTTAGCACCGCATCGTTGTAACGGAACAGACTTTCCAGCTCATCCAGGGTTTCCTGGTTGCATTCAATGTTCATCAGAACATAGTGGGCTTTATGAGCATTATTGATCGGGTAAGCCATCTGACGACGACCCCAGTCTTCAAGGCGATGAATCGTGCCTTCAGCACCTTCGATCAAGTTTTTGTAGCGCTCCAGCATAGCTGGAACCTGCTCGCTCTGATTCGGATGAACCAGAAATACGATTTCATAATGACGCATTTTTGCTCCTTACGGTTTTGCAGCCCCCAGATCATTTCATATGATTGAAAGCAAGGAGTTGAACAAATAAAACGGAGTCAGGATTATACGCGTCTATTGACGCAACCACAATCCCGTGTTTAGGCTATTTCATAACTATGTGTGATCTCCACACCGCCACGCTCCAACATCAAGGACGCAGAACAGTATTGCTCAGCAGATAGGCGAACGGCACGCTCCACCTGTGTCGGTTTCAAATTCTCACCCGTCACCACAAAATGCACATGAATTTTAGTGAACACGGCGGGCACTGTATCGGCCCGCTCCGAGGTAATTTCAGCACGACAGTCTGTAACCTGCTGACGGGATTTCTTCAAAATCTGCACCACATCATAGCTGGTGCAACCACCCAGCCCAAGCAGCATCAGCTCCATCGGACGCGGACCCTGCTGCTGATCCGCATCGATCATTACCTCAAAACCACTGCCACTAGTGCCTTTAAAACGCAGTTCACCATCCCACTGTATACTGGCTTTCATTGATCACTTATCCTCTTAAATCGACCCGATCAGTCAAACAGCGCCCGTAGTTTTTCGCCTGGATCGGTGGCACGCATAAATGCCTCCCCAACCAGAAAGCCTTGTACGCCACGCTCGCGCATTTGCGCCACATCATCAGGTGTATTGATACCACTTTCAGTAACCACCAGACGATCTGCCGGAATAGACTCTAGCAGATCAAAGGTATTATTCAGCGTCACATCGAAACTATGCAGATCCCGGTTATTAATACCTAACAGACGGGTATTCAACGGCAAAGCTCGCTGTAATTCATCAGCCCCATGGACTTCAACCAGCACATCCATTCCCAACTGCTGCGTCAGATCAGATAGCTCACGCAACTGTACGTCACTCAACGCGGCAACGATTAACAGAATACAGTCAGCACCTAACGCCCGAGCTTCATAGATCTGATAGGGATCGACAATAAAGTCCTTGCGGATTACCGGCAAGGCACAGGCTGCCCGAGCCAACTGCAGATTACGGTCCGATCCCATAAAAAAGTCCTGATCCGTCAGTACCGATAAACAACTGGCACCTGCCGCAGCATAACTTCGGGCGATCGCAGCCGGATCAAAATCTTCACGAATAACACCTTTGGACGGACTCGCTTTCTTAGCCTCGGCTATGATGGCCGCACGCCCTTGCTCAATAGCCGCTTCCAGTGCCGCTACAAAACCCCGCGGATCAGTTTCACTGCCACGTTGCGCCTCAATACGCGCTTGTAGCTGCGCAATAGAAATTTGCGCGAGCCGCTCCGCAACCTCTTCATGTTTACGGGCAATAATTTTTTTCAAAATAGTAGGAGTCGCGTTCATGAGCCTGCCTTAACATACTGCTGACTGAAGTGCGCCAGTGCTTCCATTTTTTTCAATGCACAACCATTCAACATAAGTTCCATCGCCCTGGCAACACCCGCTTTATGAGACTCAGCCTCTCCGGCCAGCCAGATGGCGGCGCCGGCATTTAATGCAATAATTGACCGTGCTTTTTCAGCTATAGGCGACATATCTCCGGAAAAAGCCGCACGTATCAGGTTCAACGAATCCAGGGCCGTGTCAACTTCCAGCCCGATCAGACTCTGACTATTAACGCCCAGTTTTTCCGGTGTAATGCTGTACTCGATTATAAATCCATCTTTCAACTCAGCCACATGCGTCGCCGTAGCCAGACTGATCTCATCCAAGCCATCATCAGCATGCACTACCATCACCTGCTCGGCGCCCAACTGCTGCATCACTTCCGCCATCGGACGACACAAGGGCTTACTGAATACCCCAATAACCAGCCGCTTAACACCTGCCGGATTGGTCATAGGCCCCAGAATATTGAAGATTGTCCGGATACCCAAGGCCTTACGCACACCTATAGCATGACGCATCGCTCCATGATGCGCAGGCGCAAACATAAAGCCCACCCCAACCTGATCTATACAGGCCGCAACCTGAACGGCATCCAGATTCAGATTGACGCCAGCGGCTTCCAACAAATCGGCACTGCCGCTACTGGAGGAAACGGCACGATTACCATGTTTGGCTACACAGGCACCCGCCGCTGAAGCCACGAAGGCCGAAGCAGAAGAAATGTTGAACAGATTGGCACCATCACCACCAGTACCCACAATGTCCACCAGATTCGGCGACTCAGGCTTAACTGGTGTTGCCAGTTCGCGCATCACCTGCGCGGCACCGGCAATTTCATCAATCGATTCACTTTTCATGCGCAAAGCCACCAGGAAAGCACCCATCTGCGCTTCATTACACTGACCGGTCATGATCTGACGCATGACATCCACCATCTGCGCACGACTGAGATCCAAGTGATCCACTACCCAGCTCAGTGCTTCTTGTATATGCATCTTTCTATCTCTCCTATCAGGAAACAGCAGCAACAGGCTGCTGTAGAAAATTGGCCAGTAGCGCGTGCCCCTGCTGCGTCAAAATAGCTTCAGGGTGAAACTGCACACCTTCAACAGCCAGATAGTTATGTCTGACTGCCATAATTTCATCCCTTCGCCCGTCATCATGCTGTGTCCAGGCCGTCACTTCCAGGCAAGCTGGCAAACAATCAGGATCCAATACCAGTGAATGGTAACGGGCAACCTGAAATGGATTGGGCAACCCCCGAAACACACCTTGACCGGCATGATATACAGCTGATGTTTTACCATGCATCACCTGCCGCGCCCGTATAACTTGTCCACCGAAGGCTTGTCCAATACTCTGATGCCCGAGACAAACCCCAAGTACGGGTATTCGACCAGCAAAGTGCTCTATCGCAGCCACAGAAATACCCGCTTCGGTCGGGGTGCAGGGTCCGGGTGAAATCAACAGACAGTCAGGTGAACGATCCGCAATGCCCGACAGGGTGATTTTATCATTACGAACCACCTCAACCGTCTGACCCAGTTCACGCAGGTAGCGCACCAGGTTCCAGGTAAAACTGTCATAGTTATCGATCACTAGCAGCATGCTTGCACCATCAAACCACCACCTACAAAATGCTGAAACAGCCCTGCCTGAACTGAAACACGCTAGAATAGTGCAAACGCTGTAACACCGAAACCCTTTACACGCTTTTGCGCTGACTGGTTCATGTTACAGTCAGCTAACTTATTGATAATTTATTATAGCAATTTCTTCTTACAGTGAGCAGGACCTTCTTATGTCAGCAATACTTCCCCATGCCAAACGTCAACAGGCAGGCTTTTACATTACGCTCTTGCTGCTCCTGCTATTGAGCGGCTGCACAACCTCGCCCACCGGACGCTCACAATTCACCATGTTCAGTGAGCAGCAGATGGCCAGTATTGGCCAGGCTAACTTCGAGCAAATGAAGCAAGAAGAAAAAATTTATCGCCATTCGCCGACACAGAACTACGTACAATGTGTTTCAAATGCACTTTTCGCCGTCAGTGGCACTCCAGGCAGCTGGGAAGTCGTAGTGTTTGACGATGACAGTCCAAACGCCTTCGCGCTACCTGGTCAGAAAATTGGCGTCTATCGCGGCATGTTCAGCGTAGCGGACACCCCCGCCAGACTCGCCGCGGTTATCGGTCACGAAATTGCACATGTACAGGCAAGGCATGGTAACGAGCGCGCCAGCTCAAACCTGGCAACGCAAATGGGGCTGACTCTGGCAAGTGCGGCTCTAGCAACTCAGGATGGATCGGATGCCCGCATTATGGCGGCATTGGGGCTGGGAGCTCAAGTGGGCATTTTGCTGCCCTTCTCCCGTCAACATGAGTCTGAAGCCGACCTGATCGGACTGGACTTAATGGCCAGAGCGGGATTTGATCCGCGTGAAAGCATCACACTGTGGGAAAATATGCGCAGCAAAGCCAGCAACAACTCGATCGAATTTTTGTCTACGCATCCAGGGCACGCTTCTCGCATTCGCTCTTTGCAGAATGCTATGCCAACTGCATTACAAACCTATCAAGCCGCTTTACGCCAAGGTCGACGTCCCCAGTGCTCTGCACCATGACACCAACCCCTAACAAAACGACCGCCACAAGGGCGGTCGTTTTAACTGCTAAGCGGATGTATACTTCTATCAATCACGCAAAATGGATACGTCTTCAGCCTGCAAGCCCTTATCGCTTTGACGCACATAGAACTTAACTCGCTGACCCTCATTCAATGAACGATGACCCCGTCCGCGGATATTTCTAAAATGTACGAAGACATCATCACCATTTTCACGGGTGATGAAACCAAAGCCTTTAGACACATTAAACCACTTAACACTACCCGCTTCACGGTCGTCATTCTCACTGATATAGTCATCGTCCTCATCATCCAACTGGGCATTAGCCGGACGAGTGGATTGAGAAACAGACCCTAAACTGACAGATGCACTCAGTATAAAGCCAGCAATCAGTGCCAACACAAAAGCAACCGCAGTAACAACCCACAGATTACCTGAATACGCCTGTGCAAGACCGGCACCGGCTGCGACAATAACAGCAAAAATGATCGTTTTTATCAATTGATTACCACTCATTTATCTTATCTCTTTCACTTTTCACAACAGATTAATTATATTCATCAAGCGGCCAGGGCAAGATTCCTTCTTTACTAACAAAACTTCCTTAAACCGCCAAACGAACAAGATATATATTATTTTGCGCTTTTTTTCAATGCGTTATACATAAGAAGCCAGACTTAGTACAATATTAGCCCAGCCATCCCTGACACAGGAGAGCCATACCATGTCAGATTCAACGCCGCTACACAACCTGGAAGCCCGTGTCGCCTTTCAGGAAGAGGCCATAGATCAGCTCAGCAACACCTTAGCCAGACAGGAACTGGATCTGGAAAAAATGTCGCGCATGATTCATCATCTCAGTCAACGGATCAAAGAACTCAGTGACGGCAACCCGCTGGGTGAAGATAACCAGCCACCCCCGCACTATTGAGCTCAACATGACAATCCGCACCACAATCTACCGTTTACTGCTGAAGCTCCTGATCCGTGATCGGGTAACCGGCAGCGGCATATTAAATCAGCATCCGGACACCATCTATGTGTTGGAAAAACCCTTCACAGCAGACAGATTGATACTGGAAAACCGCTTCAGAAAACTGCACAGCAATTACCGTGCAGAGCAATTGACAGCCGTAGACAATCAGAATCCCGAGGCACTGCGCCTGCAGATCGAGAATCTCACCGCACTGCAACGTAATGAACCAGACCGCGATATTCGCCTGCAACCGGTCATGGTGCTGGCAGGCCACATGCCGGCTAATGACAAGCCATTGTTCCGATCATCCCTGTCTGAAAGCTGGGCCAGCAGCGGCAGCGCTCTGCGCTTATTTAAACTGTTGATCAATGGTCGCTCCACCCTGGTTCGCATTGATGAACCCCTGGTATTAAGCGACTTAATTAAACCCGGCATCAGTGACAGCGAGGTTGCCCGACGAGCAGTCTGGGTTTTGCGGACACATTTTCAGCGCTGTCGCCAGGCCATTCTTGGCCCGGACCTCTCACACCGCCGCACCCTGATGCAGCAGGTGCTTGACGCAGCAGATGTTGGCCAGGCCATTACTGAAGCCGCCCTGCGCCAGGGTATCTCACCGCTGAAAATGGAACGGCAACTGACCGAAGTCCTCAGCAAGATCATGGCTGACTTCAACCCACCCACTGCTCGAATCCTTAATCGCTTGATCAGTTTTTTGCTCGGACGCCTGTTCAGCCGCATCAATATTCAAGGCACAGAACAGATTCAGCAACTGGCGCTGACCCACAACCTCGTTTATCTGCCCTGCCACCGCAGCCATCTTGACTACATTCTGCTGTCCTGGTTGCTCTATCGTCATGGCCTGATGGTGCCCCACGTTGTTGCCGGTGACAATCTGGATATGCCACTTATTGGCAATCTACTGCGCCGTGGCGGGGCTATATTTATGCGCCGCCGCTTCCGTGATGACCCGCTGTATACCACCGTATTCAGGCGCTATATGATTCTAATGATGCACCGTGGTCATAGCATAGAATATTTCATGGAGGGCGGTCGTAGCCGTAGTGGACGCTTACTCTCGCCCAAAGCTGGACTCCTTAAAATGACCCTGGAAGCCTGGACACAAGACCCTGCCCGCCCCATAGCACTCATTCCGGTTGCCATCAGCTACGACCGGCTGGTAGAGGGCCGCAGCTATCAGCACGAGCTGTCAGGCGCCGGTAAGGTTCGGGAAAACCTTCTGAGTACGATCAAATCATTACGTATCCTGTTTCAGCGCTATGGTGAAGTAAGCATCAGTTTTGCCCAACCCATCAAACTCGAACAACACCCGGACACCTCACTGGATCTACAGGTTCATCATTTGAGCCAACAAGTGATGGAACGTATTAATGATACGTTTATGCCATCACAAATCTCTCTGATCGCCAGCCTGCTACTCTCTGCGCCTGGACAGCAAATGCGGGAAGCCGACCTGCTGGTACGGCTGGAAGAACTCAGCAGGCTACTCAAACAAAGTGGCTCAAACTTACCCAACAGCCCTCCCGGAGACTGGATCAAAGCTGCGGTACAGCGCAAACAAATTACCCGGGGACAGAATGCCGTTTCCTTGTCGCCAGAACAGGCCACCGAGCTCACTTTTTATCGTAACATGCTGATACACAAGCTGATTATACCTGGCCTGGTGTTGCTGTTTCAGCGCCGCTTACGCCACTCTGGCACCAGCACACAAACTCGCCTTATCAGAGCACTTTATCCTTATATCCGCGCAGAACTAAGCCTTCCTGATCCACATCAGAATCAGGATCTGCTACTGATCCGAAAAACCCGTGAAAACCTAATTCAACAACAACTTATGTCGACTGTAGATACATCGCCACCACCGCTGAGTGCACACTTGATACGCCTCGCAGAACCGGTATTGTTACGTCAATATTTACTTATACGGGTACTTGTTCAACTGCAGCAAACGACCGAGACAGAGCTGATGGAAACCACCCGCGAACTGGCTCTGCACTTGCATCAGGAATATGGCTATGCGGCACCGGAATATGCCGACCGAAGAGTATTTGAAGACATCACAACGCAACTGCTCAATCAGGGCCTGATACTGGGAGAGACGGATAAATTAACGCCGGCTCACCAACTCAGTAGCTTGATACGGCTGGGTAAAAAGCTCCTACCGGATAGTCTGATAAACAAAGCGGATAACTGGCTGACTAAAGGACGACTGGTTTAGAAGAGTTTTTTCAGACTATAAATATCGTAACGACTGCTTTTTCCTTCCAGCCGATAGGCGGGTTCATGCTCCATCAGACAAGGGGCTTTACGTGGGCGCTTCACCACAACACGGCACTGGGCTATCGCCAGTGCCGCGTCCAGCAATCCATCGGCATCAGCATCATCACCCACCAAATCCCTGAATAGCAACATCTCTTTCTTGACCAGCGCTGCTTTTTCCCGATGTGGAAACATGGGGTCGAGATAAACCACCTGCGGTCGTTCAGATGCTGGCAACCTGGCCTGGTGACCTAGCCAGTCCAAAGCATCCGAATGCACCAAAGCCATGCGTGCGATAATATTCTGCAGATCAGGATGCTCAGCTGCACGCACCAGTCCATCGTCCAACAACAGATGTACCAGCGCAGAGCGCTCGACCATCTGCACCTGACAGCCAAGGCTTGCCAACACAAACGCATCACGTCCCAGACCCGCAGTGACGTCAGCCACACTCGGCCGAATACCTTTGGCGATGCCACAAGCCTTGGCAATCATCTGTCCCTGACCGCCGCCAAATTGACGACGATGCGCCACGGCACCACTGACAAAATCAGCCCGTACTGGCCCCGGAGGTTTTTTACCACACATCTGCAAGGCAAGGCCCGATGCATCACAAAGCAACAGGTAAGCGAAGGGTAGATCCTGCAAAGACACTACCTGAACCACAGGCACCTTAAGCTGAGCAGCCAGAAGTTCAGCTCGGGCAGCAAAGGCAGGCTCCTGCCAGCCACAGGCGAGCAAGGCTTGATCTAATTGCACTCTAAGCCAGCTCGGGCAAGTTAAAATAAACTAATAGCAACACGACGCCAAGCACCAGCCTATAGATCACAAAAGGCATCATACCTATACGGGCTATCCACTTCAGAAACAGATGGATACATGTCCAGGCACTGATTGCGGCAATTACCGCACCGGTAAACAGCATCTCCAATGGCAGAATACTCTGACCTGACGTAATTCGGGTGGCCATCATCACACAAGCCCCGATCGTCACGGGTATAGAAAGCAAGAATGAAAAGCGTGCAGCTGAGGCGCGATCAAAACCGAGCATCAGAGCAGCGGTAATCGTCGCTCCGGAACGCGAAGTACCCGGGATCAACGCCACGGCCTGTGCCAGACCTATCCAGATAGCATCCCTGACTTTCAGATGACCTATATCACGCTGCTCTTTACGCTGCATATCAGCCCATCCCATTACCGCAGCAAACAGCAAGGTTGTCGCTGCAATCACCAGTATTGAGCGACCCCAGGTTTCAACCCAGCCGACAAACAAGAATCCGGCAATCACCGCCGGTATCGTAGCGAGAATAACCAACCAACTTAAAGTCCCGTCCGCACTATGGCGCCCCTGGATAGACTCCACCCAGGCGAAGAACATTCGCGCCAGATCATGGCGAAAATACACCAGCACCGCACACAGCGTACCTAAATGCACACCGACATCAAATGCTAACCCCTGGTCTTCCCAATTAAGTAATTGAGCCGGCAGGATCAGATGCGCAGAACTGGAAATCGGCAGGAACTCTGACAAACCCTGTATTAAAGCCAGTACGGCAACCTGAATCCATTCACTAATAGGCATTATTGATCCCTCTTTTTCCAGGCAACTTGATCTCTGAGGTAAACAGGCTGTGCATCCTCTGGAGCCAGAGTACTACCTGCCTGCAAGTCTATCGCCGCCAGTCTCAACATACTGGCGGCGTGAGGATAGCATTCACTGTCCACTGTTTGGAACTGCTTAATGCTTGCGGAGTGCATTTGCTGTAGATAACGCAAACCACTCCCCACAGCAACCAAAGTCTGCTCGAACTCATTAAGCCGTATCACTGACGGAGGTGACACGGCCTCAGCTTGCAGCACTTGAATACCATCACCTTTACGAGCACAGACCGACCAGTAAACTTCATCCATACGTGCGTCCAGTGCCGCCAATACGATAGCCTCAGGGTAACGATCTGTTGCGTCCAACGCCAGTGCACTGAGTGTTGAAACAGGAATCAGGGGTAAGTCAGCGGCCAAAGCCAGACCTTGCGCAGCACCCGTCGCGATACGGATACCCGCAAAAGAGCCGGGGCCCCGCCCGAAGGCAATCGCATCAAGATCCTGGACGCGTATTCCTGATTCAGCCAGTAGTGCATCCACCATGGGCAGCAACAGGTGCGTATGCCGACGCGGCTCGATGCGAAAATCCTCGCGCACCGATTGCCCGTCCATTAGCGCCACAGAACACGCATCTGTTGAGGTGTCCAGAGCCAGTATTCGTGTCATAAAAGCGTTTCTCCCCAGCGCGGCAGCAACGCCTGCTCAATGCCCAATTGATTCAGAATACGAGCGACTACAAAGTCGATCATAGCTTCAACACTGTCTGGTCGATGATAAAAACCGGGCGAAGCCGGCAGAATCACAACCCCCTGCTGAGATAGTTTCAGCATATGCTCCAAATGAATAGTGGAATAGGGTGCCTCGCGAGGCACCAGAATCAGTTGCCGCCGCTCTTTCAGAGCGACATCGGCGGCCCGCTCAATTAAATTATTACTGGCGCCCGTTGCTATAGCCGACAAGCTGCCGGTACTGCAGGGACAAACCACCATAGCAGACGGTGCACCTGAGCCCGAAGCTACAGGCGCCAGCCACTGCTCACGACCAAACACTCGCAACTGGCCCGGTTGTGCTTGATAGTGTACTGACAAAAAAGCCTGCTGAGCGTCAGGCGTACCGGGTAGATTGATATCAGTTTCGGTTGCAACAACCACCTGAGCCGCTTTGGAAACCATCATCAACACTTGATAGTCAGCCTGCAACAGACATTGCAACAGCCGCAAACCATACTGCGCACCGGAGGCTCCAGTCAGGGCCAGCGTTACCCGTCCTTTAAACGCATCAGTCATACGGCTGCTCCTTAAGAGCGCTCAAAAGTTTAGCATGAATACCACCAAAGCCGCCATTGGACATGATCACCAGATGCATGCCTGGTCGAGCCTGCCGCACCAGTTTCTCAACCAGTTGATCTATATCATCGCAAACTTCCGAGGGCACCGGACAGTCAGCGGCAAGTGACTCAAGGGACCAGTCCATCGCTGGAGGCTGATACCAGTATACCTGGTCAGCCTGTTCAGTGGATGCCATTAGCCTGTCGCTATGTGAGCCCAGACGCATGGTATTGGAGCGAGGCTCAATAACCGCTACCAGCGGCGCATCACCGATCTGAGCACGCAGCCCTGCCAGGGTAGTTGCAATAGCAGTGGGATGGTGAGCAAAATCATCATACACACTCACGCCACCGACCTGCCCAAGCAGCTCCATACGCCGTTTGACGCCGGAAAACTCACTCAGCGCCTGTATAGCCTGAGAGGGCAGCACTCCGACATGACGTGCCGCCACCAACGCATTCAGGCCATTCATGACGTTGTGATCACCACTCAATGACCAATTAACTTCACCTAGCTTTACCCCCTGATGGTATACAGCAAAATGACTACCATCCGATTGCAACAAATGTGCCGACCACTCGGTTTGCCCATGCAGCCCCGTGAGTTGCCGCTCACTCCAACAGCCCATAGCAACCACCTCATCCAGTGCAGGCACATCAGCCGGACGGATCAACAGGCCATTACCCGGCACCAAGCGATTCAGGTGATGAAACTGTCGCTGGATCGCGGCCAGATCCGGAAAAATATCGGCATGATCGTATTCCAGGTTATTCATAATCAATGTACGTGGTTGATAATGAACAAATTTGGAACGCTTATCAAAAAAAGCTGTATCGTATTCGTCAGCTTCAATCACAAAAAATGGCGTACTACCCAGTCGTGCAGAACAATCAAAGCCCTGCGGGACACCACCAATCAAAAAGCCTGGCGCCATACCGGCCTGATCCAGTATCCAGGCCAGCATAGTTGCTGTCGTCGTTTTACCATGTGTTCCGGCAACCGCCAACACCCAGCGGCCGGGAAGCAGATGATCATGCAACCACTGCGGTCCAGAAGTATAAGGCAGCCCCTGTTCCAGCATGTACTCCACACAGGGGTTACCGCGCGACATGGCATTGCCGACAATGACCAGATCCGGTGCAGGTTTCAGTTGAACAGGGTCATATCCCTGAATCAATTCAATACCTTGCATTTCTAATTGCGTACTCATTGGCGGATAGACATTTTGATCCGAACCGGTCACCCGGTGACCCGCCTCCCGTGCCAGTATAGCCAGCGACCCCATGAAGGTTCCGCAGATACCAAGAATATGTATATGCACCTTTAACCCGTCCTCAGAAAAACGTCCCAGATCATAACAGTTTTACCTAAAGCTGTTTATCCCTTACGCAAACGCAGCATGGTCTTTTTTAACTAGACACTATTATGCATTTGTGCGTTTTTTCGCGTACAATCGACGCTATTGTAAGGAACACACAAACATCTGCCTGTAAACCATGCTGGGGACCGAGCACGCCATGCAACTGCTGAGCAACTTTCTTAAGCACAAAAAAATCGATACTGAACTCGTTGAACTCATTGACACCCTAATGCTGGCCTGCAAGGAAATTGCATTGCAACTGCGTGAAGGAGAGCTGGCGGGCGTACTGGGCATATCAGACAACACCAATATTCAGGGTGAAACCCAGAAAAAACTCGACATCATCTCCAACGAAATTTTGAAAAAAGTTCTTTTGGACAATCCCTTAGTTCGTGGTGTCGCCTCTGAAGAGGAAGATCATGCGGTCTTCGGCAACCCTGAAGGACGCTTTCTTGTCACTTTTGACCCGCTGGATGGATCATCCAATATAGATATTAACGTATCTGTCGGCACTATTTTTTCAGTACTGGAAGTACCAGCGGGTGAACATGAAGACTCCGATTCGCTGTTTTTACAGCCCGGCACTCAACAGCTGGCGGCCGGATATGTTCTTTACGGGCCTCATGCGGTTCTGTCACTGACAACCGGCGACGGTGTCAACATGTTTACCCTGGCACACACCGGTGACTTCCTGCTAACACAAGAGGATGTAACAGTACCGGAAACAACCGCTGAGTTTGCCATTAACATGTCCAATCAGCGCTTCTGGGAACCCGCCATGCGCAACTATATTGATGATCTTCTGGCAGGTACCGAAGGCCCCCGTGCTCAGAACTACAACATGCGCTGGATCGCCTCGATGGTGGCTGAAGTTCATCGTATTTTGACCCGTGGTGGTCTGTTTACCTATCCATGGGATTCCCGCGATCCGAAAAAACCCGGCAAGCTTCGCCTGATGTACGAAGGCAATCCGATGAGCATGCTGATTGAACAGGCCGGTGGTGTATCCAGCACCTGCTACCAGCGCATCATGGAAATTCAGCCTGAACACATACATCAGCGCGTCTCTGTAGCACTGGGATCACGCGAAGAGGTCAAGGCACTAGTCGAATACCATCAGAAACCTGAGTAAAGGCACAGGACTGACTGACCCTAAGTCGTATAGCGAGCGGGCAGCTCAGTCTTTAAAATACGCTGATTAGCCGGAATTATTTTTCAACTGTTATTACAGGAACCTACTCATGAGTTTTGTAAACGTACCTTCAGGCAAAGACCTGCCAAATGATATTTACGTCGTCATCGAGATCCCGGCTGAGAGCTCGCCGGTTAAATACGAAATAGACAAAGACTCTGACGCCGTGTTTGTTGACCGTTTTATGGCCGCACCAATGTTTTACCCAGCCAACTATGGCTACATCAACCACACGCTGGCCGATGATGGTGACGCATTGGACGTTCTGGTAATCACGCCTTATCCCGTTGTTGTTGGCTCTGTTATTCGCTGCCGCCCTGTTGGCATTCTCAACATGACTGATGAAGCCGGTGAAGATGCCAAACTGGTGGCCGTACCACACGAAAAACTTTCTAAAGCCTACGGCGACATTCAGGATGTCGAAGACCTGCCACAGCTGACCAAAGACCGTATTGCACACTTTTTCGAAAACTACAAAAAGCTGGAAGTCGGCAAATGGGTCAAGGTTGAAGGCTGGTCAAATGCCGAAGCCGCACGCCAGGCCATTATGGACTCTGTTGCCGCTTACGAAGCAGACGCTAAAAAATAAACCTGAATCCTAGCACCACCTCCCTCCTCCCATAGCAGTGCATGGCACTGACTTG